>CAZMOK010000173.1:0-1642 GCA_964567785.1 uncultured Bacteroidales bacterium | reverse complement strand
GAAGACATCTGGAAGACATCTGGAAGACATCTGGAAGACATCTGGAAGACATCTGATTTTATAACCTACTAAAATACAAAATATTAAGTAGTTTTATTTAATAATTTTACAGTTAGATAACATCACTATTGCTATCCCTGTGAGACTGTTTTAATAATTTGGCCTTCCAATTATAAATCACAACAGTATGAAATACACTATCAAAGTTCTGTTCCTGGCTTTTTCACTATTCATTTTTACCTTAAATAGCACTGGACAACAGGCTGGCGAGCCGGAGATCAAATATATTTTTCTTTTTATCGGCGATGGTATGGGACTGGCTCATGTAAATGCTGCAGAGGCATACCTGAAAGAGACAGGTGAAGGTGAAAGACTTTCATTTACTGGTTTCCCTGAAACAGGTTTTATGTCAACATATGCTGCAAACCGTTTCATCACAGGTTCTGCTGCTGCTGGAACAGCCATGGCTACAGGGAATAAGACTTATATAGGAAGGATCTCTATGGATCCTGAAGGCAATCAGGCATATGAAACAATAGCTGAAAAGGCAAAAAGGGAAGGAATGAAAGTGGGAATCCTGAGCAGTGTTTCGATCGATCACGCAACTCCTGCCGTTTTTTATGCACATCAGCCTTCCCGTAACATGTATTTCGAAATTGCCGTGGATCTTACCAACAGCGGTTTTGACTTTTTTGGCGGAGGTGGATTCAGGGAACCAACCGGTACCCTTGATGGCAAGGAAATTAGCATTCCTGAACTTGCAAAGCAAAAAGGCTATAACTATGTGAATACAGATGGCACAATCAGAAATTTGAAGAAAGGAAGTGAGAAAGTCATTGCGGTATCGCCTAAACTCGATGAAAGCGCAGCGATGCCCTATTCTATTGATAATAAACCAGAAGACATAAGCCTGGCAGACTTTACTGAAAAAGCGATAGAACTTCTTGAGAACGAGAACGGTTTCTTCATAATGGTTGAAGGGGGCAAGATCGACTGGGCTTCACATGCAAATGACCCTGCAACAGTTATTCATGATGTGCTGGCTTTTAACAAAGCGGTTGCAGAGGCTTATGATTTCTATGAAAAGCACCCTGATGAAACCCTCATCGTTGTAACTGCCGACCATGAAACCGGCGGACTTGGGATGGGGAATAAGATTTCAGGTTACGGCGGAGACATCAGCCTGTTAAAATATCAGAAAGGCTCCTTTGTGGCATTCAATGATATCATAACGGATTTCAGTAAAAACCCGGGTAACGATCCCTCTGTTGGTTTCAACAGGATGGAAGATATATACAAAGATTATTTTGGACTTGGAGAAGATTCCAAAATATCCCTATCAGACGATGAGATGCTAAAGATTCGCGAGGCATTCAATGAAGTATATATTTCGGGTGAGGTTGAAAAATCGGGGTCTTCCTATGGAGATTACAATCCTTTCAGGGTGACCCTGACCAATGTTCTCAGTGCTAAATCAGGTCTGGGTTGGACCACCTTTTCACATACAGGTATAGACGTTCCGGTTTGGGCGATCGGCCCCGGATCTGAGAAATTCAGCGGTTCGATTGATAATACGGATGTGGCGAAGATAATTGGAAGTTATATTGATTGACATTCTTTGAGATGACATCCGGAAGACATC
>CAZMOK010000172.1:0-1739 GCA_964567785.1 uncultured Bacteroidales bacterium | reverse complement strand
CTAACACCCTTGCACCCTAACACCTTAACACTTTTAACTACCTTTGACCAAAACAACCGCTATGAACATCATCGTTACCGGTGCAAGCCGGGGAATAGGATATGAACTGGTAAAGAATTTTACCTCACGGCCCGGCAACCGCGTGCTGGCCATTTCCAGGAATATGGAGAAACTCATGGCATTGCAGCAGGAAGTAAAAGACAATCCTTCTGAATGCTCTGTTCTTTCCACCGACCTTTCCCGCATCAGTGAAGGGGAGTTTTACAATTCAAAGATCGCCCCTGTTTTCGACAGGGTGGATATCCTGGTTAACAATGCCGGGGCGCTTGTGAACAAACCTTTCCGGGAGCTCAACGGTAATGACTTCGACATCATGTTCAACACCAATGTCAGGGCCGTATTTTTGCTGGTCAGGGAGTTGTTGCCCTATTTCGGCCCGGGGTCGCATATTGTCAATATAAGCAGTATGGGAGGCGTTCAGGGATCGGCCAAGTTCCCGGGCCTGTCGCTGTACAGTTCGAGTAAAGGGGCAGTAACCATTCTTACCGAATGCATGGCCGAGGAATTCAGGGAGATGGATATCAAGGTGAACGGTCTTGCTCTGGGCGCTGCCGCCACAGAGATGCTGACAGAAGCCTTTCCGGGTGTTCAGGCTCCTTTGTCGGCAGAGGAGATGGCTGGATTCGTTACAGATTTTGCCCTCACGGGAAATAAATTCTTCAACGGTAAGGTGCTTCCTGTGGCAGTATCCACTCCCTGATAAATGTTTTTAACATTTTACGTTATTTTATTGTTAGTAAACCCTCCGTTTCCGGTAGGATATTGTTATTTTTTCTTCTCATTTCCAGGGATTTCAGACATTCAACGGTATCTTATTTTAAATCATTCTAAATAATAGATATTCACTTAGATGCATATAACTTTCTTTATCTTCGTACGTATATTCGACCATCCTTAATTGCAATCACTGTATTTGAATTTACCGCAATTCAATTCAAGGCTTATTTGTTAACGAATTTTTCAATTATGAAAAGGACATTTACCCTATTCTTGTCAGTGGTATTTACCTGCATATATGGATTTGGCCAGGTGACTACCGATAAAGAGGCCCTTTTGCGCTTTGCTGAGATTAAAAAGGTGGAAAGCGAGTTCAAGAAACAGGAAGCTGAGCAGTTTGCCATCGAGAACGACATTCCTATCAGGATCGAAACGGATGAGTACGTCGCCGAGATCATGGAGATCAGGAATGGCAAACCACAGTATTACATAACCACCAACATCGGAGGCGCTCAAACGGCCCGTGTTGACAAAGTATGGCCGGGTGGTGGCTATCTGGACCTTAGCCTGACCGGGAGCGGTTATACAGCCGGTATGTGGGATGGCGGGATACCTTTGATGAGCCATGTGGAATACACCGGCAGGGTGACTGTCATGGATGGTTCCTCAACAGTGAATTACCATCCCACACACATGGTGGGCTCCATCATTGCTTCAGGAATTGACCCCGGGGCAAAAGGGATGGCATACGAGGCGGAGGTTGAATCATACAACTGGACCAACGATGAATCTGAAATGGCAACCGCAGCAGCCAATGGATTACTGGTTTCCAATCATTCCTATGGTTTTATTAGGGGATGGCGATACGATTTTGGTAATGATACATGGACCTGGTATGGAGATGAGTCTGTGGATCTCTATGAAGACTTCCTGTTTGGATTTTACGATGCCAATGCAAGGGA
>CAZMOK010000171.1:0-1739 GCA_964567785.1 uncultured Bacteroidales bacterium | reverse complement strand
ATTGTTCATTGTTAATTAATAATAAGAATGCTTCCTCCGTCGAACAGGGGCCCGTCGTAAAGTTCTACTATCTCTGTACCCAGCGGCCTGACAAAATCCCTGATCCTTGGCCCGTCATTGAAATGATCCAGGCTTCCCGTGAGAATAATCCTTTTTCCGTCAATTCCGGCAGTTCCCCCGATAAAACCGTGCCGGTGACCTTCAAGCAGGATGCCATCAGGATCTACAAGAAGGGTTTCTATGCCTGGGACGTAGTCAAGTACTTTTGCAATCCCCCTGTCAGATGTTATGAAATGCTTTTCTCCGAGAGGGAGTAGGCTGCAACGGGCATACCCCTGGTTGATATGGACCAGGTCGCGGTTACCTGCCGCATCAGTTATTGAAGAGTCGGTATATCTGAAGTTATGGAACAGGAATTTCTCATTGGCTACAACATTGTAACGGGATGATTCAGGGTATTTGTCACCCACAGGCAGTTCACCTTCTGTAAAAGCAATGTTCTTCGACTGCAGTAGCTTTTTGTATTTTTTAGGGAGATTAGGTGCAACGATAAGGCGGTTGCCAACCTTTGTGAAAAAAACATCCGGATGGCCTGAAATGGGATCATAGGTGAGTCCGGTGGTTGAAAATTTTACGGGTTCACCATATTTTGAAAGCCTTTCGAAAGCCTCTGCGGGCATTTTTTCATCAATGAACAACAACTTCATAATTTCTTCCGGATAATTGGTTGTCGGCGTGAAATACCACCGACTTGTATTTCTTTAACAGGCGTTTTCGGTTTTTTGCTTCATAGCCAACAGCATAGTTAAGCTGGCTGGAGGGAACATAAATCCTGATATTTTCCGAGCCTTTTTCTTTCCTGATCTTCCTGAGTTTTTCCCACCAGAGCCCGGTCATCACCAACTCTCTGAAAGAGGCATGAAAGGGCCCGGCCACCAGCTCATCACCCGAAATGATCCCTTCGGAAGGATGAAGCCCTGCGCGGATTACCTTTACCGTACCGGATTCGAATATTTTTACCACCTCCATCGACCAGGCAACTGCTTCGTTCAGGCTCAGTGGCTTGTATTTCCCCTCTTTGTATAGGCTTTCCAGTCCGGTACCTTTAATGACGAGGGTTGGATAGATCCTGGTTTCAACAGCGCCAGCCTTAACGATCATTCTGGCCGTCTTTTTTGATTTTGCCGGTGTATCACCCGGCAATCCCAGCATCATCTGCAGGCCCAGCCTGATACCAGCTTCTTTTATCTTTTGGGCTGCATTGAGGGTATCCGCAACAGTATGCCCCCTTCCGCTCTGCTCAAGCACTTTATCGTCCATCGACTGGGCCCCCAGTTCAACAGTTGTCACACCGTGGTCCTTCAGTAGTTTGACCACCTCGTCGTTGATATAATCAGGACGGGTGGAAAGCCGTATCCCGTCGATCATTGACCTTTTCAGGTAGCCGTAGGCCACCTCCAGGTAGGCTCTCTGGTCGTCTGTTGGTATCCCGGTGAAATTACCACCGAAGAAGCCCATTTCCACATGCCTGTCAGCAACCGGGAATGTTTTAAGGTATTTTTCTATTGTAAGCATTACATCTTCCGGTGCGGGAATGTTTTCCTTCCCCGTAATCTTCTCCTGGTCGCAGAAAACACATTGGAACGGGCACGCCAGTTCAGGCACAAATACCGGTATGGTGTAATGTTTCACAGGGGTGCAATTAAGCTACATTCAAAGCTATGAAATAAATGGTAATT
>CAZMOK010000170.1:0-1879 GCA_964567785.1 uncultured Bacteroidales bacterium | reverse complement strand
AAAAATCGTACCTTTCACAAGTAACCTCCGTGCATGCCAAAACCTGACCATACCGATGCAACCATTTCCGGTTTGAAAAGACCAAAAGATTACAGGTTAGAAAAGAATAATAACACCCGGGTGGAAAAAATTGATATTAAGGATGAATATCAATCTGTAGTGGATATAGTTGAAGGTTGTAGAAAGAAAAAGAGAAAGTCACAAAAGCAACTGTATCACTTATATTGTGATGAACTTTACACAACCGCACTCAGGATATTGAACAGCAAGGAGATGGCTGAGGATGCCATGCATGATGGATTTCTGCTGGTTTTCCGTGATATAAAAAAACTAAGGGACTGTGGATTGCTGAAGCCCTGGATGAAAAAGATCGTGGTCAACACCTCTCTTAAAATGCTTCAGCGTTACAGGCGGATAGAATATACCGACAAACCGGTTTTGATCGAAAAGGTATATGGGTTCGATCCCATGAATGGGGAACACATCGAAAAGGCTATCGCAGCATTACCTGAAGGATACCGGGTCGTTTTTCTTTTAATTGAGGTTGAAGGATACAAGCACCAGGAGGTAGCTGAAATGCTCGGCATTTCGGAAGGCACCTCTAAGTCCCAGTTGCATCATGCGAAACATAATCTTATGAGAATGCTAAAGGAATAGTTGATGGGAGCGGATAAAAGCAACGAACTGAAATTTCTTGCCCTTCTGCCTACCTATAAGGCGCCGGCAAGTATCTGGGAAAACATTGAGATCAGCCTTTTCTCAGTGAACAGGTCGATACTGCCCTCCCATCAGCCCCCTGCTGGATTATGGGGCAGCATTGAAAAAAGCTATCTGGCACGAAAAAGGTATTACAGGGCAGCGCTTATATTACTTCTTGCTCTTCTTCTGTCTGTCCCCGGTTATTATGTTATACATTCAGGAAAGACTTCTCAATCAGGTCAGGATGCTGACAAACAAGCAGAAAAAGCAGTTTACGGTGATACGGAAACATCGGAGATCTATCAGGGGAAAAGATCTGATGAATTGATCTTAAAACCCATACAGATAAAGAAGATTGATCTTATCAAGGGAGAATTAACTATTCAGCCGGTCGTAAAACAAAATGAGAAATCAACATTCAGTATTGACAATGACAGGAGTGTTGACTTGCTTTCATATCTGCCTGGACTGACCTTCCCGCTGAATATTGACCACAAACCCTCATTGCTTCACAAGGATGATATTTATGAATGCAGCCCGTTTACCGGAAGTGGTGAGATATACATGGGTGTTTCATATGAGTATCAGTATTTTTTTAATGGAAATTCATACCTGGATACTGAACAGCTATATTGGCAGTCTGCCGTATTCAGTACCCGCTTTGTTTTCAACAAGGTATTTTTAGAGCCTGGTGTGGGCCTGACAATTTCAAAAGACAAGATCAACTGGGAGTACGACTACCTGCAAAATGAACTCATAAATACCTATGAATATGTCGATTCTGTGCACTATGACCCTGTTACCGGGGAAACAATATATTATACAACGACGGTTGAAGTGTATGATTCAGTCTCTTATACAAGATCAATGACCGACAAACATACCAGCTATTATCTCAGGGCACCTTTTTTCGTAGGAATAGGATTGACAAAAAGCAGGAGCTTTTGCACCAAACTGAGTGCAGGTATTGTCTATAATCTTTTACTGAATAACAGCGCTAAGGCTGAAATTATGTACAATGACCCGAACGGACGCGTTACCGCAATCCACTACGATCATTCCCTGAGGGTGATTAACAGCTTCAACCTTTCGCTGAGGATGAATTTTGAATGGCAGATCAATAGCCGGCTTGTATTTTCTATTTATCCTTCGGCCAATTATTATTTGAACCAGGTATATA
>CAZMOK010000169.1:0-1889 GCA_964567785.1 uncultured Bacteroidales bacterium | reverse complement strand
CAGAGCACCTGCCTTACAAGCAGGGGGTCACTGGTTCGAATCCAGTAACTCCCACCAATCAAAAAAGCCCGGTACGAAGTGCCGGGCTTTTCTGTTTTTTACATTTCATTTGCCCCCGCACCTCGCACCCTATACCACATACCTATACTCACCCCGCTTCTCTCCGTTCAGTATATCCCACTTCAATCCATCTCAAAACTCAAAACTCAACACTCAACTCTAAATGGTTTTTCCTATTTTCGCCCCCTCATACTGCTCAAAACTATGCCGTCACGAAAAACAAAAACACTAAAACGCATTCTGGTCCCGGTCCTTATCCTCATTCCCGTCATCGCCTTCCTGCTCTGGCCAATGAGCTCTTCCCAATTTGAGATCAAAACCGATGCCGGTGCCCTCAGGCAAAAACAACAGTTCCTGTCGTCACCTGCAGACAATGATACTTCACAGAACCCCAACATCATCCTTATCACCGTCGACGACCTGGGAATGGCCGATTGCTCTCTTTACGGCGAAGGGGACATTTCAACGCCCAATATTGACAGGCTGGGCGAACAGGGTGTGGTCTTCGAAAATGCCTATGTCACCTGCCCGGTGTGCGCCCCGTCAAGGGCAGCCATGATCACAGGCCGTTACCAGCACCGGTACGGGTTTGAGTTCACCATGCAGGCCAGGTACCTCAAAAACCGCCTCGAGTATTTAGGATTCAGGTATTTCATAAACAGCGACCCCTGGGTGCCGAAATGGATGTCGAAGGTCCCCGGTGGAGAAGATATCCTGCAACAGGGTCTGCCCCGGTCGGAGGTCACGCTTGCAGAGGTGCTGAAAAGACAAGGCTACCGCACAGGGATAACCGGAAAATGGCACCTCGGCTGGGTGGATGAAAGAAAGCCGAACGCCATGGGCTTTGATGAACAATACGGGTTCTTCCACAGCCATTCTCTTTATGTACCCGAAGGGACACCGGGGTATGTGGACCAGAAGATCGAAGGCGACTGGACCGACCCGCACATATGGTCGGGGCAGAGAAACGGCAACCACGCCATACACCGGAACGGCAAAGTGATTGAAGAACCGGGCTACCTAACCGACAGGATCACGGAAGAGTCGATCTCGTTCATCCAAAACAACAAAGATGAGCCTTTCTTCCTCTGGGTGTCTTACAGCGCCCCCCACACACCCTTGCAGGCCCCTGTGGAATACGTTGAAAAATATTCAGAAATTGAAGATCCTGTTAAGATGGTTTACAGGGCCATGATCGACAACCTCGATGATAACCTTGGCAGGCTGATGGCCCATGTAGACAGTACTGGTCTGGCAGAAAACACCCTGGTATATTTCATCAGCGATAACGGGGGCGCCGAATACACTCTCACCACCGATAACGGCCGCTATGAAGGGGGCAAGAACACCGAATTTGAGGGTGGCGTGAAAGTGCCTTTCATCATGCGATGGACCGGTACAATCCCTTCGGGCATGAGATATGATCCAATGGTAAGTTCGCTCGATATCTTCCCTACTTCCGCACAGGCTGCCCATGCCGGCACCATGCCCGGCAGGGCTATTGATGGAGAAAACCTGGTCCCTTATGTCACAGGTTCCATCGACAACCCGCCTCATGAGTATCTTTTCTGGAAACGCGGCAACAGCAAAGTGGTCCGTTCCAATGAATGGAAGCTGCTGATAAATGATCTTTCCGGAGATACACTCCTTTACAATTTGAAGGAAAACAAATACGAAGGCCCTGATCTCTCAGCTTCAAGGCCCGGCACGATAAATGAACTGATCAGTGCTTACCGGCAATGGTCAGAGGTACACTCTCCTCCTGTATGGCCGTCGGTGATCTACTACTTTGCCGAAAAGGACGGGAAGAGGTATTATTTTGAGCAATA
>CAZMOK010000168.1:0-1961 GCA_964567785.1 uncultured Bacteroidales bacterium | reverse complement strand
CATAACCTGCACCAAGTGCGAGCAGGATGATAAGGCCGCTGCCAACCGGTACAAATCCGCCTACAGGTGTCCCTCCCTGACCTCCCGGACCAGGATCACCACCCGGCATGGGTTGGGCCATGGCACTGTTGAAAAGAAGAGAGGCAGCGGTAATTAACACTGTGAGAAATAATATCCTGATTGCCTTTTTCATCTTATATTGAATTTTATTAGTTACTATTTTATTTCTTATTCTTCCAGTCTTTTAATTACCTGATGAACACCTTTTCGCTGGTGATGGACTTCTCAGTTATCACCTTTACGATGTAAACTGAATTTCCATTTTCCAGGGTAATTGTGTTAAGACCATTTTCAGCGGCAGCCCTGTAAACTTCCTGTCCTATGGTATTGTACACTGCTATCTCTCCTCGGTCGCCGGTGAAGTTTACATAAACGTCATTGTCGTAAGCGTAGATATTATAAATATCTCCGTTCGAAGGATCGTCAATACCCAGCGGATCGGCAAAGTATACCTTGAACCTGTTCGGATCATCTTCGGGTGTTGCGCTGAAAGTGTATGAACTTGTTTCCCTGAGGTTAATGATCAGTTCTTCCTTGAGGTCCTCGAGGAAGAGAGGTGTTGAAAGTTCAAAAGTTTCTATGTCAGAAGCAGAGATTGTGAATTCTCCTTCTTCATAGATAAGGACTCCCATATTAACCACAGGGGTTTCGTTTATGTTGTTGAATGTATTGATCGCTCTTTTCACCCCCTCAGCCATAGTGTAAAGCTGGTTACGCTGTGTGGCAAAGAACTTGTCAGCGTCGTAGGAGAAATCTTTTCCCACGGAGGCATTTTCATTAAAGTGGATCACTGTTTCATCCGTGTAAGTGCCGTCGTCGATGGTAAGGCTAAGCCTGTCGGCATAAACCTTATCTTCTTTCAGGAAAGCCTGGTCTGAGTGCGCCCTTACATCATTGTCCATTCCGAATGTCCCTTCAGCCGCGCTGGTCTGCACAAAGAAACCCTGCTGCGGGGGAATGTACTGTGTGGCTCCGTTCGTGCCACCTGTTCCAACAACATACTGAGCGTTCATTGTTCCATTCCAGATCACGAAACCGTCATAATCCAGTCCTGATTTGTCCCAGCCTGTGGCAGCTTCCCAGTCAACGCTTGAAACGTAGGGGTTTCCCGTGAAGTTATATCCGTCGCCCTGTGTGCCAGAACCGTATGTCAGGTTGATGCTGTAGGTACCATTGTTAAGGGGAAGGTTGTTGTACATGGTTGTTGTATCACCCAGGGGAGGAAGGTACTGGTTCCACTGGTTGACCGATGAAGTCCAGTCGGCATATCCCCTCATCACATCAAGGGGAGTCGAAGGGGGGACAATAAAATCGTCCCAGTCGCCGGTTGTTTCATCGTAAGTGTACATCCATGTGTGGAGAAAAACTTCAGCCTGTGCCCCTGCTACCGGCGGGGTAATGTAATTCCAGCGGTCGGCCGGCAGATAGAGTTCCACGTCAGCGTCTCCGGTTACTGTACCGTAGGTAATCAATGAACCGTAGCCTGAAGGGGATGATTCTATAGTGAGGTTTGCATTGGCCCTTGCTGTGGGATCTGCTACATTGAGATCATAGCAATAGGCTTTGGTTGTAACATCGATCACCGGTCCGGGAGAGGAAACAATGCTTACATTGTGAGCTTCATCCGGAATGTAGTTGGGGTTCCAGTTGCCTTTGGCATACCAGACCTGGTCGCCCAGGGTGTTAGTCCAGGTGACGGTTGCCTTATGACTTTGCGGCGTCATGTCAACTGTTTCTGCTCCACCACCGCCAATCGGCATCCTGATGTGCCATTCGCTTGCTGTCCATGTTGCATTGGGTGCGTCGATATCGTATTTCCTTGTGACTTTAGTGTCCTCGTATTCCCAGGGCTCCCCGGTTCCGTCCACATCGATCACACCGTAAATATCGATCAGCGTACC
>CAZMOK010000167.1:0-2066 GCA_964567785.1 uncultured Bacteroidales bacterium | reverse complement strand
GCCATCAGCCATCTAAAAATTTTCTATCTTTGCGCCGCCCTCGAAAGGTAGAAATCAAGTCAGATGAAGATACTGTTCAACCGGCAATTTCTCGACCACAACATAAAGAGCCCTTTTGAGGGGCCTTACCGCCTTAAAGGTTTTGCGGGGCTGCCCGATGAGAATTCTGTTGATGGGGAGCCCTACCTCGCCCTTGTCCACACCTCCGAATATATTGATTATATAAAGCAGGCCTGCGAAAAAGACATTTACCTTGCAGAAGTCAAGATAACACACGAAACCTACCGGGCAGCCACAATAGCTGTCGGGCTCACAATTAAGGCATCAGAGAAAGGTGATTTTGCCGTGGTGAGGCCGCCCGGCCATCATGCAGGAAGAAACAATACCTCCGGTTTTTGCCTTTTCAACAACATTGCCATAGCTGCACAAAAGCTAGTGAATGAAGGCAACAAGGTATGCATTTTCGATATTGATGGCCATCATGGCGATGGCACACAGTCGATATTTTATAATTCAAGCGAAGTGTTTTATGTTTCGATCCATGAACATTATGCCTATCCCCACACCGGGATGGCCCTTGAAACGGGGGAGGACAGAGGCAAGGGCTACACGCTGAACATACCCCTGTACCCTGGGAGCAAGGACAAGCACTTTTTGGAGGCATTGCACACCGCAATTAACAAGATCAGGATATTTGACCCTGACGTAATAGGTGTATCCGCGGGATTTGACGGTTATAAGAAAGATAAATTGCTCGACCTGAATTATTCACTGAATGCTTTTTATGAGGCAGGATACCAGCTAAAGAAAGCCTTTCGGTACAAAAAGGTCTTTGCTGTGCTGGAAGGAGGGTATCACGGCGACCTGAGAAAAGCAGTGGATAATTTCGTGGAAGGAATCAATAAAGGTGGCCGTCCCCCAAAGATCAGGTACGATACAGATATGGCCATCGGCTGATGATCTCTGCTCTTGCTTTGTCTTCTTTATGTAGAATCAAAATCTATCTTAAAATCCCGAACCGGTGAATGGTCAACTGATTTTCCCTGATAGTAAACCGGATATCCTCCTCCGACAGCTTTCCATAATGATGTATGCCACTGCTGAAGATCATGGCCATTGGCCCAACAGGAATTGCAAAACCGGTGCGGCAGAGAGGTACTGCATTTATGCCGATCTCTATCTTTTTAATATCAATTGCGGCATATACAAGGAATTTGCCGGGTATGCTGTGCGACGAACGAATGTCTATTTTCAGCGGGATCTGCCTTCGCCTTTCATTTACATCTCCATGAACATTCAAATGCAACTCAGTTCCGGGAGGCCCCTGGCTCATCCTTTCCATAAGATCAATTTCCCGGTAAACAGGTGATTGGGAAATGTTATCGTAAAGCCAGGCTGCATCCCAGGCCCCGAGTGCTGCGTACTTCAGGCTGATGACAGCAAAGAAGCAGCCGTAGGGCTCATAAGCCTCTTTCGATTCAACGAAACCTGAACTGTATCTCCTGGTAAGCTCATTGCCCTGCCAGTCTTTGCCCGTAACCCCTCCCTCTTCGTGCCTGTTGTCAATGATCATGCCTCCCTGACTGAAATCAACATTTTCTGCTGAAAAAACACAAATGTTTTCAGGCCTCGCCGATCCCCATTCATGATTATCACAAACTTTAAAATTCTCTTCATCAGGGCTTATTATCCTTTTGGATGTATATTTATCAGATAAGATCTTTTCTGCTTCCACAACATCCGGCAGGTGTCCTTTTTCATTTTTTCGGGCGAAAGCCTGCCTGAACCAGAGGAAACCCAGGTCGGTCCTTGCTTTCTGGCTTTGAAACACCAGTTCGTTTTTTAATTTTCTGAGCCACATATTGACGATGAGGGCATGGCAGTTTCAGGAATGGGGGAAAGACTGGCAATGCGTTTCTGTTAGTTAAAATTAGAGAATTGTATAACCAATGTCAAGCCCTTTTACTTTTTAGAACAACCATGCCCGGGTGAATGAGGCTGTTTTGCCGAAGGTTATATGGAAACTTTCTAAATTACTGGTTATGGGTAAAAAATATATAAATAAT
>CAZMOK010000166.1:0-2155 GCA_964567785.1 uncultured Bacteroidales bacterium | reverse complement strand
ATTAAACTCAGAACTCATTAAAACCACCTCTTCCTCTTCATATACACATACATCCCGGTGCCGAGGAGGAGCATAATGCCAAGGAGGATGAAATACCCGTATTCATACTGCAGTTCGGGCATGTTGGTGAAGTTCATGCCGTAAATGCCGGCCAGGAAGGTCAGGGGGATGAAGATTCCTGCCACGATGGTCAGGGTGTACATTACCTTGTTCATCCTGTTGCTTAGTGTCGACATGTAAATGTCCATCATGCCCCCCAGTGTTTCCTGACGGGAGGTGATCGATTCTTCAAACTGCACCAGGTGGTCGAGCACATCATTGAGGTACTCCGTAACATAATCTTCCACCATTGAGCTCTCAGATTTGCGAAGGGCTCTCAATGCATCGGCCAGCGGACGGATGTATCGCTTGAGTTCGGTATATCTTTTTTTAAGGTGGATGATCTTTTTCGCTATCTCCTCCGAAAAATCCTCATACAATTCATCCTCCAGGCGGTCCACTTCCTCGTTCAGAGCATCGGTGACGAAATAATACTGATCAACAATGAAATCCACCAGGTAGTAGAAAAGATAGTCGGCTTTTCGGGCTTTGACCTTAGTTGTGGGGCTCGCAATTCGGTCGCTGATGGGTTTGAACAATTCGTGCCGGGAATCACAGAACGACACTACATAATTCTTTCCCAGTACCAGGCCAATATGCTCCACATCAAAACCGGTTTTTTCCCTGTTGTACGAGAGTAATTTCAGTGTAGTGAAGATATGCTCGTCGTAAATATCGATCTTGGGCGATTGGCCTATGTGGAGGATATCTTCGAGGATCAGGGAGTGGAAACCCAGCGCCCGGCCCAGTTCCTCAACCTTTTTGACGTTGCCGATACCCTTGAAATTAATCCAGTTGACCTTGTCCGGGTTGAGTTTCTCAAGGGCTTTCTTTCCGTCATCAAATTCCGTTACCTCAAAACCATCCTTGTTGTATACGGTAAGTGTGACCTGTACCTCCTCAACGGACTTGTCGCCTGTGTAAACCAACGTCCCCGGCGGCTTTCCCACCTTGGCCTCAAGGATTCGCTGTTTCTTTTTGGGATTTTTCATATGGTGTTCGGGTGTTAAAATTAGTTCTGAGTTCTAAGTTCTGAGTTCTGAGTTTTTCTATTGCTATTGGCTGATGGCTTTTGGCTGATAGCTTATTGTTAAAATTGTCTCTATTGCCTTGCTCGCCTGACCACTTTCGTTAAAGCTAACAGCCAATGAAACATGGATTTTCCTGCAATTCCGAGCTTTAATCATTGATCATTAATTGCTCATTGTTAATTGTTCATTGTTCATTGCTGCCATGTCAGGGTTTTTCCGGAATAATGATCCATGCAATTATATAGATAAGTATCCCGGCACCGCCGAAGATGCTGAGTACCACCCAAAGCAGCCTGATGATGACCGGATCGATGTTGAAATAATCGCCCAACCCGGAGCAGACCCCTGCCAGTATTTTGTTATGCTGATTCCTGTAAAGCCTTTTGGGTTCTTGTTTTGTCATTGCTTGAATTTTTTAATGATGTTGTGGTCGGCAAGGATGCTGGCCAGCACTTCGGTCGATACCTCGCTGCCGTAACTTTTCAGTCGTTCCAGGATCTTTTCCCTGATCTCTTCAGGATCGTCGAGATCGATGAGGATGTTCTTGAGTTCCCGGTATTGCGAGCCTTTGAGTTCATCCTGCAAGGCATTTGTGATAGCGGTGAAATAGATATCGGCGCCTTCGGCGGATGAATCCGGTACGCCGAAGGCCTTCAGTTCTTCAATGGAAGCCTCCAGGATCTCCCGGCCCAGCTTCTTGCAGGTCTCGAGGTACGACGAGGAGCCGGAAGTGTCTCTCAGCGACCAGCTCGAGTAGTCGTATTCAATGCTTTCGATCTGCCGTATCTTTTGTGAATTATCACCGAATATGCGGGCTAACATGATAATGGTGTACTTCTTCCAGGCCTCCAGGTCGAAATCCTTGACCTCGAGCTTGTCTATCTGGTTATTCAGGAGTTCTATTTCTTTTTTAGGCATTTATTATTAGTGTTTTAGTGTTTTAGTGTTCGGGTCCTCCTGCGCTTCGCTTACGCTTGCGCCGAAGCTCCTGCGTAGGCGCACGGAGGATAAATGTTCGGGTGTTC
>CAZMOK010000165.1:0-2182 GCA_964567785.1 uncultured Bacteroidales bacterium | reverse complement strand
CCTCAATTACACGAATTCTCCTTACATTTGACCTCCTCATTCAGTACTCATTTTTTCAGGATCAAACTGCACCATGTCGAGAACCAGATTAGACCCGAGAGCCAATTACCGCAAAACAAGAGAGGCCATCGGATATGTAACCAGGAAAGAAGCCACACAGGAAGATTACGACCGCATAGGTTTCATGTCGGGGCTGGAAGTCCACCAGCAACTCCTTACAAAATCGAAGCTTTTCTGCCGTTGCCCGGCCGGTATCTACAACCACCACAACGACTATGACGCCGAGATCATCAGGCATATGAGACCCACCCTCAGCGAGCTGGGTGAATACGACGGAACAGCCCTAATGGAATTCAAGACCCGGAAGGAGATCGTTTACCGGATCAAGAACGAAACGGCCTGTACCTATGAAGTGGACGACACACCGCCTTTTCCTATCGACAGGGAAGCGCTTGAAGTATCAATAGAGATCTCGCTCC
This sequence comes from uncultured Bacteroidales bacterium, assembly GCA_964567785.1. Lineage (GTDB taxonomy): Bacteria > Bacteroidota > Bacteroidia > Bacteroidales > JAGOPY01 > CAZMOK01. The sequence continues at coordinate 1,703 of CAZMOK010000165.1, read as the reverse complement.
TCTCCAAACTGAACATAGTCGGGGAGGTTCACATCACCCGCAAACAATATCTCGACGGCAGTATACCCACCGGGTTCCAGCGGACTGCCATCATCGGGGTTGAAGGGGAAATACCCCTGAAACACAAAAAAATAAGGCTGATTCAGCTCAGCCTCGAAGAGGATTCGTGCCGTGAAATGTGGGACGTAGGGCACCAGCGCGGGTTCAAGACCGACAGGCTTGGAATGCCCCTGATCGAGACCGTTACCTATCCCGATTGCGTCAATCCTGACGAAGTTAGGGAAGCCTGCGATTACATACGCTTCCTCAATCGAAGTACCGGCAAAGTAAGGACCGGCATGGGAGCAGGAAGGCAGGACGTGAACGTGAGCTGCCGTGGGGGTTCAAGGGTGGAGATCAAAGGGGTTGCCCACACAAAGTGGATCCCCGAACTTACCCATAACGAAAGTTTCAGGCAATATGCCCTGCTGAATATCAGGGAGAGCCTCAGCAAAAAGGTAAAAGACCCTTCAAAATGGAAAATAAACCATAAACCGGTTTATTTCCATTCCCATAACTTCAGGTACCGGCCGATTAAGGAGGCCAAACGCAAGAGGGATAAGATCATTGCCGTCAACCTTCCTCAATTCAGAGGCATTCTTTCGCACTTCACACAACCGGGCAAGATCTTTGCCGATGAGATCAGCGAAAGGCTCAAGGTGATCGCCTGCATCGAAAAACCCCATATGGCCCACACAGAGAACCTGAAGTCGCTGGTTACCCAAAAGGACTGGGACATCATACGCAAACAGTTCAAAGCCGGGGAAGAAGACGCTCAACTGATCTTCTGGGGCCCGGAAGAAGACATCGAAACCGCTCTTGAAACAATCGAAGAACGCTGCCTGATGGCCTTTGAAGGGGTTCCTAACGAAACCAGGAAATCTTTTCCAAACGGCACTACAATTTTTGAGAGGGTCCTGCCCGGAGCTGACAGGATGTACCCGGATACGGATTCAGCACCCATCCCGCTGGAAGAAGATTATATCGAAAAACTCAGGGCAAACCTCCCGAAAGAGGTGATAGAAAGATATCAGCAATTAAAGGAATGGAACGTTCCTGAAGATACCTATACATATATCTTCTCAAAAAACCTTTACCCGATCATTGAAAAGATCGTAAAGGACCTGAAGGTGGACCCGAAACTGACCGGAACCTTTTTTGGCCATCATCTGAAATGGGTTGAAGGTCATTATGAAAAAGCAAAAGAATTCAGTTACGGACAGATCTATCACCTCTTCAGTTTCCTCAGGGAAAATGAACTTGATGTGATGATCGCAGGTGATATGTTACCTGAGATATATGAGCATCCCAAAATGGATTTTGAATCGGTGCTTACAAGCATAAATTTTAAAAGGAGGTCGGAAGAAGAGATACGGAACAAGATCGAGTTCCTCAGGGAAAAATTCGAGGAGATCAAAATTTCTGATGGTAAAGAGAACAAAGTAAACTGGGTCATGGGGGAGGTCAGGCCGGTAGCACTGGGCAACCTTCCGATGAAAAAAGTGAGGGAGATGATAAATAAAAGCTAAATGAACAATGAACAATTAACTCAGAATTCAGAACTTAGAACTCAGAACTAACTTAAACACCCGAACACTCAAACACTTTGCAATAAAGACAATTTGACAATAAGGACAATTGAGACAATTTTATAACTACCAATT
>CAZMOK010000164.1:0-2204 GCA_964567785.1 uncultured Bacteroidales bacterium | reverse complement strand
TCTCAACTCTGATAACCATCACTCCTTAACCAACCTCAGGTTTGAGATCTTTCCTTGTTGTGTCAGCAACCTGGCAAAGTAAAAACCGGAGGGCAGGTTGCTAAGGTCGATTTCAACCTTTTTTACTGAAGGTGTTTCAATTACTGTTACAATTTCCCCGACCGGGTTTATGATCTCTACCTTCACCAGGTCATATTCCCTGACTTCAATGAAGAATTTTCCGGATGTGGGGTTGGGATAGGCTATGGCAAGACCGTTCTTTCCGTTCTCCCCTACAGAAGCGCCATAGCTGCCCTTAAGGTGTACCTGGGTTGCTATTCGCATAGAGGTATCAGCATTTTCGGAAATCACCGTCAACACATCTTTGAATTCGCCCGAGGAGAGCGGAAAAAAGTTTACCGTTATGTTGGCTTCTCCGTTTGCTTCAATGGTAAAAGGCAAATTTGTACTGGGGGTAAAATCTCCAAGATGAGTATGCAGACCGGTAATGGTCATTTCTCCATCTGAATTGTTATACACCTTAACGATCCTGGGTATCGGGGTGTAACCTGAATATTCTCCCCAATCAATGGTATCCTTGCTGGCAGTGAGTGCCGTATTTTGCCATTGATACCTGACGGCACGATAACCATATATACCGCCGGGATAATAGAACTCAAGCGCCACTTCGTCTTTTTCATCCAGTTCGGTAATACCTACAGTAGTAGCTACAATGCCTCCCCAGCTAATCAGGTTGTGACCATTGCTAATCGGCCGGTAACTTCCTGTAAAAGGCGCGAATATCGAAGAGTCGTGGTCAATAGTCCATTCCAGGGTGGCGGTCATATTCACTTCATCCAATGAGTACATTAATGGCCGGGAATGAGGTGGTGAATGGAGGTTACCGTTGTCATACACTGAATACATACCGTCGCCGTGATAGCGGATGTCGTGCTGATGACTGAAACCAACAGTATCGTTAATGAATGTGAACATGTTGTTCTTAGCGCCAAGCCCCCATCTCCATATCAGGTTTCCCTCAGGATATTTGATCTTGGTTATTTCGTCCATATTTCGGTTTGATACAACAATATTTCCATTCTGGTCAAAGTCGAAAGCATTCCCATGCGCATAATCTATTGTTTCAGAGGTCAGATCAATATCATCAGTGGCATCGGTTATCTCAAAGTGGTCCCAGCTTCTCCATTGGAAATAGACATTCTGATCAAGGTCAACCTCCTGGATAATCAGCCCGGTAACCACTGCATTTGTATCACCACCTGGCACCACCTGACTCATATCAACCGGTTGCGGATCATAGGCCATTGTCAGATAATGACCATTATCCATAAGTAAAAGATCATGTATGTCAAGGTGATAGCCATTTCCCATGAATATTGAATCAACAGGATTAAAGTCACTATCCATCAGCACATAGCAGTTTTCCACTGGATTTCCGAGGCTCCAGTGCCCATATGCAAGCATACCGTCCGGGAGTAGCTTTAAGTCAATACCAACGTAAGGATGTGTCTTTTTAAAGAAGACAGGAATGCCGTAATTATCATGGATTGAAATATATGTATGAAAACCAATGCCTGGCATGTAAGGTACGGCAGTGCTGAAAATATAACCCGGTTCAGGATCTCCGTATTGTATTACTTCAGGCTGAATGAAATCCGGTGGCAGATCTCCATTGCGGTTATTCAGGTAATTTACTTTTTGTGGAACTTTTGTTCCCTGGTTTTGGTAGAGATGGTTAAAATCACTTTCCTTGCTTTTATAGTATTCAATAAGCATAGGGTAATTTTCTGCAGGTTTTATCTCGAAACCGAACGACAATTCTTCCAGTTCGAGCCCTCTTTCTGTCTTTATCCCTTTTTCTATATCTACGTGAACATTTTCTTTAAGAAAAAAGGGTGTGTCGGGTCTAAAGAATATTGTTTTTCCGTCACCGGATAAACGGACGGTGCCCTCAACGTTACCGCTTTTCGATCCTATTACAGAGATCATAGTTTCCGATACTGATGAAGGGTCTAATACTTCCCCGTTGCTCAGTGCAATGTTATTCTCCGGATTGATGTACTTTGAGCCGGGGAGGGGGGAGATGTAAGTGAAGTTTGCTCTCTCCTGTGCACTAAGCCCCGACAGGAAAATCATCATTAAAAACAATAATGACAGTTTTCTGAAATGGTTCATAGGTTAAGTCTTTAGTAATGGTCAAATAT
>CAZMOK010000163.1:0-2211 GCA_964567785.1 uncultured Bacteroidales bacterium | reverse complement strand
GCACCCAGCACCCAGCACCCAGCACCTACTTGACAATAAAGACAATTTGACAATTCTGACAATAAGGATAATTTGGCAATCGAGACAATAACTATTTCAAACTACGTCTTGCAACATCCAGCTACGTCCTGATTCAAAGAATCCCCATTTTACCGCTTGACAACCTTCCTGATAACCGCTTCGCCGTTGAGGCTGATACGGACCAGGTAGATGCCTGCCGGCCGGCCAAGGGTTGCATTCATTGTATGAGAGCCTTTTGGAAGGTCTTTTTCGGTGAGCGACGCAACCTGCTGCCCGTAAACATTGAGCACATCCACTTTCACCCTTCCGGGTTTCTGCAGGTACAGATCAATGCTGAAATTATCCTGCACCGGGTTCGGATAAACAGTGGCCTGGAGCGCTCCGGGTGCCTGCGGGCCTTCAATGCCTGTGAGCAGGTCTTCGTCTACCTTGATGATCACCCGGTGGTTGCCGTTTTCAGTGATAAAATCCAGCGTGTCCACTACCCAGTCGCCCATCACGTTTTCTACGATCACGTCGATCTTGACATTTATTTCGAGGGTGTCGCCGTAGTTCATGGTGTGCGGTGTGGCCGGGGGCATCGGGTCGATGTACCAGGGGACTGCGTAAAGCCCCATAGTTTCAATATCTTCGAGTAAAAGGTCACCGTTGGTGAAATTATAAATATCGAACGGCAGCCCTTCATACATTTGCTCCTGGGTTGTGAACTCGAGCGAATCAACGGAAGTTACGGCGTCATTGGCATACTCTACCGTAAAGACGTGCGGGTCGGGCTGGCCTATGTACGGATGTTCTGTCCTTCTGCCTGAATGATCGGCTGCATGGATGTAATAGGCAATTTCACTTTCAGGCTCCTGGAAGGGCAGGGTGGCCTTCCAGGTGGCCCCCTGCATATGCGAAAAGCTTGCCGTTTCATAATTTGTGCTGTCGACCATGTAGTGCACCAGCAGGGAATCCTGTTTCAGTCCGGTGCCTGAATAGGGGATGAAATCGGCCGTGACTTCCCATTCGAGGCCGAAGTCCTTGTTGCCCAGCAGGGGCTTGTGCTTTATCCTGAGCATTTCCAGGTCGGCGATGCCTTTGGCACGGCAGTGCAGGGCATCGGTGTTTGCCCAGTTATTATGGTTTATGCCGATTACCTCGTATCCGGGCATGGCTTCTTCATAAACGGCAAGCGCCTCGTCGTCCCACTGGTTGCCGGTCATCGGAACCAGCACTTTTTTGTTGAGGATGAGTGAATTTGTATAGGGGGTGGCCGGGTTCCCACCGGGTGTATAAACACGGTAAACCTGGTAGAGATTACCGTAAGCGCTTGTGCGCAGGGCGAAATAGTTTGCTGCCGCCTCAAAGTCGTCGTACCTCGGGTCCCATTCCGGCACCTGGCCTATCAAAACCTTATCAACGTCGAGGAACTTGCCCCAGCAGTCGATGTGCTTGATGTAGTCGCCCAGCGGGTCGTCGATGATGAAGTACCTTTCGATCCCGAGATAATTGTCAACCAGTGATTCGATACTGTCATTGCTGAGGGCGGGGTTTTCTTCTTCAACAAGCTCTGTGGAGGCCCCGGTCGACCATCCGTCGCACATCCAGTTGCCGCCCGTGTGGATCAGCGGCATTCCATACAGTTCAACACCAAGGTGGTTGGCCAGCGCAATGGGGATATCATTGTCGTTGGGCCGGCTGGGCCGGTTGTACGGGAAGTTCGATATGCCCACTTCGTTGTCGCCGTTCACCACGAACCACGGACCGTAGTCACGTGTCCAGTATGAGTCGGATGGCGCGATGAGCCAGTCGGTATTGTCCATGTTGACCCCCGCACCCTCGTATGTGCTTGTTACCGATTGCTGTTCGCTGTAACTTGCAACGATGGTGGTTACCACCACGTTTTCCGACATTTCCGCGATCAACGAAACAGGGATGCCGAAGGGATATCTCACCAGCACTCCCTGCATATGTTCAAATTCGGCCACCATGCGCACCGGCGGGTCGGGCGGGTCGGTGGGATAAAAATCACGAAGCACTTCCGGAAGCCTTTCCCTCTCCTCTTCGGTCATTTCGTGGGTGAGGGGGTTTTCTGGCTGGTACTGGGCGAAAGCCGGGAAAAAGAGAGTGAGGGCGAACAGCAGGAGTAGTATCTTTTTCATAGCGTTAATTAGTGAATGGAAAAGAAGGTTAATAATTAACAATGAA
>CAZMOK010000162.1:0-2244 GCA_964567785.1 uncultured Bacteroidales bacterium | reverse complement strand
TGTTCAACTTCCACAACTTCTCCATAAGGTACATTTTTCAGCATTTCAACCAGTTTTTCGCGGACTGATCCTGCTGTTTCACCCTTGTGTAGATCCAGTATGAGACCTTTTAATATTTTTTTTCTTTCCTCTGAGTTATTTATTAATTCACTCATGGCATTCCTTTTTTGATCGCTAAATATTTTTATGATTCCCTGATCATTGTCAGCAACATCCTGAAACGGTCAACCGCCTCGACTGCATGAGGCACATTGGCGGGCATTATAATGCTGTCGCCGGTTTCAAGTTCAAACAGCTTGCCATCTATGGTAATCCTTGCCTTACCGTCAAGCACCTGTACAATGGCATCGAAAGGGGCAGTATGTTCACTCAGTCCCTGGCCTTTGTCAAAGGCAAAAAGTGTTACGCTTCCGGCTTTTTTCTGGATAATTTTCTTGCTTGTTATGCCTTCAGTTGAAAATTCAGCAAGTTCGCTGAACCTGAGTTTTTTTGAATGATCAAATATTTTTGTTTCCATGTTCTCTGATTTTTTAATTTTATAACCAGTCTTCAGCAATGATCTCTCCCTTAATACTTACAACTGTCCTTTTGAGGGGTATTTTGCGTGAAGCCCTGTCTGCAGCAAGCCTGGCAATATGTAGCAATCCATTGCAACAGGGAACCTCCATGACCATAACATGCAGGGTGTTGATCCTCGCTTCATCAATCATGGCCACCAGTTTATCAATATAGATCTCCTTGCCATTGTCAAGTTTTGGGCAGGCTATAGCAAGTCTATTCCCTTTCAGATAGTCGGTGTGGAAATTACCAATTGTAAAGGCTACACAATCAGCAGCCAGCAATACATCTGCTCCCTTAAAAAAAGAGGCATTAGGATTAAGCAGGTGCATCTGTACGGGCCATTGGTTCAATTCTGACACAGGTTGTGCATTTTTCTCCACGGTTTTGCCGCTTATTTCATCATTCGTTTCAGAAGCGGAAAAATCCATCGATCTCATTCCCGGGCACCCACCTGTTTCACAAGTTTCATTTACTTCCTTTTTATAAACCTCATCGAGCAGTTCCTCAACTGTGAATTCCATTTGTCCGTCCACATTCCTGAGGTACCCCACTGCCTGGTCAAAGAAGTTCATTTCATTATGGTTGAGGAGATGTTCGAGATGAGCTATTACGGTATTCCTTCCATGTTTTACTATCTCTTGCATCACTGCCACTTCATTGTATGGCTCTGCCTCTCTTTCCTCGATGCTTATCGCACCCTGTGGGCATTCGCCGATGCAGGTGCCCAGCCCGTCGCACATAAGATCACTTACCAGCCGGGCTTTTCCATCGATAACCTGCAGTGCGCCTTCAGGGCAGGATGGTATACAGAGGCCACAGCCGTCGCAAAGCTCCTGGTCTATTTTTATGATTTCCCTTTTCATCTTATTTTGTGTTGTTTTCAAGGCAAAAATATCTTCTGCCGGTGGGGTAGAATGTAACATATGTTACTTTAGCGGAAGATTTTTTAAAGTTTTTATGTTTGATATCCTCATACAGAATCCTGTTTTTAAAGGGCTGAAAGAATCGGAGCTCAAAGTTCTTCTCAGCGATAAGCATCATTTCACCAAAAATTTTGAAGTAGGTGAAATGATTGCTTTTGCAGGAGATGTCTGCAATCACCTTATGTGCATTTTAAAGGGCAGTGTTAAGGGAGAAATGGTGGATTTTTCAGGGAAAACGATAAAAATCGAGGACATCCCGGCGCCCCGGGTGCTTGCTGCTGCTTTTCTGTTCGGAAAGAGGAATACTTTCCCGGTAAACATACTGGCCAATAAAGATACAACCATCCTCTACGTTCCCAAGTACGAGTTTATGAAAATGCTTCAGTCAGACATCAGGATACTCCAGAACTATCTCAATTCAATATCATCGAGGGCCCAATTTCTTTCTGATAAAATACGGTTCTTATCATTCAAGACGATCAGGGGGAAGGTAGCTCATTACCTGACAACCCATCTTGAAGAAGACGGAAGGACAGTTTTTCTGAAACACACACAGCAGGAGCTGGCAGAATTGTTTGGCATAGCCCGTCCATCACTTGCAAGGACTCTGGCTGAGATGGAGGAAGAGGGAATTATTAAAACACGGAGAAAAGTCATTACTATTCTTGATGCCGGGAAGATTAAAAAGTTGTTGGAGTGAAAAAGGGAAGACATCTGGAAGACATCTGGAAGACATCTGGAAGACATCTGGAAGACATCT
>CAZMOK010000161.1:0-2288 GCA_964567785.1 uncultured Bacteroidales bacterium | reverse complement strand
AGAACTGGAAACCTCATACCTCGTACCCCGCACCTCATACCAAAAAAATCCCAGCCCCCAGCACCCACTTGACAATAAAGACAATTCTGAGAATTAAGCCAACAGCCAACAAACTCAGATTGACCACTTTGTCAGTTTATGATCTTATTTAATGTGCTTCAAATTTGCCTTTTTTTGTGTTGTACTTGTACAGCCTGATCCTTTTGATCAATGATCCGGGATCAACGTAGAAATCCCACTGTGATTTGTTTTTCCAGTTCCTTTTAACCTTTTGTGGCGTTGGCCAGAAACCCATATAAATGTTCGGGATCGATCTGCCTGACAGCACCTCCGGTTCGCGGATGATCCCTTCGGTTGTTTCTATCCTTCTCAGTATGTACTTATTGGCATCAATTTCATCTGCCTGGTCCAGCCCGTTCAGGTACAGGATATTGTACGGCTTTCCAATAAGCAGTTTTGAAAAATCCTTTGAGAATTCGCGTAACGACGTGCTGTACTCCGACTCAACTGCCCATTTGATCGTTGAGATAAATGATATCCTTCTATGCGGGTATTTGGGATCGGTTATGCTTTTGTTCTCTGCAATAGTGATATCATACATCCATTCACCGCTTTTTTTCACCCCTGAATCATCTACCTTTTGAACGTATAATACGTCATCGTCATCTGAAAACCGGTGGAGTTGTTCGGCTACTTCATATACGAATTTAGCCGACCGGTGGGCGTTGCTCACTGCAAACTTCCCCTCATCCTTCAGCATAAAAGCCTTCTTGAAAGCCTCTGTGATCATGCCCCTGGAAAGGCTGTACATCCTGATGAAGTTCGATATTTCACCACTCATGAAGTTAATTTACTATTTGATTCACTCAAGAATATTCAACATTACCCATAACCAGCTCATAAGCAGGCCATTAAAGAGGTTTCCCCGGTGAATTCAAATTTGCATGAAAACACCGGGGCCTCTTCATCAGCAGGAACGGGAGCCGGGAGCCGTCCCGGCACTTCCTGAGCACCGCATTGCATTCATAGAAAAGCAGCGCAGGGACCGGCCCGGGCTTTTCCGTTCTCTGTTTTACCGCTCATGGTGCAAGTATAAAAAGCGGCGTTGCAATGTATTTGCATTGTGAATATTTTTTTGGGGATACTACCTGTGTTATGTGTATTTTTGAATGAAGAGGTAAGCATTTTCCTCGTGAGGAAATCATCCCGTAAACACCTAAACAGATACAGATGCCAAGGAACAAAAATGCGCTTATCCGTTACAGGATCATCAACAGGCTTTTAAGGAACAGGAAATTTGTAAGCCCTGAAGAGATGATGGAGGCCTGCAGGGAAGTGCTCGACAAGGACATAAGCAAACGCACGCTCGACAACGACCTGAGCGCCATGCGCTACGACAGGGGACTGGGCTACGACGCCCCGATAAGGTATGATTACTACCGGAAAGCCTATTATTATGAAGACCCTGACTATTCCATCGACAGGCTCCCGCTGAATGATGAGGAACTGAGCTCCCTGTCAGCAGCTTCTGTGATGCTGGAACAGTTTGAAGACATTGAGCTTTTCAGTGAGGTGCGGGGCGCCATTGAAAAGATTGTCAGTACGATGAAGATACAGAGGGCACGCGGCGATAACAGGGAGATCGACTTCATCGAGTTTGAAAAGATCCCGGTGACCAGGGGCAAGGAACACCTTCCGAAACTCATCGAAGCCATCGACAACAAAAGGGTGGTTGAGATCGAATACCAGAAGTTCGGCTCCCTGTATGCCATGCAGTATCTTGTGCATCCCTATTTGTTGAAGGAATACCGCGGCCGCTGGTACCTGATAGGCTACAACGAATACTGGGGCGAAGTGCGGGTCTATGGTCTTGACCGTATCAACGGCATCGTTATAAAACATAGGAAAAGATACCGTGAGAGCGGGATTTCACCTAAAGAATATTTTGAAAATGTTATAGGCATCACTGCCTTTGAAGAGACCGACCCGGTGAAAATAACGCTCCGGTTCAGTCCGCACCAGGCCAACTACCTGATGACACAGCCCCTGCACCCAAGCCAGGAGCTGGAGGAAAAGACAAAAGACCATGTAGACTTTTCCCTTACGGTAAAGCCGAATTTCGAACTCATCTCTTCCATCCTCGGCTGGGGCTCCGATGTGGAAGTCCTCGAACCCGATTCGCTGAGAGAAAGGATCAAAAACATTCTCAGGGAGACTATGAAGAAATATAAAAAAGTCCCCCTTTGAAGGGGGATTTAGGGGGATGTCCAATACCGTCCCCTTTGACA
>CAZMOK010000160.1:0-2346 GCA_964567785.1 uncultured Bacteroidales bacterium | reverse complement strand
TGAACAATGAACAATGAACAATGAACAATGAACATATCATATCTTAATCTTGTGCTTTGAAATTTGAAAATTGAAACTTTTTGTTTTTCTTTCCCTTCTGAAGTTTCCTGTTCACCTCCCTTCTCAACCTTCCCGACAGGTTGTCATTATGCTTTTTTACAAACTCTCATTTGTAATTGTAGCTTATGACCTCAGGCTCAATGCCGGGAGCAATTTTAACAAGAAGGGAGGAAGTAGTTTCGAAGTTGAGAACTATCTCTTTTTTCATTCCGCCAAAAGATAAAGCAAGATTCACATCTCTTGATGATACTGTATCAGAGATCCCATAAGGTACAGGGTAAAGAAGCCGGCTTGCAGCCGGGTTTGCAAAGAATATGAAAAGGCTGTCACCGTCCATCCTGCACCAGTAATCAGGAGTATAAGATCCACTGACAAGCGGTTCTTCATTGCTGATCTTTTCCATTGACCTGCTGCAATTCGGCAGGGAGTTCAGTTCATTCAGAATATTTCGGTGATCTTCCGATTTTATATGCCCGGCCTGCCTTGGATTTTTCTTCAGGCAGACGGGCAGACCCTGTTTAGCAAGATCAAGGATCGTTTTTATTGATTCGATATCAATATGGTCCACATCAACATAAAGAATATCAAAATGGTTTTTTCCGATAATCAGTTTATTATTTTCCATTTTGCCTTTGCCCAAAAATTCCCGATTGATCCATAGCGGGTTGTAACCTGCAATTTCTTCCGGGAACTCAACATAACGCATTTCATATTCGCCCCACGCCCAGGGCAACTGGAGCTCCTCGGGCATTTCACCCCCTATCCATGAATCTTCAACGGGAAGATAAACAGCAGCCTGTGAAAAAGTATGGCCCTTGCGCATGATCTTTGCGAGCCTGGTAAGGTAGGTATTGAATTTTTCAAGGTGCGGATTTAAGCTCCCTCTGTTTCCAACATGAACACTGGCGTAAAAATATATGGTGTCGATACCTTTGGGATTGAAGGGCATTCCGTGCCATATGATGTGGTTCACACCGTTGGCAAAAAGTGCATCTGCAACTAGCTTCAGATCCAGGATCTTCTCTTCGCGGATGTGATCCCTGGGCCAGCCGTAGAGGCAGGTAAAGCTTTCGGCACTTACCAGCGGTTTGTCAGAGAGCGCTGCTGCGGAAGCCACGATCCTGGAATAATGGGGATTATATAGCATCGCTTCCGATTCCGGGATGTCAACAACGCTGTACGCTGAGATCAGGTCGGTGGGGGAGCCGGCACACTGTACCCTTGAATAGGCTCCCAGGTCATTTGATATTCGGGTAAAAGGGATGTAGAACTCATTGATGACTTTCTCCGAAACCAGCTTCATGTAATCATATAACGGCCCTTCTTTTCCTTCATCATAAATACTTTCCATAAAAGGGATTATGTCGTAACCATACTTTTCCATGAACTCCTTTTCCAGTCCGGGCGTCCAGATCCTGTGTGTTTCCACTTCCCAGGAATCGCAGAACAAGGCTGATCTGTGGTCTCCCAGAGCAGGTGCAAGGGCTTCACCCATCACTCCGGCATATCTTGTAAAAGCTTTTTCACTCAGGTGGTCGATCACATTACCTGTATCAGGATGGGTCCATGAAAGTCTCAATGGCTGTTTAAATGAACTGTCGCCATAAATATTTGTCCTGTCCTTATCGGAAACAAAAGTCCCGCCGAAAGGCCAGAGCGTTCCGAAGGTGAAATCGCAACCCAATCCTGTTTCGTTGCAGTAATTTTTGGTAAAGACGACCCTGTCCTGCCATTTTTCCCCGAGCCATTCAAACCTTTTTGCATCAGGATTGCGGTTTACCGGGTAAATAAAAGCCACTTCAACCCCTCCGAAGCCTTGCTCTTTTAACCAGTCGAGCTGATATTTGATATCTTTTTCAGAAAATTCAGAGGCAAACCACCACCAGCGTACATAAGGTTCCGGACCGGGGTAAATTATCTCCTCCTGTTCCATGGCAGAAGGGCTGCATGAGATCAGGCCTATTGCAAATACAAGGAAAACAGAATAGAATTTCGATAGGATCATTTGAAAGGTTTTTGCTGATATGGTTCCGTTACTTGGATTCAAAGCTAAGCTGTAATTATATTTGTATGAAGAAAATTTTTAAAATAATATATTATGAGAGTAAGTGCAAGGAACCAGCTTAAAGGAAAAGTTAAAGAGATCAAAAAAGGCGCGGTCAATGCTGAGGTGGTACTGGAAGTGGGTGACGGTGTTGAGCTGACCTCGGTCATCACCCTCGAATCGCTCGAATCATTAGGGCTGGAGGTCGGACATAATGCCTATGCCGTGATCAAGGCATCAAA
>CAZMOK010000159.1:0-2353 GCA_964567785.1 uncultured Bacteroidales bacterium | reverse complement strand
CATCGGACATCAGATATTCATAATTTTGTACCCTCAGTTTTATCTTTAAACCACTAAGCCTTATGAAGAAACTCTTCTGGTTTGTAATCATATATTTCCTTGCTCTTTCGGCACAGTCCCAGGCAACGATGACACTAGCCGACACTGAGGGGATCAATTGTTCAACAGTTTCTGTCGATTTGAATGCTTCAGGTTTTCCTGATGATGTGGCAGCAATATCCCTGACAATTCAATACGATAACAATGTCCTTTCATATGATTCCTGCATTGCCGGAAACCTCACAACGAATTTTTTATTAATAGATGAAACCAGCGGACAATTAGACATTCAATGGATTGATCTTTCAGGACAGTCTATTGATGGAACATGCCTCACCCTTATTTTTAATTATTTCGGCGGATCTGCTACGCTTGATTTTGATGAAGCCAATTGCGAAATTACTGATCTTCAACTGAATGTTATTAACACGACTTATGTTAACGGTTCAGTTTCAAACTATACCAACGATACGATTTATGTCGACGGTACAGTTGCCTCAAGCGGCGACGGGCAGAGCTGGGCCACAGCTTACAAAACTATTGGCGAGGCATTGGCCGAAGAGCTGAAAGGGGGTGACCAGGTACTTGTTAAGCCTGCCACTTATACGGAACAACTTCAGGTTAGCCATAAAGGAGCCGTGGATGTGCCCCCGGCAACAGGGGTTGCCATCTCCGACACCAACAAGATCACCTTCCCTTCCGGCACCGATCTCTCCTGTGTCGATCTCTCCATGTACCCCGGTAAGTACTATGCTTTTGTTTACAGGAGCAGCAAAATGAACAATGGCTGGTATCCTGTTACCGAAGTGGATGATGTGAATGACTTTGTGAGAGTTTCCGGTGCGGAGTTTTACACGGAGACTGGAATACAGGGAAACACTGATCTGGTTATGGCTTCGGTAGGACAGCCGGTCATCATCAAAAATTCATCTGCCGATCCCGAAACCCAGCGGGTCGTGATAGATGCTTCCACACTGGGATCCATAAGCGAAGTTGTGAAGGTTGGCGGCCCGGTGGCAACAGATATCTCAGAGATGATAATATTCGAGGGATTAGACATAACCGGTGCAGCTTCAGGAGTTAATGGCCTGCATATTGAAAATTCATCTTCGATCGTTTATACCGGCGGAAAGATCTACAACTCAGGAGGTCCGGGAATAAAGATCACCGGGACGAACACACTGCCTGCGGAGTTCAATCTCATACAGGAGAGCCTCATATACAATACTCCTGATCAGGCAATTGTTGTGGGAGTCGATGGCGACACACTTCAAAATCATGCAAACTTCACTCATTTGATAAGCAATGAGGTTTACAATTCGGGGACCGGTACCCTGGCCGCATTCAACAATGCCATTCTCGTAAAGTCTTATAACAGTCACGGGGTCATACAGGGAAATGTTATCCGAGACCTTAGAATGAATGTGGTTAATAAAGGTGTGGTCAGTATTGGTGCCGAAACCGACAGTACCCTTGTCAGCGGGAATATTCTGAGAAACATGACCGGGCTCAATCCCGGTGAACATTATTTTATTGAAGTAGGGAATACCGTCACCGGCCTGAAAATAGTCAACAATATCATTTATAACGAAACTGCCGATACTGATCAGAGCTACGCGTTCAGGATAGACGGTTCGCTGCATTCGGGCAGTATAGCAGGTTTCAATACAATTTACCAGGTACATAAAGGGTTTGTGCTCGAGGACAATGACACAATCCTCGACTTTTCGATCAGGAACAACATCATCGACCTGAATTCGACCACTTACTTTACCAACCTTGGAACTTCAGGCAGGTACACAGTAGATCAGAACATTTATCCTACTCTTTCGGCTTCATACTCATCCGGCAATATTGTTGCCGACCCGCTGTTTATTTCTCCGTCTTCAACTACTATCAATGGCTTGCGTCCCCGTTACGATTCTCCGTGCCTTGGCGCGGCTGATCCGGTTACAGGTGTTGGCCTTGATTTTTTTGGAGTTGAAAGGGACAGTTCATCCCCTTCGATAGGGGCTTTCGAGGAACCGATCCTGAATACAGTCTGGACAGGCTCGAACGGCAATATCTGGAACGATTCCAGGAACTGGGATGTTGAGATTGTGCCGAACCAGTATTTGAATGCCATTATTTCAGCCGGAACGAATCAACCATTTGTTACGGGTGGTGATGCCAACTGCCGGACTTTGGATGTTGGGCCGGGGATGCAGGTTACTGTTTCGGAGGGGAGTGTGCTTACGGTTGTGGAGTAAGGGATGTCATCTGGATGACATCTGGAAGACACCTGGATGACATCTAGAAGACACCTACTTCTAAA
>CAZMOK010000158.1:0-2738 GCA_964567785.1 uncultured Bacteroidales bacterium | reverse complement strand
TTTTCAAATTGAGGATCTAAAAAACAAAGCCCTGAATGAGCGAAGCGAAACAGGGCTTTTTTGGTTGAATCCCCCCCCCTAAAAGGATCAGCGAAGCTAATCCTCAACATGTTTTCAAATTGAGGATCTAAAAAACAAAGCCCTGAATGAGCGAAGCGAAACAGGGGGGAATGGAGGATGAGTTGCATTTTTCGGAAACATATCTTACATTTATAGATGTTGAATCCATCATTAATTAACCAATTAAAACCTACATTTATGAACCACAAGGGAATTTGTTTTGTCGCCGTCCTGTTAATGGCTGTTCAAATTTTTGCCTCAGCACAGGATAAAACCTCAGAAAATGCGGATGATATCAGCCAGTACATTATCGGGACCTGGGAAATGACACCAAACGATTTTATCCTGTCAGGCCAACTTGAATTCAGGAGCGACGGCACCTATGATATGCACCAGAACAGGAGCGACGGTGGCGTGACCACTAAAGGTGAATACCGTATCGACGGATCAACCGACCCGGCAAGGATAGATCTTTGCCTTGAGAAATGCGATACACCGGGCTCGGAATGGACCACCCGGTTCTGCATTGTCAGGATGCTGGAAGGGGAAAAACTGGAGATCCAGAGTTCTCCCGATGGCAACTATCCAGGCTCTTTTTCGGAAGAGAAAGATGATGTGCACTCAATGTTGATGTCGAGGAAATAGCAATCCGGAATGATTGCGCGATTGCACGATTGCCCGATGTAGCGATATTCGAAGTGTTTTGATCTCGATGGGATGTATAACAAAACGCTGAACCTTGCCTATAAAGCAAAGCAGGTCACTACCCTTCCCGGTGGCAGGATTGCAGCTCAAGAAGAATAGTAGAGGAGCTTCCCTCCATCATCCCACTGATTATTTTTTTACATCTGTCTTGTTGCCCTGATCAGGAGGTACGAATCCCTTATTGCCCTTTGACAATTTTCAGGACAGCAGAGGCCCCGTCGGAGCTTTTCACCTCAGCGATATAGATCCCACCGGCGATATCGATCTCATACCTGATCTCGCTGACATTTTGATAGCTCATGGTCGAAAGAAGCTGTCCACTGATATTTCTGAGCGTGATCGAAACGTCTTGATGGATCTTACCCAGATCAATGTTGAAATGATCCGATATGGGATTGGGGTAGACATTGAAGCCGGTTCCAAAACTATGTTCCTGAACATCAACAAAGCCATACGTAAATACCCTCAGTTGCCCTTCACTTGAAAGGGGTCCGTCGTGCCAGGGGACTCCCAACAATATTTTGCTTCCGTCAGAGCTCATATCGACGGACCAGCCACACCGGTCATCTTCTGCTAACCCTTGAATTTCAGCCCCTTTTTGCAACCAGGATGAACCATCATATTCATAAACCCTTACACGGCCATGACTGATTTCATGGAGAGTATAGGCCGGTAAACCAACTACATATGAGTTCCCATCAGCAGATATGCTGACGGACCAGCCAAGATATGCCTGATCATCAGGGCCAACAATGGCATTCCCTTTTTGGGCCCAATCTGAACCGCTCCAGGAGTAAACTTTTACCTGCCCCCGGTCAACCCCGCCACCATCATAATTCCTGGCGCCGACAGCCAAAGTGTTTCCATCCGAACTGAGACTTGAAGACATTCCAAACATATCCCCACCAAATTCGCCGTACAATTGTGATCCCCTTTGCTCCCAGCTTGAACCGTTCCATTGGTAGGTTTTTACATACCCGGTTGCTGACGGGCCTCCAAACGGGCTGCAGGCGGCCAGGATATTTCCGTCCGAACTTATACTCATGGATGTGGATCCAAAATAATCACCTTCCGCGTCTCCCAGGATCTCTTCTCCTTTTTGTACCCACAACGAACCTGTCCATTCGAATACCATTACACTGCCGGCTTCATCACCTAACGGACTATTTCTTGAAGCTACAGCAACAATACTGCCATCTGCACTGCAACAGATGTTACATCCAAACCGGTCGTACGGGTCGTTGCCAACCAGGTTATCCCCCATTTGTTCCCAGGCAGACCCGTTCCAGCTAAAGATCTGGGCATAACCGGGCTTTTGCTGATCATCACTGTCTTCTTTCGCTCCAATGGCAACAATATTTCCGTCATCGCTGAGGGCAATTGAATACCCTAACTCATCATATTCGGCTGATCCTAAGAAATCATCGCCTTTCTGGACCCAGCCCGATCCGTTCCAGCTGTATACCCTTGCTGCCCCGGCATCCTCAAATTCGGTATCGTGGTAAACCGCGCCGGCAGCCACAGTATAACCATCGGAACTCATGGCTACGTAATAACCAAAAGCTTCAAAATCTTGGTTTCCTCCGATATCACTTCCAATCTGGACCCAATCCTGGGCAGAAGCAGGGGAAAGGGGAGAAAAACAAAGAAATGCTATGATCAATCCAGGACTGAGAAATTTAGTCAGGTAGTGTAAAGTTGTTTTCATATACTTGGTTTTTGGTGAGTTGTTCATTTAGATATCGTTTGAATAAACATGGGGTCTGTAAACAAATCTGCCGGCTTCGGTAATAGCGCACCACAATATGGCTGAAACCAGGTAGGTAACAGGAAAGGTATCAATACTTCTGATGTGTTCTTTGTCAGTAAAAAAGTTATCAGGCATTGCCTTACTTTTTTATTCTCAACAAATTATATCATACAGGATGGGTTTTCCTGAGTGGTTTTGGACTTCTAAGATAGGTTTTTTTCTG
>CAZMOK010000157.1:0-2796 GCA_964567785.1 uncultured Bacteroidales bacterium | reverse complement strand
GGGAAGGTTAGCTGGAAGATCGAATCTTTGGCAAAATTGTCCCAGTCAATTGCATTGAGCGTATGTTTGGTTACCATAAAGCGGTATACATCTATAAAAAACTCCCGCTCCTTCAGGTAACCAATGTCAATCCCATTTTCCAGCAGGATCTTTACGATCTCCCTGAATCCTTTCTTGCCGGCATACTGATGCTTATCCCTGAACAGCGGTTCGCTGGTATCAAAGATACCGGAGTGCTGAGGGTAGGCATTGTGGAGCCTTCTCAACAAGCCTTCAGGTAAAAGGCCTTCCTTTTCAATGACCTCTTTTATTTCTTCAGGATATTGAAAATGGTCCATCATGTCATGCAGTTCAGGACTCATCGAGACTAATTTTTCTTTAACAGATTCCATTGTCTTAAACTTAAAATGTTCTCTCTTCCGTGACTATGGTTTCGTGCGAAACCGGTGAATTAATTTGTGTTAAAAGATTAACATTACAAAATTAGATTAAATTGCAGAAGGAACAATGAAAATCGGCAGGGAATTACAGGGATATTTTGGTTTGTAAAATCACCGTTGATAATGCAGTACGACAGATGATACTTGAATACGTAAATGCGATTTTATAAGAGCTATATATCAGATACCGCTGACCAGGGCTGTTTTCCTGTACCTTTTAACCTTTTCCTTTTTGCTTTTAGCATTTTCTGAAAAGAACAAAAGGTTAAAAGCTTAAGGCACATACGAAGTAACCCTTGCATTCCCTTTCTCGTCTAAGTATATTTGAGTGTTCTTTAAAAGAAATTATTAACCCTTTACATCCTTTCTTACCATGAAAAAATTCCTGAGAAGCCTTCTGGCAGCATTTACTGCCATCATCCTTTTCATTCTTATTGTAGCTGTTGTTATACTGATCACTACACGAGAAAGATCCCCCGATATCGACGACAACTCCTGGCTGGTCATAACGCTTGAGTCGGGATTACCTGAGTATCCTCCCCCGGCGGGCTTCCCCCCTTTATTGGGAGACGAGCCTGAAACCCTGCACAGGGTCCTTTCCAATCTCCAGAAAGCAGCTGTTGATGACCGGATCGACGGGGTAATATTCCGTTTTGACGGGTATTCCGATTACATGGCTAACATGGAAGAGATACGATATGCCATGGATGAATGCAGGGAGGCCGGCAAAAAGTTCTATGCCTACGGCACTATGATGGACCGTAAGTCGTACTTCCTGGCTTCTGCCTGTGATTCAGTTTTTATGCCTGTAACGGGCTATTTTGATTTCACCGGGATGAGTTCCGGCGCCCCGTTTTTGAAAGGCACTATGGAAAAACTGGGCATAGAACCGCAAATCAGCAAGATCCGGGAATATAAGTCGGCCGCTGAACTGATAATGGAAGAGGAGTGGACAGAAAATGCCCGTGAAAACCAGGAATGGATCATGAACGAACAATGGGGGACCTTTATGAGGGTGGTTGGTGAAGACCGCGGCCTTACCGAAGAGCAACTTGTGGCAGCCATGGAACATGCCCTGTATGAGGGTGGGGAAGCGGATGCCATAAAGATGGGACTGCTGGATGAGATCCTTTACTGGGATGAACTGAAAGACAGGCTCAGGCCTGAAGACGATGATAACGAAGATGGCTGCGAAGAGTGGCTTGTATCTTCCGCCACCTATGCGAAAGTATGCCCAAAATCGCTTGATCTTACCGGGGACAAAAAAATTGCCGTGGTCCATGCAGCCGGGATGATAGGAGGAAAGAAAAGCGGTATTGATCCCCTGTTCGGAGAAACAATGGGGTATGAGTCCGTAAACCGTGACCTGCGAAAGGCATGGAATGATGATGATGTTGAAGCCATTGTATTCAGGGTGAATTCAGGTGGCGGGGATGCGCTCACCAGTGATATGATCGCACGGCAAATTGAAATAATTACCCAGGATAAACCGGTGGTCATCTCTATGGTTGGGGTCGCAGCTTCCGGCGGATATGTTATCTCTTACAAAGGGACGAAGATCTTAGCGGATGAAACCACCATTACCGGGTCTATCGGCTCGATCTCCGGGAAATTTGTAATGAAAGGGCTTTATGAAAAGCTGGGGATTACCTGGGATTTTGTTTCGAAAGGCCCGAATGCCCTTATGTACTCAGATTATCATAAATTCTCGGAAGAACAGTGGGAAAAATTCGAAAAGAACCATATGGCAGGAGTGCACACCTGGATGAGGGATGTTGCCAAACACAGGAACATGACCTTTGAGGAGCTGGAACAACTTGCATACGGTCGCGTATGGACAGGCGGACAGGCAAAAGAAAATGGCCTTATCGATGAGGTAGGAGGTTTGCAACACGCCATCGCGGCAGCAAAAGAACTGGCAGAGATCCCGGCAGATGAACAGGTCACCCTGGATCACTACCCGGAGCAAAAAAGCCCGTTGGAGCAGCTTACGGGTGGAGGTGATATGGCCTCATATTTAGGCTATAAGACCTACCGCCTGCTGCATCATGACATACCGAAAAGACTGAAGGCCATGCAACAGGGAAGATGGTATTACTGGGATGGGAAGGTAGAGTAGATCATGTACGCATGTTCACATATTCACATGTACACATAAGACCTTTACCATGTGCTCAGAGCAGCTCGCTTCCAGCCTGAGCTGGTTTTATCATAGACGCAATCATCATTCAAACCGGTCATTCACGAAGCGGAACCTTTCGTTGTCGTCAAGGCGTATCTTGACCGATTCCCGGGCGGTTAATTCGACCCCTCCGGGGTCGTCGGTGGTTTTCGGGGTTTTTTTATAATTATATGA
>CAZMOK010000156.1:0-2876 GCA_964567785.1 uncultured Bacteroidales bacterium | reverse complement strand
ATCCTCCCGTCTTATTTTCAGCTCCGCGCTCCCGCGCTCCCGGGCTACCGCGCTCTGACTCCTACTTCAGCTTCAGCTGGTTCTTCACAACCTTGCCGTTTCCGGCAACCACGTATTTCGCGGTGAATTTAAGTTCCGGAGCCGTTGTGCCCAACTGAACCACATCTGCCTTGCCTTGCCAGACTGTAGCTCCGTGGCCTCCCGGTTCAACGGTATAAAGAAACAAACCGCCAGGCAATGGGATCTGGATCAATTCCCCTGTATGGTGCATATGCATATGCCCTGCACCGTTATAGATCTTTGGAAACAAGGGATTTGAAAGGTCTGTGTACTCTGCACTGGCATCGTTGCTATTGACCTGAAGAGTTGCTGAGCCGTCGGGGTTGATCCGGATCCAGTCGCCCGGGCCACCCATTGCCGAAAACCCGCCGAAAGCAGTGAACACAGGGAACTCACCTTCTGTAAGGACAAAACCTTGCGGTCCGCTGGGTATAAAAGTAGCTCCGTTCTTAAGTAAGGACAGTTCTTCATGAACAAAATAGGAGCATTGGCTCCATCCGTTCTCTAACATGATGCCATAAACATACTGGTGAATGGTTGTGTCTTCCTTCAGTATGGTATTGGTTTCGCCATTATTCACATCAGATATTACTTCAGCCTCTTTGGAGCATGAGAAAAGCAGGGAAATACTCATCAGTAAAACGAAAGGGAATAATACTTTCTTCATAAGTGTATGATTTGGTTTTAGTAGCTTGAAAAAGGATGCATAACGCATACGACAGTGCTAAAGATATTACAAACTATTGATATCTGAAAACAATAGCCGATTTAACTCTCTTTTCTTTAAGTTTCTCAAGTTCAGTCCTTGCCTCCGATCTTGTATCAAAATAATCAGAATATACATAGTACTCCTCATTGTCGGAGTCGACACCCAGGCTGACGTCGAGGCCGTTCTCTGTCAGTATTATCCAGTAATTTGCAGCAACATCAAGTTCAACAGGTTCTGCTACAATAACATAGTATTTACCCGGAACCATTTCCCTGGGTTGCGGAGGATCAAGTTCCATTTTAAAGTTGGGCATGGCATCTTTATCGACCCCTTCTTCTGCAGGATTTTCATAAACATCACCGGGCAGGACCCTCACTTTCTGTGTAACAGGCTTAAGCGTATCGGGTTCTTCCGGTTTTGCTTTCTTGAATTTGATCTGGCGGCTTTGTTCCACCACATTGAATGTTACCTTGTTTTCACTCCCTGCTGAAACATCAACACGTATATCGTTTTTTAATATCCTGAAGTTGCTTCCAAAGATATTCTGCAACCTTATAAGGTAAACATTATCTGCGGGCACATAGATCACAAAGCTTCCGTCTTTCCGTGTGAAAGAGGAATAACTGTTGCCTTCCCTGTCGAAAGCGGTAATCTTTATATTGCCGAGGTCTATTTTCTCTTCACCGGTGCGGATGAATTTGGTTCTTTTCAGGATTATTGAGCCTTCTATCCTGTTTGCTTTTCTGAAAGGTATCTCAAGCCTGCTGTTCTGCATTATCTCAAGCTGGCCGATATTCCGATCAACAAAGAAGTATTCCTGCATATCGGCCAGGGGCAAAACAGAAAGCTCGTAAAACCCTTTAGGTATCCTGTTGAATGTCACCATTCCATTATCATTAGAAAGAAGGGTAAGATCAACGGGGAACTTGAAATTCTTGTATTCTTCGAGGGAGGTGGTAAGTTTCAGGTTAGCTTTGACCATAGGCACACCACCTTCATTATCGTCTCTTACTCCGTTCCCGTTATCATCTTTATAAAATACTATCCTCAAGCGCTTTGCTTCCTTCTGCCACCTGTTCATATCGGTACGGCCCCATCTTTTCTTGATCCCGAATTCAAGGTAATAATGGGAGTTTTCTACTACAGTATCATTATACTGTTGTTGCCCCCATGAATAAGTACCTTTTAATATCGCATACCAGTTCTTGAACAGATAGGCCTCCAACACCGGGTTGACATTCAAAAGGGCATATTCCAGGTCGAGCCGGTAGATCATATTGGCGCTTAATCGCAACGAAACCCTTTTTTTGAAATAGGAGTCCATGATATTGGGTCCGAAAGAAATACTGTGGTTCAGCGCATCGCCCGGGTACTGGTAAAGGCCGCTGTTGACCATAGGGCCGAAATCGTACCTCAGAAAAACACCGTAACCTTCATGCCCATAACCAAGGGCCAGGTGCACATCATATTTCAGCTTTTCTGTCTCTTCCCCTTCCTTGATGTAAATATCCGTGATGCCAGCTTTCAGCGAGAAGGAAAATTTCTTTGCAAGGAGTGATTTATATTCTATTCGGATCTTCCTTGCACGGTATTCCTGGTCGGGTTCATTTATTCTTATGGCAGGCCTGAACGAATTATACAGCTCAAAGCTGGGGCCGGCATACCATAAATGCATCGGGTTAGTCTGTGCATGATAGAAAAAGCTGGCATATTCATCATGCACATAATTCTCTTCCTGCTGTTCGCCCATGTAATTGTGCAGGTAATATTTCCTTGAAAGGTTGTTGTATGAGGCAGTGAAATAACGCTTTTTATTACCGGTGGCAAAATTCGAGTGTACCCTGAACCCCAGAAGACCCATCTGGTTTCCGGGCACATTAGGCGACCCGTAGTTGTTTGTTAATCTCAGGTCGACGATTTTACCAATTTTGGTAATATAGTTAATATCCCAGGCAATGCCCGACAATGTGTACGGATTCGTGTTATAATGGTATTCATGGTAACCATAGATATTGGCATTCAGGTAATTATTCTTGAACAGGGGCAGCAGGTTGGTCCGGAACAAAAACGTACCTGTGTTGATATTCCTGTTTCCATCAAGATCGTA
>CAZMOK010000155.1:0-2887 GCA_964567785.1 uncultured Bacteroidales bacterium | reverse complement strand
AGAACTCAGAACTCATAACAGCCATAGCTTTGGTAAAGGAGGCAAGAATTATAAAAGTTTATAGATAAAAGCGGAAAATATGGAAGCCCTGAGAAAAGAATTGAAAGTATCAGCCATTGAAAACGGAACAGTAATAGACCATATCCCTTCAAGGAGTGTTTTCCAGGTAATCAAAATTCTTGGACTTGACGAATGTGAAGAGCAGATACTCTTTGGCACCAACCTGGAAAGTAAAAAATACAAAACTAAGGGCATCGTAAAGGTTTCCAACCAGTTTTTCGAAAGTGATGATATAAATAAAATAGCCCTGGTAGCGCCCACTGCAACCCTCATTGAGATAAGGGACTACAAGGTAACCCTCAAAAAGCAGGTTGAAATGCCCAATGAAATAACCCATTTCACCAAATGTGTCAATCCAAAATGCATTACCAACCACGAGAATATCACCACCCGTTTCACTGTTGCCGATAAAGACGACCTGAAATTACAGTGCCACTACTGCGAAAAAGTCACCAACCGCAACAACCTGGTATTTATTTAACCAATCATTCTACTATCAGCCAAAAGTTGAGCGAAGCGAAATCCACCTCAGGCGGAACATCAGCCAAAAAAGCCACCCGCCGTTTTACCGGCAGATGGCTCTGGAGTATAGTAGGAATTTGGGAGGATGGACTACATTCTTCTTCGTACAAGGATTGCCGTAAACAATACGATCAGGCCAATGGCAAGGAATACCGACCAGTTCGAGACCGGTATCTGCTGACCGCTGCTTTCGATATAAATGAGATAGTCTTCGGTCTCACCATCAAAAAACTGGCCTGAACCATCCCAGTCGGTTGTATTTACCGGCTGCTCTGTCAGTGAGAACCTTGCCCAGCAATATCCTTCCCTGGGTCCGATCTGGAAGCTTGGAGGTGGTGGTACTACCCCCGAAAGAGGCCCGATGTATCCCCCGGGTATTACAAAATCAACAAGGACATGTTCAGGCACCATATTTCCGTGGCACATATTATTGGGATCGTTTGCCCACTGGCCATCCTGGTTCCAGTCGAAAAGGACATTAAGATAGCAGGTTGTACCCTGTGAGGCATCTACCCATATGTCGATATTCTGTCCCCAGATACCTTGTTGGCATGCTGTGTCAAGTGGCTGGGTCATGGTGCCGCAGGGCGTATAACTTTCCCCTCCTACCGGACCGACTATTGTCAGTGGGATCGGGAACATGAGCCCTTCATCAACAATACCTGTGGGTGGCATCGGGAAAGGCGAAGTTCCGCACTCATCCATATTGTATTTGTTCGGATTGAAGAACGGACACCATCCGGCGTTGCCGTCGGCCTCACAGTCCACCCATCCGCCCAGGAAAATTCCACTGGGGCACTGGTGGCTGATGAAACTAGTTGTGGGTACGTTTGTACAGGTCGGGAACAAGCCCATGGTCCCGTCGAGATAAGCCATACAACTGTCGGGCGCATCGCCGAACTCAAAACCAAAGTCAGGCTCGAGGCATTCATGGACTATCATTCCACCAAAAGGTGGCATCTGTTGCCAGAAAGGCACAAGGTCAGATTCCTCCGGTGGGGGTGGCTGTTCAATAGGTATCTCGAAATTTTCTCCCCATACATCGATTGATACCCAGCCGGGATTGTACATATCAATTTCATAATAGAATTCAACCCAGGTAAATTCTCCCGGTGTTATTACCCCGGAAAACAATGTTTCCGACCTGACCACGTATAATTGTTCTTCATCCGGAGGAAGCGGTGGCAGGGGTGGCCCCGGAGGTGGGTCCGGCCACGACCACTCCGGTGAGGACCAGTTGACCACGACATCAAGAGATCCGGAGGATCCCGGATCAAGGGGTGCTACATAGAATCCAACAAGCACCAGCTTGTCGTTTGGCGGGAGAAAGGGCCCGTTCCAGAACCAGATGTTGTACCATGGGTTAGGCCCCCCGGTGTTTTCATAAAAGTACCATTGCATATCCTCGCCGGGCTGGTCAGGTACTCCTGACAGCCCACTGTTCAATCCCGTCACGGTATCTCCCAGATCTGACATAGCAATCCAGAAACGGTCAAGTTCAGGATCCTGAAAACTAAGGGATGGCTGCGAAAATGAGGTTGTGAAAAGGCCGGTGACAAGGATAAGGATGGAAAGGAATTTTATCGTTCTCATGGCTTCGGTTTTAATGGTTTATAAAAAATGGTTAATTAAACAGTAAGAAGGGTTTGATCTATAAAGCCAGAGAGTAAAAAAAGATCAGGTATACAGCTAATTGCCCTTTATTTATAAGAAGAATGACTTTAACACATATAAAGATAATACCTATACGAACCGAAATCAAGAAAAGGTTGTACGTCTAAGTGCATTGCATTTATTCGTACAAAAAACATATAAAAATTCTATCTGTACATCGTATAGAATCTATACGAAAGCACCCTTCTGTCTTCTGATTGTAAATTAATTACATTATTCCTTCAATTATTTAGAACTAATCTATATTATTCTAAAGCTTTGTACAAATCGCTCTAAAAATTACTTTTGTTGATACCACCATTCTCCGAATTTATAGATATTATTCAATAGCTTTTCCATTAAATCAAATTGATGGTAATAAACTTGATGTTAATGAGTCTTACTGTTCATTAAACTATGGCTAAAACCTAATCTGATAAACCTCCAGGAAAAATCATTCGTATTCTGTAATAGTGTTATATAATTAAACCAGAAAAACCATTTATGAAAAACACTCGTCCTCTAATAAAAACTCTTATCAGCCTTTATTTTATTCTGATTATCAGTCTTTTTTTCCAAAGCGAAATCCAGGCACAAAACTGTTCTGTCAATGCCGGGGTTTCACAGACTGTATGCGAAAATGAAGGTCTCA
>CAZMOK010000154.1:1178-2938 GCA_964567785.1 uncultured Bacteroidales bacterium | reverse complement strand
TTTCTGTTAATTTTGCACACTTTGAATAGTAATTCTATCTATTACAGCATATTATGACTGAAGAGAAGCCAAAAAGATCACTCAATTTCATCGAATCGATCATTGAGAAAGACCTCGCCGAAGGCAAGAACGACGGCCGCGTCCATACCCGTTTCCCGCCCGAGCCCAACGGTTACCTGCACATCGGCCATGCCAAGTCGATCTGCCTGAACTTCGGCCTGGGAAAGAAATACAACGGACTCACCAACCTCCGCTTCGACGATACCAACCCTACCAGGGAGGAAGAAGAATTCGTCAATTCCATCAAGGAAGACGTAAGGTGGCTTGGCTTCGACTGGGAAGACCGCCTCTATTTTGCTTCCGATTATTTCCGGCAACTTTACGACTGGGCCGTGATGTTCATCAAGGAAGGCAAGGCTTATGTCGACGATCAACCCTCTGACCTGATCGGTGAGCAGCGCGGCACGCTCACCCGCCCGGGCATTGAGAGCCCCTACCGCAACAGGCCTGTGGAAGAAAACCTGATGTTGTTCGAAAAGATGAAGAACGGCGATTTCCCCGACGGCAGCAAGGTGCTCAGGGCGAAGATCGACATGGCCTCTCCCAACATGCACATGCGCGACCCGGTGATGTACCGCATCCTGCATGCAAAACACCACAGGACCGGCGATGAATGGTGCATCTACCCCATGTACGACTGGGCCCACGGCCAGTCGGACTATCTGGAGGGGATCACCCACTCCATCTGTACATTGGAATTTGAGGTGCACCGTCCGCTGTACGACTGGTTCCTCGACCAGATAGTGAAAGAAGAAGGGGCTTACCGGCCCAGGCAGATCGAATTTGCCAGGCTGGACATGACCTACACGGTGATGAGCAAGAGAAAGCTGATGGAACTCGTAAAGGAAGGGCACGTGAATGGATGGGACGATCCCAGGATGCCCACAGTTTCAGGCCTTCGTCGCAGAGGGTTTACGCCTGAATCGATAAGGAAATTTGCCGATACCATCGGCGTTGCCAAGAGGGATAATGTGATCGATGTGGCATTGCTCGAATACAGTGTTAGGGAAGACCTGAATAAAAAGGCCCCCAGGGTGTTTGCCGTGCTCAACCCGGTGAAAGTGGTCATTACCAATTACCCGGAAGGCAAAAAGGAGGAGCTGAAAGCCGAGAACAACCCGGAGGATGAGGGCGCCGGCAGCCGGATCGTGCCTTTTACCAGGGAACTTTACATCGAGAGGAACGACTTTATGGAAGACCCGCCCAGGAAATTCTTCCGCCTGGCTCCCGGTCGGGAAGTAAGGCTCAAAAATGCCTATATTATCAAATGTGAAGAAGTAGTAAAGAATGATGCCGGCGAGATCACCGAAATACAGTGCACTTACGACCCGGAAAGCAAAAGCGGTTCGGGAAGCACACGCAAGGTGAAGGGCACGCTTCACTGGGTATCCATACCCGATGCGTTAAAGGTTGAAGTGAGGCTGTACGACCGGCTCTTCATGGACCCTGAACCGTCAGGGCATAAAGAGAAAGATTTCAAGGAATTCCTGAACCCTGAATCGCTACAGGTGCTTGACAATTGCTATATCGAGCCCAGCGTGGCCGGTGCAGGGCCGTTGACCCATTACCAGTTCCAGCGTATCGGCTATTTCAACGTCGACCCCGACAGCACCTCTGAAAAGATGGTGTTCAACAGGACGGTCCCCCTGAGGGATAGCTGGGCGAAGAGGAATAAGTAGTTTTGAGTTCTGAGATCTGAG
>CAZMOK010000154.1:0-1078 GCA_964567785.1 uncultured Bacteroidales bacterium | reverse complement strand
CTTGGTTTAGTTCTGGATGTGCTTGTGGCTCTTGATAACCTCAAAGGAAAACGCCTTAGGATCATTGGCAATGAATCCGGATGGCTGGTGGCCAGTGGAGTGGAGGATGCCATACTCAAAGAAAAACTGGGAATTCAGCTTGTCCGCATACCCTGGCCGGTGGCAGGGGGTCATGAAAGTGCTGGTCCTGATAAGGAATTTATAAAGAAATTCGAGGCCGGCAAGCAATTCAATATTGAGGGTGCACAGCCTGCTAAAGAATGTCATTGCAGACCATCACCTGGTGCTGCCCGGCGACAGGTTGCGGAAACTCATAATTCTATCAAGGATTTTGCAGAGAAAAGAGGTTCATTTACCCGGCAATCCTTATTTTACCAGCGTTCCCTCTTTAAGTAGCACCAGCGGAAAAGAGAGCGGCAACAAGAAAGGTGTTTTATTCGATGTGTAACAAGTAGTCTACTTATTATCAGGAGTGGATCTGTAGATCCTTGTATCGGAAAGGGGCTTGATCTGGCCGTAAAAGGTAAACCTGCCGCCACGGTCGCCGCTGACCTCCATCTCAGCCCTTCCATCAGGATAAACAGTAAGGAACTGGTGGGAATACATCCCTGCGCCTGCCACCCTTATCGTAACATTGAAATACTTTCCCGGCTTGCCCTCTTTCACGGTGAAACCGTTTATTTTCCCTTCAAGGGTGATGCCGCCAAGCCCGTTCCAGCCTAACTGTCCTTCGAGTCCGAACTGGAGTGTTTCAGTATCCCCTTGAACTATCAGGAAGTTGATCAAAGGAGTGAGGGTCAGCACCTTGCCCTCTTTATCCTGTACCCTGGAAGCTTCAAGTACGAACTGCCTGGAATTGATAAGGGACAGTAATTCCTGCTTCTTTGCTTCCCTTTCTATCTTTTCTTTCTCCTTCTTTTCTTTTCTTGTGAGCTTTTCCTGGGCAAAAAGGGTGTTGCCCGATAAAAAGACAATAAGGAATATGACTATTGCAGATCTCATGGCAATGAATTTTTAAAGATATAAGTTCCAAACCATAAAAACCATACCACATTTAACCATATCCAATATTTATTAT
>CAZMOK010000153.1:0-2979 GCA_964567785.1 uncultured Bacteroidales bacterium | reverse complement strand
GTATAATCAGAAAAGAACGGCCGCACGGCGGCTGCCGCCGGCCGTTAGGCCTTATTATATGAGGAATATTAAACCAATGCCAATATGAAAAAATCAGTATTTGTTTCTGCATTGTTCCTGGGAGTGTTCAGCTTTTTATCCTCTGCCCAGAATTTCCCCCCTCCCACCAACCTGACTGGAATCGCCCCAGAGGATTTTGTCATACTTTATTGGAGTCCACCCCAGGATGCCACACCGGCTTATTACAAAATCTACCGTTCAGGAACCCCCGATATAATCTACTTGCCTATCGATTCTACGCCGGATACAATGGCTTATATCTATCCTGTTTTTCTGGGTTATTGTGAACACTTTAAAGTCACAGCGGTTTACCAGGATCCCGACGGGGAGTCTACTCCTGAGGGACCTGCGGCATTAACATGCAGTCCTCAAGGTTTGCCTTTTGAGGAAGATTTTGAATCCATACCCGTCTTTATGAACCACAATGTATTACTTGGTACGAATGACTGGACCATCATTGATACTGCTGCCCATACCGGGCAAGGTTGTGCCCATCTTCCAGCCAATAATTCGGCCGGTGTCGCAACATTAAGCATTTCTTTTTCAGAGGATGACTTCAATTACTCCGTCAATGTCGGATTCTGGGCTAAAGTTCCTTCATGGAATGGCTCCACTGATACCCTAAAAGTGATGGGTGCAGGTGATCAACTGGCAGTGATTCATTCGGTGAACGATTGGACTTACTATGATTTCCAGTTTTTCTCCCCCACAACCTATACCAGTGTTACTTTTGAAGGAGTGTCGGCCAACGGAAACGGAGTGTACTTAGATGATCTGAACATTGAGAGTGAGTTTACCGATGTCGATGAAACAGAAATGGACAACCTGGTTATCATCTTTCCCAACCCTGCTAAAGATGAGGTGTTTGTCCGGATAGAGAATGGAAACAATGAACCGGTCTTGATCGCACTCTATGACCTTGGGGGTAGGTGTATTAAAAAAGTGCAGGAAAGTCAGGAGACACTCAAAATTGAAATTGGTGAGCTACGGCCTGGAGTTTATGTGCTATCTGTAAGAATGGCCGGCATCTCTTACAGGCAGAAGTTGATCATCAGGGCATAACAAGGCCTGAGACGGACGGCAGCCGTTAGCAATAATTGCCCAGAAAAAACAAAATCCGAACAAAATCCTTTAAAATTTTGTATTTTTATAAAAAGGGTAGCTATGACCAAGATTGAATTAAAAAATATATTAATCCAGAAAATTAAGGAAATTGATGACATTCATTTCCTGGAAGCGATTAAAACAATTCTGGATTCAAAGGCGGAAAAAACCATTATTCTGACCGAAGATCAAGAAAAAGAAATATTGTTATCACAATCAGAAGTCAAAGAAGGATTATTTATTGAACAAAAAGAACTTGATGAACAGATAAATAGATGGCTAAAAGAAAAATAATCTGGTCAAAAATAGCTTCAAATAAACTGTCTGAGATCCTTGAATTTTACAATCAAAGAAATCAAAATAAAAAGTATTCAACCAAGCTTGCAAAACTTATCACTAAAAGTGTAAAACTTCTTCCCGATCAACCATATATAGGCTTAAAAACTTCTTTGAAACCTTTTCGTGGATTAATTATTCAGGATTATATAATTTTTTATGAGGTAACAGATGATTTTATAATCATTCATTCTATATGGGATTGCCGTCAAAATCCTGATGATCTAGTAATTAA
Organism: uncultured Bacteroidales bacterium; assembly: GCA_964567785.1. GTDB lineage: Bacteria > Bacteroidota > Bacteroidia > Bacteroidales > JAGOPY01 > CAZMOK01. Next base: position 1,244 of record CAZMOK010000153.1, on the reverse strand, counting down.
GTAGCAACTATTGCTAACAGCAGCCCCAATAATTTTTATGATGATTTTGGAACGAAAAGATAGCCATCATGAAGATCATCTGACGATCACCACGGTTCCGACTATTGTTTGTTCTCCTTCGGCTCCGGGAATCCCGTCAACCTGGAAGGTAATCCGGTAAATATACGCTCCCGCAGGACACTCCCGGCCGTCCTTAGTACCATCCCATCCATGCCCAATATCATCTGTCTCGAACACTCTACCTCCCCACCGATCGAAAATTGTAAACTGTAAACTGTAAATTGCAAATGCCGGATTGGCGAATACCGGCCTGAACACATCGTTCCTCCCATCCCCATCCGGCGTAAAAGCATTAGGGATGTAGAAATACTGTGAGGGCTCGATGATGGGTTCTTCGCGCAGGACGATGTAGACCGAATCGCTGCCCAGGCAGCCGGCCTGGGACTCCATCTCAACGGTGTACATCCCTTCTGAATAGATTTCTATGCTTTCGGTGCTGTCGCCGGTGTTCCAGAGGTAATGCGCCTGCCCGGTGCCTGCTTCCAGGATATAGCCCGAATCCACCACCAGTGTATCTGTGCCATGAAATGCTGCAACGGGGTTATCGCTCACGATCAGGGTGATGGTCTTCTGGTCGGTGCAGCCCATGAGGTCGGTGGCCAGCAGGGTGTAATCTCCCGCATCGTCCTTGGTGACGCTCCAGAAGGCAGGGTCATCCGGGCTGGTGTGGCCGTCGGGCCAGGTCCACAGGTAGGTGAAGGGCGGCTGGTTACCGGAGGCGATGCCCATGAAGCTGACAAAGTCACCAATGCAGACGGTCTTTGAATCCGTCGATGGGGAAAGGATGACAGGAGGTTCGTAGATGGCCACCTGTCCGGCGGAGAACTGGGCAGCGATCGTGTCGCCGGAGGGGTTGGTGAAGGCGCTGCCGGTGGGACCGGTGTACCAGTCCAACAGACCAGGACCGGCCTGCAGGGGAGTAAATACCAATTCAGCGATGACCTGCTGATTAAGCAGGGTTACCGGTACGGCATCCTGCCACATCAGGGTGATCTCCCCGGCGGCCTGGTTCACCGTGCCACTGAAATTAGCCGAAAGCTCCGGGATCACGCTGGCGTAACCGTCGCATTGAAGATTGGAAGCGTTGTAGCTCAGCTTCAGCTCAAAGGTGGCTACGTTGTTGAAATTGGTCACCTCGACAGGTACCGTGGCCGAGTTGCCCAGGCAGTGGTCTCCCGGGGGAA
>CAZMOK010000152.1:0-3004 GCA_964567785.1 uncultured Bacteroidales bacterium | reverse complement strand
TTTTTCTTCTTCTTATCCGTTGGGTTGTCGCGGTAGCCGGGCTTGTCTTCCCCGAAAAGTCCGGATGGGATGTGCTCCAGCTCGTTGCCATCCATATCGACCGGGGTGGCGCCCAGCTCGATCAGCCGGTTGTTGGCGTTCTCTTCTCCGGGGCCGGGCTTCCTCACAAACACCTTCCTGCCGCGCTTCAAACCGTTCAGCACCCCCTCCCAGGTGCCGCCCTTGCTGTTCGATTCGGCTGCATAGATATGGTTGGCCAGTGCATAGATGATCCTGTTCCGGTCCATGGCAAAGCCCACCGACCACGGCGCTTTGGGATGGTAAATGCTCATCACCAGCACGTTGCCCTTTACCACCTCTTTGTAATACTCCTTCGATCTGTAGGTTTCGATGCCCTGGGGCAGGACGATGATGCTCTGGCCTTTGTACTTCAACGCAGCATCAAGGGCCCTCTTGTCGACCCCCTTCGCAAATCCGCTCACCACCACCTCCTTCCTCTGCACTGCCTGCCTGGCAACGTTGTCGGTGAATTCGAGCGACACATCAGCGCTCTTCCTTGCCCCCACTATCGCTATGCTGTCTCTCTTCAGCAGGTCCATATTACCCCTGGCATAGATAAGCAAGGGGGCCTCGTATTTCAGGTGTTTCTTGAGGTTGGGGGGATAAACATACCGGTCCCAGATGTTCATGGTATGGATGCCCTGCCCTTCTATCCGCTCTGCGAGAAAAGCATAATTGGGAAGGTCCCCCACCGACTCCCTGATCCCGGCCCACTCTTTGTCGGTGAAGTTGAATTCAAGCCTGTCGCCTTCCCCGATCCTGTCGAGCGCTTCGGCTATGCCATACTTTTCGTGCACCGAGCCTGCAAGGAACTCGAGCTTCCTCCTCGTCGAGAAGTCAGTGGCATGGGCCAGGGCCATCCAGTATGGAAGTGTGTTGTCGGTCATTACCTTCCTCCTACGGTCTTTGCTATGGTCAGCGGGGCCACGGCCAGGGCTCCTTTTTCCTTCAGCATCGTGCCTATTGCCTTAATGGTGTGGCCACTGTCAAAGATATCATCAATTATCAAGATTTTCCTGTTTTTTACGTCAATTGTGCAGTCGAATGCGCCTGAAACATTGTCTTTTTTATTGATCGCCGACTCGAAATCCTTCTGCGGCCGGGTTTCCCTCACCTTTACCAGTCCGTCAGAAAAAGGGATCTTCAGGATCCTTGCCACTGTTTCCGCAAAATTCTTCACAAGGTCGCCCGACTCGGTGGGCGGGACGAAAAGCACTGTGTCAAATGCCTGGCCCTGAAAATGCTTCCAGTAGGCCTTGAGGGTGAGCTTCAGGAGGAAATCGGGGAAGTCGCCGCCCCCTTCGTACTTCGACCTGTGGATGGCTGCCCCTACGTTGGTCACCCCGTAATAAGAAGCCGCAACGCCGTTCATCATGATCCTGTTGTGCTTTTCCACTTCCAGGATGGGGAAATTGGTTTCCCGGAAGGCATGGATCCGCTCCATCCCCCCGGGGGTGCATTTCACCGAGATCACATTGCCCCGGTCGACATCGCATTTGCCGCAGTCGCCCCGGGGGATGTCACCGAGGTACCTCCTCAGGAAACCAAGCCGGCAGGTTGCAGAGCTGATGTATTCCTTCATGATGCTGAAGTCGGACATCTTAGCCTCCCTGAGCGCTTCAAACCTGCTTGTGTCAAGTTCCGGGGCGCCGTAGCGGAATTCATATCTCCTTGTGCCGGCGTTCCTGGTGATGATGTGCTGGTCGAGCAGGTCGTTAAGGATCGTGTTCACCCTGGTTTTCTTCATGTTCACAGCCCGTACGAGCCCGTAAAGTGTCAGGGGTTCCTCCAGCAAGGCATCGATAACCCTTATGTAATGCCGGACGGGGGGCCTTGAACCGTTTATGAACGCCTCCGGCAGTTCGTCATCTTCGGGGTGGTAATATAGCACTATGTCGGTGGGCCTGCCATCCCTTCCTGCCCGGCCGATCTCCTGGTAATAGTGCAGGGGGGAGGCCGGGACCTGCGTGTGGATTATGAACCTGATGTCGGGCTTGTCGATGCCCATTCCCAGCGCGTTGGTGGCCACCACGCATTTGAATTCGTTCTTCATCAGGCCTGATTCGATGGATTTGCGGGTGTCGTCGTCGAGGCCGGCATTGTAGAAGGTTGCTTTGATCCCGTTGAATTCAAGCCACCGGGCGTACATTTCCGATTCCACCTGCGTGCCGCAATAGACCAGTCCCGAACCTTCGGCCTGCCTCATGTACTTGAGTATGGAGGTCATTTTGGCCTCCTGGCTTTCTGCAGTGATGACCCTCATCCTGAAATTTGGCCTTGACAGGTCTCCCCTGATCACGCTGAGCCGGGTGTTGTCGAACTGCCTTTCAATGTCGTGCTGCACCCTGGGGGTGGCGGTGGCGGTGCAGGCAAGGACCGGGAAGTCGGATTGCAGTTGCTTTACCAGCCCTACGATCCTTCTGTAGGAGGGACGGAAATCATGGCCCCACACCGAGATGCAGTGGGCCTCGTCAACAACCACCATCCCCAGTTCCATTTTCCTTACGGTCTCCTGCCATTTTTCGTCCTCCTGCCGCTCGGGGGCGATGTAGAGCAATTTATAATCCCCCCTTTCCGCTTTTTGAAGGGTTTCCGTTTTCTCTTCCTGCGACAGCGTGCTGTTCAGGTAGGCTGCCGGTATTCCCAGGCTCTTCAGTTTGATCACCTGGTCGCGCATAAGGGCGATCAGCGGGGAAAAGACCACGGTCGTCCCGGGCCTTGTCATGGCCGTGAACTGGAAAACCAGTGATTTTCCGTAGCCTGTCCTTTCGATCATCAATATTCGTTCGCCTTTGAGCAGGCGTTCAATGGCTGTCCATTGTTCTTCGTAGAATGACGGGATCCTGAACCACTGCTGCAACTTCTTTTCGGCTTCTGCTCTGATCATTACCAATGTTTTTTATTGTTAATAATTCTCCTTTCTGCGCGGCCGGGCCAGTGGTTG
>CAZMOK010000151.1:0-3248 GCA_964567785.1 uncultured Bacteroidales bacterium | reverse complement strand
CGGCAATCAGAAAGAAATTTCCTGATTTGGTGTTTTTGATCCCCGGAATCGATTCTATGATGTCGCTGCTCATTTTGTTTGATTTACTATGTCACGGCACAAAGTTAGGGGATTAATGTTAGTGTTGAGTGTTGAGATTTGAGAGTTGAGATAATTCTATGTTCATTGTTCATTATTCTCCACGCTTTGCGCTTACCGCTTCGCGCTAATACCCGTATTTCCCCTTCCACCTCTCCTTCAGCCAGGCCCTCATATCGTTCTCTCTCTTGTTGTTTCCGGGCTTGTAAAATACTTTTCCGGTGATCTTTTCAGGCAGGAACTCCTGTTCCACAAAGTTCCCCTCGTAGCTGTGTGCGTATTTGTAGTTCTTGCCGAAACCGATGTCTTTCATCAGGCTGGTGGGTGCGTTGCGGATGTGCAATGGCACTGCCAGGCTGCCCGACCTCCTGACCTCTGCCAGGGCTGCATCGATGGCTTCATACGAAGCGTTGCTCTTGGGTGAGGTGGCCAGGTAGATGGCTGTCTGCGAAAGGACGATCCTCCCTTCGGGCCACCCGATCTTATTCACGGCATCAAAGCAGGCATTGGCCAGCAGCAAGGCATTGGGATTGGCGTTGCCGATATCTTCCGAAGCAAGGATGACCAGCCTGCGGGCTATGAACTTCGGGTCCTCGCCCCCCTCGATCATCCTGGCCAGCCAGTATACCGCCGCATTCGGGTCGCTGCCCCTCACCGACTTGATGAACGCTGAAATGATATCATAATGCATCTCCCCGGCCTTGTCGTAAAGTGCCAGGTTCTCCTGGATCACCTTCAGCACCTTCTCGTTGGTGACGATGACCTTTTTCTTCTTTTCTTCCGTATTCACCACCAGCTCGAGCGCGTTCAGGAGCTTCCTGGCATCGCCTCCCGAAACCCTCATCAGGGCTTCGTATTCTGTGATCGCAATGGTGATCCCGCGCTCTGTTTCCAGGTGCTTCTTCGCCATGTCGAGAAGCTTCAGCAGGTCGTCTTTGCCCAGCGGCTTGAGGATGTACACCTGGCAACGGCTGAGCAGTGGGGAAATGACTTCAAAAGATGGGTTCTCAGTGGTTGCGCCGATCAGTGTTACAATTCCTTTCTCCACTGCTCCAAGCAGGGAGTCCTGCTGCGATTTGCTGAAGCGGTGGATCTCGTCGATGAAAAGGATGGCCCCGGTCTCCGACTTAGACTTTTCAATGACACTCCGCACATCCTTCACCCCGGAGGAAACGGCCGATAGGGTATGGAACGGACGGTGCAGTGTGTTGGCTATGATAAAGGCAAGGGTGGTCTTTCCCACTCCCGGCGGGCCCCAAAGGATCATCGACGGCACATTTCCGTTCTCAATGGATTGCCGCAGTATGGCGCCCTTCCCCACCAGGTGCCCCTGTCCGAGGTAATCGTCAAGCGTTGCAGGGCGCAATAATTCTGCTAAAGGCCTCAAAATCAGTTAATAATTAACAATTAATAATTAATAATGAACAATGAACTCAGAACTCAGAACTCAGAACTCAGAACTCAGAACTCAGAACTCAGAACTCAGAACTATCTAAACTCTAAGCTCTAAACTCTAATCTCTACTCATCGCAGCTTTCCCTGAATTCATCCGTATCCCTGAAAAGCTTACCGTCACCCTTGTAACCGAATAGTTTTTTCTTTTTGATCTGTTCTTCGATATATCTCGGTACCATCTTCTCCCAGCCCGGCTCATTATTTTTTATCAAACTCAAAACGTTCCCTGAATTGATGTACAGTTTGTCCCTCTGCACGTCTTCTATGTCGATTATTTTCCGGTTTTTCTTGAGGTAGTTGTAAAGGTCTTTCAGGTCTTCGTTCAGCGGAAGGTTTTGCGAAGTTATAAGGTCCTCACCTTTTGTATGATCATCAATGGAAACGGATGAAACAGTGGGGTAGACGTACAGTTTCATGTTATCCACAAACAGTTTGCCCAGTGCCTCCAGTATGCCTCCCCGCAATGAACTGTAATACTTCTTCTCCAGTACATTGATAAAGGTCGGGATCCCGATCACGATCCTCAGGTTGATGATCTTGAAACGTGAGAAATAATCTACCAGCCTGTAGTACTCCCTGAAATTGGAAACCATCACGTTCTGCCCCATGCCGTTCAGGATATCGACCCTGTCGAGGAAATCCCTGGCATCCAGGTCGCCCTGTTGCAGGAGGTTGTTCAGGGTCATTTCGCAGAGCGAGATCGTATTGTGCTTGTCATAATCCTCATCCCTCTTAAAGATTCGGAAGCTCGATTTCAGCATGTCCAGTGTCACGTATGTAATGGGCCTGAAGCTTCCCCTGAAGGCCAGTACATTTTTCTTGTACAGCATATCGGCCGGCGTCATCACACTGCCTTCCCTGTCGAACATGATCGCCCTTGTCATCCTGTTCTTGACTAGCTGCACTCCAAGTAACCTGTTGTCTACATACCTCAGGTCCGGTCCGTGCATCCTGATCATGGTCACCTCAAAATGGCCAAGCGAAAGGTTATCGAGCAGCGACTGGATAAACTGGTTCGGGGTTTCATAATAGAAGTAACAGGCAAAGATCAGGTTTACGCCAAGAATGCCGAGTGTCCTTTGCTGGAGAAGTGAATCATTCTCAAGCAGGTTTACATGGATAAAGACCTCGTTCGGTTCTTTTTCCGGCTGGAGCTGGAACCTCACGCCAAGCCAGCCCTGGCCCTGGTTTGTTTTCTGGTAGTTGAGCGTTTCCACGGTATTGGCGAAGGAAAAGAAACGCGTAGTCTTTCCCCTTTTCTCACCCAGGATGTTGATCAGTTCGTTGTACTCGGCTTTCAGCATTTTACTCAGCCGGCCCTCCGAAACATACCTGCCTGTCCTGAAATTATTGTACAGGGCATCACTGAATGATTTATCATAGGCTGATATCGTTTTGGCAACCGTTCCCGAAGCGCCACCTGCCTGGAAAAAATGCCGGGCCACCTCCTGTCCGCCCCCGATCTCGGCAAAGGTGCCGTAAATATTCGGGTTCATATTGATCCTGAGGGCTTTCCGGTTGTTGCTGAGCACTTCTCTTTCCATGGCAGGATATTTGGCTCAAAAATATGAAAAATAGCGGAGGGCTGTTAGTTGTTAGCTTTTGGCTTTTGGTTGATGGTTGATAGCTTCCCCGCACTCGCATCGCGTAACCCGAACACGAGAAAATTTGACCCGCCTAAACAAACTCTGGCGAACAAGGCAATAGTGACAATT
>CAZMOK010000150.1:0-3362 GCA_964567785.1 uncultured Bacteroidales bacterium | reverse complement strand
TGGCGATGGCGCCGGAACCCACAAATATTATGTTTCTGTAAGGGAAGAGCATTAAAGATTCAACTTTCCGGGCCTAATTTAGAAAAAAATAACAACTAACGAAACTACTATATCTAACGTAACAAAGTTATTGTTCCCTTTATTTGACCTTGTTTATTTTTTCCCAGGGTACAATTGGATCTGTAATCGATAATGTATATATAAGAACCCTGTGGCACAATTCCCTTATCATTTGAGCCTTCCCAACCCTCATCAATATCATTACTTTCAAATACAAGATCACCCCATCGACTGAAGATACGGATCCTGTACCTATGAATATTTTCACTGACTATATGGAATTCATCATTCAATCCATCATTATTAGGCGTGAAAGCATTCGGGACGAAAATTTTGGCCTCACAGTCATGTGCAATAACAATAGTATCTGAGTTGTAACAATAGCCATCCCATACATTAACCCAATAGATCCCTTCATCCTTTGCAGTATAATAACGATCAGTGGACCCATCATGCCAATAATACTCCTGCATGCCCTGGCCGGCGTCAAGCAGTAATGAGGTGTTTGGGTTGATAACAGTGTCATTTCCAAGAAATACTTCTGGTTTATTTCTGTAAGAAATATATATGGAATCTGAAGTTGTACAGCCATTCTCATTCCAGACCTGTAAATTGTAGACCCCCTCTTCAGTTACTTGATACTCAGATCCCGTATAACCATCTTGCCAGAGCATTGAATCGAAATCTCCGGGCGGGCTCAGGAAATAGATGTCGCCAATACATATTGTGGTATCTCCACCCAATGATAAAACCGGATTTGGATGAACTACTATAAAATCTTCCATTAAAACAGAATCTGACCCAAGATCATTATTGACCTTTAAACTCACATCATAAGACCCGGGATACTGGTACAAAATATTCTGAGGGTTTTGGTCACTTGAATACAAAGGGACACCACCCTCAAAATACCACTCCCATGACAGGGGCTCAAACAGACTTAAGTCTGTAAAACTGATAAGTTCATTAATGCATATTTCTTGTTTATCGGAAGTAAAAGAAGCGACAGGCGGTTGAGGGCAAATTGTATATCTGTTGTAGGTAAAAGATATCGGATCAATAGAACTGTTTTTAACAATAATATCAATATCCAGAATAGAAGGCGATATAAACTCCATTTCAGGAATAAAATCAGATTCTGATAGATCTACTTCAATATCCTCACAGTATGTTAGTCCGTTTTCATCTGTTTTTGTGCAAAAAACATCCTTATCATTCTTATTCAAAGCAGTTGCAATGCCTGTAATGATGAATCCTCCTTCATTGCTGTAATTTATAGAGGATTTACTGTAATCGGGAAGGAAACCCTCAAGATCCTCTCCACCATAAGCTTGTGTCGAGGTAAGATTAAAATCCCGATCAGTTTTAAGCATCAGTATTCTCTTTTCCTCACCTGCATTAACTCCTTCAGAATAGCCTAAAATGGAAAATCCCTCATCAGTGGCAAGTAAGTTATTTGCTGCATCCAGCGCTGGTGTACCATACTTTTTACCTGTAATAATATTTCCCGTTGAATCGATCCTTAACAGGCATATATCGAAATCTCCGTTGCTTTCCGAAGTTGTTTGCCCGAGTACAACAATTTCATCATCTTCAGTAATTAATAATGATTTGCCAAAATCGTCCTCTCCTTGTCCCAGTGACATGATCCATTCCGGGTTTCCTTCAAGGTCTAGCATACCAACCAAAATGTTGTAGTCAAAATAGCGGACCCGGCCAACAATGATTATTTTGTCTTTATAAATTGTCAATGCAAATATTTGAAGTGTGGATACATAGTTTAGCTTTTTACTCCATTGGAGGTTTCCTATCGAGTCTATTTTGATCAATATTCCTGAATAGTATCTTTCTGAAGATGATGTTGATCCTCCCATAATGAAACCTTTATCAGGAGTCTCTATGAGGCAATACCCCTCCTCATCACCAGAGCCACCATACCTTTGTGCCCATTCCAGTATTCCGTCTTTGGTGAATTTTTTCACCAATATCTCAATCAATCCCGGAGCACCTCTGTATGACTCTCCTATTGTCATTAGTTTTTCATCACTTGTCAGAATTAATCCCCTTGAAAAACCTGTTGTTGCTCCACCAACTGTTTTTGCCCATACTTGCTCCAGATCTTCATTAACACGCATGATCCAGGCATCCTGATTGCCATTGCCATAACTTTCGGTCGATCCTGTTAAGATGTATCCGTCGTTCACCGGGAGGCATGCATAACCTTCATCATCATCCGTTCCTGAAAAAACTACCTGGTCATAAGATTGTGAATATACCGGCACTATCAGCAGTGAAAATATCAGAGGAAGTAGGACAACAATAAGGTTTACGGATATTTTACTCACGGGTAGCATATAAATAGGTGTTTACCTTATAAAATTAAGGGAAAAAATCAATATATGAAAACTCTTTGCCTGCCTGTTTCAAGTGTGAAACTTACATCCAGTCATCTTCTTCAAGCAACTCCTTCTGTGCCCTTTTTGCATCGTAAATGCTGGCATTCAGCTCGAAGCCGATCAGGATGACCAGTGTGTTCAGGTTTGTCCAGATCAGGATCACCATCAACGTTCCCAGCGAGCCGTATAGCCTGTTCTGCTGGCCGAAGTTATCGATGAAGTAGGAAAAGATCTGCAGGGTGATGAGAGACAATAAAGCTCCGATCACGGATCCGGGTGAGAAAAAGTGGATGGTGCCCCTTTTGGCCGGGGCAAGGTAATAGATGGACGAATAGGCAAAAAGGAATACGATCAGCAGTAAGAACACTTCCCCGGCCCTGATAAGGAAGATGCTGAAATCACTGTGAATGATCTCCTGGTTAACAAGGAATTCAACGAAGATCCTGGTGCCTATCAGTGTGCCTGATGTTACGATCACAAGAATCGACAAGATCAGCACAAGAAGAAGCGATACGAGCCTCCTGTGAAAAGAAGAACGGGTTTCGATGGTATGGGAGGTCTGGTTGAAGGCATTCATGAGCGACACGATGCCGTTCGAGAAGAAATAGATGGATGCAAGGAAACCGAATGAAAGCAGGCCGGTCCGGTGGTTTAAAACAATATCCTGGATGGTGCCCTTAATGGCCGAATAGGCGTTTTCGGGCATGATGCCGCTTAGCGACTGGATAATGAGCTCATGTATCCCTTCAATGGGTATGTACGGGATCAGGGAGAAAAAGAAGAGTATGGCAGGGATGGCGGCAAGGATAAAGGAATAGGAAACTGCCGCGGCCCTGATCACAATGGAACTTTTGCGGAGCCCCCTGATGAAAAACCGGATCACGTTGTATAGCGGGATACCCCTGA
>CAZMOK010000149.1:0-3433 GCA_964567785.1 uncultured Bacteroidales bacterium | reverse complement strand
CTTGCGTATCTTTAGTAACCAGTTTACTCACCAGTATGGCCACTATTATGGCGATGTAGAATTGCCCCACCACTGCCAGGAGGTAGCCGAGAGTTTGTGATTCCTGCCTGATGGGGGTGATATCACCATAACCCAGGGTTGTGAGGGTAACGAAGCTGTAATAGGTAAAATCGAGAAGGTTTGGATCGCTGATGCTTTCCGGCAAACTGTAAGCCAGCCCCGGGAAAAGATTATTCAGAAGCATGGAAAGTGAGCCGCCGATGATACCGAAGATGCAGTATATGGAGGCCGCAATGATTATAGAATCAACAGTGACTACCTTGGTCTTGATCAAAAAGCGGAATAGCGCCACCATCACGAAAGCAAAAAACAGGACATAGGTACCGAGCTGGAATATTTTGACTCCGGGGCTGGAGGGATCGAATATTTCGGAGAACCAGGTAATTCCAAGGACCAGCATTGCGGCTACAGTAACGATGTAGGCATTCCTTCTCTTTCCGGTGAACACCCATATGCTTTGAATCAGTATGAAAGAGAGGGTAATTACTATGATCAGGTTATCGATACCTGAAGTTATGAATGCCGGGAAAATAAGATATATAAGGATAAATGCCAGCAGAAGCTTGAACCGGTACTTTTGAAGGAATGAGTTTTTCAGGAACATGGCAAGGGGGATTTTTAGGCTGTAAATATAGCTCAGAAATTTTTCACTGAGTGACTATAGTTACTCAGTGAGCTATTTAACATAATATTTCACCCACTGACTATAGTCACTGAGTGAAAACTGAAAACTCCTGATAATCAGATCTCCCGTCTTAATTAAAGTTCACAGGTCAGAAAAAGCGACCTCTATTGAAACTTATAAGCCCGGTAGGTTGTTTCGTCCAGGTCAATTTCAAGCACCACCTCTTCGGTCAGGCTGTTTATTTCAAGCACCTTGGGCACACCGCCGCAACCAATCAAATAATGATCACCTATTTTCTGGACCGAGCCCATGAACTCTGCGAAAAGGTTGTCTGGAAGGTCAAGCGACCTGAAGGCCAGGATCTCTTTTGAGTTCTCATCCAGGTCGAATTCGATGATCCTGCTGTACGCCCTGTCATCATGCGATCCGTTATCGAAAAGCATCAGGGTTTGGTTGTTGTTGATCAATGTTGCATGGTGCTGGCGGTAAAAATACATTTCGCCTGTCATGGGGAAGTCGCTGTTATTGCCGCCAAGCCGCCAGATAATATCTCCTGTTGTCCTGTGGATCTTCAGTACCTGGTCGGTATTCCTGAAGGAACAGATCAGGTTGTTATCGCGGGGATCGATAAACACAGAATTGATATGCATATAGTCATTTACATGCCCGGCGTCTGAAAAATCGTTATCAACGGCACTTACACCATAGAATTCGGGGTAATTGGTTCCATTCCATTCGAAGATTACCTCGCCGTTTTGCACCTCCTGGATGATCGGGGCTACCACACGGCAGTTCTCGGCTGGGTTCAGCGAGTCAGGGATATTGTCCACTTCCATTTCGTAATAGGCAAGCACTATGTAATGTTCTTCATCTATCATAATAAACTCGTGAGAGTCGAGAACATCCGGATCATCAGGAGTGCGGCCGTTATAGGGGAGCAAGCGCAGCCGTTTTATTTCATCGAGGTTTTCATCCAGCAGGACCAGGTCGCCCGGAACATAACCTGTTTCAGGTATGTGATATGCATCAGGATCATGTTCATAATAGGAGTAATAAACTGTATTGTTAATGGTCCATTTTCTGAAATCCAGAGCTTCTGCATCCACTTTCTTGTCGGTAATGAGATTACCTGCGCTGTCGAGGATCATGATATTACCTGAGGTTTCATCCTGGTAGGTAAAAGGGGCCACGAAGATATTTCCCGGGGAAGGTGTGGAAGATTCCACATTGATGATTGAATCATCGTCCTTTTTACAACCTGTAAAGATTAGGATTGAAGAGAGAAAAATGATGGAAACGAGGTAGAGGTTTTTTTTAGAGATAGTCTTCATTAGTAAATTGGTTTTTGCTTCAGTATTAAGCAGGCAAAGATAATTATTTTAAAATATTTCTTTTTTTCAGTTGTTTATAGGGTAAAGAGGGATGTTTAAGTGCTTGTTGAAGGGAAAAACCCACAAGTTCACCCACTGACTATAGTCACTGAGTGAAATATTATGTTAAATAGCTCACTGAGTAACTATAGTCACTGAGTGAATTTAATTTTGAACCGAAACGACCTTTTCATATTTTTGAAATCTATTAACTACCACTACCTGTTTCAGAACTGATCTGCCTGAAACTGAAATAAACTTATTATGAAAAAGATAACCGCAGTAATCGCTGTCATTTTACTGATCCCCTTATTATCAAAATCACAGATTGTCATAACCTCCGATGAGATACTCGGAATAGGAGACGAGGTGATACAGGCATATGATAACAGCCCCGACCCCTCTTTGATTCCCGGTAACCCAGGCGAGAACCTTTTCTGGGATTTCAGTGCCTTGTTTGCCGACGATATTGACACCTTCAGCTTTGTTAGTCCCACAACCACACCTTACGGATCCACCTTCCCTTCTTCAAACCTTGCACTTTTCACTGGCGAGGAGGGCAGCTATGTGTACTTCGATAAAAACACTGATGCTCTTCTAATGGTTGGTTTGGTGACCGAGATGGAAGATCTGGGGGTAGTTAGCTCACCCGTGGAACCGAACGAGGAATTTCTTGTTTTCCCTTTTGAATATGGCTACCAGGGCAATGAAACATTTACCTATAATTTCACAGCCGATGTGTCGATCCCCGGTATTGACAGCATGAAGATGAAGAGGACGATCGATAAGGAGAGCGAGGTGGATGCCTGGGGTACCATGACTGTTCCCATGGGAACCTACGATGTGCTGAGGATACACGAAACCCGGGATTATACCGATACGATCTGGGCCAAGGTGGCTATTTTCGGATGGCAGGTGTTTTCCATTGAGGAGGGTCAGGAGGAGAGGTATATCTGGTGTTCGGATGACCCGGAGGTGAGATATATCCTGGCCAACCTGAATATAGATCCAGGCACCGGTGAGGTAACCGACGGCGAGTTCATGGCCGAGCCTCAACCTGTAGGACTTCATGAGATTTACGCCAGGGCAGATTTAAAGGTTTATCCCAATCCTTTTATCGGGCGGATCACTGTCAGAAATGCAGATGCAAGGCCTTTGGATTATCTGCTTACTGATGCCGGAGGGAAAATATTGATCAAAGAAAGAATAAAAGCCTCCGAAATCAATATCCTCAGGCTTGAGTACCTTGTACCCGGTATCTATTTTCTGCGATATTATAGTGAGGATAGAACAAGTACTATCAAGGTAATCAAGAAATAATATATAACGCGTTGTGCGGTTTAATTAAATCTTTCTTTATGTAACTGTTTACTAATTA
>CAZMOK010000148.1:0-3535 GCA_964567785.1 uncultured Bacteroidales bacterium | reverse complement strand
GGAATCAAATCGACCTGTCGTACCTCAATAAAGGGGTCTATTTTTACAGGCTGAACTCGGAAAAAGAGTTCAGATCGGGGAAGGTTGTGATATTCTAGTTTTGAATTCAGCATGTAGGTCAGGATACGTGTCCTGATATTTCTGATTTTGACAAGGATTGTCAATAACATTCTATGTTTTATCCCATGCTTTCTGAATTCTTCGGAAAGTTACTCCTCTTGATATTTATTTTTGTATTAGACTCCCGGCTTACTTAGTTTTATGCCTACTTCTATGTAATTATATGTCAATATATTGCATTTTGAAAAAGCATAAAATATTTGTATCTTTATAGTAGATTTTTAACCAATTAACCAAACCAAGTCTTGAGTCATGAAAACTTTAATGATTTTTATGAGTGTTATTGCTATTGTAGTAGCAGTTCCTCGCACCGTATATCCGCAAGCCGGAACACTTGATCCGTCGTTTGATGATGATGGATTTGCCATCTTCGAATTTTTCAATTATTATGATGAAGCCCTAGAATTAGCCACTTTTAGTGATACCAGCATACTTATCTGCGGAGCTACCTCAACATATTATGGATACATGCCTAACAAAGGATTTCTCTTAAAATTGCTTCCCGATGGTACCCGCGATGTGAGCTGGGGCTCAGGCGGCCAGGTGATATTCCCAAATACGAACGATATTGCAAGAGTAGCCGATATGGAAATTCAGCCCGATGGTAAGATCGTGGTCTGTGGATCAATGCTATCTCTCGATGATTTATTTATGTTACGTTATCTTCCGGACGGAACACCTGACACTACCTTTCAGCAATTTCCATTCCTCGGTTCATCCTATTCTGGTCAAAATAGTGACATGGCCCTTCAACCCGATGGAAAAATTGTTATCGGTGGGTATACTTCGATCGATGAATCATGGAAATTCCTCTTTCTCAGGGTTAATCCCGATGGTTCTCCTGATACAACATTCGGAGATATGGGGGTTACACTGCTCGATGCTCCTTTTAGTTTACCAATGGTTAACACCAGCATTGGGTTGTTAAGTTCCGGATCCATCGTTGCAGTTGTAGGTGCATATCAGGGTCCTCCACCATATAATGAACAGGTTGTTATGGTCAAGCTGAATCCTGATGGTTCTCCCATGACCAGCTTTGCCCCAGACGGTTATATCTTTCCTTCCATATTTACAGATGCTTCTTATGCCTACGACGTTGCAATCAGGAGTGACTCATTGTTTGTAACTGGTTACCAGGAAAATGTTTTCAATAATTATGGTTTGTTCATCACAAAAATGGATTCCTCCGGCGTGGCCGATCCCTCTTTCGGCAGTGGAGGCATTTCCCTTCTTTTCATTGATCAGATATGTATTGGAGCTGATATATTCCTTAATGTTGATCAAAAGATCTATCTGTGCGGTTCATCCAGAACAGATAATTCTTCGGAATTACTAGTTGTCAGATATCTTTCCGATGGCACTTTAGACGCTGGGTTCAATAGTACAGGCTACGTAAAAACCTCGATCAGTTCTAATACTCAGGATGGAGCAAGTGCTATCGACCTGCAGGTTGACGGAAAAATTGTATGTGCCGGTTCAACGACTATTTCCGGTCCTTTTGGTTCAAATAGCGATGCACTGGTTGTCAGATACCTGAATGATTTCATACCATGTGGTTGCTCCGCTGATTTTACGGCCAGTACCACCCACACCTGCGACAGCAACACAGTAACATTCACGGATCTGAGTGTATCCACCTATGGCGTGATAGAAAGTTGGGACTGGTACTTTGAAGGGGGTACGCCTTCCAATTCCACGCAGCAGCATCCAACGGTCACATATTTGAATACGGGTCATTTTGATGTGCAGTTAATAGTAACCGATTGGTATGATTCAGACACTCTTTTCAAAGGCAACTACATCACCATAGCATCCCTACCCGCTCAACCTATGATGCCTGCTGGTCCATCCGATCTTTGTGGAAATCATACAGCAACTTATACTACTAATAGCCTGCAATTTGCCGATTCGTGTGAATGGGTATGTACTCCTGCAGATGCCGGCACCTTCACAGGTAATGATACAAGCGTCTTATTTGAAGCCTCTTCCACATGGATAGGATCGTGCAATATAAAAGTCCGGGGTAAGGGATATTGTGGCGACGGGCCGTGGTCCGATGAAAAGGAGGTAAATATCCTCCACAGTCCGGATCTCTTTCAACTTACAGGGAATGGCTGGTATTGTGACTGGGAACCCGGATCTGAGTTAATGTTAGACGGATCAGAGGATGGAGTGGATTATGAGTTGTATCAGGATGGAGATCCAACGGGTAATATTGTTGCAGGAACAGGATCACCCATAAGCTTTGGAATAATATCCCAGGAAGGGATTTATACAGCATTAGGTTATACAGGTTTCTGTTCTGAGGAAATGACAGGGCAGGTCTCAGTATATGTTTTACCACCGCCTTCTCAGCCTTCGAAACCGGTTGGCGCAGACTTGGTGTGTAACTATTATCAGAATCTTTACTTTGTTGATACAATACCAAACTCTGATTCCCTTATATGGAACCTTTATCCACCCGCATCGGGAGAGGTTCTTCCATTAGGATTTGAAGCCACAGTATTATGGGATACCATCTTTACAGGGCTTGCAGAACTTTCCTGCCATGGTATGAACCAGTGTGCTGAAGGACCGGAATCAGAAATACTGGATATTGAAGTCTATGGTGAACCTGAACCTGAGGTAAGTGGTTTCGATTTGGTATGTTCAGGGTATGAAGAGGAATACCAAACCCCTTATTTTTCAGGAAGCATTTATTACTGGGAAGTAATAGGCGGGGACATTATCTCCGGTTCCGGTGGTCATCTGATATCAGTTCTGTGGGGTGATCCGGGAGAGGGAACCCTGGTGGTTGAGGAAGAGAATCTTGGGGGATGCTCATCGACATCTGAAATGTACGAAGTGATCATTGAGGAATGCACCTCACTGGAAGAGAGGAGCGAAGGGGTATTCATTATCTATCCCAATCCTGCCATCAACTTAATCAGTATCTCATTTTCAGATATAGAATTTTCCTCTGAAATAACTCTGTGGATTATAAATACTTTAGGTGAAGTGCTGATGAAGCAAAAAATGGATAAAGTCAGTTCGAACTACATGATAGATGTGTCTTCTTTTGTCCCCGGGCTATATCTCATTCAAATTACAAATGATCAAGATGTTCTTGCTAGAGGGAGAATATTGATTCAGTAAGAATCGATGCAAAGTTAGTTTGGAAGCAGGGATGATTTAAGGTTACTTTTTTATTCTATCAACAATGATATTATTTCATTTCCTTATCTAAAGATCAATCCTCAAAAAGGCTCCTGACATTGAAAGTGGTATCAATGAAAAGAGGAGGCTCGAAGAGAACTGCTACCTTTTGCCAGTCGGCCATCTTGAAGTTCTGCGGCAGATGCTCCCCATCATCAACGTTACGGTCATCCTGGGCGATGAACATCCCGTTGGGAAAACCGGGACCAAGGTTCAGGTT
>CAZMOK010000147.1:0-3560 GCA_964567785.1 uncultured Bacteroidales bacterium | reverse complement strand
CGGTAAGTGACGGCCATTTACTGACTGTAACCGAATCAGGGGAACTGGAACTGACAGCCTATCTCACCGAAGATCCTACAATCTCAGAAACGGTTTCTGTGGTTGTGGAACTTTCGTCGTCTGTGAATGATCCTGTAATTGAAAGTCCTGAGCCAGGTATATTTCCAAACCCTTCGACCAACTCCATAATAATAAGAAATGTTACAGAATGCAGTGTAATAATTCTTAATACTTCCGGGCAGGTAATGTACCGTAACGACAAATATTCCCGTAAAGATATAATTGATGTTTCTTCGTTTCCGGTTGGGATCTACTTTGTAAGGTTTATGGCTGCAAATGGTTTCTCAACCCTGAAACTTATCAGGATCTGAAATGGCATTAAGGCTTTCCATAGTGATCTTTTTCTATTGCCTTGGCTTATCTGCGGCCGCACAGGGTATCCAGGATTCAGTATTTAACCTGAAAGCGGTCGAAATAAAGGCAAAGTCAGTTTTTGCGAAGGAGAACGCCGGGATGAAGAGGACTGATGTGGATTCCGTTCTGCTTATGGAAAAGATGAATTCGTCCCTTTCGGAACTGCTTTCGGAAAATACGTCTGTCTTTATCAAAGATTACGGAAGGGGGGGGCTGGCAACGGCATCATTCAGGGGCACGGCCCCGACCCACACAAAAGTGAACTGGAACGGACTGGAGATCAATTCACCGATGACGGGAATGGTTGATTTCTCCCTGATCCCGGTCTACCTTGCGGATGAAATAAACCTGAAGCATGGCGCCGCCTCCATCATTGACCAGGGCGGCAGTCTCGGTGGGTCAGTCAACATAGAAAACACCCCTGAATGGAATAATGCGATTGATGTTAAATATAACCAGTGGATCGGAAGCTACCGGACCTTTAACGAATTCCTGCAATTTGGCATCGGGAGCCGGAAGTTCAGGTCGCAGACCAGGCTGTACCATAGCTACTCGAAAAACAATTATACCTTCATTAACCGCGGAGTAGGGGAGATCGATCCCGAAACAGGGGATATCATCAATCCGCTGGATACAAATAAGAATGCCGGTTATACTATTTATGGGATCTTACAGGAATTTTATTACAGGCCTGACGAAAACAATGTCCTGTCGGCTAAATGGTGGTTCCAGGATGCAGACAGGGCTTTGCCGAAGGCAACGAGTTATGAAGGCCCCGTCAATTCGAACCTGAACCGTCAGAACGATCGTCACAACAGGGCGGTTATCGACTGGAAACACTATAGCGATAGGAGCAGGATGTCGCTGATGGCCGGATATTCATCAAAACAGCTCGATTATAAGCTGGAAAACCTTGTCCCCGGCCTGGGGCTTGTACCTGCAGTATACTCTGAAAGCAGCCTCGACAGCTATATCGGGAGTTTCTCATATAGCCACGACATCACAGAAACTCTTTCAGTAGAAACGAGCCTTGATGCAAACTGGGAAACAGTCGATACCCGCGACTCCGTCGCCAAAACCGGTTACAGTGAAAAGCGGTCTGAGCTTTCCTGGTTTGCGGCCCTAAGAAAGGGATTCGGTGATCGCCTGAATGTTAACCTGATGCTAAGGCAGGACTGGGTGGACTACAATATTGTACCGGTCACGCCTTATATTGGATTTGATCTCAGGGTCGTCAGGAGTGAAGACCTCTTTCTTAAAGGAAATATTGCAAGGAACTACCACCAGCCGGCCCTGAACGACCTGTACTGGCAGCCGGGAGGGAACCCTGACCTGCTGCCGGAGGAGGGCTTTAGTTTTGAACTGGGTATGGAATACAGTAAAGATATTGAGAAACATTCTTTTATGGGAGAGGTCACGGCCTTCAGGTCTGTTATCGATAACTGGATCATCTGGATACCGGGCTATAAAGGTTACTGGGAGCCTGACAACATAAAACGGGTCGTTTCACAGGGTGTGGAATTCTATCTGAAGGTCAGGGGAGTTTTCGGCAAGTTCAGCTACCTGTTATCCGGGAATTATGCTTACACAAGTTCATTGAACTACGGTGACCCGCTGGTCTGGGGCGATGAATCCTATGGTAAGCAGCTGCCCTATATCCCAAGGCATTCAGGAAATGTGCTGGTGAAATTATCGTACCGGAAATTCTTTATCAACTGGCAGCACAATTCTTACAGTGAACGTTTTACCACATCAAGCAACGATGTAACGCGTCGCGATCGTTTGTATCCTTACTACATGAATGACCTGGGGGTGGGGAAGGAATTCAAGATAAAAAGATTAGGATTTATGGCCGAATTCAAGATCTATAATTTGTTTAACGAAACCTATCATACGGTACTTTACCGTCCGATGCCCGGCAGGAACTATTTGTTTTCACTGATGATAAAATACTGAGGCTTTTGAAGAGAAGTGCATTTTTAATATTGACTGTTCTGATACTGCTGATTTCATCCTGCATGAAGGATGAAAGTCTGTGGGATGCAATGCAATTACCTGCACCGGGTCCTTCCAGTGGGGTTTATATCGTAAATGAAGGGAATTTCATGTTCGAGAACGCTTCTCTGTCGTATTATGATTTCGCTTCGCGGGAAGTTTACAACGAAGTGTTCTTCAATGCGAACGGGCTTCCGCTGGGTGATGTGGCCCAGTCGATGGACATAAGGAATGGGATTGGTTACATAGTGATGAACAACAGCGGCAGGATCTATACAATGGATGTGGATGACTACCAGGTGGCCGGCAAGATCACCGGTTTTACCTCACCAAGGTATATCCATTTTCTAAGTGATTCCAAAGCCTATGTTTCTGACCTCTATGCCAGGTCGATAGCAATCGTCAATCCTTCAACATATGAGATCACAGGATATATTGATGTAGGTAATAACCAATCTCAATTTTACCAGCACCCCACCGAGCAAATGGTGCAATACGACCGGTTTGTTTTTGTGAACTGCTGGAGCTTCGACAACAAGATACTGGTGATCGACAGTCAAACAGACCAGGTCGTTGATTCGATAGAAGTGCTGAAACAGCCCCAATCCATGGTGATCGACAGGTTCAGTCGTTTATGGGTCCTGACCGACGGAGGATTTGAAGGCAGTCCATATGGTTACGAAGTGCCCGGACTCATCAGGATCAATGCGGTTACGCGGGAAACGGAGAAGGTCATAAGGTTTGAGAGCGGCGATCAGCCCTCTGAACTTCAGATCAACGGAACAGGCGACACTCTTTATTTCATCAACAGGCATATTTACCGGCATCCGGTAGTTTCAGACAGTCCTCCCGAGAAGATTATTGACAGTCCTTACTCGGGTACCTTCCAGGGCGGCTTTTACGGGCTGGGTGTCGATCCTTCAGGCTCCGGGATCTTCGTGGCCGATGCCATCGATAAGGTGCAGAGGGGTGTTGTTTACAGGTTTTCCCCGGCAGCCATGCCCCTTGATACTTTCCGCGTCGGCATTGTCCCCGGAGGGTTTTGTTTTAAATAGTAACTGATATCTGATAACTGATATCTGATAACTATAACTTACTTATTTTCTCCGCCAACCGGCACTTTGGTGATGAGGCAATTTCCCGGGGGGTGC
>CAZMOK010000146.1:0-3674 GCA_964567785.1 uncultured Bacteroidales bacterium | reverse complement strand
TGATTTCGTCGATTTCCTTGGTTTCTGCCCTGCAGATCATCAACAATTCCTTTTTGTGTGCAAAGCTACGGAATATGTCGGAGGCTTAAAAATTTTCACAAAGCTGGATCAGGAGACATTCACCAGGCAGACAATAGACAAGTGTGCCCTCGCACCTCAATGGCATATACCATTTTGCCGATGAAGCACAAGGGCACAGGGTATTTTTCAGGAGTCTGCTCAATCTTTCATGCAGCGGACAGAAAATCCATGTTTTTTTACGAGGAAATGATTTAACACTGAAGTAGAATTGTAACTCATACCCCTGAAATAGGAGCTTGAGCCGAAGCCGGGATGTTCATCAGATGACCACCATCGTCCAAAGTTTCCCTTAGAGGTGAATCCACCTGAAATTTCCCTGTAACCGCCCGGAAGGGCTGTAAAACCGGTTTCGTTCGTGGCGCCGCTATTGGGGTCATTCCAGTGGGCTGTCCCCGCCTCCTTCAATTTCCCGCCTGCTGCACTTTGTCCACCCAAAAAATCGGTCAGTATGGTCCACTCCGCATCCGTCGGGACATGCCATCCTGCAGGGCAAACATTCTTGCCCCCATTGGATGCATTGTCGATCGAATACCAGTTATAAAGTCCGCCGTACGGGTCCTTGTTCGACTGGTTGTTATCGTACCATGTATAGCCAGGCATTGTGAGAGTATCCCAGACAGAGGCTTCTGTGATCAAAGGTATATCAGATCCGTCGTTGAATTTTGTTGTCTTGAGATTTGATCCCAACCAGCATTGACTGCCGATCGGAACAGTAGTGTATACATTTCCATCTATGTCGTTAACCGTTGAAGAACCACATACAAAACCTCCCCCCCCTCCGTTTGTGAAGGTGATGCTGTCGATCTGGCCCAGGGGGATATCTACTACAGTTCCATCGGTTTTATGGACGTAAAGGCTTTGTGCTGACAGGCCGGTGACCATAAATGTCAGGACTAACATTACTAAAGTTGTTTTTTTCATAACATGCATTTTTTTTATTTTTTAATGATGATCTTTTCAGAAACAGTTTGGTTGTTCTGCCTTATCCGGCAGATATAAACACCGGCAGGAAAATCGGGCAAAGACAATGGCAGGTTGTACTCACCAGGTTCCTGGCGGCCACGGTCATGTGCTACCATTCTTAGCCCGTTAATGTTAAAGACCTCAACAACCACTTCCCCGGCGACTGGAAGAGTGTACTCAATATTCACTTGATCGCGCGCCGGATTGGGAAAGGCTTTCATTTTCATCAACTGTTCAACCGTTTCCCTGTAACGGCAGAGATCTGTTATGTCTTCGAATGTCAGCTTGGAGATGTCGGTGATCTCAAACTCCATTACGGTACCGTTTTTCATGTTCACCCTCATCGTTTCCTGCCCATAAAGTGGCTGTATGGCTGCCGTTGCGGTGAACAGGGTAATAAGCAATAAAATGTGTGTAAAATTTTTCATAATCGGCTTTGGTTAAAATATTTATTGAATGATCAGTTTTGTGCGCATGGTTTCAAGGCCTGACTGGATCTCCACCACATAAAGCCCCGGGCTCAGTGTCAGCCCCTCAACAGAGTGAGCCTCAGCTGCTCTTTTGAACACCTCTTTTCCGCTGCCGTCGTAAATGACCACCGCATCTGCTTTAAGTCCCCGGCGGCTCTGGATGTGGAATGAGGTCTTTGCCGGGTTGGGATACACCACAAAACCGGCTGCCGAAAGCTCATGAATATCTGTTGAAAAATCGTAAGCTGCCAGGTACTGGACAATATTCAAACCTCCTTTCCGGCTCTGCTCTTGCTGATAACCGGCGGATAGTTGCCCGCATGGGATGAGACAATGTTCAGGGATGGTTTCGAAGAAGTTGGGTCTGGCAAACTCCTCAATCTGGATGTTCATCAGCGGCACCTTAATGTCAGGGGCGTACCATTGGTAAGAGGTGGTTACGAATTCACCCGTGTACATCCAGGGCTCCCCGGCATCAAACCTGTACCATGAATGTGCCGTTGAGATCACCTTTAACCGCAATACATTGGGAAAAGTGCCCAGGGGGGTGATGATACTGCCCCATCCATCTGCTATGACCTCGACATACCCCGAATCGCGGTAATAATAATATCCGAAATCAAGGTGGTACGACATGTAATCATAATTGAAATCATAACTGTCGCCGTAAGCAAGGGGATAGCTCAGGTACCTGTGAGGTGGGTCGTAATCCCCGTAACTGGTATTACCTGCTTCATACCAACCTATCCCAAGCGCATCACTAAAAGAACCGGTAGTATGAAAATACTCATACGGTCCGAATTCTCCGGTGTTTTGTGATTTGGTGCAGATCTGGGAGGCGCCTGCAGCGGCCGAATCCGCAAAAGGAGTAGTGGCAGGGTCGACACAAATTGCCGGTTCACCTTCTATGAACATCTCACCCACTATCTCCTCGAAATCCCAGACCTTGTTAGCGCCCGGTTCGCCGGGGTCAATTACAGGCACATCATAGTACCCGTCGATCCTGTAGGTATCGCCTATGGTAAAATTAAGGCTGTTGTTGAGGACCGGTTGTGAAAAAAGCGATGAAATAAAAAAGAGCATCGCAATAAGTAATCCTGTTTTTTTCATAATCAATGGTTTTTAAGTTAGAAACTATCATTGTTGGCATTCTTGAAATACTTTATGATCTTGATCAGGGCATTGCTTCTGTGTTTCAAATCATCCTTCAGGGATTCGATCTGGTTTTCGTCCTTTTTATCCCTTTTTGCAGAAGGACCCTTTTTCTTTTTTCTCTCATCGTTCATTTTCGCCGGGTGAAAGTCAAATCTACTGCCCCGGTGAAGGGAATGCATCATTTTTGCAGATGCAAAAGGTTGCAGGAAGGGTTTCAAAAAGTAGCAAAATCGTATACCCTTTTATTTACAAGGGTTACGGAAGGGTATAAAAAGGGAGGTAAGAGGGTCGGCACAAATGCGATCAGAGCTGCATGAGGAAGGGAACAAGGTTATCGTCAGATTGTAAGCCCATTTTTTGCCGCAGCCGGTACCGAGCCGATTTAACCCCGGCTTCCGACTTGTAGGTCACGGCGGCAATCTCCTTGGTGTTGAGATTCAGCTTCAAAAATGCGGCGACCTTTATCTCGGCAGGTGTCAGGTTTGGACAGATCGCGAACAGCTTCTGGAAGAATTCGGAATGAATGTTCTTGAATATCTTCTCGAATTCGACCCAGGTATTGTCTTTGAGCTGGGTCTCAAGCCCGTATATGATAGCATTCAGGTTTTCTGAGGTTTTGCTGTCGGAGTTGCTTTTCTCGTTATGCTCTTCGAGCTTCTCGATTATATTGCTTATGGTTTCGTTGAGTCGCAACATCTCCAAGGCTTTGGCGGCCAGTTCCCTGTTTTTCGACTCGAGCTGTTCTTTCATCAGTAATTGCTCTTTCTCACCGATCTCGGCGGTTTGCTCATTGATGACTTTCTCTTTCTCGAACAACTTGTGCTGCCGGGCCATTCCAACTGACTTGAAATGAAACAGGATTAAGGCCAGGGTAAGGATAAGGGAAAGTGCAACTATGGATACCGTGAGCAACAGGTTGTTTTTGCTCTTGATCTCATTGGTGCTTTTCAGTAGTTTAATTTCATCATCCTTTCGTACAGTCTGGAACTTCACTTCCATTTCGCG
>CAZMOK010000145.1:0-3780 GCA_964567785.1 uncultured Bacteroidales bacterium | reverse complement strand
GGAGGAAATGAACATAGAAAACATTCAGTCCTGCACATTTGATTACCATCAAATCTTAATTCGAATATCATATCGAATGCGGACAATCCCAAATTGGTAACCGATTAATACATTGCTCCCCTCCCCGGGTGGGGAGGGGCCGGGGGTGGGGTCAATCGTTCAATCTAAAACAATCCCCTCTCTTTTCTTGTTATTCTTTCAAATCTTTTTAATTAATTGGAAAAAATGGAAAAGTGGACGAAAGACAATATCCCCGATCTCAATGGTAAGATCATTATTGTAACCGGCGGCAACAGCGGCCTGGGGTTTGAATCGGTTAAGGCCTTTGCTGAAAAAGGCGCGGAGGTGGTCATGACCAGCCGCTCTGTGGAAAAAGGCGAAGAAGCAAAAGCAAAGATCGGTGAAGTGGAAGGGAAAATAACCGTGATGGAACTCGACCTTGCCGATTTCTCTTCCATAAGGAAGTTTGCCGGAGATTTCAAAAAGGAATATTCCAGGCTCGATGTATTGATGAACAATGCAGGGATCATGCTGGCCCCTTATTTCAAAACCAAAGATGGCCTCGAAGCTCAGAACGGCATCAATCATTTCGGGCATTTCCTCCTTACCGCCCTTCTGATAGATCTCCTGAAAAAGACCCCTGACTCGAGGATAGTCAATGTGAGCAGTAACGCACACAAGTATGGTGAAATGGATTTTGACAACCTGCTTTTCGAAAACGGAGAAGGTTATTCCTCCATGAAGTCGTACGCACGTTCAAAACTGGCCAATCTTCTGTTCACTTATGAGCTCCAGAGGAGGTTATCCACGAACGGGTCAGGAACCATAGCCCTGGTGGCCCACCCTGGCGCCTCCGCTACCAACCTTATAAAATACATAGAAGACAAATGGTGGTTCAAGCTCTTTAGCTGGCTGCTGGGTATGCTAGCCCAGAGCGCTGAAATGGGGGCACTTCCACAGATCAGGGCATCTGTCGACCCGGATGCCGAAGGCGGCCAGTATTATGGCCCGCACAAGAGCCGGAAGGGCTATCCTGTATTGGTTGAGTCAAATGAACGTTCCCACAACGAGGAAGACGCCAAAAAGCTCTGGAAGGTTTCAGAGGAGCTGACAGGCGTTGAATTCACTGTCTGAATTAGTTCTCCTGCAGGGCATGTTCCGGGATCTCTCCCGTAAGGCTCCTGAAAAAATCGACGATCTTGTCTGTTTCTTCATCCGGCAGTTCCCTGCCCAGTTGTGTGTAGGCCATAATGTCAATGGCTTCGTGAAGGCTCTCAACACTTCCGTCGTGAAAATAGGGAGCGGTTTTCTCAATATTCCGCAATGAGGGGGACTTGAAGATGTTTTCATCCGCTTTATTTCCTGTAACTTCAGCTTTTCCTTTGTCTCTCAGGTCTGAGCCGGTATATTCCCAGTAAGGGCCGTGCACGAGCCCGAAACGTTGCATGATGTTCCCTCCGAGCCCCGGTCCCGTATGGCAGGCAATACAACCGTTATCTATGAACAAGGCGAGGCCCTCTTTCTGGTTTTCGGTCAGGTCGTTTACAGCCCCTGCAAGGAAACGGTCAAAGTTGGCAGGTGTCCCAAGTGTTTCTTCGAATGCTGCAATGGCATGAGCAAAATTATCGAAAGATACCGGCTGTTCATCTTCAGGGAATGCAGCAGAAAACATTTTTTGATATTCTTCATCAGCCCTGAGTATGCTTTCAACTTCTTCAGGACCCCTCAGGCCCATTTCGATGGGGTTCAGCACCGGGCCTTTTGCCTGGTCGGCAAGGTCGGGCGAGCGGCCGTCCCAGAACTGGGTGGTGTGAAAATAGGCGTTGAACGTGGTAGGACTGTTCCTTGTCCCCGGTGTACCGTCGTGCCCGGGTGATACCGGCAGGTTGTCCACCCCGTAATTATCGATGGGATGGCAGGTGTTGCAACTCATCTCACCGCTGGCCGACAGGCTTGTTTCATAATAAAGCTTCTTGCCAAGCCGGGCCTTTGGTGTGGTTGGGTCACCCGGTTCAGGCAACTGGTCGAAATACAGGTTGGCTTTTTCAATCAGCAGGCTGTCGGCTGCAGTCAGGCCTTTTTCATCTGTTTCTCCGTTTTTAACAGAAGGACTGCAAGCCTGAAGAATTAAAACAACAATAGCAAAAAATAAGAAAACATGTTTAGAATGCATCGGGATCAATTTGGTTTTGCTGCAAAAATATAGCTTATCGGTTAAACAACGCGATTAATCTGTGTTTAATACCCTGCACTAACTTTCAAATCGAACAAATTTGACGGGAAAAACTTACCGGTGAGATCAACAGGAAGGAGTTCGGATTGAAATGGGACGCAGTGACCGAAGCCGGCAGTGTTGTGGTTTCCGACAAGGTGAAGATGATCGGTGACATCCAGTTGGTGAAGCAGTAAAAAGGATTACCTAATCAGTAGTTATGGAACCAGGATAGTCAATCCATAACTACAATTTCAGATATTATGGTACCGGGGCTGTAATTTATTTTAACAACATAAAGGCCCGGGGTCAGGGATAAAGTTTCAATCTCAACCATGCAATCTCCTTTATGACAATTTCCCGTAAGAGAACGGATCATTGTTCCTGAAAGATCATATAACTTCAGGGAGTAGCTATCTTTACCTACATTGTTAAATCTGATAAAGACCTTTTCCCTGCAGGGATTCGGATAAACCAGCAGTTCATTCTCCGAAGAAGGTGCCTGAAGGCCTGTGCCTGAAAGATCACCAAGTTTCAGGATGACCCCGCCCCCACCGACCACAATGCCGTTATCGATATCTTCGAAATAACAGCCAAACAAGTCCTGGCTTGTCCCGGTTTCAGCGTCCTCCCATGTATAGCCCCCGTCGTAAGTACGTGTGATCAGCCCGTCAGTCCCGATGATCCACCCGTTCATCTGATCTTCAAACCAGGCCCTGCGGAAAGAGCGTGTATAGCCCGGGAGGGTATCCTCGAATATTTTAATGAACTCGGTCTGCCCGGCACCTTTTCTGAGAACTGTCCTCACAGTATTTCCCTCCAGAACCTCCGATGCCACGGCAATGACTGTAGTGTCGTCCGGCAGGCACACATCCCGCAACAAGTTGTCGATGGATAATACAGCGGAACACCATTGATTCCCACCGTCATAAGTATAGATCAGGCCGTTATCAATTGTATAGGCGTATCCTTTCAAATTACCGGTGAATCTTATTTTTTGCCACATGTGAGAGGCAACCTGGGGAAGTGAACAACTTGTCCACTCCATCCCATCCTCTGTACAGGAGACAACTTCTCCCGTGAGGCCGCCCGGCGATATCCAGTAACCTACCACATATCCCTTCCAGGGGTCCTGCATTCCGATGGCATTCAGGACCTGCGCGCGCGACGCTTTGTAAACCGGGTAGGTTATCCAGGAATGCCCCCCGTCCACAGTCTTAA
Source organism: uncultured Bacteroidales bacterium (assembly GCA_964567785.1). Classification (GTDB taxonomy): domain Bacteria; phylum Bacteroidota; class Bacteroidia; order Bacteroidales; family JAGOPY01; genus CAZMOK01. Next base: position 347 of record CAZMOK010000145.1, on the reverse strand, counting down.
GGATATCCCAACCATCCAGGGCATAGCCGGTGTCGGGGGCCGGGAACGAAAAAGAAGTGGCAAAATTCAGGTCCGGAGCAGGGATGACGGTCCAGTTTTCTCCGGCGTCTTCGGTCCTCACAACATTGTATGGGCCTATGATGACCCCTGTTCCGTCATCCCAGAAATTCACCTCATGCAACGTAGTGCCGACAGGCACTTCCAGGATCTCCCACTGGGCAAGGGCTGTCTGAAAGGTTATCATCAGCGGTAGAATGATCAGTGCCTTCAGGGCTTTCATTGGTTTTGGCTTTGATACATCTAAAGTTACGGAATATTTGAGCCGGATTCAACTTTTCTGTCATTCT
>CAZMOK010000144.1:0-3846 GCA_964567785.1 uncultured Bacteroidales bacterium | reverse complement strand
GTAAGAAGCAGGAAGCAATTAACAATTATCGATTATCAACTATCAATGAATTAAACACTTCACGCTTCACACCTCACGCTTCACCCTTCACGGATTTCCCAGCACCCAGGACCCAGAACCCAGGCCCCAGCACCAACTTGACAATAATGACAATTGAGGCAATTTGACAATAAGCCAACAGCCATCAGCCAAAAGCCAAAAGCCACCTATTTCCCCGGAACTTCCTTCAGCGTATGCAACAGGTAATCCCAGAACATCTTCACTGTTTTGATGTTCACCATCTCGTCGGGTGAGTGGGGGTTCCTGATGGTCGGCCCGAATGAGATCATGTCCCAGTGGGGATATTTCGACCCCAGGATGCCGCACTCCAGCCCCGCATGGATCACCTTCACCTCGGGCACTTTGCCGAAGTTGTCCTCATACACCTTCTTCATGGTTTTAAGTATCGGTGAATTCACATTGGGTTTCCATCCCGGATAATCACCGGTGAACCTTGCTTTCCCGCCGTTGCCTTTGAATACGTCGTATATGGTGCTGGCGAGCTTGTGCTTTTCATCGTCGGATGCACCGCGCGAAAGGGTGGAGGCCTCGATATAGCCGTCCTTCGATTTTACGATCGCAAGGTTGGTGGAGGTGTCCACAACATCCGGCATGTCTTTGTTCCACTGGGTTACCCCGTTCGGACAAAGATCAATGGCTCTGAACATTTCTTCCTGTGAGTTTTTATCGATCACGAACCCCGGCATGTCTGTCTTTTCTGCCTTGAGGGTAAGTCCCGGATCGGCCTTGCTGTACTCTTGCTTTTCAGCCTTTTCAAATTCGCCAATATACTGCTTGAATTCGTCCTGTTTGTCCTCCGGCACGGTAACTATGGCAAACGATTCACGCGGGATGGCATTTCTCAGGCTGCCGCCGTCGATCGTAGAGAGGCGCAGGCCGAACTTGTCGCCACACTCCATCATAAGCTTGTTCATGATCTTGTTGGCATTGCCCCTTCCAAGGTGGATATCGAGCCCGGAATGGCCGCCTTTCAAACCCGTAAGGCTTAGCTTGTAAGCAACATGTCCTGAAGGAACGTCCTCTTCCTTGTATTCGAACTCGCCGATGGTATCCACGCCCCCGGCACATCCGATATACAGTTCACCCTCGTCCTCAGAGTCCATGTTGATGAGGATCTCACCGTCGATGAGACCGGGTTTCAGGCCGTTGGCGCCGGTCATGCCTGTTTCCTCGTCGGAGGTGAACAGCGCTTCCACCGGACCGTGTTCAATGTTGTCAGACTCGAGGATGGCCATGGCTGCGGCAGCGCCGATACCGTTGTCGGAACCGAGTGTAGTGCCTTTTGCCTTCACCCATTCACCGTCGATGTAAGCATCGATGGGGTCCTTTTCAAAATCGTGGCTGGTATCGCTGTTCTTCTGCGGCACCATATCGAGATGTGCCTGCAGGATCACGCCTTTCTTGTTCTCCATACCCGCGGTTGCCGGTTTTTTGGCAATGATGTTGCCTACTTCGTCAATTATTGTCTCCAGGCCGAGGTTCTCGCAGAAACCCTTAACAAATTCCTGGATCCTGTCTTCGTGCTTCGACGGCCTCGGCACCTGTGTGAGGCTGTGGAAGTTCTTCCATAAACCTTGTGGTTCTAAATTTTTGATCTCTTCACTCATACTTTACAAATTATGAATTCTAAATTCTAAATTCTGAATTTAATTATTAATTATTCATTGTTAATTGTTCATTGTTAATTGTTCATTGTTCATTATTCTCCCTTTTTTCCAGTTCGGCTTCGATATTGGGCTTTTCAAGGCCGTACCCTTTCTTCTTGTCTTCCCTTTTGAGCATGAACGAAACGATCAGTGCCAGGAGTGTCAGTCCCACGAATATAAGCCAGGTAGTCTGGTAATTGTAGATCGGGTAAGTGCCTGCCTGTTTCATGGCCTGGACTTTCTCATCTATCTGCCCGTCGGTCAGGTTCATCGAGTTGAGGTTATCCATGATCTCCCGGATCCTGATCGACACACCGGGATTGGTCCTTTCAAGCACAATGCCTATTAACAAAGGTATACCCCACAACCCGAAGTTCTGGACCCAGAATATGAAGGCGTAGGCCGATCCGAGCTGTTTGTCGGGAATGATCTTAGGTACCGAAGGCCACATGGCCGAGGGTACCAGTGAGAAAGCAATCCCCAGGATTATGGCGTTCACAAAGGCCATGTAGGCGCTGGTGATAGCCGGCAGATAGTAAATGAAGTGGACCAGGATGAGCAGCAATGATCCTATGATCATGATCGTGGCGCCTTTTCCTTTCTTATCGTAGATACCGCCGAACAGTGGTGTGAGGAATATGGTTCCGAAAGGCACCACTGCAGGTATCAGCCCCGACCATTTGTCGGATACCCCGAACTTGTTAACCATAAGGTCGGGCCCGTATTTATAGAAGGGGAAAACGGCGGAATAGAAGAGTACGCAGAGTATTGCAATGAGCCAGAACCCCCTGTTGTTGACTATTACTTTCAGGTCGGCCAGCTTGAACTTTTCCTCTTCCATCCCTAAATCAGCGGCATCCTTCACCTGCTTGTCGAGTTTCCTGTCCATTACGTTATAGATCAGGAACCCAAAGAATCCGATAATAAGGAAAAGCACTCCGAACAGCACGGCGTCGGGCACGCTCCAGGCGGTGGCCATAGCTGCACCAAAGGCAAGCGGAACGAATGAGCCGAGGCGGGCAATCGCGACCTGCATGCCCATCGCCATTGCGATCTCCTTGCCCTTGAACCATTTTACCACTGCTTTCGAAACCGTGATACCGGCATATTCCACCCCTACCCCGAACAGGGCAAAGCCGAACGAGGCAAGTAAAAGCTGAGAGTCGAAGCCCAGGAAAGTGTTCCCGTTAAAATCAGTCTTGAATGCAAAGTATTTCAGCATAGCACCCATAACCATTACAATTACGGAAGCGAGCGTGCTGAAGCGGATCCCGAACCTGTCGAGGAGTACCCCTACCAGTATCAGCCCCAGGAAAAATACATTGAACCATCCGTAGGCGCTGAAGAACATCCCGAAATCGGAGCCGTCCCATCCGTAAACCCTTTCAATGATGGGCTTCATCGGAGAGATGATCTCGTTGAACATATAGCCGGCAAACATAGTGAACGACAGGATGCCCAGGGCTCCCCACCTGGCGGCTCTCGAATCTTTTAAAGTTTCTTTGATAGCTTCGGTCATATCAATGTGATTTATAATTTGATCCTGATGAGAGGGCTAAGGTAATTATTTCTGCCCAGCTTCGTTGCAGTATGAGTAGACTAAAGTATAATTTGAAGGGGCTTATCCTGTTCAGATATTGATTAAACCTATATATTTGCAGAAAATTAATGAATGATGAAAATTGCTATACCCTCAGCCGACGGAAAGACTATTTTTCCCCACTTCGGAAGAACACAGGGATTTGCGATCCTCGAGATCGAGGATAAAACAATAAAGAACAGGGAACTGGTTCAGAATAATTTCACAGGCCATGCGATGGGCCAGCACCAGGGTCACGGCCACAGCCACGGGGAAGGACATGGCGGCCATTCCCACAGCGGTATCCTGGAAGCTTTGAACGACTGCCCGGTGGTTATTGCATGTGGCATGGGCCGCAGGCTGTACGACGACCTAACGTCGGCCGGCAAGGAAGTGTTCATCACCCGGGAGACCGATATCGACAGGGCCGTGGAGGCCTACCTGGGGGGCAGCCTCGACCACGATCCCGACAGGAGCTGTGAGCATTAGGCGGCAGCGGAGCGAAGCGACGTCCCGCATGAGCGAAGCGATATCGGGATCAGCAGCAGGCAGTAGGCAGTT
>CAZMOK010000143.1:0-3907 GCA_964567785.1 uncultured Bacteroidales bacterium | reverse complement strand
TGAACACATCGTTCCTCCCGTCCCCATCCGGCGTAAAAGCATTAGGGATGTAGAAATACTGTGAGGGCTCGATGATGGGTTCTTCGCGCAGGACGATGTAGACCGAATCGCTGCCGGGGCAATTGTGGGCTGAGGTGACGGTAACCTCGTACCAGCCTTCCGCCGGGGGAATGATGGCTTGCGTGGTTTCGCCGGTGTTCCATGAATAGGAAGAAAAACCGCTGCCGGCATCGAGACTCTGGCCTGCTCCTATGGTCAGTGTGTCGCCATTCGGAAGGGCTGGATCAGGTGTGGGAATGACGGTCAGCAGGATGGACTCCTCAGAAGTACAGCCGCGGCTATCGGTGGCAACGAAAGTGTAGGCACCGCTCTGACCGGGCTCTACGGCAAAGAGTATCAGGCCCGGACCTGAGTGTACACTGCCGTCGGGCCAGAGCCAGTATTGTTCTTCTATGGGGTTACTGCCCTGGGCCATGGCAGAGGTCAGTAGCTCCTCTCCCTCGCAGAGGGTCATGTCGCTAAGGCCGGTGATCGAGGGAGGTGCGGAAATTCTTACCGTTCCTGTGATGAAGGTTGCTTCCAGGGTATCGGCCGTACTTTTCACAAAATAGCTCTCCTGTGCCTGGCCGTACCAGTCGATGGTTCCCTGCCCTGTTCCCTTATCGGTGAAGACAATATCCACTACCGGCGACTGGTCGGGAAGAGTGACCGCCGGAACGTCCTGCCAGGTCACCAGGATGTCGCCCGAGGCTTCGTTGATAAACACCTGCAGAGAATCGGCAAGGGATGGATCTGCGCCGGTGTAGCCCAGGCATTCCATCAGGGTATTATTGTAAGCCAGGTGCATCCGGAATTTCGATACGTCATTGAAATTGTCAACCAGCAGCGGAATCTCAAAGGTCGTACCTGTGCAAGTATCCGTGCTGCCGGCGATGGCCTGCAGGATGGTGGCCCAGAAACGCGTCACCTCCACCTGGAACGCTGTATCGCAGTCGTTTTCGTCCCTGACGATGCAATCATAGATCCCCGCCGAAAGCCCAGTGAAGGAGCCGTTGTTGGTTTGCCACGAAGAGCCGTTGTCAATGGAGTAGTATAGATCAGCGGTGCTTCCCGTGGCACTGAGGAGTATCTCCCCGTTCTGCAGGAAATCGATCTCGGGAAGCGTGGCAGCAGAAAGGATTGCCGGCCTAGCCAGGTCCGCGACATTGACAGGATTAAAGGCATAAACACCCTGGCAATCATTCAGGTCTTTGATCATCACCACATAATCACCGGGTGAAAGGTCGTTGAATAATCCTCCATTATCGTAAAAGTTGACACCATTGTCGATGGAGTACAATAACTGCCCGCCCGGCTGGGGGACGGCGTGGACCTGGATAACTCCGTTGTTCTGTCCGCAGATGGCGCCGGATACGATTACCGAGTCCACCTGCAGGTTGCCGGCGTCGGTGATGGTATAAAGCGGTGATTCGGCAGTGCAGCCATTGCCGTCGGTGACCGACAGGTAATACTGGCCTACACCCAGGTTGTAAAGGTCACTGGAATTTCCCAGGACCGCACCTGAAAGGTCCTTCCATTCCAGCAGCATAGGTTCGATACCAATGATTGAAAGGCCGGTGATCGACCCTGAAGCTCCCCCGCAGGCCGTAGGTGTTACCGACAGAGCATTTTCATCAAACTGTGTTTCAGGTAAAAATCCAACATGTATAGTATCATGATTATCGCAGCCGTTGGCATAAGAGGCTCTTACCCAATAGTAACCCGTATCCGACACGGTAATGGAAGCCACGCCCCACTGCCCCGTGCTCCAGGTGAAGGACTGCCCGTTACAATTGGCGTTCAGAGCCAGTGAGCTACCACGGCAGATCAGGGTATCCAGGCCCAGGTTCGGATAGGGGACGCTGTCGACTTCCACCACCCGTGAGGTCTCTTCCACCCTTCCGCTGGGGTAGGTCAGCAGGACGGAGACCTCGAATTCCCCGCCATGGGAAAAAACATGCTTCGCATGCAGTTCATTGGAAATATTCTGGCTGCCCGAGGCTGGATCGCCGAAGCTCCACTGGATCCAGGTCGGCTCCGGGAAAAACCAGGGATCGAAATAAAAGGTGTCCAGGGCGCATTGTCCTTCAAAATCGAAACGATGGAGAAAATCATTTACAAAATATGCTAATCCACTGCTGACCTGACCTTCCTGAAATATTAATACATCCGATTGATAATCAGAAGATAACCCTAAACCACCTGGATTATTGAACCTTCCGAGAAAATTATTCAGAGGATTTGTTGGAAAATGCATAGATGCTTTCCCAAAACAGTAAATTCTGCCATCCGGGGCCAGCTGTAAATTTGACCCCATTACAGTATCAACCAATAAACCAGATTGAATAAATGAATCAGGATCAAGAATATATTGTATATCAAATTGATAAACATGGGATGAAGAGTCTGTTTGAATTTCTGCGGCAACATAGAGAAATTTAGAACAGGGGGAAAACTCACATGAAGACTCCTCATAAATAGCTGACGAACTGGTCAAAAAATAGTCTGACATTTGAAAACTATACAGATGTTCAATTTCGCCGGATTGAGCATTGAATTTACAAACCTCTACTTCTCCTCCTTCTTGAGATTGATCACCCATAAATGTTGTAACAAGGTATTTTTTATCCAATGATATTTTCATGGGACCGATATTCGTTGGACCCCAATTCAATTCTCTTTGAGGCGCAGGACTTAATATGGGATCAGGATTAACACCATTCCCGGTGATCAGATAGGCTGCATAAGTGTCATCCTGAAATTTCCTGGTTATTATCCATACATCCGTTTTGTTGGCGTGATAAGTAGCTGTTATTTTTTCAGCGGCGTCATAAGCTGAATAAAGTGTATCCACACTAACTACTTCCCCCAAACCGCCTTGAAGTGAAATATCAATAGTAAAATAATACAGTGGTAAACGAGATGAACCATTTGATTTACAAACTATAAATACGTAAAAAAGATTACTTGATCCTGGTTTTGGAATAGCAACAACACCCTGATAACCGCGATCTATGTCTGGATAAGTCAGGTCATTTGTCATCAAAAGGTGATTCTTATTCCATATCTTTTCTCCATCGCAATAGAATAATAAGTTCCCATATTGATCGCTCATTACCGTACTGCCTTCCCAATTCGGAGAATAGACCATCCCGTTCGGATCTTCTACGGCATCACCAGCAGAGAAATCCAAACCTGCAAAATCACTGAAATACCAATGCAAAGTCCTCCGATTCGGCTGTGATTCACTACAAAGGGATATTAGGATAAATATTATAGTAAAGTAAATTCTCAATTCAATAAGATTGTATTCGAAAGAGTGAATCCATTTATCAAACTTTGCCCGGTTGTATTTTCAACTTCGGAACCTGAACAACAAATGCCAGTATTATCTTTATACCTAAGATATACATTTACAGTATAGCATGGGTTGTCATCATCACAGTCCCTTATTCCACCAGCATTGTCATAGTGAGTATGTGGATTATTGCTTATGGTAAACCAACCAGAATCATCGACCGGGCTTCCGGCCGGATAGGTAGAGACCACTACCCGTGCTTCTTTTGTTACAGGCTCATTACAGCTACAATATTGATCATCCCAGTCAAACTGCACTGAATAATTCACTTGTCCGTTGCTACTATATGCTGATAATAAAGAAATAGCAACAAAGAGAAAGAACACAATAATATTTTTCATTTTTTTGTATGAAGTTAATTATAATATTCAAATTAGTCAATCAATTAAATAGAGAAGGCCTATAAATTACTTGATCACTAATATTAATGAGGTTGTCTATTAAATCATTGGGAGATGCTTTATATGCTTCCTCATGATTATGAAATAATGGGGCTAACACGGACGGCAG
>CAZMOK010000142.1:2425-3992 GCA_964567785.1 uncultured Bacteroidales bacterium | reverse complement strand
AGCTCTTATTACTCGATTCTAAAAGATTTGGACCTGGTTCTGGCGGTGCTTGATGAGGCGGTCGATGCCGAGAAGCATCAGGACGGCAGCTACGATCATGAGGGTTATGGAGGAAAAGCCCATTCCTGCGGAGAAGGATTCCATGAGGGCATTGAAGCGCTCGCCGATGCCGCTCAACTGTATGTTCTTAATTCCTTCGAAAGAAAACAAATTATTGAGGAAAGGAAGGTCGAGGAAGATGATCACCAGTATGGCCGCGGCCACACCCGAAGAGACAAGCGCCCACTGCAGCGGGCTGAGCAGCCGTTCCGAAGCCAGTTCGGCCGACTCTGATACCTTCGCCATTACGTTGGATGTAAAATCCTTTCCGGGAGATTCCACTGCGTGGTCCCGGAACATTCCTTTTATCAGGTCTTCTCTCTTGTCCATATTATGATCTCCTCTTTAATTCAACGTTTTTGCCCGTTCCCTGAACATGCGGCCCATGATCTTATGCATTTTCTTCCTCGTGCGGTACAGCTTCACTTTCACATTCGAAAGCGACAGGCCCGTGATATGGCTGATCTCCTCCACCGTGCTGTCTTCCGTATAGAACAGTGTTATGATAACATTCTCCAGCTCGTCAAGTTCAGCCAGTGTCTTTTCAATGAGCATTTTCTGTTCGCGGTGATCGAGTCCCATCAACTCATGGCTGCCGTATTCCTCATCTTCAATTTCCGTAACTTTTTCATCCAGCTCCACAGTTGCAAGGCTTTTTTTACGGGTGAAGCTCACCGCTTCATTGAATGCAATCCGGTACAGCCAGGTGCTGAACTTTGAATCGCCCTTGAAAGAGCTGATCTTTCTGAACGCCTTAAGGAACACATCCTGCGCAACCTCTTCAGCGTCTTCCCTGCTGGAGGTAATGCGCACAACGATAGTGAACACAAGATCCTTGTGTTCTTCCACCAGCGGGGCGAAAGCCTTGGTGTCGCCCAGCCTGATGCGCTCTATGAGTTCCTGTTCGTCCCGGGCTTGCATCTGGTTATTTGACGGTTATTAGGGTTGAGAGGTTACACATTATTATAATCCCAACAAATTTAATCCATAATCCCTCCTTTTTCAAGAGGATCTGTAACCTGAAAATAAAAGGGTGCGTCAAAGAAGTGTAAACGATAAAAAACTAAATGTCATGAGTGAAGGAATAAATGCTGTTTTGATACTTGGAACCATCTTCGGTTTCATTTACGCGATCGTACACCTTAGTGTAAGAAGGAAAGAAAGGATGGCCATGCTTGCCAAAGGGGCCGACCCTTCCATGTTCCACGAAAAAGTAAGGGTCAAGGTCACTTCCCTGCGGTACGGGTTGTTGCTGGTAGGTGTCGGTATCGGCATACTGCTGGGAAACCTGCTGGTAGAAACCGCTGACTTTGTCCCCGAAGTCGCCTATTTTTCCATGACCTTCATCTTCGGCGGAATAGCCCTTATCATCAGCTACTTTTTGGGCAAAAAGATAGAGGCGCAGGAAGAGGGGAAGGAATAGGAGTAGTTCATGTGCGCATGTTCGCATATGGCCATGTTCGCATGG
>CAZMOK010000142.1:0-2325 GCA_964567785.1 uncultured Bacteroidales bacterium | reverse complement strand
TCAAACGTTTCAACCACCCTGTATTCCGGTCCGTCTTGATGGAGGATGCTTTCGAACAGGTGGAACGAGTTTATTTCAGATTCCTGGATGAACGTTCCCCTGAACCCGCCGATAATTTTCTGAAACCGGTTTTTGTCTTTTAAATGCTTTATCCGCGCTATGGTAAGGTGTGGCACGAAGTTCTGCCTGTCGTTTTCCCAGCCGGTTTTTTCCAGCTCCTCAAAAATATTACCGGCAAGGCCTGAGATAGCCCCGCCATCCTCAATGCCAAACCAGATGACCTTCGGCCGGTAGGAACTTCCGAATATCCCCGTGTTTTCAATCCGGATGCTGAAAGGTCCCACGCCAAGGGATGCCGCCGTGAGGGACTTGTTGATGGCCGGGATCTTTTCTTCAGGGGTTTCGCCGAAGAATTTCAGCGTGATGTGAACATTATCGGGGTTGACCCATTTAATCTTTTCGTAAGACAGTTCCTTCCTCAGGTTGAAATATACCCGGGTAAATTCATCGGAAGGCTGTACTTTTATGGCGGCAAAAAGTCTTTTCATCGGACTGCTGTAACGATCAAAGATAAATGAAAACAAAGTTCCTGCAAACAGTAACACTTCTCTCCCTGGCCCTGGTCGTGTTCCCTTTTTGGGCATACCCCCAGGAAACCCTGGTGAATCAGTTCACCTCCTCGATAACAGAAGAAGAGCTGAGGGAGCATGTCTATACACTCGCGGCTGATTCGATGGAGGGGCGCTTCACCGGCGAAAAAGGCCAGAAAAGAGCGGCAAATTACATAGCTGCCGAATTGGAGAAATCAGGTGTCGGAACCATTAACGGTGAAAAGAGGTACCAGGAATTCAGGCTTGAGAAATGCACCTGGTACCTGGGGCAACTGGCACACAGGCAAAAGATCCTGAACTATCCGAATGATTTTGTCGTTCTCGACGAGCCCCTGGAGGGCCGGAAGAACCTCAAGGTTATCTTCGGCGGGTACGGACTGCTTACCGAAAGCTATTCAGACCTGGCCGGACTGGATGTGGAAGGGAAAGTAATCATAGCCTTCTCGGGGGAGCCCGAACGGGAAGATGGAAAATATGCAGTGTCAGGTACCGACGAGGTGTCGCGCGCAAGCCGGTTCTGGATGAAGTTCAGGAAGGCCCGCGAACTGGGCGCCGCCGGGATGATACTTCTTGCCGAAAAAGACCGCGACTTCAAAAAGTACCAGAAGCAGTACCTGGAAAACCGGAAAAGAAGAGGGATCGATTATCCTGACACCAGGGATACCGTCGACTTTTTCGGGTTGTACACCACAACCGGGAATGCAGCCCTGCTGCTCGACATGGATGAAAAGGAGCTCTTAAGGGCTTACGAAGGCCTGGGTAAAGAAGAAGGCTCTGAAATACTTGGCAAAGAAGAGAACGTTACCGTCAACTTCAAGAAAAACTGTTCCTACATCAATACCGAGAACGTGATCGGTTTTGTGGAAGGCTCAGGCAGAAAGGATGAATACATAGTGGTGGTGGCCCATTACGACCACCTTGGCATGGACGGTAAAAAAGTCTATTCCGGCGCCGACGACAACGCTTCGGGCACGGCCGCTGTAATGGAAATAGCCGGAGCTTTTGAGAAAGCTGCCGACGAGGGCTTCAGGCCGCAGCGAAGTGTCATTTTCCTCCTGGTATCGGCCGAGGAGCTGGGCTTGTACGGCTCCAGGTACTTCACCGAAAACAGCCCGGTGCCCATGGATAAAATATATGCTGTGCTGAACATCGACATGATCGGCCGTTACTCCGACCGGTTCAGTGACGACACCGATTACATCTGGGGCTGGGGGTACCGGTCGAAGGAGATCGTGGAGGTTGCCCGGCAGCAGACCAGCCTGACCGCTCCGGAACTGGATTTCAAGATCACTTACAGCGACCGGCGCGGCGGCGGTTCAGACCATTATTACTTTGTGAAGGAAGGCATACCGGGGATCTTTTTCTTCAGCGGCATTCACAAGGATTACCACCAACCCGGTGATGTGCCAAAGAAACTCTTATACGACAGGATGGAAAAAATAGTCCGGTCTGTCTTCGCTACCGCTTATCATCTTGCCAACCGTGAAGAGCCGCTGGTTATAGAGGAGGAATAGTATTGCTTTTCTGAAAAACTTATTATCTTTGCACCCGATTCGGATTGGCGTGTTGCGCGATACTGGTTTCGAGTTACGAGTTACAGGTAAGATAAATCGACAACCGGCAACCGCCCAATCATTTCGGGGCATTAGCTCAGTTGGCTAGAGCGTTTGACTGGCAGTCAAGAGGTCATCGGTTCGAATCCGATATGCTCCAC
>CAZMOK010000141.1:0-3998 GCA_964567785.1 uncultured Bacteroidales bacterium | reverse complement strand
AGGGTGTAAATATCTGAGGGGACCATCTGCTCAAGGATGCTCAGGTTGTTCATGTTCCCCCGCTGTGTGCCCATTTCCCAGTTCAGGGTGAACGAATTCCTGATCCCGTAACCTTTGTTGCTGAGTGTTCCTTTTGTAAGTATGGTAACGTCGTTGCTCTCGAGTGCAACGGGATCGGTCTTTGCATAATTAATGATGTTGGTGCCGTCGTCCTGGTTGGTGCCTGTGGACACTATTACCAAACCCACGTTATTCAGTTCCATCTGGTTGGAGGGATTGTTGGTTCCGTAAAAAATGGTCTGGTCGGCTTTGAACTGGAGTTTCCAGTCATAGATAGACCCAACTCTGATGTAGGTAGACTGGCCCGCATTCATTATGCCGTTGATATACTCATCCATCTCGTCGAAAACGAACTCAATACTCTGTCCTGAAACAATGTTTATGACAAGGCCCGGGTTGGGCGGGGGGATATCCTGGGATCTGCAATTCCCGGAAATTATAAATAATGTGATAACCGCTATTGTGCGAAGCAGATTCATTCAGTGTAAAATAACCGTACAGTAGTTTATCAGGCAGGAAGGTGAAAGGTTACTTCAGTTTTCTGATCAGTACCCCATCCACGTATTCAGCTTTGTCTGTCACCTTGCCCTCTTCATCATATGCCATCATTATCCCGTCAAACTTACCGTCTTTATAATGAAGGTTCATTTTTGTCGTGCCGCTTTCATAGAATGCCAGCCAGTTTCCCTCTTTTTTCCCCTCTTCGTACCTGCCCTTGTTTTTCACATTTCCATTTTCATGATAGAACATCCATTTACCCTCAGATACGCCATTCTTATACATCCCTTCCTGTTTCAACTGGCCGTTCCGGTAATAGACCATCCACATCCCTTGGGCATGGCCGCGCTCATACCTTCCTTTCATATAGAGTGAAGAATCAGGGTAAAACGACAGCCATTCTCCTGTCCTTTCTCCGTTTCTGAACATTCCCTTTTCAAATACGGCACCGTTCGGATGGTATTGTATCCATTCCCCTTCCGGAACTCCGTTTCTGTATGTGCATTCTATTTTTATATTGCCATTTTCATGAAAAACCAGGTAAGGGCCTTCAATTTCATAATTCTCATAGGAATACATGATCTCCACCTGGCCGTTCTCGTGGTAAGACCTGTATTCACCGGTATAATAATTACCGTCGCGGGTGGCTTTTTCTCTTATAGCCCCCGAAGAATGGTACCTTTCATACTGGCCTTGCTCTACACTGTCAACATAGTTGATCCTGTAAAGAAACTCTCCATTCGGGGAATAACCTGTAACCAATCCATTCAGCAAATCATTTCTGTATTGCCTGGTTTCCTGCAGCCGGCCGTTACGGTAAAAGATTGCCAGAAGACCATTCAGTGAATCATTATGGTACACTCCAAGGTTTTTCAGATTGCCGTTTTCCCAGTAAGTCACCAGGTCACCATCCCTGCTACCATTCCTGTAAAACACCCGGTACCTTAGTTTCCCGTTGGCATAGTAATTTTTCCACAGGCTATCCTTCTCACCGTTCATGTAATAGCCAGCCTGCCACAGTGTTCCGTTATCATAATAAAACCTTGCATAACCGTGCCTTATGCTGTCATTGCCTTCAATTTTGAAGGAGATGGCCGATTCTACAACACTGTCTTTTTCTGGATGATAGTTGACCCGGACAAAGGTTTTTTCCTGCGCTGCCAGATGAACAACCGCAAACAGCGATAAAAAGAATATGATATGCGTGCGTACCATTCGGTTCACTACTTCACTTCTATATCCATCTGGATACCTTCAAGCTCGTCGTTATAACCAAAATCAAGAATGGCTGCCACGGAGTACCTTCCCTCTTCGAGTGGTTCTTCGTAGGTATATGAAACAACCTCACTGTTCTCCGGCAAGAGTGAAAACTCGATCGGATCGGAGGTGAATTCTTCTGTGGTTTCGAGGTTTGAGATGGTAAAATAGACTTTACAGTTCAATATTTTATCCCCAAGATTTATGACCTGGGTTTCATAGGTCCTGCTGCCATCTTCGTGAACGGTTTCCTCCAGGCCTTCAAGGGTTCCTTTGTAGAAAGTATTGCTGGAGGGCGACTGATATATCGGAACCGCTATCCTGAGTGCGAGTTGCATACCCATTGCTACATTTTTATCGATAGCCTGGGGTCCTGTCTGTTCAACCGCCGACTGGGCAAACAACACGCACCATTTTGTAGAGGCATTGTCTTCGGGTACAAGCATTGTAACGTTGACGGTGGCCTGTTCACGGGGCTGCAGTGTAACAAGTGTTGGAGAAACCGTTACCCAATCGGCGCATGACCTGGGTGTGGTCCCTGCCGGGAAATATTTTACTTCCCCCTCTTCGTCTGTCATCCAGTCGCTCAGGTTGAAAACATACGATTGTTCCTTGTCAGCTTTGTTCCTGATCAGGATTTGCTGTGTTTGGGAAAAACCTGGATTGGTAGAAAATGACAATACGCCGGGAGTTACCTCCAATTGCTGCTGAGCATTTAGATTGAAGCCCGGGAAGAGGAAAAAAGTCAAGACGGTAAGAAAGAGAATGTTTTTAGCCTTTTTCATCAGTTCTGTTTTTATTTCTGGTGATTCCATTGGTTGAATAATCGGGCTGAAATTACCTACTTTTTATCTGTTGCTAAGTTATCCAACTTTTTTTTATCCAAAATTAGTTAACAATCAAAATTTTCGAATTCGATCTGTGCTCGTTCGATATAATGCTTACTATGTAATAACCGGTTGGTAATTCAACATTGTAATTAACTCTTTCACTGTTTTTAAGAGATTCGAAAAACACTGTTTTACCAAGCATATTCCTGATGAGAATATTCCCTGTAATATCTTTTACAGTGTTCTTAAGGATGGTAATGACGTTCTTATACGCATGCACCTTGAAATAAGATTCAGGATTCAGGTTATTTTTTATGTCATCATTCGGATTGAACCATAATTTGAACCGCCCCAGGCCTGTCCCGGGTTGGTGATTAAAGTTATAAGAAACTATTTCCGAGAGGTTTACAATCTGGTCCTCCAGGTTATCTTTAAGATAGATCTCTTCCGGGTATTCAATATTGGTCCTGTCATTTATCTCTATCCTGTAGATACCTGCTTTACTGCACTGAAAATTCAGGTCAATTCCAAGGTCATCCTTCAGTTCAGGGTATGTATTCAGGGCCATCACAGCTCCGCCGTCGATGATGCTGAGCTGAGGTACTTCGTTGTTCATGCTGAAAAGTTTTGCAGCGTCGTAATTAAGGTCAAAGCCATTTGTTGTGCCCTCAATGAATCGAATAATGATCTCATCCTCGAATCCATAACCTGAACTCACCAAACTAAGCAGAGGGTAATCAGGGTCATCGTTTTTATAATAATCAGGGGTTCCCGTAATATCGCCTATCCTTACTGCATTGTTTATTGAAAAGTTGCCTGTATTCACAGCCTGGACCCAAAAACCCTGGTTGGACGGTATATAACGTGTACCCCCGTTCAATCCCACCGGGGCGCCGCCACCGAGGAAAATGGTGTATATATCGTTGGTGCCGTCCCATATGTATTTGGCATCATTGATATCTGATTTGCCCCAGCCGGATGTGGCAAGCCAGTCGACCGGCGAAGGATAGGGATTACCAGCAAGGTTCCATCCCTTATGCGAGGGGATCTCACCGTTAGGTACATCGGTAATTGTAACCCCTATTGAATAGGAGCCTGTATTGATACTTTCAGACCCGGTGGCCTCATAATTAACAGTGACCGGATTCGTGTAGAAATATATATCATATCCCCTGAATACATCGAGGTTTCCATTATACATAACCCATCCGAAATTCCAGTCATTTTGGATTAACGTTTCGTCGTAGTAGAAAACCAGGTCGGTACCGGTAAAGCAACCGCTGTTCTCATTACTGACGGGTGAGGCAACATTATGCCACATATCGGCGGTCATATACCTCTCCACCAGTATAT
>CAZMOK010000140.1:0-4014 GCA_964567785.1 uncultured Bacteroidales bacterium | reverse complement strand
CATCCGGTGAATATTACCTTCTGAAATCCTTAGTCATCCGATGAAGATATTATAGTCATCCGGTGAATATCTATCAAACTGGTCACAAAACTGTTACTTTTTCTTTTTTTTCAAACAAATTCACCGGATGACTTAATTAAAATCCCACCACCTTGAGCTTTTCCGCACTTCTTTTTGCCATTTCGATAACCTTTATGTTCATGGCTGCCTGTTCCATGGTTACCTCCGGTGACTTCCTTCCGGCAATACTTTCATATACGTCATCATAAAAACCCATATAATTGCCTTCCCGGGTTTGTACCTTTTCTTCAACGGGAGTGCCGTTACCGTCGAGGGTGAGCATGCCCCACATCTCTTCCGGCTCTTCGCCAAAGCCGGGGTCACCCGGCATTTTTCCCTGGCGGAGCTGAGGTTCCTGGACATCAAGCCCCCTCTTCCGAAAGGATCCTTTTGTGCCGTGGACTATGAACCTCGGGCCCGGGTCCCTCACCAGCACCCCGGCTTTTAAAGTTACGTTCAGGTCATCATAGATCAAGTTCAGGTCGAAGGCATCGTCGTTCCCGCTCCCCTCACGCTGGGTAAACAATCTGCAGAAAACAGCTTTTGGTTTCCCGAACAGTACAAGCGCCTGGTCGATCATGTGGACTCCGAGGTCGTAGAGCGTGCCTCCCCCGGACTCTCCTTCATACCGCCAGGCTGCCCTTCCTATCTCCGGTACGTAGCGGTCGAAATGGGAAATGAAATTATGTACCCGCCCCAGCCTGCCGCTGCTGATCAGTTCTTTCACAGTCATAAAATCCCCGTCCCAGCGGCGGTTCTGGTAAGGGAAGATGGTACGGTCATTATTTTCCGCAATCTCGATAAGCTTCAGGGCTTCTTCATAGCCCGGTGTAACCGGTTTTTCAATTACAATATTTTTACCTGCTTCAAGCGCCTGTTTAGCCTGTTCAAAATGTAACCTGTTGGGGGTGCAGATTGCCACCAGTTCGATTTCATCATCTGCAAGGATATCTTCAAAACTGCGGGTTACACCCACCTGCGGGTAATGCTTTTGGGCCTCTTCGCCACTTGTAAGGATCGTCTTAAGCCGGAAACCTTCATGAACATGCAGAAAAGGTGCGTGGAACACCTTACCTGACAGCCCGTATCCTATTACCGCTGCTGGTATCTTTTTTTCCATATCACACAATCTCCTCTTTGTCTTTGTCCCAGTAAACCCTTCTTCCTTCTTTGTAGGCAATGGTGCCCATATGTGCTGAGATTGCTTCTTCAAAAGCCTGGTCGATATTACAGCTCGGCTGTGAACCGTTGTTCATCCTGATATTGTTCAGCCACTCTTTCAGGTGAAGGTGGGTGGTATCGACCGGTTTGCCGCCGCGGTAGGTATAGAGCAGTCCCCTTGAAGCAAAATACTTCTCAGTGGCCGAGGTGACGGCGTCCACCCCTTCCTGCCCGGGAACATAAGTGTAGATGGGTTTTTCAGGTTCGATAATGCCTTTCTCTATCTTTCCCTCGTACCTTGTCGACCTGGGATCGGCATAGACAACCAGTGTTTCACCGATGTCCATGTAACCGTCGTGGCCCATGATCATCTTACCGCGGTCTTTTTCGCTTGCCAGTGTGGCACTGTAAAGCAATGTCAGGTCCTTACCAGGATATTCGAAGGATTGTTGCAATACATCCGGAACGGTCCTGCCATCCTTGTAAAAATAAATACCACCCGAGGCAGTTGCCGAATGAGGTATGCCAAGGCCAAGTATCTGGTTCATGGCATCATATTCGTGTGTAAACAGGTCGCCGCTGAGGCCGGTACTGTAGTCCCACCAGCAGCGCCACCTGAAGAATCGTTCCAGACTGAAATCGTGCCAGGGCGCCGGACCTATGAACTGCTTCCAATCAATATTATGCTGACCTGCTTCTTCGTCTATATCATAAACCCATGCCCCATTGGGTGAATTCCTGTTGGTACACACTTCTATAAGGCTTATGTCGCCAATAACCCCCTGCCTTATCAGTGACCCTGCGACCTGGTAGCTTTCCGTCTGCCTGCCCTGATGACCAAGCTGGAACACGATGCCTTTATCCTTAACAACTTTGCGGATCTCGTAAGTCTCTTCAACTGTCCATGACAGTGGCTTCTCACAATAAACGTGCTTTCCGTTCCGTGCCGCCTCAAGTGCCACAGGAACGTGAAGATGGTCAGGTGTTGCTACGATAACAGCATCCACATCGTCTGCGCCGGCCAGGTCCTGGTATGTTTTATATCTTTTCGGGGGACTTCCCATCTCTCCCCGCGTACCGTTCCGGTGGATATTGGCTGCTGCCTCCATCCCTTTCAGGGCGTTGATATCGTAAATATCGCAGATAGCTGTTATCTCAACATTCAGGTCTTCCTGCTCGCGGAATTGTTTTAGGTGTTCCCTCCACCATTTGTTCCTCTTGGCATAATCTTCATATTCGTCGATGGTTTCGGGGCGGACAAACCCAAGCGCTTTTGCAAGGTAGCCTGCACGCCCGCCGAATCCCACAATGCCGATCCTGATCTTTTCTCCTGCAACCGTTCCCATTTCGCCCGGCAGGGCAACATTGATATCTTCCAGAAGGTTACGGCTCATCTGGTTATACTGCTGCTTGCCTTTCCAGAGGCCGTAACCGACAACACCCAGCACCGGCAGTGTTGCCAGCCCCCTGACCACATCTCTCCGGTTGATTTTTTTTTCGTTGTTATCGTTTTCTTTCTTGTCCATTTTTAGTTGTTATTGGCAGGTTTCAGGAAGAACCGGTCGACCCCGATAATGTGTCCTGTCGGGAAGAAGAAAAGCACGATCAAGGCAAATATCTCCACTATGTTCTTATTGACAATAAAATACGAGCCTTCCGACGGGAACATATATTCCAGTCCGGGCCAGGCAGGATGCGAGAGGTAATAGAACAGCAGCAGGATGATCCCTGCTACAGTGGATAAACGGGTGAACAGCCCCAGGACCAGGCCCAGTCCGATCAGTGTGAGCCCCCATTCATTCAGGAAATCGACAACAGAAAGGCGACTCTCATTGGCTGCCAGCCAGCCGAACAATCCTGAAAAGATCCCCTGCGCATCCATCAGGTAAGCTTTGGAGGACCAGTCGGGGTTCAGGATCTTGGAGGCCCCTTCGAATAAAAAGTGCCAGCCTATGGCCACCCTGAGCAATACGAGTGCGATCAACCGGCTTCTTGAATAGGTCATATCCAGCAGATTTAGGTGGGTTGGACAAATGTAGAAAGGATTTTTGATTCTGACCACACCGGCCAAATGGTAAACTTATATATCCCGGTATTTTGTACCTTCCCGCAAAGCTTGATTAACTTTGTATTGAATCAAACATCCCGGCAGTTTACTTGTTCGGGTTATTACAGGATAAAACTCAACAACATGTTAAACGACAGAATAACAGTCAACAAAAAACATATAGATGCTGCCAATGTGGTGGTGGATGACATATTACCGGAAATAGGCCAGAAATACATAATGGCCATCGGCGGGGAAGTGGGCTCAGGCAAATCGACCCTTGCCTATACCATTGCCATGAGGCTTAAGAAGGAAGGCGTGAAAAGCAAGATCATCGACCTGGATGACTTTTACAAGGTCCCTCCCCATGAGCGCAAGCAGTGGAGGCGTGATCACGGTATTGAAAGCGTGGGGCCCGACGAATACGACTGGGACAGCATCAATACCCTGATCGGGGATTTCAGGCAGGGCCGGAAGTCGACCATGCCCTGTGTTGACCTGATAACAAGCGAGGTGGACCAGTTGCGCACATCTTTTAAAGGGATCCGGGTCCTGATCATCAACGGCCTGTATGCCACGAAGCTGAACCAGGCAGACTTCAGGGTTTTCATCGAGCTGACCTATGCAGAGACAAAGGAAGCACAGCTATTCGGGCAGAAGGAAGAGATGACCGGTTTCCGCAAGCAGATCCTCGAGCGGGAGCACAAGATGGTACAGGCGTTGAAGCCTGGTTGTGATATGTTTTT
>CAZMOK010000139.1:0-4037 GCA_964567785.1 uncultured Bacteroidales bacterium | reverse complement strand
AACTCAACACTAACTTCCCCCCATCCCTTTCCGTATCTCCAGCAAGAACCCCTTCACCTTCTCCAGGGTTTCGATAACCTGGTCGTCTTTCTCGGTTTCAGGAAGCCGGTTTTTGAGGTGTTCCCTGGCGCCGGGGATGGTAAAGCCCTCTTCTTTCAAAAGCTTCCTGATGAGCTTCAGGTTTTCAATGTCCTTTGCCGTAAAGACCCTGTTGCCCTTCTGGTTCTTCTGGGGCTTGATGATGCTGAACTCCTTCTCCCAGAACCTTATGGTGGAAGTGGTAACATCCAGTATCTGTGCTGTTTCCCCTATGGTGTAATAGAGCTTGCCTGACATCAGTCGAGCGATTGGGTGGGGCGCTGGGACAGGATTAGGACCTCCTCGTATTCCCCGGGGGTGAGGTCGTTAAAGAAGTAATGGATAGGATTGAGCGGCCGGCCGTTCTTCCTGACTTCGAAATGAAGGTGCGGTGCCGTTGATTTGCCGGTGTTTCCTACGGTGCCGATCACCTGTCCACGCTTCACATGTTCGCCTTTTTTCACGCTGAAGTCTTGCATATGAGCGTAAACAGTGACATAACCGTAGCCGTGGTCAATCTTTATGGTGTTGCCGTAATGGCGGTTCGATTTCCTGGCACTCACAACAACCCCGTCGCCGGTTGAATAGATGTCGGTACCCTTGGGGGCCGAGAAATCAACTCCTTCATGAAATTTCTTGATTTTGTAGAAAGGGTCGGTGCGCATCCCGAAGAACGATGAGAGCCTTTTCAGGTCTTTGTTGCTCACAGGCTGGATGGCAGGGATGCTGGCCAGCATGTCTGCCTTGTTTTTGGCCATTTTGTAAACCTCATCGAAGGATTTGGACTGTACATAGAGCTGGCTGGTGACCTGGTCGAGCTTTTTGTGTGTTGAGATAAGGATTTGGGAGTTCGTATAGCCTTCGAGGCGGGAATAGCGCTCAACGCCACCGAACCCTGCCTTTCTCATATCTTCAGGTATCGGCTCTGCCTCAAAAATGACCCTGTAAATATTGTCGTCGCGGTCGGCAAGGTCAGCCAGTACATTCTCGATCTGGCCCAGGCGCCTGTTCATCTCCATGAACCTGATCTCGTATTCTTTCACCTCCCTCTTCAGCATTTTTTCCTTGGGTGAATCGAAGAAGTAAAAGAATCCCAGGACCAACAGCACTGCAATGACAAGGCTGGCAGAAAGGAACGACAGGCCTTTAAGGATAAAAACCCTTGCAGTCTTCTTAACCTCGACAAATTTCAACGACCGGGGATCGTACTGGTACCTCTTCTTAGCCATTATCCGTTACTTTTCATCTTATACGGAAACACCAACATTCTGTTCGGTTGGCTCAAAAATAGCAAAAAAAACTAATTTTGCAGCCCGGAAGCACTCAATCGGAAATAGTTATCAACAGCGAAGGTTTTATATGGATTCAACAGAGATAAGAAATAAATTCCTCGGTTTTTTCAAATCGAAACAGCATAAGATCGTCCCTTCCGCGCCGATGGTGGTCAAGGACGACCCCACACTCATGTTCACCAACGCCGGGATGAACCAGTTCAAGGACATTTTTCTCGAACACCGCAGGCCCGAAAGCCTCCGGATTGCCAATACCCAGAAATGCCTCCGTGTTTCCGGTAAGCACAACGACCTTGAGGAAGTGGGCCACGATACCTATCATCACACCATGTTCGAGATGCTTGGTAACTGGTCGTTCGGCGACTACTTCAAGAAAGAGGCCATTGAATGGGGCTGGGAACTTCTTACAAAGGAATACGGGATCGATAAAGACAGCCTCTATGCCACGGTTTTCGGGGGCGACAAAGAAGACGGACTGGAAATGGACAAAGAGGCCCATGACCACTGGTTGAAAATTCTGCCCGAAGAGAGGGTGTTGTTTGGGAGCAAAAAGGACAATTTCTGGGAAATGGGCGATACCGGCCCCTGTGGCCCCTGCTCCGAAATCCATGTGGATATCCGCAGCGAAGAGGAAAAGAAGAAAGTTCCCGGAAGGGACCTGGTCAACAAGGACCATCCGCTGGTGATCGAGCTCTGGAACCTTGTTTTCATTGAATTCAACCGGCAGTCGGACGGAAAGCTGGTGAACCTGCCCAAAAAGCACATCGACACCGGCATGGGGCTCGAAAGGCTCACCATGGTGCTGCAGGGAAAAACATCCAATTACGAAACAGACGTTTTCCAGGCCATCATCGGGAAACTTTCTGAAGAAGCAAAGGTCCCGTATGGTAAATCGGAAGAGGCAGATACAGCGATGAGGGTCATTTCCGACCACCTCAGGGCTGTCAGCTTCGCCATAGCCGACGGGCAGCTACCCTCCAACACCGGCGCCGGCTACGTGATCAGGAGGATCCTGCGGAGGGCCATACGTTACGGCTTTACCTTCCTGGGGCTCAATGAGCCGTTCATGAACGGGCTGGTGGAAACCCTCGTATCCAAAATGGGCAGCTCCTTCCCGGAACTGAAAAAACAGCAGCAGCTCATCGAGAACGCCATCAGGGAAGAAGAAACTGCATTCCTGAAAACCCTGTCGCAGGGCATTAAGAAATTCGAGGAATACACCAGGGTGCACAAGGGAGAGAAGGTAATTGGCGGCGATTTTGCTTTCGAGCTTTTCGATACCTTCGGATTTCCTGTCGACCTCACCCGGCTGATGGCGGAAGAGAAGGGCTGGACCGTCGACATGGAAGGGTTTGCCAAAGGTTTGCAGGCCCAGAAAGAGCGGTCGAAGAAAGCGGCAAAGGTGGATGCCATGGACTGGCATGTGTTGAAAGACAATGGAGAAGGCAGCGAGTTTGTGGGCTATGAAACCCTCGAAGCAGAGGCGGAGATCGTTAAATACAGGAAGGTCAGCACGAAGAAAGACAGTTATTACGAGATCGTGCTCGACAGGACCCCGTTCTATGCTGAAGCCGGCGGACAGGTAGGCGACAAAGGATACCTGGAAAAGAACGGGGAAATGATAGAGGTAGCGGATACGTACAAGGAACATGAACTGTTCATCCACAAGACAGGAAAGATATTCGATGATATGTCGGGGAAGGTTAAGGCCATAGTGGACGGGAAGAAACGGCTTGCCACTGTCAACAATCACTCAGCCACCCACCTGATGCATGCAGCCCTGAGAAAAGTGCTTGGCGGACATGTTGAGCAGCGGGGTTCGCTGGTGGATGAGAACAGGCTGCGGTTCGACTTTTCACATTTCAAGGCAATGACCGTGGAAGAGATCAGGGAGGTTGAGCAGATCGTCAACAGCAAGATCAGGGAGAACATACCCATAGAGGAAGAGCGGAACGTGCCTTTCAGCAAGGCGGTCGATAAGGGTGCCATGGCCCTCTTCGGCGAGAAGTACGGGGAAGAGGTACGTGTGATTACTTTCGACAAAGACTATTCTGTAGAGCTTTGCGGGGGTACACACGTGCAGTCGACCGGCCAGATAGGCTTTTTCAGGATCATTTCCGAAGGGGCCATAGCAGCAGGGATCAGAAGGGTGGAAGCCGTTACAGGTAAAAAGGCCGAAGACTATGTTTACGGTGAGGAAGATCTCATCAGGCGCCTCAAGGAATCGATGAAGAACACCAAAGACCTGGTAAAAGGCGTGAATAATTTGATCGGGGAGAACAAGGAACTTCAGAAGAAGCTGGATTCACTGGGCAGGGACATGGCAAAGCAGATGAAATCGGAGTTCCTGGAGAATGCAGAGCAGATAGACGGCATAAGGCTGGTTACCGGCAAGATCGAAGGCGATGCCAAAGCGGCAAAAGACCTGGCATTCTCAATGAAAGACGACGGCGACGACCTTTTCGTCGTGATCGGGAACAGCGCAGGCGGCAAAGCAGGGCTTACGGTGATGGTCTCAGAGAAACTGGTTAAGGAGAAAGGGCTTCATGCAGGCAACATCATCCGCGAGCTGGCAAAAGAGATAAAAGGCGGTGGCGGCGGACAGCCCCACTTCGCCAGCGCCGGCGGCAAAGATCCATCAGGATTTGATAAAGCTTTCGAAAAGGT
>CAZMOK010000138.1:0-4259 GCA_964567785.1 uncultured Bacteroidales bacterium | reverse complement strand
CTGGCCATTGCCATTCACAACTTTCCGGAAGGACTGGCAACCTTCACCGCTGCCCTCACCGATCCGGGACTGGGAATTGCTATAGCAGTGGCCATTGCCATTCATAATATTCCCGAAGGAATTGCAGTTTCAGTGCCAATATATTATGCCACCGGCAACAAGAATAAAGCTTTCTGGTACTCTTTTACATCAGGTCTTGCCGAACCGGTGGGAGCTTTGATCGGGTACCTGATCCTGATGCCGTTCATGACCCCGGCTGTATTCGGCATCTTGTTCGCAGGTGTGGCCGGGATCATGGTTTTCATCAGTCTGGATGAATTGCTTCCGTCGGCCAGGGAATACGGTGAACACCACCTTTCGATCTACGGATTGATAGTTGGCATGGGAGTAATGGCTGTCAGCCTTTTAATGTTTGTATAATCCAATTATCGACATCTATGAAGTACTTAATTACCGTACTAATTTCAATGATTGCAATAAATCAGGTTTATTCGCAGGAACTGCCCGACATCACCACCGACAGGCCCGACCAGTCGGAATCGTCAAGCACGGTTCCGCATAAAACCCTCCAGATCGAAACCGGATTTGTCTGGCAGGGAGATAAAACAACCACGGCTGAGACAAGGAACCTCGACATCTTTAATACACTCTTCAGGTATGGTCTCCTTGACAATTTTGAGTTGCGGGTAGGTGTCAACTATGCAGATGTAACTGTTTCACCGGCAAACGGATCGGAAGACACTATATATAATGGATTTGTTCCCCTGGCGATTGGTACGAAGATCATGATCACAGAACAAAACGGTATTGTTCCTGAACTGTCAATGCTTGGAACGATCACCGTCCCTAACACAGGATCGAAAGACCTTGATATTCTTAATATGGCATCTGATTTCCGGTTTGCACTGGGATGGTCGGTTACCGAAAGATGGAGTGTAGGCGGAAATATCGGGGCGCAGTGGAATACGTTCGTTCCGGGAGGAAGTGGTTTCTATTCGGCGGTTGTTGGGGTATCGATTTTAAGTTGGATGAATGGTTTTGTTGAGGTATACGGTTGGCTTCCTGAAGATAATCTGCCCGACCACCGTTTGGATGGCGGCTTCACATTCCCCGTTAAAAAGAACCTTCAGTTTGATGTTTCAGGAGGCGTTGGCTTGAGTGAGATCTCGCCGGATTACTTTGTCAATGCCGGGGTGGCATGGAGGATACCGGGTTGATTTTCGATTGTCGATTTTCGATTGTGGGTTTTCGATTGTGGATTTTGGATTTAATTTAGACATATTTTAAATAATTCCTAATTTTGCAGGCACAAAAACAATTAATTGAAAAACATTATGGCTAAGATTGGAATACTGTATGGATCATCCACCGGCAACACAGAAATGATAGCTGAGAAGCTTCACAAAATCCTCACCCCCGACCTTGCCGATTTGGTCAATGTTGACAGCGCTACGGAAAAAGAGATCAACAAATACGACTATATCATACTTGCTACCTCCACCTGGGGTATCGGCGATATGCAGGACGATATGGAAGATTTTGCAGAAATGCTGGAAAATGCAGACCTGAAAAACAAGAAGGTGGCTCTTGTCGGCCTGGGCGACCAGGACACTTACCCCGATAGTTTTGTGGATGGTATTGGTACGCTTTACAACAAGCTGAAGAACAAGACCACCTTTGTCGGCCAATGGCCCACCAAAGGTTACAACTTTACAGATTCTGATGCTGTAAAAGGGACTAAGTTCGTGGGATTGGTGATCGACCAGGACAGTCAGCCTTCTAAAACACAGGAGAGGCTTGAAAAGTGGGCTGACCAGGTAATAAAAGAATTCGGGCTATAAAGCATTATTTATTCAGCAAACAAAAAAGGCCCGGTCTGGCGAACGGGCCTTTCTTGATTATTAACCAACCAATTATGAAAACATACGTCACCAGGTTATGATACCCGGATCTGTTTCTTTACCCTTACTTCTTCCTTCTTGGGTAATGTTATTGCAAGAATGCCATTCTTGTACTCTGCTTCTATCTTTTCTGTGTCTACAGTATCTGGAAGAATGAAACTCTTGCAGAAATTATGATGGCCGAATTCCTTTACGGTATATTCAGCATCTGCTTCACCGTTTTCCCTTTCAGAAAAGACTTTCAGCATTTCCTTTTCCAGGTCGATCTTGATATCTTTCTTTTCGAAGCCGGGAACAGCCAGCTCAACCCTGTAATTATCAGTTGTTTCACTGATGTTGGTCGAAGGCCTGAACCTGCAATCACCGTTTTCTTCTCTTTCGTGATTCCTGAAAAACCTGTGCATTCCGTGTGGATTTCTATAAACTAAAGCGTTCATTTTATTTCCTCCTATAATTAATTTTTGTTTTCATTTTCCACAACAATGTCAACATCCATGCCACTGCTTCATTACAATTCTTATGAACCAGCCCTGGGAAAACATATATTTATCTGCTTATAAGCAAATTACAAGAATTAAAACATATTTGAAGCTTGCTGAATGAAGAGCACAGTAATTATTCGAAAAAGACATATTGGCAGTCATTAGCATAAGAAGCTGCTATAATGTCAGTTGTATTGGTTTGTCTGGTATTGGGGAAGGTATCTGTTTTAACCACAGTGGAAGTATTTTTCCACCAGTTCCATTACCTTTTCTTTGTCATTTTCAATGTCGGCTCTCAGCGTTTTATCATCAAAGCTTTTTAGGTACCTGATGATCCAGTCGATCATTCCCTCCGTAAAAACACCGTTCTTTGTATACAGGTGTTTTTGCTTTTCCATGAATTCTGCGGATTCCCAGCACGAGGCCGGCAGGTGGGCAAGGTCTTTTGCCTTAGCCTTATGCTCCTCACTGAAAATGTTAACATCCACATAAGTTTTTACAGCATATTCAAGGGGATTTCCCATCTCAAGGCCGTGGCGCACAGCAACGGCAAGTCCTGCCATTAAGAGGTAAATATCAGCCGATCCGTCAGATCCGCGATATTCAAAAGTTTGCCTGCCGGTGTAGACATTTTCTGCATTGGCCTCGTTCGGATTGGCAATCCGTGCCATATTGTTTTTACCAAGCCAGCCCAGCGGGACCCGAACCAAAACCGAACGGTTCCTGTCGCCCCAGCAAATGTTGGTAGGTGCTTCCTGGTTAGGCACAAGCCTGAAATAGGATGTAGGGATGATATTTCCGAATGCAGTAAGTGACGGGGCCAGGTCAAGGATCCCGGCAATGGACTTCTTCGCAACATCACTCAGCCCGTCGCCGGTTACCATCACATTTTCTCCGTCCTTCTTAAGCCTGACGTGCACATGCATCCCGCTCCCGGCCTTTCCTACCGTGATCTTCGGGGCAAAGGAAATCGTCAGTCCGTATTGATAAGCAAGACTTCGCAGTATCCATTTGGCCTTGATCAATTGATCGGCAGCTTCTTCGATGGGAGCAGGGATGAATTCTATTTCATTTTGTTCGTAGATCTTTCCATTGTCATGAAAATTACCAACTTCCGAGTGACCATACTTTATCATGCCACCGGCCTGTGCAATGGCCTGGATGGCCTCCACACGGAATTCCTCATACTTATTGAACGGCGCCGATTCATGATATCCACGCTGATCATGGGCTTTGAATAAATCATCCGACTCACTGATAACATAGTACTCCAACTCTCCCATGGCCTCCATCTCTATTCCCGTCGCTTCTGTGAGTGATCTGTTTGCTTTTTCGAGGATATATTGCGGACTGCTTTCCAGTGGATTACCATCCTTGTCGAAATAAGAACACATTATATCAACAGCCGGTATCGCAGAGAACGGGTTCACAAAAGCCGTTCTGTACCTGGGAATAACATACAGGTCACTTGATCCGGCTTCAATAAAGGAAAAAAGGCTTGAGCCGTCAACACGTTCGCCCATGGTAAGCATAGCTTCCAGGTGCCTGCGACTGTTTATTATGAAGTTAAGGGTTTTGAGCCTTCCGTCCCACCCTACATACCTGAGGTTCACCATTTCGATGTTGTGGTCTTCAATATATTTGATGATATCATCCCGTGTAAAATCTTTACTGGGCTTGTTCAGGTACTGGACAAGCGGATTGGGGTTCATTTCGGTTATGTCTTTCATAGTTCCGATTGGTTTAGTCTAAAGGGCCTCAAACATACTAAAATTTGGTGGTTTGGGGGTTATGGGTTTTTTATTTAGAATGATTTTATAGGAGATGTCTTCCAGATGTCTTCCAGATGTCTTCCAGATGTCTTCCAGATGTCTTC
>CAZMOK010000137.1:0-4277 GCA_964567785.1 uncultured Bacteroidales bacterium | reverse complement strand
AAAGAAGGATGAACCTAAGGCTGAGGAAAAGAAAGAAGGCACTGAAGAGGCTGACAAGAAGAAAGACGACGACAAGAAAGAGTAAACTTCCCGGAAAACAGTTAACCATACACTCAAAGCCGGCCCCGACAGGCCGGCTTTTTTATTGCCCACACCTGGCCCTCAAATAGTTGAATATTCAATAAAGGATTACTTTTGTAAGTGAAATGGAACACAAGGACCTTTTTTATTTCGGCAAAGTACTCAGGCCCAAAGGCTACCACGGTGAGATCAAGATGACGCTGGATGTTGATGACCCGTCGGGATACAGCACCCTCGACGCCATGGTGATCGAAAGGAAACGGCAATTAATACCCTTTATCATTGAACGGTTCCGGTTGGAAGGCAACAAGGCAACAGTAAAACTCGAAAGCATCGACGATGAACCGTCGGCAGAAGCCCTTGCAGGTTGTTCGGTGTACCTTCCCCTCAGCATCCTTCCCAAACTGGAAGGGAACAGGTTCTACTACCACGAGGTGGAAGGCTTTTCCGTTTCCGACCTGCGCTCAGGGAAAAAAGGCAGGCTCACCAGGATCATCGACCTGCCCGCCAACCCCCTGTTCGAAATCGACTTCGGGGGCAATGAGGTGCTGGTACCCATCAACGACGACATCATAAAAAAGGTTGACCGCGAAAAGAAGAACATCGATATAGAGGTGCCCGAAGGCCTACTTGAAATATATCTCTGACCAGCCATGCCATTCAGGTTCAGGAAATTTGAGATCTCCGACAACCGCTCCACCATGAAAGTGGGCACCGATGCCGTTTTGCTCGGCGCATGGACGGATGTGACCAATGCCCGCAATGCCCTCGACATCGGCACGGGCTGTGGCATTATCGCTGTCATGCTCGCCCAACGCTCCCCCACCCTGCAGATCGAAGGCATTGACATTGACGGTGATTCCGTTGAACAGGCAAGGGAAAATGCGGCAGCTACACCATGGCACAGCCGGCTCCGGTTTATCAAAGGCCCCATACAGGGGTTCTCCCCTCCCCCCGGAGGACCATACGACCTTATCGTATCCAACCCGCCATTCTTTACCAGGTCGCTCAAGTCTGTTTCCGACAGGAAAAACCGGACCAGGCATGACCTGTCACTGAGTCATGGCACCCTGATCGGTTCAACAGTAAAGCTGCTTGCAGCGGGTGGAATCCTTTCCGTTATCCTGCCGGTTGAAGCGGGCGACAATTTCATCTCAGGAGCACGCAAGAAGGGACTTAACCTTTCCCGGCTCTGCCGCGTGTACCCCAGGAAAGACAAAAGGAGCAGAAGGATAATGCTGGAACTTGTAAAAGACGTCACCATTGAAGAGCCTGAGATAACATTCCTTGAAATCATGGATGAAAATGAGGAATACACCGAACAATACCGAAAACTGACAAATGAATTCTACCTTTTCATATGATCGGTTTACAGGTCGGGAAATGAACGAAATATACTTACTTTTGAACCACTTATGAATAAATACCTCCTCGAACTGGTTGTTTTTGTCTGCGGGGCTGTGGTCATGATCTACGAGATAGTGGGGTCGCGCGTTGTGGGCCCTTTCCTGGGCAACTCGGTCTTCATATGGACCAGCCTCATAGGGATCATCCTCGGAAGCCTCAGCCTGGGTTATTACCTGGGCGGAAGGCTGGCCGACAGGAAACCCTCGCTGAAGATACTGGGCCTCATCATACTGGCCGCCGCCCTGCTGATCCTGCTGAACAACTGGGGAAAGGATTATTTCCTGGCCAGGCTGCCACGGGTGGTCCCCGGACTGAAGATGCAATCGGTGGTCAGCGCCGTCATACTCTTCGGCCCGGCAAGTGTGTTCCTGGGCATGGTCTCCCCCTATGCCGTGAGGCTGAAGATCAAAAGCCTGGTAACATCGGGCGCCACGGTGGGGAATATGTACGCCATCTCCACCATTGGCAGCATTACGGGCACCTTTGCCGCCGGTTTCCTGCTCATCCCCCTCTTGGGCACCAACCAGGTGCTGTACCTGCTCGTGGTGATCCTCGTGCTGATGGCCGGACTGGCATTCATCGGTTCGGGAAGGTTCCCGATGCTTGCGGCGCTCCTGGTGGTGGCTGTACCGGGTGTTTACGGATGGGTGACCGATGAAAGGCCTTCGAACCTGCTGGCCGATACCGATACAAAATACAGCAGGGTGCTGGTTTATGACGAGCCCGACTACTATACGGGAAAACCGGCACGCTACATGCAGATCAACAAGAACCGCAGCTCGGGCATGATCCTCTGGAACGAGGAGCCGGCTTTCAAATATGCCTTTTTCTACCTGGCAGCCGAGTATTTCAACCCAGGCTTCAGAAATTCACTGATGCTGGGCGGGGCAGCCTATACCTTCCCGATGTTCTACCTCAAGCTCTTCCCCGAAGCAACCATTGACGTGGTGGAGATCGATGAAGGGCTTACGGAAATTGCCCGGGAGCACTTTAACCTGCGCGACGACCCCAGGCTGAGGATCTTCCACGAAGACGGCCGGATCTACCTGAACAGGACATCCGAAAAATACGACATTTTCTACGGGGATGCCTACAATTCGTTGTACACCATCCCGTGGCACCTTACCACTGTGGAAGCGGTCAGGCATATCCATGATGTCCTAACCGAAGATGGCGTGGCTTTCGTGAATGTGATCTCATCCATAAAGGGCGGGGCGTCAGAATTCCTTCGGGCCGAGATGAGAACGTTCATGGAGGTCTTTCCCGAAGTCAGGGCCTACGCCCTGCACAACCCGGAAGATGAAGACCTCCTTCAGAGCATTGTCATTCTCGCTTTTAAAAACAGTCCGGAACCCGGACAGGGACCAAATATAGAATATTACAAAGAGTTTATAACCGGGCATGAGGTAACCGGTAAGATCTCCCTCGACAAGCCTGTGCTTACCGACCAGTATGCCCCCGTTTCCTTCTATACCAATAAGGCAGTGAAATGAAAAATAGCAAGTATTTCAGTTCTTTATTCCTGTTGTTTGTCTTTTTCTGCTTCGCAGGATGTTCTTTCGAACCTGAAGAAAAAGCAACCGTCAGAATTGCCATTTCGAAGGGGCTCCCCCTTGAAAGCTACGGCCATTACAGCCAGTGGCTGAGGAAAGCCGACAGTACCGTAACCTGGGCCGACATGTACCACACAATCATCGACTCGGCGCTGATGGAGCTGGAAAACTGCCAGGGACTGTTGGTTACCGGCGGCACCGATGTTTATCCCGGCAGGTATGGCAGGGCTTTCGACACAGTGCGATGCTGGCCCATCGACCATAAAAGGGACAGCCTGGAGATTGCCCTCATCAACAAAGCGCTTAAGCTCGGAATGCCCATACTCGGCATATGCCGGGGGGAGCAGATACTTAACGTGGCCCTGGGCGGGTCCCTTTATGTGGACCTGCCCGAAGACCTCGGCACCATGGTATCGCACCAGTGCAAAGACAAAAAGAATTGCAGCCACCCCGTAAGGATTAAAAAGGAAAGCCTGCTGGGCGTGATTGCCGGCGCCACTGAAGGGGAAGTAAACAGCAACCACCACCAGGGTGTCAACAGGCTGGCCGGAGACCTCGATGCCGTGGCCTACACTCGCGACGGATTGATAGAAGCGGTTGAATGGAAGAACCGGGAACACGACCTGAAATTTGTACTGGGGGTCCAGTGGCACCCCGAACGGATGGATTTTGAAAACCCTCTTTCAGGTCCTATTGCCAGAAGGTTCCTCGAAGAATCGCATAATTATTTCCTCAAAGAGCAATTGATCGATACTCTTTAATAATGAATGTAAAGAGATGTGAATGGCCCGGACTTTAGTCGTCCTGTACCTGCCGGGATATCCTTTCATTGAAAACGTAAACCAGCCTGAAAGTCCACATGTGGTTGTACTGTTTGCGGGTCCAGGGGTCGCGGACCGGGTTTTCGAAAAGCCTTTCCCTTATCGGTATCATTGAATAGGCAAACCGGATGTTGAACTTCAGCCTTTTCCACACCCTTATCTGGGCATCGGCCAGGAAATTAACATCGTACCGGTTGAATTCCACCTGGTCGGTATAAGGCGGCTGTAACCCTCCGTGTTCTATTTCGTTGGCAGATACAAGAGCGCCCCAGGAGAATCCGAGGCCCCCGGTTATGAATTCCTTGTCGGTATAATGGACCATCAAAGGGACTTCCACATAATTGAGACGGACATCGTATTCACCGGTGAGCGAATCGGCATCGTACTGGGGCTTCTGGTAGGCCCCTTTCTGGTT
>CAZMOK010000136.1:0-4303 GCA_964567785.1 uncultured Bacteroidales bacterium | reverse complement strand
TCGACATCCCATTCTTCGTCGAGCGTCAGTGAAACCTCATTTTCGAAGACCACGCCGGCAATGGCGTTGCCGCTGGTGCAGACTGTCCCGCCCCAGGTGCCGTTCATCGAGCCGCGCAGTACGTGGTCGTGGATGTAGTCGTCGATGACCCCGGCCTCGCTTTGCTGGGGCTGCTCGATACCGCTTTCCAGGATGTAGGCAATGATGTAATAGGTACCTTCCAGGTCTTCCAGGAACTCCGTTTCGATATTGGTAGTCAATTCACGGGTAGCCTGGTTATAGTCGTTTGTGATGCTGATAGTGGCTTGTTGCGGCTGTTCCAGGATATCAGCAATGGCGCCGTCCCAGTTTCCGGTGAAGAGGACCGGCGATGCCGCTCCCTCGGGCTGTGTCCGGTTCACCAGTCCGGCCGGATAGAAATAGATCTGGTAGAAATCGTTGTAGGTTCCGCCTTCCGGGGTCCTGAAATCATAGGGGAATTCAGCATCAGGGGTTGAGAAGTTGCCGGCATGGACTGACATGACGATCAACTGATCACCGTATTTGGCTTTAAGGTTCTTTGCTACCTGGGCCGCTTCCGGGCAGTTGGGGCATTTATGGCCGGTGTAATCCTCAAGAAGGACCTTTTTCACGTCAACATGGTTGGTATCACCGCCCCCATGTGTTATGGTATCGGCATGGGTGAGTTCCACAAAAGGCTCCTCGACCTTGTCGCATGAGTGGTTCAGCAGCAGGAAGCCGCCGAACAACAGGATTATGGATAGCTGGAAATATTTTGTTTTCATGGCTTTAGAAACTGCTTGAGATTGTCAAAATGAAACCGAGTGCGGAGGGTACCTGTCTGCAGATCCCTCCGATACAAAGGATGCCTTCGCGTTGCCTGCCATAGCCCAGCGAGATCCTGTGCGGGCCGTCAACATAGGCTACGTTCCCTGTGTAGTAGTGCAACTGCCTGGTATCGTCAGGGTTGCCGTAATTGTACTGGTTCTGTACGGAGAAAAACCACTTGGGGGCAATGCTGTATTCGACCAAAAGCATGGCCCAGTCGCCGCGGTCCTGGTCGGTGAACAGGTGCTGGTATTCGAACCGGAGCGATTTTGTCGGCCTGATCCGCCAGGTGACGTCGGCAATGCCTATGTTGGCATGGACTATCGGATCACCGATATGCCCTTCAATGACTTCTGTGTTGTACGTGAGGTTGAGGTATTCAAAGATCAGCTTCACGCTCCGGCTTGCTTTCTTTTCAAGCTTGATGTTGAAGTCCTGGAAGTACCTCTGGCCAAAGCTGAACCATTTGCTGGTGTACCCGCTGGTACCCCTGGGCGGGTCAATGCCGCCCTCTTCAACGGGGGTCTCGGGAAGCACCGGATCGGAATAGGTCACGTCAAGTCCGTGCACCAGTGAGTAGTTCACCTCGAGCTTGGTGCCGTATTTCCCGCCCAGCTTCGATTTCCTGGGGATGGTATAGGTAACCTGTCCCTGGATCGTGTTTTCACCGTTCAACTGGGTTGCATAGGGGTAAATGGTGGTAAGTGCGTAGGAATGCGGTTTTGTGAACGGCGGGATGAAGTTGATGTCGAGCACGTTGCCGAGTTCGGTCATCCTCGATTTATAGCTCATGTTGTCGATGCGCTTGAACCCGAGGAAAATGCCGAGGCCTTTCTGTGAATAGGTGAGGTTCAGGAGTAACCCGTCGCCTGCTTTGTATATGTAATTGTTGAAGGCTGATGGATTGCTGAATTTGTAAACATATTCGGTATTGAGCGAAAAGCCCCCGCGCATGAGGGTCAGCCGGCCGGAGGCAGCGGCTACGTTGTTAGGGATCTTGTATTCATAGTTTTTCACCACCTCGGTCGAGTCGTTGATATGCTCCGTAACCGTTTCGCTTTTTTGGGCCGTTTCGAACTTACTTACAAAGCTTCCGCCCACGGTAACCCTGGTCTTTTTATCCCTGAGCCCCGGAAAAATTTCGTTCAGCTCCAGTTGCATGTCGAAGGCCTTGATGATGCCGCGGTCGCCCTTGGTATAAGGTTGCCAGTAATACCGCTGCACGCCGGCAAGCGCTGTGAAGTAGGCGCCCCTTACCGGGTTGAACTTCACCCTCAGACCTTTGATGGAATTGTCGTAGCCCAGGTCCCACTCCTGGTAGCTCCTGAGGATCATACCGTTGCCGAACTGCTCGTAGAAATTCCCGGCCGTGAGCTCGAACTTCTCCCCTGCATAGCTGGCAAACCAGTAGGGGATACCCACCCCTTCGTATTCCGGGTCGAAGCCCGCGAGCGGTGGCAGGTAGGACTCAAAGCGCAGCCCTGCCGAGAAGTTACCGAGGCGGTACCTGATGTCGCCGTAACCGTTGGTGCGGAATTTACGTCCCTGCAATACAGAGTCGGTTATGCCAAGCCCTTCGTCGGGTGAATAGGTCTGTGCATTGATCTGGAAATTAGCATTTACCTGGCCTGAGTTAGCACCCTGGCCCTTGATGACGCCCGGCAAAATGAAAAGAAAAAATACAATGACCGGGACCGAAAGCTTCCCAATTCGTTTCAAGGTCGTTGGTTTTTAAGTTTTTTTTTAGTGATCCGAGATATCTTCCCCTTCAGCTACCTTCTTGATCAGTTCGTAGAGCTCCCATTCATTCCCTTCGGCATAGCTGGTGTGCTGGTAAACGATCTGCTTGTCGCCGTCGAGCAGGAAGAGGTGCGGGATCATGTTCACGCCCATGGCCCTCTTGAAGTCGCCGTTGGTATCGAGGTAGATCTCGTATTCCCAGCCGTTCCCGTTGGCCGTGGGCGCCACTTTGGGCACTGAACGTGCATCGTCGATCGAAACGGCTACCAGTTTCACACCTGTTTCATCCACCCAGTCAATATATACTTCATTTATGGCATTCAGCTCCCTCATGCAGGGCTTGCACCAGAGCGCCCAGAAAGCAAGGACGATGGGCTTTCCTTCGTTGTCGATCTCAGAAGTGTTGAACACCTGTCCGTCCAGTGTCCTGATGTCGACAGACGGGATGGACTTTCCAATGAAATCTGCCTGTGCGAAAAGTGAGGTTGCCATGAGGCTGATAAAGGCAACGAGAAGGATCTTTTTCATAATATTTGGTTATTTAGATAGATAGAACGCTATATCTTAAAAGAGTAACGACAAAAATAAGATTTTAGGGCACATAAACTTCAAGAAGCCGCGATTTTGTTTCGGGCTTGAGCACGATGCGTTCCATCATGGCCGGCACCAGCACGGCGTCCCCTTTGTTTATCTGAACGGAAAAGTCGTTTTCGTCCACCAGCTCAACCCCGCCTTCCACACAGATGTAGATCACGAACGAATCGAGTTCTTCGAGGTTTTTCTTGAGCCCCTGGTCGAATTCGATGATGCTGGTGGTGAAGTAGGGGCAGTCGACCACCTTGTTGGTTTCGTTGAAGCGGATGTTGTAATGCGTTTTATAATCGTCGTGCACGTCGTAGTCGATGGCTTCGAGGGCTTCTTTGATGTGCAGGTCGCGTGAGTTGCCCTGGTCGTCAACGCGGTCCCAGTCGTATATCCTGTAAGTGGTATCGGAGGTTTGCTGTATTTCTGCAAGCAGGATGCCCGGTCCGAGGGCATGCACCCTGCCGGCCGGCATAAAGAACACATTGCCCGGCTCCACATCCTCGAAATTCATGATCTCTTTGATCCGTTTCTCTTCGAGGTATTTCAGGTAGGTGTTCTGGTCGATCTTCCGGTTGAACCCGCTGATCAGTTGAGAGTCCTTATCGGCGTCGATGATGTACCACATTTCCGTTTTCCCGTTCCCGATCTTCCGTTTTGCGGCCAGCTCGTCGTCGGGGTGAACCTGGATGGAGAGCCAGTCTTTGGCATCGATGAACTTGATGAGCAGGGGGAATTCGTCCTTGTGTTTGTCGAACACCTCGCCGCCGACCAGGTCGTCCATATAGACTTCCACGAGCTCGTTGAGTTCGTTCCCTGCCAGGAATCCGTTCTCTATCACCGTCTGGTTGCCTTCCACGCCTGACACGACCCACACCTCACCGCAGTTTTTGAGCGGGCTGAAGTCTTTTCCCAGTTCGGTCCTGATCTTCTCGCCTCCCCAGATCTTTTCCTTGAATACGGGCTTGAATTTGAGCGGATACAGTTTGTTCATAACCTGAATTTTTCGGAATGTGAAAGTAGTAAAATTAGGAAAAACGAAATTAGTTCTGAGTTCTGAGTTCTGAGTTCTGAGTTGATCTGTGAAAATCCGCTTAATCCGTTTCATCCGTGTTCTATATGATGACAGCAGTACGCTTCGCGCTTATCGCTT
>CAZMOK010000135.1:0-4313 GCA_964567785.1 uncultured Bacteroidales bacterium | reverse complement strand
GCATTATGGACCTCGAGGAAGCGCGCATAATGTTTGGCAAGCAAGGAAGGTTTCCGTTCCCTTTCGTACCGGTACCTTCGCCTTGAACGGAAAAAGAAGCCCAGTATCTTAATTATCAGGTAAAAAACCGAAAAAGCGATGAATAAAGAAAAGGAAAGTACCGAAGCCCCTACGGATGCCGCCATCACCACGGCAAAATAAAGGATCCTGAGGGGAGCGAAATAACCCATCATCTTAATGGAATCGACTGCCACCAGCACCAACACGGCAAAGTAGGAAAAGTTGACCAGGTGGAGGAACCATACGTTGCTTCCCCCGGTCAGGTATGGGTTCGGTCCTTCCAGCGTAAAAGTGTAATATTCCGTTACGAACGACCTTCCGAAGAGCATGGCCAGGAAAAGGAATACAGAGATGATGAGGGTGAGCTTGACGGGCCAGGAAGAGTAGTTCATGTAATTCTTCTTCCCCATGATCACGTAGAAATAAAACTCAAGCACCTCCCCCACCCTGGTTGGCAGCCTGATTCCCCACCGAAACCCTTTGGAGGTATGTGGGTAACGCTTTGTGAAGAACCTGTCGAAGCGCGACAGCAATTTCAATGAATACCTTACAAAGAAGATCAATGCAATAAGACTGCCAATTATCAGTAAATATCTGAGCAGGTAAGCTAACATGGTACATCAATTTGTTAAGAGATAGCTAATATAAATGAAATGTGATTTTTTTCGCCTCCCGGGCCCCATAACTCTTCAAAAATTATAAACTTCGCAGTGCAAAACCAACCGATATGATCACAGCCTCAAGGGAAAAACAGACCGTCTTCATTGCCGAGAACTGGGACGAATGCTCCAACCACATGTACGATCTCATGGCGGAGGATTACGTGGTGACCAACCTGGTCCACCGGGATCCTTACTACTGCGTTGTGATGGACAAGGGGACCGCATGGCAGAGGCAGGACATACTCTTTGCCGCCGATTTCCCCAGGCTCGAGATCAACGACTACTGGGACAAGGGGCTTGACATTACCTATATAACCGCCGATGACCTCACCTGGATGATCTATTTTTGCGCCGGGTCGGGCATATCCGGACAGGAATGGTATTTCAAAAAAAGCTTTGAAGAGATCCGCGGGGCGATCAACTCCCTGTGGAAACAGAACAAAGTGATCACCGACCTGAAGAAGTCGTACGGAGGCATTGTGGTGGTTATGTCGGGGGGAGTGAAATGGAACCAGATGTGGACCATGAACAGGGAATTCCCGGAGGCAATCATGAGGAAAGAGGGGAAGGAGAACAAGCGGGCCATAACCCTTCTCACCGATATCGACGGTCATTATTTCATGGTCATGTCGGCCGGAACGGAGATCACATTCCAGGATATTTACATGGCCAAAACCCTGAACAAGGTAGAAAAAAGGCTGGAAGAACGCTGGGATGAAGGGCTGTATGTCACTTCGGCGGCGTTTGTGAGGGATGAGTTGCTGCTGGTTTTTTCGAAGTGATAATAAATGGTTTTTGTAAGACATTGCAAGACTCGGCTGAAGGCGACAATTATCCATAAGGGCGCAGAAGCTCAGGCGCCTCTGCGCTTTCACTTTAGATTCTCCGCACCCGTAACACGCAACACGTAACCCGTAACACGCAACACCATTTTTTCCTTACTTTTGCCCGCAAAGCAAAAAAACCAGTTCCATGAAGCATCTTCTCCTGGCTCTAGCCATACTTATCATGATCACTGCCGGCTGTTCAAGTGGCAGCAAGACCACCACGATGATCCAAAACGGCACTGTGGCCTACAACAACGAGAATTATGAGAAAGCCCTGGAATCGTTCGAAAAAGTGATCGCGTCCTACGAAAAAGAGGGCAACCCGCAGGAGTGCCCGGTGTATGACGATGCCGGACTGGCCGCCATCAGACTGGGGATGCCGGAAAAGGGGATCGGGTACCTTGAATTGTCACAGATTTATCAAACGGCCGGCCCCGACGCTTACATGGCCCTGTCGGAGTACTACAGGGCGAAAGACAACCTTTCTAAAGAGATCGATGCCCTGGCAGCGCTGGAAGAGAAATACCCTGAAAGCGACCAGGCAAAACAATACCGCAAAAGGCTCTTCGAGGTGTATGTGGAGAGCGAGAACTGGCAGCCGGCCCTGGAAACCTGGAGCAAGCTTGGACCCATGAAAAACACAGATCCGGAACTGCTCGAAAATTACCTGCTGCTGAACAAAGAACTCGGGAACAAGGACGAGGCAGATGATGCTGCCGAAAAGTTGCTTTCGACCGATCAGGAAAACATCCCGGCACTGGAATGGTTGGCCGAAAAATACTACTGGAAGGCCGAAAACCGGTACCAATCGGAGATGGAAGCCTACGAGAACAACAAGACCAACCGGCAGTACAAAAAACTGCTGGAGGCCTTTGAAACCGTCTCAGCCGATTTCAAAACCGCGCTCAACTACTTCAAAAAACTATACAACCTCAACCCCTCCGGCGATTACGCCCGCTACCTTTCCAATATCTACGCCCGGCTGGATGACAAACAAAAGGCGGAGTATTATAAGAGCCTGATCAAATAGTGAATAGTAAATAAATCAATTCTGGGTTTGAGGGTGGATATTATTGCTTCAATTGTCTCAATTGTCAAATTGTCATTACTGTCAAATTGTTATTCTCACTGATTTCACAGATTATTCGTGAATTGTGAATCGAAAAAAGGGGTGCTGGGTACTGGGTGCTGGGCGTTGGGTGCTGGGAAATACGTGATGTGTGAAGTGAAAAATGCGGTCATCTTGTTAAACCTGGCAAGATATAGTTAGAAATGGCAAGACATAGCAAGAAGTAGTTATTCATTGTTCATTGTTAATGGTTCATTATTGGTTGCTGACATGTGTTCGTTTCTTGCAAATTACGCAAATAACATCCCGTACCCCATACCTCACACCCCGCACCGCAATCATAGAACACGGATTCGCCTGCATCGGACACAGTGAAACGGATCAAGCGGATTTTCGCGGATTATCTCAACTCTTCCTATCCTGCAGGATTTCTTGTCTTCGCTTATTGAAGTACCAGATAATGTAGGGAATCGCAATGATCAGATTGATGAGCCCCCAATAGTGCACTACAGTTTCATTATAAAATCGTGAAGAATCCATTATGGGTGTAAAGATGTCATAGGTAGCCCGAATAAGCATGTGCATTGCTAAAGTGTATATTCGCGCAGTAATATAGAGTTCGGGGCGATTCTTTATCACCGGATAAAGCTCTGCTGCCAATAAAATACATAACGAACTAGCTGCATATCCCGGGTTTTCAGCATAAACAAAGGCTATGTTCCATGTAGTGTATAAAAAATTCCAGATATGGTCAGTATAGGCTAGAACGTCTCCGGGTTCTTCTTTTGATATCTCCCATCCGTTGGGCTTTTTACCTATGTATTTATAGAGTGGCATGGTGAGAATGAGAATAATGCCGACACTTCCATTGAGGTAGTTTTGCAGTGCAAAATCTTTAATAGTAGCTTCTAAAATGTTTAACCCAAGTATGCCATATAAGGACCACAGCACCCAGTCTTTTCTAAAAATTTTCCACCATCCACTGAGTTGTTCGAAATTGGCAATTCTGGCAGGACCAACAATCAAGGCTGTAGGTACTAGGACAGAAATAACCTTTACCCATCTAAACCATCCTTCCAGTTGCGCAAACCAAAGTGGGAATGTAAGTAGCGCTAAAATCCAGAAAACAGCAGCAAATTTCCGGTATTTTCGCATGACCTCCACCAGGAGCATTAAAAGAATGATGTATGTCAACATTGACACTACGTATTGCCATACTGGAATTTCCATGGGGCTTAAGATTTTGAATAAAACATTATTTAAATTCAGTAATAAAAGTTAATAGTTTTGAAATCACAAAAATATGTATTTTGTTTTCTACAACGCCGGTCCGCCTGGTAACTGACCGTCATGTATATTTTTTGGTTAATTATCGCATCCCTGCACTGGTCGGCAATAATTTACAAAGTCAAACCGATTCCAGTTATTCTCCGGGCCTCGTCCGGGAACATATATTTTAAATCGCCGATAAAAGTTCTGTTTCGCTCCGTTGTTGTTGTTTACAAAAGGCTTCTTGTTGAGGGGTACATCCGCATTGAGAATTAAAAAGTACTTTTCTTTTAGAATCTCAAATTGCCTCTATTGTTAAATTGTCTTTATTGCCTTGCCCACCATGCGCCTACGCTGGAGCTTCAGCGCAAGCGTAAGCTTTAGCGACGGTGGGTCAAATTGTCTTTATTGGAGCTGGGTGCTGGG
>CAZMOK010000134.1:1492-4366 GCA_964567785.1 uncultured Bacteroidales bacterium | reverse complement strand
ACGGAGGATAAAATGTTTAGTGTTTAATTATTTGGTGACTGAAGATTGATCATTGATCACTGATAATTGATAATCGATAATTAAACTTGATCTTTATCTGCGACGAAGCCAGTACCTCTGCAAAAGAATGCCCCCTACGATAAAAACCAGCCCAACCATTGTGGAGGGCAGGATGGCTTCGCCAACGGCCAGGTTTATGATCACAAGTGAGACAAAAGGGGCCAGGAAGATGAGTATGCTTACCTTATCGGTGGTTGTCGATATGGTGAGGCCTTTGAGCCATAAGACATAGGCCACACCCATTTCGAAGATGCCGATGTAAGCTGTGCCTGCCACCGCCTGCCAGGAAGGGATCACCGACCTTCCCGTGATTAGAATGTAAACTGTTATAATTATAAAACCCGAAATAAAGTTCAGCAGGAGCTTTACGGTTTCATCCCTTCTGTCTTTTACGTTCAGTATCCAGAAAAAAGCCCAGATAACCGTGCTCAGCAGCGCCAGGGCCACTCCGAGCGGATTTGTGAATTCCAGCGCTGAAAAATCCCCCTTGAATGCAATGATCACGATCCCGGCAAAGCTTACCAGTATGGCAATGAAGCTCTTATAGGTTATCTTTTGCCCCAGTATCAGTATGGAGAGGATCGTGATGGTGATCGGCCAGGAGAAATTGATGACAACGGCTTCCTGTGTAAGCAACAGGTCATAAGAAGTAAAAAGGACAAGGTAAAAGAGGAAAGGGTTTAAGACGCCAAGGTATGAGGATCTCAGCAGGTCTTTCGGTGACTGGCGCCACAGCTCACCTGCTTTGCCCTGCAAAATGAGTATGACGGTCAAGACCACAATCGAGACAAAGGATGCAAACCAGAGCATCTGGGCCGGGTCGACAAACCTTAATGTGAGCTTGAATGCCGCCCCCACGGTTGACCACATTGCCACCGCCAGCGATGCGTAGAGATATGCTTTTGCCTGCTTGTTCAAATACTAGTGTTTAGTGTTTAGTGTTTAATTCATAAATCAAAACTCAAAACTCAAAAATCTCTATTGCGCCCATCCCGGCATTTCAAATATATTAAAATCGAACACTATCCTTGAATAATAATAAGTTGCCAGGGTGACAAGCACCGCACCGATCAGGTTGAGCCATATCCCGGCCCTGGCCATATCGGCCACCCTGATGCGGTCGCTGCCGAAAACAATTGCATTGGGGGGAGTTGCAACCGGCAGCATGAATGCCATGGATGCCGAAAGTGTTGCGGGGAGCATGAAAAGCAACGGGTGCATCCCGGTCGATATTGACAGCCCCGCGAGAATGGGCAGCAGCATCTCCGTGGTGGCAGTGTTGGAGGTCAGTTCCGTTAAAAAAGTCATCGTTAGCGCCACTATGAAAATTATAAGAATAGGATGATAATTGACTACCCAGGAAAGTTGCTCCCCAAACCAGGTTGAAAGACCCGATTCCTTGAAACCGCTTGCCAGGGCAAAGCCCCCGCCGAAGAGCAGCACAATGTTCCAGGGTATTTTGGCAGCTGTTTTCCAGGTCATCAACCGGGAGCCTTTATCTTTTTTGGAGGGGATGAAGAACAACAACCCTGACATAAGTATCGCCACCGTTCCGTCGTTGATGTATTCGGGATCCGAGAACAGGTTCGACCATCCGGGAATCACAAAATTCCCGAACTGCAGATCGGAGCGAAAAAGCCATAAAATCGCCAGCAGGATAAAATCAATGAAAATAATACGTTCTTCAAAAGTTACGTGGCCCAGTTCCTTGTATTGCTTCCTGAAGATCTCCTTCCCGTCTTGCATCCAGACTCCTTTTTCAGGCCTGAACAGAATCATCAGGTAAACCCATACGATGACAAAGAAGGTAATACTGAGCGGAGCGGCAAAAAGAAACCAGCTTGCAAAGCTGACCTCGGGCGCTTCGGGGAACATGATCTGGAAAATACGGGCAAACGACAGGTTTGGCGGGGTGCCCACAAGGGTTGCTATCCCGCCTACAGAAGCGCTGTAGGCTACACCGAGCAGCAACCCTATTGAATATTTTGAAACAGATTTTTTATCAAGGCTTTCTTCAAGTTTACTGATCACCGATACCAGGATCGGGATCATCATCATGGCAGTGGCGGTGTTGGATATCCACATGGACAGGAAAGCCGTAGCCAGCATGAACCCGAGCAAAATCCTCCCCGGGCTGGCGCCTGCGAATATGAGAAGCTTCAGCGCGATCCTCCTGTGGAGGTTCCACCGCTGCATGGCCAGGGCTACCAGGAAACCCCCGATAAAAAGGAATATCACATGGTTGAAATAGGTGGCAGAGACATCTTTCCCGTCCATGATGCCAAGCAGGGGAAATAACACAACCGGCAGTAGCGAGGTAACCGCAAGGGGGATGATTTCGGTGATCCACCAGGCAGCCATAAGGACTGCAACGGCCAGCGTGGCAGATACCGCAGGATTGCCCGGTTCAAGGTTGGTGAAAAACAAGAGGTAGACAAAAAGGGCAGGTGCGGCTACAAAGGCAAAAAAGTGCTTCAGGGTAAAAACTCTGGCCATTGGTAAAAATGAGATTAAAAGTAATATCTCCGTGAACGAAAGTAAAAATTTAAATCGAGTTAATCCCCGGTTGGCCAATATTTCATAGTTTTGCGCCCTACAAATCAAAAGAGTAACAATGAAAAAACTTGGAGTAGTCGCCTTCGGCGGAAATGCATTAATAACCGGAAAACAGAAGGGCACCATAGACGAGCAGGAGGGGAACGCTTACAAAACCTGCGAACGGCTGCTCACACTCATACAGCAGGATTACGACCTGGTGCTGACCCATGGGAACGGTCCCCAGGTTGGCAATATCATGGAGGCCAATGCTGCCGG
>CAZMOK010000134.1:0-1392 GCA_964567785.1 uncultured Bacteroidales bacterium | reverse complement strand
GTGATCGACAAGGACCTCGCATCTGCATTGTTGGCCTCCCAGATCAATGCGTACCGCTTCTTCATCCTTACCGATGTGCCGAAAGTGTACCTGAACTTCAACACACCGCAGGAGAAGGCAGTTGACCGGATGACCATTGCGGATGCAAAGAAATACCTTGAAGAGGGCCATTTCCCTGAAGGATCGATGGCGCCGAAGATCAGGGCAGCCATCTATTTTGTGGAGCACAGCGGCCGCGATGCCATCATCACCCAGACCACCAGGCTCGGGATCGATGACGGAGGGACTAGGATAACGATTGTGTAGAGTTATCAGTCATCAGTCATCAGTTATCAGTTATCAGTTATCAGTTAAAAATGAACTAACAACTAATTCCAAACAACATACAACATGGCATTTAATATCAGAAACAGGAGTTTTTTGAAGTTATTGGACTTCACACCGAAAGAGATAAAATTTTTGCTCGACCTCTCAGCCGACCTGAAAAAGGCAAAGTATTCGGGCACCGAACAGCAAAAACTGACGGGCAAGAACATTGCGCTGATCTTCGAAAAGGATTCAACACGTACGCGCTGTGCCTTTGAAACCGCGGCCTTCGACCAGGGGGCAAGGGTTACCTACCTGGGGCCTACCGGTTCACAGATAGGAAAGAAAGAGACAATGAAAGATACCGCAAGGGTACTCGGAAGGATGTACGACGGGATCGAGTACCGCGGCTTCGGACAGGAAAAGGTTGAAGAAC
This sequence comes from uncultured Bacteroidales bacterium, assembly GCA_964567785.1. Classification (GTDB taxonomy): domain Bacteria; phylum Bacteroidota; class Bacteroidia; order Bacteroidales; family JAGOPY01; genus CAZMOK01. The sequence continues at coordinate 650 of CAZMOK010000134.1, read as the reverse complement.
TTGCAGAATTTTCCGGTGTTCCGGTATGGAACGGACTTACCAACGAATACCATCCCACCCAGGTGCTGGCCGACTTCCTCACCATGATGGAGCACTCGGACAAACCGTTGCACCAGGTGGCTTTCTGTTATCTGGGAGATGCAAGGAACAACATGGGCAACTCGCTGCTGGTAGGCGCTGCAAAGATGGGCATGGACTTCAGGGCCATTGCCCCGAAAGAATTCCTGCCTGCCGGGGAACTTGTTGATGAATGTAAAAAGATCGCCGAAGAAACAGGGGCTAAGATCACCGTCACCGACGACGTAAGCGCGGTTGAGGGTGTCGACTTCATTTATACTGATGTATGGGTATCGATGGGCGAGCCTGAGGAAGCCTGGAAGCAGCGCCTGGAACTGATGATGCCCTACCAGGTGAACAAGGCCCTGCTGGAAAAGACCGGCAACCCCAAAGTGAAATTTCTACACTGCCTTCCTTCGTTCCATAACAGTGAAACAACCATAGGGAAGGAGATCAACGACAAGTTTGGCGTTCCCGAAATGGAAGTGACCGATGAAGTGTTTGAATCGGAAGCTTCCATCGTCTTCGACCAGGCCGAAAACCGCCTCCATACCATCAAGTCAGTGATGGTGGCAACGCTGGGCAGTTAGAGT
>CAZMOK010000133.1:0-4384 GCA_964567785.1 uncultured Bacteroidales bacterium | reverse complement strand
TTATCTTTACTTTTTTTCTACATTTGTGAATTTATTAACAGTTACAATTCATTCACTTAATGGAACGTCTGGCACAAAGAATAAGGAATTTGTCTGAATCGGAGACTATTGCAATGACCCGCAGAAGCCGGGAACTTTCTGAGCAGGGGCATGATGTGATCAACCTCAGTATTGGTGAGCCCGACTTCAACACTCCTGACCATATCAAAGCTGCAGCTATACAGGCCATTGAAGAGAATAAGACCCATTATCCGCCTGTTTCAGGCTATGCTGAGCTGCGCCAGGCGATCAGCCATAAACTTAAAAGAGACAATAACCTCGATTATTCACCGCAACAGATGGTTGTTTCGGCCGGAGCCAAGCATACCATTGCCAACACTATTATCTGCATGGTGGAGCCCGGCGACGAAGTGATCCTTCCCGCACCTTACTGGGTATCCTATAAGGAGATCATTAAGCTGGCGAGGGGAACGGCAGTGTTCATTCCAACCACTGTTGATACGAACTTCAAGATCACTCCTGATCAATTGCGGGAAGCTATCACCCCCCGCACGAAAGCGCTTATATACAGCAGTCCATGCAACCCCACGGGCTCTGTATATAAAAAAGAAGAGCTTGAAGCCCTGGCAGAAGTGATCGCTGAAAACAAGCATGTATTTGTGATCTCCGACGAGATCTACGAGTTGATCAATTTTACCTGCCATCACGAGAGCATTGCACAATTTGAAAAGATAAAAGACCAGGTTGTTGTGGTGAACGGTGTTTCCAAAGGATTTGCCATGACCGGCTGGAGGCTCGGCTATATGGCCGGTCCCGAATGGCTTGCAAAGGCCTGCGACAAGCTGCAGGGGCAGATGACATCGGCAGCCTGCTCAATATCACAGTTTGCGGCCCTTGAAGCAATGAAAACCGATCCGGAACAATCGACCGAGGTGAGGAACATGGTCTTTACCTTCAGGAAAAGGAGAAACCTGGTAATGGAACATCTCGATAAAATACCCGGAATGAAAGCAAACATCCCTGAAGGCGCTTTTTACGTTTTCCCGAATGTCTCTTCTTATTTCGGGAAGAAAAACGGAAACACGACCATCAGCAATGCCAAGGACCTCTGCATGTACCTGCTCGATGAAGCCCATGTGGCACTGGTGCCTGGCGAAGCATTCGGGAACCCCAACTGTATAAGGATATCCTACGCTACATCGAGGGAACTGCTTGAAATTGCAATGGAGCGTATCGCCAAAGCCCTTTCAAAACTGCATTGAGGTTAATGGCACCTCTCAAAAACCCCTTTGGGGATGCATCCCTAAAATTTATACTTTTGCCAAAATTTATTGAATAACAGGTTGCAGTATGTCGTTGCTCGAGAAATTCAAGAATAAAACAGTGCTGGTCATTGGTGACGTAATGGTTGATTCTTACCTCTGGGGCAGGGTTGACCGCATTTCACCCGAGGCTCCCGTGCCGGTGGTTGCTGTGAAGAGAAGGAGTAATTCACTGGGTGGTGCTGCTAACGTAGCCCTTAACCTCAAAGCCCTGGGCGCAAGGCCTGTGCTTTGCTCAGTGGTGGGGGAGGACGTAAAAGGCGGGGAATTTTTGGAAATGCTCAGGTCGGAGGACCTTTCCGCCGAAGGCGTAATACAAAGTAAAGACCGCATTACAACCACCAAATTCCGCGTTTTTGGCAACAGCAACCAGATGCTCAGGGTAGACGAGGAAATTACAGATGACCTGGCCCCGGATGATGAAGCAGATTTCAGGGAAACGGTGTTCAACATCATCGATAACAAGAAAATAGATGTGGTTGTATTCCAGGACTACGACAAAGGCCTGCTCACCAAACACATCATCAACGTTGTAACAGAGAAATGTAATTCAGCCGGGATACCCGTGGCTGTTGACCCTAAGCTGAGGAATTTCAGGGAATACAAGAATGTAGCCCTTTTCAAGCCCAACCTGAAGGAGTTGCGTGAAGGCCTGAAAATGGATATCAGGATCGAGAACAGTTGGGAACTGGAAAATGCCGCCAACATGATCCACCGCGACCAGAAGGTTGAGATCGTGTTCACAACGCTTTCTTCTGCAGGTGTATTCATAAGTACCTTCAATGAGGATAACCAGCTTGTGCGCCATACCATCCCGGCGCATATCAGGTCGATCTCCGATGTGTCGGGTGCAGGTGATACGGTTATCAGCGTTGCCGCCCTGGCCCTTGCAAGCGGCATGAAGCCCTATAATATTGCAGCGGTTTCCAACCTTGCCGGCGGACTTGTTTGCGAAGAGGTGGGAGTGGTGCCGATCGATGTTGAAAAGTTCAGGACAGAACTGGATAAGCTGGAACTTGAATAATGAATCTTAATTCTTAAGTTTGCCAATCAAAATAAATCCTGCCGGGTTCCGTTTACTAATACTGAAATAATTGAGAGTGTTGAGAAAGGTCGTTTTATTTATTGCAGCAGCAGTTTTCGTTCTGATCGCCGGTGATGTTCAGGCGCAGAAGAGAAAACCGTACAACCTTCCCAAGTACGACCAGGCCCAGTACCATTTCGGTTTCACAATCGGTATCAATAGAATGGATTTCACGGTAAAACCTGCTTCGGATATCCATTACAGGATATTCACAGTTGAGCAGACCCCCGACCTGAACGTTGATTCATCCATGCTTCTTGCCGTGAACAGCAGGCCCACATTTGGATTTAACGTAGGCATTGTAGGAGATATGCGGCTCGGCAGGTACTTGAACGTGAGGTTTGTCCCTGCCCTCACCTTCGGTGAACGCTACCTGAACTATTCCATACTTGGCTACAGGGAGGAAGAAAAGACCATCATCGACATCGACAAGAACATAAGCTCGGTTTTTGTCGATTTCCCCGTACTTTTCAAGTATAAGTCGAAAAGGCTGAACAACATGAGGGCCTACCTTATAGGTGGGGCCCAGTATACCGTTGACCTTGCCGCCAACTCAAAAAAAGAGGATGACCAGAACCAGGAAATCGTTAAGCTGCTGAAAAGCGATGTTTACGGTATTTTGGGCGTGGGCTTTGATTTTTACAATGCCTGGTTTAAATTTGGTGTGGAGCTGAAGATGAAATTCGGGGTCTTCGACATGATCGACCGCGAAGGGACTATTTATACAGATGGCATCGACAGGCTTACCTCCAAGGTGCTCCAGGTAGACTTCACTTTTGAATAAAAAGATAAATCGCTTAATATGAGTCCTCTTAAGAATCCTGAACTTTTTGAGATCCTTATCAGAAAAGGCGCTTTGAAGCAAAGGGTCTACAACAACACCCTTGATGCTTTCGGGCTGATCAAGGGAGTGATCACTGAAATGGATGGCATTTACAAGGAGAAGTATGAAAAAGCTTCAGAGAAAGTGCCTTTTGAGATCACGGAGCTGGGCGATTTTGAGCTGCACCTCAAGTTTGCCGGGGATATCCTTATTTTCAACATGCATACCAACGTATTTGAGTTTTCGAGGGACCATGTGGTGCAGAAGACTTCATATGTAAGGGAAGACAACGAGCGCTCTTACTGCGGTATCATCAACATTTACAATTTCCTGGCCGATTCGTTCAGATACAGCAGGGTGAACGACATAGGTTACCTGATCGGTAGGATCTTCATCAACAAGGACAAAGCCTATTTTATAGAAGGCAAGAAGGAACTGGGGTTGCTGTACTCAAATTTCGGGCAGGAAAGCTTCGATGAGGAGGCTGCAAAAAGCGTTGTGGAGTCAGCCATACTTTACACCATAAACTTCGACCTTTTAACACCCCCGTATTCATCGCAGAAGGAAGTAAGCGTGAGGGAGATGAAGTCGATCATGGACAGCTACACCCTCAAGACCGGCAAAAGGCTGGGTTTCCGTTTCCAGGCGGACGAGGATTAGTTCTGAGTTCTGAATTCTGAGTTCTGAGTTTATCGGTTGTTGGCTTTTGGCTTTTTACCTCATACCTCATACCCCATACCCCATACCTCATACCCCATACCCCATACCCCACACCAATAACCCATGGCGATTTTTGGCTGGTCGCGCAGAAATATTTTTCCTGCAATTCAACTTTTTTTTGCCAATTAAAAAAAACTGATTATTTTTGCAGCCAATTTGAAAGACGCCCCGTTCGTCTAGCCAGGTCAGGACGCCAGGTTTTCATCCTGGTAACAGGGGTTCGAATCCCCTACGGGGTACAAAAAGCCGTTCCGGTACCGGAACGGCTTTTTTGATTTTCGGTTGACCCCTAACCCTGGCCTCCTCTGATGGGTATCCATAAAGGGTGGGGATTACTTCGTTGGTCTTGTTTCACACAGGGCACTTTTTGAAGCGTGTTGCCATTTTTTACTTTATGATTTATTGCTTTTATTCGAAAAGGTTAATGGGTCAATA
>CAZMOK010000132.1:0-4492 GCA_964567785.1 uncultured Bacteroidales bacterium | reverse complement strand
TCGAACCAGTGACCCCCTGCTTGTAAGGCAGGTGCTCTGAACCAACTGAGCTAAACTCCCAAAAGGGAGCGCAAAGGTAAAACAGATTTTTGAATTAGCAAAAAGTTGAATGAATAAAAATAATCCTCATCTCACTACCACCAGCTTGCCTGTAGTTGACAGGTGGCCTGCTGTGAGACGGTAAAAATAGATACCAGGAGGTATACCTCTCGAATTCAAGGTTACCTGGTGCTTGCCGCTTAGCTGTGGCGAACTCACCAATCGAACAATTTTTTCACCAAGGGAATTGAAAATAGTCAAAGTAACAAATGCCTCTTGTTCAAGCTCATATTCGATGGTGGTGAAATTAACGCAAGGATTTGGATATATAGATATTTTAGATTTGTCGCCTCTAATCTCATCGATATTCAGAGAACATGCATCTAGAACTTCTTCCTGGGATTGGCAACCGTCTGCATTATCAAATATTTGAGGGTACCCGCCTGGTGCGACGAGGTAATCGCAAATGGGTTGCACGTGACACGTAGACAAGGAATGGTTACCACTGATAGTGACAAAGTATAGCGAGCTGGCATCAATGTTATCCAATCCTTCCAGGCTTGTCAGACTATTATTCAATAATATGTCTAAGGCACCAATCGAGGTAACATTGTTCAGGCCCGTCAAATCGGTTAGCAGCGGGATGCGCATAATTCTAAGATTTCCCCCGATATATGTAAGATTAGATAGTGGCATCAGGCTTGTTATTGCGTCATTATTAGAGATAGAAAAATTAGATCCTACAGAGGTCATGTTTTCCAATCCTGTCAGGCTTGTTAAAGCATCATTATTGACAATTATCAGATATCCCTCCAGTGAATTGATGTTTTCCAATACTGCCAAGCTTGTCAGGGAAGCATTTTCGAGTATGGTTATACTTCCCGCAGAAGTAATATTATCCAATCCCTCAAGGCTCGTCAAAGAATCGTTTTTCCAAACACCAAATTCGTCTCCTACAGTAGTAACATTTTCCAGCCCGGTCAGGTCTGTCAGGGAAGTATTTTTATAAATATTCAGGTCTTCCCCAACAGTAGTAATGTTATGCAATCCTGTCAGGGTTGTCAGTGCGTAATTAAAGTAAATATAAAGTCCTTTTTGTACAGTGTCCAATCCACTCAACCCTTCGAGACTCGTCAATGCAGTGTTATATGTTATTCTGATGGTATCTCCAATGTAATTGATATTTTCCAATCCATTTAAGTTATTGAGAGATGTCCCCGATATCCATAACCGCCCATGGATAGAAACCAAAGTATCCAATCCATATAAATTGGTTATTCCTGATCCATTGATAGACACGTTCCCTTCGATCTCCGTACACCCCGGATAATTGATCTGGAAACTATCAATTTGGGCTTGTGTGGAAAATAATATCCCTTCTGGCAGGCATGACATTCTCTCCTGGGCGTTTATGCTCGTCATAATAAGCAATAAAAACAAAAAGGCATATAGCTTTAGCATATATTCCGGATTTTAAAGGATCCCTATTCAAATATAAAATAAATAAATGCCTATTCTAACATTTCCGTCATTATAGTATGCAGAACTTCCATTCAAACGCCAGATCACATCATCGACAATCACGGCATCTGTCAGGGATGAGATGGACCCGAGGCTGGTTTCCTGCGAGATGGTCCTGATTGAGACCCGGCAGCATAGTAGGTGGCGAGATTACGATAAACTTTATAGGTATCAGACCCTTCCACCATAATATTATCATCCAGTTTGATATTCCCGGCTACTTCCAGCTTCTGGCCGGAGGTATCTGTTCCGATACCAACATTCTGTCACACACCATGGTGTGGAACCATAAAGATGAATAAGCAAAAGAGAAAGAGTGGCAATAAAAATGAGTAAGATTTCATGGCTACAATTATTTGAGATTTGATTCAGCGTGAAATTTAGATATATTCCTATATAGAATCAATATAAACTGTCCACAACTAAAAACTCAACACTAAACACTAAACATTAAACACTCTGGTTCATTTTAAATACTTTTGTATTAAACTGAAAGAAACCTGTTTGAAAAACCGATCAGCTCTCATATGGATAATGCTGCTGGCCACAATTGTAGTCCTTTCTTCGTGCCGTGCCACAAGAACACTCGAAGAAGGACAATACCTGCACAGGAAGAACTCTGTTAACTTTCACGATAAAAACCCCGGAATAGATGCCGGGGAGGTCTCCACGATCATCAAACCCCGCACTAATAAACGATTCCTGGGAGTCTTCCCTATCCAGGTTTCGCTTTACAACATTGGCACTCGCGGAAAAACGGACAGCAAGTTCCGTACCTGGCTCAGGGAAAAAGCCGGTGAACGGCCTGTGGTCTACGACTCAAACGAGGTGAAAAAATCAGTGAGGTCCATAGAACAATACCTCGACAAGGTGGGCTACTTCCATTCCAGTGTCAAAACAGTTACCCGGTTCAAAAGGAAAAAAGCTTTTGTCACCTACATCCTTTACCCCGCCCGGCCCTATAAGATCAAAAACTTTGAACTGGTGGTCGACAACAATGAACTGGCCTCCTACATGCGGGAAGGATTGAGGGATTCTGAAATCAGCGAAGGGATGACATTCAATGTCTTCACCCTCGAGGACGAAAGGGACAGGCTGGCCGAATATCTCAGGGATAAGGGTTATTATAAATTCAACCGTAATTATATCTATTACGAGGTTGACAGCTCCCTCGGCAACCGGCAGATGGAGGTTGAGATGAAAGTGAAAAAGCCCCAGGTATATTCCGAAGACAAACCCGGGAAAATGGCAGAGATCAGGCACAGCCGGTACTTCATCAAGGATGTTTTCATCAATACCGATTTTGACCCTGCCGGAAAAGGTTCCTTTCCCCGGGATACCCTGGTTTTGGATGTTTTCAGGAACAGGGGGGAGAAAACAAACACCTACCACATAATTTATGATGACCAGCTTAAGCTGAACCCTAAAGTTCTCACACAATCAGTCTTTATTTCATCCGGTGAGCCCTTCCACGAAACCGACATCCGTAAAACAAGGCTGCGGCTCAACCAGGTGGGGCTTTTCAACTATACCAACATTACTTTCAGGGAAGTGGGCTATTCCAAAGATGACACCCTGATTCAGCAGCCTCTGCTTAACTGTAAAGTGGACCTGATGAAGAAGAAACTGCATTCCTTCACGATTGAGACCGAGGGCACTAACAAATCGGGGAGGCTTGGTGTAGGCGGTATTTTCACTTACCAGAACAACAACATTTTCAGGGGTTCCGAGATTTTCCGCTTCAAGGTGAACGGGGCGCTCGAATTCCAGACTGCCCTCTCTTCAAGCAGCGAACTGCCTGCCGATAACCGCCTGATCAGCACCATTGAGGCCGGAGGTGAGATCAGTCTGAGGTTCCCGAAATTCCTCATACCGATCAGGCCCGAAAGGTTCCCCAAATATTTCAGGCCGCAGACTATCATCAGGCTGGGTATGAATTACGAGGACCGTCCTCAATACATACGTGTCATTAATAACCTTTCATTCGGTTATGAATGGCGCGAAAGTGAATACAAAATCCATGAGCTCTACCCTCTCGACCTGAACTTCGTGCGTGTGAACCTTGCCCCTGATTTCCAGGAAATTGTTGATAAAGAGCCCAACGACAGGATCAGGAACCAGTACACCGACCACATGATCATGGCCCTCAAGTATAGCTTCATCTATAACACACAACAAATACGAAAATTCAAGAATTTCTTTTACCTCAGGGCCAATCTCGAACCGGCCGGTAACCTTTTGCATCTCTATAACCTTGCTTTCGGCGCCAAAAAAGATACGCTTGACTATTACACGCTTTTCAATGTCAGGTATTCCCAATATATCCGCACGGATGTGGATTTCCGTTTCTACCAACTGTTCAACGAAGGCAATTCAATTGCCTCCAGGATCTATTTCGGTATAGGGGTACCTTATGGCAATGCATCGGTCCTGCCCCTTGAAAAGGGATTTTACGGCGGCGGCGCTAACGGTATCAGGGCCTGGCCGCTCCGTCTCCTGGGTCCCGGTTCCTATAACAATCCCGACGACCTTTTCGACAGGATGGGCGATATGCACATCGAACTGAACCTCGAATACCGGTTCCCGATCTACCGATTCTTCAAAGGGGCAATATTCGTTGATGCAGGTAATGTATGGCTGCTCAATAAAAATGAGAATTATCCGGGCGGTGAGTTCCAGTTTGATGATTTTCACAAAGAAGTTGCCGTTGGTACAGGACTTGGCGCCAGACTCGATTTCGACTTCTTTGTCTTCAGGCTCGACTTTGCAGCCAAAACCCGCGACCCTTCACGCCCTGAAGGCGACCGATGGACATTCCACACGTTCCGCTTCAAAGACGTTCTTCTGAATTTTGCTATCGGATATCCGTTCTGAGAAGACAGTTATCAGTCATCAGTTATCAGTGAGCAGTTATCAGTTATCAGTTATCAGT
>CAZMOK010000131.1:1651-4517 GCA_964567785.1 uncultured Bacteroidales bacterium | reverse complement strand
GCGTAAGCTTTAGCGACGGTGGGTCAAATTGTCTTTATTGGAGCTGGGTGCTGGGCGAAAGGAGGTTCAAGTTTCAAAATATGAACCTCACTTGCCGCCATCTTTATTTTTACCCTAATACAACCTTTTTACACCGATAAACATCTTACTTATAGAACCAATGAACTTCCAGGCCATGAAGAATATTTTTGTATTGCTTTTTGCTTCGCTTATTCCAGCTTTCATGATTGCCCAGAAGCTGGAGCAAATTAACCAAAACGGAACTTTTCGCACTGTTGAAAAGCAAAACGGGGACTTTTATATCGTTGGTAAAAAGCTGCTTAATGATTCCGGAAATGAGAACAATCTTGATTTAACCAATCTCTACACATCATCATCATCTGAATTCATACCATTCTCTTCCGGGAAAAATATCAGCACTCTCGACAGTATCGATCCAGGTGTAGAGCCGGAGGCCGACCTTCCCTACAAAATAAAATACACACCCGACGGGCAAAAGATTGTGGTCATGTATCACCATTCCAATAATGTGTTTGTTTATGATGCAGCAAGCCATGAGGTGCTGGAAATTATAGAAGTAGGAGCCGGACCTGAGGATATGGAAGTTACAAACCAGCGGGTCTACCTTTGCTGCTATCACTCGGCTGAGGTATATGTGATCAATCTCAATAATTATTCGATCGAAAACAGCTTTGCTGTCGAGCCACAACCCTGCATTATCAAGGTCAATACTTTTCAAACCTTAGTTTACCTTGGTTTTCATGCGGGATATCATAAAGGAAGTAATATTGCTGCATATAACCTGGCGACCCATCAGCAACAGTTTTCAACCACGGTTCCATACATCGACCAGATAAATATGTCGGAAGGACGGATAGGCCGGATGATACATAATTATTCCGGGTTTCTTCTTGTGGATAACGACCAGAAAATAGCCTGCCTCAAGAGCGGCGGCAAGTATGTATTACTGCTGGATGCGAGCAACGGAGATCTGCTAAAACAATTCTATTTCCATGCTTTTTCACTTGCTAAGACACCTGATGGTGACACTTTATATTCGGCTGGTGTCAGTGAGTTTAATACGAGGGTTGATTTTTATCGCATAGACCCGGAGAGCATGGATGTAACTGACTCGATCATTATCAACACCTCCACATTACCCATACCATGGCGTTGGCAGGATAATTTGTGCATTGGAGGAAATGGCAAAAGGCTTTTCGTCGAAATGGAAAGTATGGGATGGGGTACTCTCGGATTTCTGGCCAATTTCGAAGACAATAGCTACCAGGTATTCGAAACCGAATTTCTGGATCCATGTTATTTCCCCGATGTTTCCCATGACGGTCGGTATGTGTTGATGGAAGAGTCTACACGAAGGATATTCGATTTTGAACAACAGGAATATATCAGTTCAAGCTTTGTAGGCTTTATCGCAGTGCACTGCAAAATCCTGGAAGCATCGCCGGTTTCCAGCGAATATGTGTTTCATGATAATATGGCTGGAGTGCTGTGGGGGAGCTATATGAGGGGGGAGTACCTGCAGTTTGTCGACTACAGTGATACAGCCAATGTATTCGTATCCGATAGTGTGCTTTGCGGGAGTTCTCCTGAAGCCGACCTGATCTACGACGCTGTTTACAGTAATAAACATGATAAGATCATCTCGGCCCACCCCCTGTCGGGAAATATTGCCATTATTGATGGTACCACACATGAAACAGACACACTTATTGATGTTCCACTGATCAACAGTGTTAAGATCGTTGCCGACGACTATATTACCCTTTCCGCTTACGATAACGAATATGTTCACCTGTTCAACCTGAATACAATGAGCATTGTTAAGTCGTTCTACCTGGGTTATGATCCCTACCATGCCGATGTTATTCCTTCGTCTGACAAGCAGTTCTTTTATACCTATAACAGGGCCAGTGATATGTTGAAGAAGTATGAGTTGGATGGAAGTAATACCCTCCTGGTCGACAGCCTTTACATCGAGGACAGTTTTGTTCATTTTTTGGACTGGGATAGCTGGTATTTCCCGGAGATTACCCCTGATGGTAAATACATTATCTTTAATTATTCTGGCACATATTCAGTGGTTAGTACTGAAACACGACTTGAGGTTGTTGCTACATTCAGTGCGTCTGGTGATCTTTTTGATATGGCATTTTCTGACGACAGTAAATGGTTGTGCCTGTCGCACGGGCTGGGTAACGAATTCTGCAGCATAATCCACCTCGACGGGGCCAATACAAAGCTTGAACACATTGTCGACACCGAAGGTACGGGTAGCCTGGCTGTAGCATATAACCCGGTCGATAATACATTTTTCGTGGGTCGTAAAAGTGACGTCTATATCATTGAACCCGAAAACGGCACAATTCAAGGAATGTTCGACCTTATGGCTAAAAACTATATTGTACAGGTAGGTGTGGACCCAGCCGGTTTGCCCATAGCCATGACCCTGAGCTACCTGTATTATAATGATGAAGAACACCGTTTGTGGCATCCTGCCAGGCGGTTTACCATTGATGAGCATAAGCAACACTGTATTATCCCCGGCCCCGGCCCCGACCGTGTCTATATTATGGATTTCCTGAGTACTGGAGTGGAAGAGCTGACCAAGGAAGAAGGTACAAATATCCGGGTATTCCCTAATCCGGCAAGTTCCCATATAAACATACAATCCGATGAAACCATTGAACAGTTCAGGATTTACAGCCTGCAGGGGCAGGTTGTGTTCAGCAGCCAGGCGGACAGCAAAGAATACCGGCTATCTTCGGATTTGTTGCCAGCCGGTATTTATGTAGCAGAAGTGTATTGCGGGGATAGGTGGAGCAGGCAGAAGGTGGTTGTTTGTGAT
>CAZMOK010000131.1:0-1551 GCA_964567785.1 uncultured Bacteroidales bacterium | reverse complement strand
ACCTGCCGCCTTTCCCGCCAGCCTGTCAAATAAATTCCCTATGACCTTCTTTGCCGGCGACAGGCTGACCGGGTAGTAGAAATCCGACTGGAACCATCCCTTTTCACTGTAGTAGTTGTAATCCCTGAAACTGTCGTCCTGCTTCAACTTCATGCTTGTCCTTGCCATCCTGAAAATAAAAAGGTCGAAGAGGGAGGGGGATGAAAGCTCCTTTTTCATGAGCTGCCGGTAAAACCTCCGGCTCAGCTTCTCGATGGCCTGCTCATTCTTTATCCTGGCCTTTTCCGACACCGGCTCCAGGTTGGTGACACAGATCCCCTTCACCACGCTGAACCCAAGCGCCCTGCCGATAAAGTTGAAATACTTCACGATCTTGCTCCCCCCGTAAACCCCCTGCGCGACAATGCCGGTGAAGGTTTTCCCGAAATACCGCGGGCGGTGGAACAGAAAACCCAGCCTGTCGAGAAACTGCTTCATCAGTGCGGATACATGAAACGAATAATTGGGCGAGGCGAAGACCACCCCGTCCGAACTGTCCATCTTTTCGAGGAGGATGTTCCGGTCGTCCTTCAGGTTGCACAGCTCTTCGCCCCTGTCGAGGCACAGCTTGCAGCCCCTGCAGGTGCCCAGGCTGTAATCGCTCAACTGTAGCAGTTCGTATTCCACGTCGCCGAGCAACTGCAGTTTCCTCAGGAACCTTTCTGTTGCCTCGTAGGTGTGTTTCTTCCGGGCGCTTCCGATTATGGCTATGACCTTCATGGTTGATTTTTCTGCAAATTTCCGCAGGGAAGCCAAAAGGATTGTTTGACAAAAGTCAAAAAAAACGGATCAGGCATTTTTCCTGATCCTGCTCAGGGTGGCTATGTCGATCCCCAGGTAGGAGGCAATGTGTTTCAGAGCAACCCTCTTTATAATGTCGGGGTAGTTTTTGCAGAAAAGCTCATACCGCTCTGCTGCCGGTAAGGTCTGCAACTGGATGGAGCGGTTCATGAGTTCGTTGTACTTCATCTCGTCGACATCCTTGGTGATCTGCCGCCATACGGGAACGAGCCGGTACAGCTCCATCATCCGTTCGTAGGTGGCCACCATGAGCTCGGCATCCTCGAGTGCTATGATGTTTTCCTTTGCAGGCACCCGGTTGTTGAAGCTTTCCATGGAGATGACCACGCTCCCGGGCTGAAAGAAGTGGGTGGTGATCTCGTTGGCGTGGTCGTCGTAGAAGAACGACCTGAACAGACCGCTCTTCAGGAAGCCGACCTTGTCAGACACCTCACCCTGCTTCAGGAAAAAGGTTTTGGCCGGAACCGAAACCGGTTCCCACGCCCTTGCAGAATGTTCAAGGTCGGAATCCGAGAGGTTGTAGAAGGTGGATATTCTTTCAATGATGTCCATCCCGTTGCCGGTTTGTTCCATTGGGAAAATCAGTCACACCGAATTTAATAAAGCTCTGTGTAAAGGTAGCAGTTATCAGTTATCAGTTGCAAGATGTTGTCAGATGTAGCAAGATGTTGTAATTCATTGTTAATTGTTCATTGTTCATTGTTCATTGTT
>CAZMOK010000130.1:2643-4577 GCA_964567785.1 uncultured Bacteroidales bacterium | reverse complement strand
TTCAAGATCCTTTATGATGATGATAACCTTTATGTGGCAATAAGCGCCAATGATTCCGAACCTCAGAATATTGAACGGCGAATGTCGCGAAGGGACGATGTGGAAGGTGACCTGGTAGGTATTGAGATCGACAGCTATTTCGACAAGAGGACGGCTTTTACCTTCACGGTTAACGCAGCAGGGGTTAAAAAAGATGCAATCATCACCAATGATGTCCATCCTGACGACACCTGGAACCCAGTATGGCATGTCGACGTGTCGACCGACTCGATGGGATGGGTGGCCGAAATGAAGATACCGCTGTCACAACTGCGTTTTGCCAGGAAAGATGAATATACCTGGGGGCTGCAGGTTTTCCGTATTATCCACAGGAACAGTGAATATTCTGCCTGGCAGCATATACCGGTCGAATCTCCCGGTTGGGTGAGCCATTATGGACTGCTCGAAGGGATCAGTAATATCTTTCCTGAAAAAGAGATCGAGATCATACCTTATATAATGGGCAAGACCGAAAGCTATAAGAGGGAAGACGGCAATCCGTTTGCCACCGGTAGGGACTATGGGTACTCTTTTGGCCTTGACGGAAAAGTGGCCGTTACTAACGACCTTACCTTGAATGTTACCGTAAACCCTGATTTCGGACAGGTTGAAGCAGACCCATCGGAAGTGAACCTCACTGCACTCGAAAGCTATTTCAGGGAAAAAAGGCCGTTTTTCGTGGAGGGAAGCAATATCTACAATTTCGGTCTTACCGGAGGCAACGGCGGCCTTTCACAGGATAACCTTTTTTATTCAAGAAGGATAGGGAGGGCACCGCAACATTGTCCTGATGACGATAACGGTGAATACATCGATTGCCCTGAATCCACCCGGATCCTCGGAGCGGCAAAACTTTCGGGCAAGACCCGTAACGGTTGGTCAATAGGGATTCTCGAAAGTGTTACCAATAAGGAGATGGCAGAACTGGATCTTGAGGGATACAGAAGGAAAGAGGCCGTAGAGCCCCTCACAAATTATTTCAATGCCAGGGCGCAGAAGGATTTTAACAAAGGTGAAACGATACTGGGTGGGATGTTCACGGCAACCAACCGGTTCATAAACGACAGTGCATTGAGTTCCCTTCACAGGGCAGCCTATACAGGAGGTGTGGATTTCAGGAAATACTGGAAAGACCGTACCTATTATGTCGATTTCAAAGGTGTATTCAGCCATGTGATCGGTAATGAAGGGTCAATGACCGATCTGCAGGAGTCACCCAGAAGGTACTTCCAGAGAGCGGATGCAGACCACCTGTCAGTTGATTCGACCAGAACTAGCCTTTCGGGCTATGGAGGGACCCTGGAATTCGGTAAGATAGGCGAAGGACACTGGCGTTATATGGCCTGGATCACCTGGCGTTCGCCCGGCCTGGAACTGAACGACATGGGATACCTCCGTCAGAGCGATATCATTCAACAGGTGCTTTGGGCAGGATACCGAATCTGGGAACCCTTTTCAATTTTCAGGAGCATTAACCTGAACTTTAACCAATGGACCGGCTGGGATTTTGCGGGAACAAATTTCTATAAGGGCGGCAATGTGAGCGGTAGCGCCCAATTCAAGAATTACTGGAATTTCGGGACAGGCTTTGGCCGCAGCGGTAAAGGCGTTTCAAGGTCTGAGCTCAGGGGCGGACCGAGCCTCATGACCAACGGCAACTGGAACAACTGGTTGTATGTATCTACGGATGACCGGAAGAAACTGGTATTCGAATTCACAGGTATGAACATCTGGTCGGATGAAAGTATCTATAGGAACTGCAACATTGGCATGAATGTGAAATGGCGCCCCCTCGTTTCGCTCAGCCTGAGCATGGGGCCTTCCTACCAGAGAGTCCATAACGTGATGCAGTATGTAGAGACCGCTGACAACAATGGGAAGGACGAATATATCGT
>CAZMOK010000130.1:0-2543 GCA_964567785.1 uncultured Bacteroidales bacterium | reverse complement strand
TACGAGTTCAGGTCGAACCTGGTGCTGAGGTGGGAATACATTCCCGGGTCAACCTTATACGTAGTTTGGTCGCAGGGAAGGTCGGACGACAGCCCCGAGGGTTTCTTCAGGCTGATGGATGATATGCCCGACATATTCAGGATTTTTCCGCACGATGTTTTCCTGGTCAAGCTGACCTACCGTCTCAGCGTATAAAAAATCCGTAACTAATCGTTAGTCAATAACGTCATATAAACACAAATCATAAACGATATGATAAGAACAGAGAACCTGACCAAGATCTTTCGGACCGATGAAGTGGAGACAACTGCCCTTAACAATGTGACATTCGAAGTGAAGGAAGGGGAATTTGTCGCCGTAATGGGGCCTTCGGGGTGTGGCAAATCGACGTTGCTGAATATCCTGGGCCTTCTCGACAATCCTACCGACGGACGGTATTTTTTCCAGGGCACAGATGTGTCCTCTTTCTCCGAAAGACACCGGGCCAAAATGAGGAAGAACAACATTGGCTTTGTTTTCCAGAATTTTAACCTGATAGATGAGCTGAATGTGTATGAAAATGTGGAATTACCGCTGATCTACCTGGGCATGGGCTCATCCCAGAGAAAGGAAAGGGTGAATGAGGTGCTCGAGCAGATGCAGATAATCCACCGGAAAAAGCATTTCCCCTTGCAGCTTTCAGGAGGTCAGCAACAGAGGGTGGCCGTGGCCAGGGCGGTTGTGTCAAAGCCGAACCTTATCCTTGCCGATGAGCCGACAGGAAACCTCGACTCTGCACACGGTGAGGAGGTCATGAACCTGCTTGAAAACCTCAACCAGAACGGTACCACTCTTATCATTGTGACCCACTCACAGAGGGATGCCGAATACAGCCAGCGTATCGTCAGGCTGTTCGACGGTGAGATAGTGACAGAGAATATCAAGGAGAGTATTTTGTAGGAGAGACCCTAATGATGGAAGGGGTGAAGTAAAATCTCAAATCTCAGAACTCAAATCTCAGATCTTTAACTTATGTTCCGGAATTACATCATAAGCGCCCTGAGGAATATCAACAAGAACAGGTTTTACGCCTTTCTTAACATCCTCGGCCTTTCAGTGGGCCTGGCAGCCTTCATTTTCATCTATCTTTTTGTAAGGGACGAGCTCGCCTACGACAAGCACAATGAGAAGCATGAAAGGATCTACCGGATTGAGTCGGCTTTCAGTATTTCCAACAAGGAAGAGACCTTTGCCATCGTGCCCATTCCTATGGGGCCCGCCTTTAAACTGGAATTTCCCGAGGTGGAATCGTTTGTACGGTTCCAGGGCGCGGGTAACACCCTGATGCGGTATGGTGAAAAGTCATACTACGAACAGGATTTCTACTTTACCGATTCCACGGTGTTCGACATATTCACCCACCGCTTCATCTACGGTTCGCCCGAAAGGGCATTGACCGAGCCTAAAACCATAGTGCTTACCAGGTCTGCCGCAAAAAAGTATTTTGGTGAGACCAATCCTGTAGGCGAGTTCATGACATCGGGAAGTGGCAGAAGCTATAAAGTGACAGGTGTTATTGAAGACCAGCCGACCAATACCCACCTTAAATACGATGGCCTGATCTCTGCAGCTACCCTTGAAGAGGAGATAGGCTCGGAAGATTTCAACAGCATGGAACCGGGCCGTTTCTGGAACATCGGGGTATATACGTATATCCTGCTCAAGGAAAACTCAACCATGCAGGGCATATACGATAAATTCCCGGCCTTCAATGATAAGTACATGAGACCCATCGGGGACCAGATCAATGCCAGTTTCAACCTGCTGAGCACACCCCTCGCGGAAACCCATTATGCTGAAAACCTCGATTCGGACCAACCCACGGGAAATATGGCCTATGTGTATATTTTTTCGGCTGTTGCCCTCTTTATCCTCATCATTGCCGCCATAAACTACATGAACATGGCCACAGCCAAATCGTCGAGGAGGGCCAGGGAGGTCGGTCTCCGGAAAGTGGTGGGCGCACACCGTGGCCAGCTTGTGGGTCAGTTCATCAGTGAATCTGTCCTGATGAGCCTGATCGCCCTGGTGATTTCAGTAATATTGGTGATCGTGCTGCTTCCGGATTTCAACCGGCTGGCAGGAAAGATGTTTACGACTGAAGTGCTGCTGCAACCCGGGCTGGTCATAACAGTTCTCCTTGTTACTTTGGTGATAGGTTTGATTTCGGGAAGCTACCCGGCATTCTACCTCTCGGCCTTTGAGCCCGTATCGGTGCTGAAAGGCACGGTACTGAGGCAGGGAAGGGGCAGCGGCACCTTGCGGAGGGTTCTTGTCGTATTCCAGTTCTTCATTGCGATTACGCTGATCATTGCTACCATAGTGGTTTCCGACCAGTTGAAATACCTGGGCAATAAAGACCTTGGCTTCGATAAAGAGAACATAGTGGTGCTCCAGCTACAGGATTCTGCTTTCAGGAGCAAAGTGGAAACCTTCAAGGAAGAACTGGTGCAGCACCCGGATATAATTTCGGCAACCAACTCAACAGGTATTCCCGGCGATGT
>CAZMOK010000129.1:0-4587 GCA_964567785.1 uncultured Bacteroidales bacterium | reverse complement strand
AGTTCTGAGTTCTGAGTTCTGAGTTAATTAGCTGTTGGATTATTGTTTCAATTGTCACTATTGCCGTGCCCGCCGGAGCTTGCGAAGGCGGGTCAAATTGTCTTTATTGTCAAGTAGGTGCTGGGTACTAGTTTCTGGGTGCTGGGAAATCCGTGAAGCGTGAGGTGTGAAGTGTTTAAATCATTGTTCATTGTTCATTGTTCATTACCGTAACACTCTAGCACTGTAACACCGTAACACCCTCTTCTTTTTTCGTATTTTTGCAATATAAATGACGAACCCGATAGAAACTGTCATAAAACAGGAACGCGCTGTCCTCATTGGCCTGATAACCAGTAAGGAAGAAGCTTTCCGCACACGTGAATACCTCGACGAGCTGGCTTTCCTGGTGGAAACGGCAGGCGGCAAGTCCATCAAGCGTTTCACCCAGAATGTTCCCTCCCCCGACCCACGCTCGTTTGTTGGATCAGGCAAGCTGCAGGAGATCAAGAAGTACGTGAAGGAACACAACATCGACCTGGCCGTGTTCGACGATGAACTGTCGCCCAGCCAGTTGAGGAATATCGACAGGGAGCTGAAGTGCAAAGTGCTCGACAGGAACAACCTGATCCTCGACATATTCGCCCGGAGGGCAAGGACTGCCCATGCCAAGACACAGGTGGAGCTGGCACAGTATGAATACCTGCTGCCACGCCTGACCCGGATGTGGACCCACCTTGAGAGGCAGAAGGGAGGGATCGGGCTGCGTGGCCCCGGTGAGCGTGAGATCGAGACCGACCGCCGTATCATCCGCGACCGCATAGCCCTGCTGAAGGGCAAGCTCAAGGACATCGACAAGCAGATGGCCACACAGCGTAAAGGCCGCGGCAGCATGGTGCGTGTTGCACTGGTGGGATATACCAATGTTGGTAAATCCACACTGATGAACCTGCTGAGCAAATCAGACGTGTTTGCCGAGAACAAGCTCTTTGCCACGCTCGATACCACAGTGCGAAAGGTGGTGCTCGACAACCTGCCGTTCCTGGTATCCGATACTGTGGGATTTATCAGGAAACTGCCCCACAGTCTCATCGAGTCGTTCAAATCCACCCTCGACGAGGTAAGGGAAGCCGACCTGTTGCTGCACATAGTGGATATTTCGCATCCTGATTTTGAGGAACATATCCGCACCGTTCACGAAACCCTGGAGGAGATCGGCGCAAAGGACAAGCCCATGCTGCTCGTTTTCAACAAGATCGACAACTACACTTACGTGGAGAAGGAAGAGGACGACCTGAGCCCACCAACCAGGGCCAATTTCAGTCTTGACGACTGGAAACGCTCCTGGATGGCCAGGGATGGTTACCCTGCCGTTTTCATCTCCGCAAAAGAGAAAACGAATATCGATGAATTGAGGAAGATCTTGTACGATAAGGTGAGGGCGATCCATGTGAAGCGGTACCCGTATAATGATTTTCTTTATTAGCACCCCCCTCCAAACCTCCCCCCAAAAAGGGGGAGGATTAAAAGCAATCACTTGAGCGAAGCGAAATCCGCCTCAGGTGGATCATAGGCCATACGCTTTATATAAATTTAACATTCTCTTGTGTCATTTTTCCCTTATTTTTGGCTTTGTGAAGCTGAAAAAGTACCATCTCATCCTGATTGGCCTGCTGGGCGGTGTTATTCTCAGCCTGGGCTGGCCGGCAAGAGGGTTTCCGTTGTTGCTTTTCATTGGGATTGTTCCTTTCCTGTACATTGAGGATTATATCTCGGATAACAAACAGGATTTCGGCCGGATGGCGGTATTTCTTTACACTTACCCCGGCTTTCTCCTTTGGAACGTGCTTACCACCTGGTGGATCTGGAATGCTACAGAGGCAGGGTCCATTGCGGCTTTCCTGCTTAATGCCATTTTCATGTCGATCGTGTTCCAGGTGTACCATTTCTCAAAGATCAACCGGTCGTCGAGGCAATCTTATTTCATCCTGATCTTCTACTGGATCACTTTTGAATATTTCCACCATAACTGGGACGGCAACTGGCCGTGGCTTACACTTGGAAATGGCCTTGCGGCTTACATCAAATGGATTCAGTGGTACGAGTTCACAGGTGTTTTCGGGGGAACGCTCTGGATACTTGTAACAAACATCTTCATCTACCTCGGCATTAAAGGTTTTTTCTCGAAGGTCATAAACCCCTGGAGCAACCTGGTTTCGGCGGTGCTGATCATACTTTTGCCCATACTGGTTTCGGTAAGGATGTTCAACAATTACGAAGAGAAGCCCGCCCCGGTGGATGTAGTGGTGGTACAGCCCAACATGGACCCGTATTCTGACCAGTTCGAGATCCCGCCCACCGATGTAGTTGACACAAACCTGAACCTTGCCCGCCAAAAGCTCGATCCCAACGTAGATTACATTGTAAGCCCCGAATCGGCCATCCAGGAAAGGATATGGATAGGCTATGAGTATAAATCACACAGCATCAGCAAGCTACGGACCTTTGTCATAAAGCATCCCGGCATACAATACATAATCGGGGCATCCACCTTCTACGAATTTGTGGAAGGGGATGAGATCACAGTGACCGCACGCAGGTTTTCCGACACCAACATTTACTACGATGCTTTTAACACTGCCTTCAGTATCAGCGACAACGGGGGCATCGAACATTACCATAAGTCGAAGCTGACACCGGGGGTGGAGAAGATGCCCTACCCGGGGGTATTCAAATTTATCGAACGGCTTGCCGTTAACCTGGGAGGCACAGTGGGCAGCCTCGGGACCCAGCCTGAGCGGTCGGTTTTCGGCAGGTATGACGATACCCTCAAGGTAGCCCCGGTGATCTGTTACGAATCGGTTTTCGGCGAATACCTTACCGGCTATATCCGTAACGGCGCCCACCTGATCTTTGTGATCACCAACGACGGCTGGTGGGGCGACACGCCCGGCCACCGGCAGCATTTCACTTTCTCACAGATGAGGGCCATTGAAACCCGGAGGAGCGTGGCCCGTTCGGCCAACACGGGAATCTCAGCTTTCATCAACCAAAGGGGTGAAGCATTCAAGGAAACAGGGTATTGGGAACCCGCTGTCATCAGGCAGCGGATCAACGCCAACGACGAGATCACCTTTTATGTAAAGTATGGTGATTACATTGCCCGGATCAGCGGCTTTGTGGCAGTCTTTATCCTCCTCATCGCCATAGCCAATAAGCTCAGGAGGAAATAGAAGATTCATGGACGATGGACGCATGGACGATGGACGATGGAACCTGTACCATTTATGTTCCATGATCCATGAATTTTCACGCCAGGTGAGGAGGATGTAAGATGTTTTCAGTCATCGATTTTTTTTCACCACAATAGGCACAATAGGGCACATAGTGTCACATAGGATTCTATCCCGAAGAATCGGGACAAGTTGTGTAATCTATTGTGTCCTATTTGTCTATGTGGTTTATTGGGTGATCTTTTCAAATACGCTCAAAAAAAGGGGGCGTGCGCCGTAACGCAGCCCCCCGGGGTATTTGTCTCGCATTGAAATCTTATCCTATCCTTCTGAAGCGTATAATAGTTGCAACAAAAATGACCATGAGAGCGAAGGCTATGTAAATGGCATAGTCTGAAAGTGGCACATCCGGGGGATCGATCTGGCCCGGGTCATCAATCACTTCCTGGCTGATCAGGTAGTAGAACCTTACGGTCATTGACTGTCCCGGTGCAAGTGTAGACTCCCTGAAGGCAATACAGACACCCTGGTCAGCAACTACAGGAGAAGCCTGGGTAGGGGCTACAGGTGTATCAAGAACAAAATCAGGATCATTTTCATCCAAACCACCCGAGGTCATACTGACTTTAGCCCTTGGGTCTATGGAATAATAAGCCATCGGAATACCATAATCAACCCCTTCCGAGACAAGCAGCGCCGTATCGGGGTTTCCGGGTTCACCCGGCTGGTTCAGGACATAATTAATAGTTGTATAATCTCCTGTGATGTTCTGTTCCTGGTCGGGATCGACATTTCTCATGTACTCAACATCTGACAGTGTGTTTGGCCCATTGTTGGTGATCACAATGTCGGTTCTGAAATAGAGCTCATCCTCTACTAATGTGGTAGCTGTAACATCAACAGTGTTGCCTCCACCGGTTGCTGTACCGGTCCAGACAGCCTGTTGGTTGGAACCATTGTCTACGAAATCCAGGTTCGCAGGGGTTACCTGTTCAAGACCTCCCTGTCCGTAATTTATAAAATTATATTCGGTAGCCCCGATGTTGAATTCAAGCACCCATTGTTCAAGAGGTGAGCCCGGAAGGAAATAATCACCGGATTGTGGAGGTGTACCAACATCCCAACCGTTGCCATCGTAATCGGCTACCCAGCCAATACCAAATTCCTGCGGGTGAAACCCTGCAGGGGCAGGGCCATCAGTTCCATAAGAACCTGCCCTGTTAACTCCAACCTCTACAAATTCACCCTGGAGATAAACATCATCAAGGGCCCTTGCACCTGCGGGCGGATAGTTTGCAGGAGGGGTCCAGTTAAGGTTATCAGGGTGTGCCTGGGCAGAAGCTTCTTGTGTGGGGAGGAATCCGATCAGTGCTCC
>CAZMOK010000128.1:0-4592 GCA_964567785.1 uncultured Bacteroidales bacterium | reverse complement strand
TATTCCTAACAATGTCCCATGCGCACATGAAAATATCCGCGCTCCCTTGCTCCCGAGCTCCCTTGCTCCCGCGCTCCCGCGCTCCTTTCCGTGCCGTTAATAACATTCCCCATAACTTATCAACATCCTCCTGTTTCGCCGGAATTTTTGGAGTAATTTTACGCTGACAGACCCCGAAAATCCCGGCATTTTATGTTTTTGATCTACGATACCGAAACTACCGGGCTGCCAAGGAATTATGAGGCACCCGTCACCGACCTGGAAAATTGGCCGAGGCTTGTGCAGATAGCCTGGCAGCTTCACGATGATAAAGGAAAGCTGGTTGAAGACAAGAACTATATCATCAGGCCCGATGGCTTCACCATCCCGTTCAATGCCGAAAAAGTGCACGGCATATCCACCGAAAGGGCCGAAAAAGAGGGACATGACCTTGCCGGGGTCCTTAAGGAGTTTATCGAAGCCATCAGCAAAGCAGAGTTCATCGTCGGGCATAATATCGACTTCGACCTGAACATCACTGCTGCGGAATTCCTCAGGACAGAGCTGGGAAACCCTTTTGAAGGCAAGGAGATCATCTGCACCAAAACCGAATCGGTGAACTACTGTGCTTTGCCGGGCGGGCGAGGGAATGCCTACAAATGGCCGACTTTGTCGGAACTGCACGAAAAGCTGTTTGGCGAACCTTTTGAAGACGCCCATAATGCCGCAGCGGATGTGATTGCCACTGCCCGGGCGTTTCTCGAGATGGTCAGGATCGGGGTTATCGACGGGGAACGGTTGAAGAAGGAAGAAGAATTCATCGAAGAGTTCAAAAAACATAACCCGGATGTCATTGCCCCCGAGGATATCCGGTTCGTATCGCTAAAACAGGAAAAGAAGAAAAAGGTAGTCATCCCCAAAGAGACCGATGCCGGACCTGTTGCCGGCGCCGGCGGGTTCAGCCACCTGCATGTTCATTCGCAGTATTCGGTGCTCAGGGCTACGCCCGATGTGGAGCAGATAGTCGACAAAGCCGTGGAACTGGGCATGCCCGCCGTGGCCCTCACCGACCTGGGCAATATGTTCGGGATCTTTGCCTTTGTTCAGAAGGCCATCGAAAAAGGCATTAAACCGGTTGCGGGATGTGAATTCTATCTCTCGCGTGAGAGGAAAAGAAAAAAATTCACAAAGGACAACCCCGACATCCGCCATAACCAGGTGCTGCTGGCAAAGAATATCAAAGGGTACCAGAACTTATCAAAACTGAGCTCACTGGGCTACATGGAAGGGCTTTACGGGCTCTACCCGCGCATCGACAAGGATCTTATAAGCCAGTACAAGGAGGGACTGATAGCGCTCACCGGCAACATCTACTCTGAAATACCCGACCTGATCCTCAACGTGGGGGAAACACAGGCTGAGGAAGCTTTCAGGTGGTGGCACGAAACTTTCGGTGAGGATCTGTATGTTGAACTGAACCGCCACGGGCTCGAATCGGAAGAGCGCGTCAACGAAGTGCTCATCGGCTTTGCCAGGAAATACAACGTAAAGGTAATAGCCGCCAATGATGTTTACTACCTCGACAAGAAAGATGCCGAAGCACAGGATATCCTCCTCTGCATCCAGAACGCAGAGTACCAGGATACCCCGAAAGGTGAGGGGAGGGGGTATCGTTTCGGGTTCCCCAATGACGAATACTATTTCAAGTCGCAGGAAGAGATGACAACGCTCTTTGCCGATATCCCCGAAGCGATTTCCAACCTTGAAGAACTGACCGGCAAGGTTGAAACCTACAGCCTGGAAAGGGAGCCGATCATGCCCAGGTTCCCGATACCCGACGAATTTGAGGATGCGGATGCGTACCTGCGCCACCGCACCTACGAAGGGGCAAAGAAGAGATACGGTGAAGTGACCGGAGAGATAAGCGGGCGGATCGATTTTGAACTGGATACGATCAAAAAGATGGGATATCCAGGTTATTTCCTCATTGTGCAGGACATACTCGACCAGGCGCGCAGAATGGGTGTTTCGGTAGGGCCGGGAAGGGGCTCGGCCGCCGGGTCGGTGGTGGCATACTGCCTCAGGATCACCGACGTGGACCCCATCAAGTTCAACCTGCTGTTCGAGCGGTTCCTCAACCCCGACCGGATCTCACTGCCCGACATAGATATTGATTTTGATGAAGACGGAAGGGACCGCATCCTGCAATGGGTGGTGAAGACATACGGTGAAACAAGGGTAGCCCAGATCATCACCTTCGGAAAAATGGCGCCCAAGATGGCCATCAGGGATGTGGCGCGCGTAAAGCGGCTGCCGCTGAATGAGGCCGACAGGCTGGCAAAGCTGGTGCCCATGACCCCGGGAACGTCATTCAGTAAGGCGCTTAAAGAAGTCCCGGAGTTGAGAAAGGAGAAGGAAGGGGGTGACGACCTGGTGAAGGACACACTCAATTTTGCCCAGGCACTGGAAGGCACTGTCAGGAACACGGGCACTCATGCCTGTGGTGTTATCATCGGCAGGGACGACCTGATAGACCACATTCCCCTGAGCCTCACCAAGGACTCGGAACTGCTGGCCACCCAGTACGACGGCGGCTTTGTTGAAAGTGTAGGGATGCTGAAGATGGACTTCCTGGGGCTGAAAACCCTTTCCATCATCCAGGATACGATCAAAAACGTGGAGTTATCAAAGGGGATAACCATCGATATTGAAAACATACCTTACGATGATAAAGAAACCTACGAGCTTTACAGCAGGGGCGATACCAACGGTATCTTCCAGTTCGAGTCGGAGGGGATGAAATCCCACCTGCGCGAGCTGAAGCCCAACCGGTTCGAGGACCTTATAGCCATGAACGCCCTGTACCGGCCGGGACCGATGGACTATATCCCCGATTTTATCAAAAGGAAACACGGGCTTGAAAAGATCGAGTACGACATACCGGAAATGAAAGAGATACTGGAAGAGACTTACGGGATCACCGTGTACCAGGAGCAGGTGATGCTCCTTTCGCAGAAGCTTGCCGGGTTTACCAAAGGCCAGGCCGACTCGCTCAGGAAGGGGATGGGCAAGAAAAAGATGGAGATCCTGGAAGAGCTGAACCCGAAATTCTATGAAGGGGCTGAAAAGAACGGTGTAAACAAAAAGAAGGCCGAGAAGATATGGCACGACTGGGAATCCTTTGCCAAGTATGCCTTCAACAAATCGCATTCAACCTGTTATGCGGTGGTGAGTTACCGGATGGCATACCTGAAGGCCCATCACCCTGCCGAGTTCATGGCGGCAGTGCTCAGCAGGAACCTGAACGATATCAAGAAGATCACCTTCTTCCTTGATGAATGCAGGCACCAGGGGATCCCCGTGCTCGGCCCCGACATCAACGAGAGTTTCCTGAATTTCGTGGTGAACAAGAAGGGCGGGATCAGGTTTGGATTGGCAGCCATAAAGGGTGTGGGCGAAGCGGCCGTGCGCGACATCATACAGGAGAGGGAGGAGAACGGCCCGTACAAGAGCATCTTCGACTTTGCCAAGAGGGTGAACCTCAGGTCGGTGAACAAAAGGAGCATGGAAGCCCTGGCCATGGCAGGCGCTTTCGACACCTTTGAAGGGGCACACCGGGCCCAGTATTTCCATAAGGAAGAAAACACGGAAGTTTCATTTCTTGAAAAGGTGATAAGGTCGGCAAACCAGTTCCAGGAGAAGAAAGCGGCATCCCAGAACTCCCTTTTCGGTGAGGATGTGGCCCTCGAGATGGCCGACCCGGAGATCCCCGAATGCCCTCCCTGGAACAAGATAGAGCAACTGGCAAAAGAGAAAGAGGTCACCGGCTTCTACATTTCGGGCCACCCGCTGGATGACTATAAGCGGGAGATGGAATCGTTCTGCACCATCACCCTGGAAGACCTGAGCCCTCTGAACATCAGGCAGTACAAGAATTCCACCGTATCGTTCGGGGGAATGATCACCGCTGTTGAGCACAGGTATACCAAAGCAGGCAAGCCCTTCGGCTCGTTTGTGATCGAAGACTTCAACGACAATTACAAGATCCTGCTGTTTTCGGAGGATTACCTGCGCTACAAGCACTTTTTGAACGAGGGAAATTTTGTGTTCATCAAGGCCAGGGTGGAGCCGAACCGGAACCAGAAAACACGCCTCGAGCTGCGGATCAACAACATGATCCTGCTGGGCGATGCACTGGAAAAATACACCAAAAGCATTCACCTGATGGTTGAGCTTGAGAAACTGAACGAAGATCTCATCAGCAACCTCGAAAAGGTGGTGCGGAAGAATCCCGGCGACTGCAGCCTCTCAATTAAGGTAACCGACAAGAAAGAAGACCTGGCCGTCAGCCTGCACGCCCGCAAGCTTAAGGTCAACCCCGCCACTTTCCTCGACAAGGCTGAGGAGATGGAAGGGGTGGAGGTGAAGCTGGTTTCGTAGCGCCCATTCATGGACGATGGACGCATGGACGGTGGAACTTGTACCATCAATGTTCAATTATCCCTCCTCTTTGCTCCGACGAAGGAGGAGGAGAGAGGGGGCAGGGGGTGAGTTGCTTTGTTCCATGAATTACCTTGCAACCACGAATTTCCTCCTGGCAAGTATTTCCCTGT
>CAZMOK010000127.1:0-4659 GCA_964567785.1 uncultured Bacteroidales bacterium | reverse complement strand
GGAAGACATCTGGAAGACATCTGGAAGACATCTGGAAGACATCTGGAAGACATCTCTACCCAAAAAACAAATAAGCAATAAAGATCGCCGCGATTACCCCCGCAAGGTCAGCAATCAAACCGGCCGTGACCGCATAACGGGTGTGCCTGATATTCACCGACCCGAAATACACAGCAATAATATAAAAAGTGGTATCCGTCGTGCCCTGGAACGTACAGGCTAACCTGCCCACAAAAGAATCCGGACCGAAAGTGTTCATGGCATCCACCATCATTCCCCGGGCCCCGGACCCGCTCAATGGCTTCATGAATGCCGTTGGCAGGGCATCTACAAAGGTTGTGTCAAGTCCAAATCCGGCAACGATCCAGCCAATACCATCCACAAGAAACTCCATGGCCCCCGATTCCCTGAAAACACCTATAGCCACCAAAAGAGCGACTAGATAAGGGATTATCTTGACGGCTATCTTGAAACCATCCTTGGCCCCGTCGATGAATGCTTCGTAAACGTTCACCTTCCTGTAAAAAGCAAGCCCGATGAACGAAACTATGATAGTAAATAAGATCAGATTACCCGCAACCGAGGAGATCGTATTGATCAGATCCTGCGAGATCGTCGAGAAATACCAGATGATGAAGGCCACCAGCAGACTGAACCCACCCAGGTATGCCAAAACCACCCTGTTCAGCACATTTATCTTCTGGTATAAAGAAACAGTAAGGATCCCGGTAATGGTGGAGAAAAAAGTTGTAAGAAGTATCGGTATAAAAATATCGGAGGGATCTGCCGCACCGAGCTGGGCCCGGTAAACCATTATGGAAATCGGGATAAGTGTGAGACCTGAAGTGTTCAGCACCAGAAACATGATCATGGGATTTGAAGCGGTATCCTTTTTCGGATTGATCTTCTGCAGTTCGTCCATGGCCTTCAATCCCAGGGGTGTGGCTGCATTGTCGAGGCCCAGCAGGTTCGCGGCCAGGTTCATCATTATGGAGCCTGTGGCCGGGTGGTTTCTCGGAATATCAGGAAACAGCCTTCTGAAGAGAGGCCCTACGGCTTTGGCCATAATACCTACAATGCCCCCCTTCTCACCAACCCGCATCAAGCCAAGCCAGAGTGTCATCACACCGGTGAGCCCCAGCGAGATCTCAAAGCCCAGCTTGGCCATGTCGAACGTGCTCCCCATCAGTGCGGGGAAGATCTCGGTATCGCCCATGAATACCAGCCTTACAAGGGCAATGACAAAGGCAATGATGAAAAAGGCGATCCAGATGTAGTTTAAAACCATATGGTCTTCAGGCTTTTCGTTACAATTGTCTTTTACGGCTGATCAGCCTGGCATCTTCCAGTATCAACTCATAATAATACCCTGAACCAAAGTCTTTTTCAAGGTTTAACACTCCTTCAAACGTGCCGATCTCTCCAACAGCTATCTCATCACCGGTAGTTATGGTAAGGTCATGCGAACCTATCTCCCCGGTCCCGTCCTGTATGTGTATCCAGTTGCGGCCCATGATGTTGGGACTGTATTTCACTACCTTTCCCCGTACCGTAACAGTCTTACTTTCATAGTTGGAACGGTTTTCGTATAATTCTGATATAGCAACCCCTCCATCGGGAGGGTCGATCTCTATGCTGACTTTTTCGGGTACTTCCTGACGGTTATGCGTTTTTTCCTTCTTTTTAACCGGTTGGTTACAAGATGCGAAAAGGAACATCATAAGAAGAAAGACAGGTATTACAGATCCTGAAATAAATTTTAAAGACATATAAGTTATTATCAGTTTAATGCCAAAGATATTTATAATACATGATAAAGGATCATGCGTTGTCTTTAGGTGCTGGTAAATAGAAATATATTCTAAGATTCCTCCTGCGGCTGCCTGGTGATCAGGTTCTTGATGGTGTCGGCACCGAAACCGATACCCAGCACTGCAATAAGACCGGGCAATACATCCAGCTTTAAAAGTTGCTCCTTGGCCCCGGCGTAAAGAGCGATCAGGGCAAGAAGGAACGCAACAAAGAATTTAATGATCTCGATCTTGGTCCGTCCGTCGGTGAACTTCTTACTGCCCTCCTGGATCTCCAGGTCATTTTTATGATAAGCAGTCTTTCCGTCTTTAAGTTTGACCGGCTTTCCGTTGTGATCATAAAAAGTTACCTTGAACTGAGCCTCTTCCTGTTTACGGAAATAATGAGAGATCTGCCAGCCATTCTCCTTGCCGATATATCCGAAGTCCCATTCGCAGGTAAAAACTTTCCGGGCTGAACAGGCATTAAGACTACGGTCCTTAAACTGTACCTTCAGAAATACAGGCTGGTTTTGCCTGGGCATGGATGAAGGGGATATTTCGATTGAGAAATCATTTTCACCCAGGGCTTTGATCAGGTCATCAACATAAATGTCCTCCTCAAACTCCTTCCTGAACTGGCGTGCCAGGTTGAGGGCATACCAGGTCCTGTTCCTGAGGTTCTTGACAAACTCTTTCTCCCGCTTCTCCATCCTTTCGCGGCGCCCTTCATACTCGTCCCATATCTTTATGTAATGCCTCAGCACCGAAAGCCTCTCAATCGAAGAACTTAACCAGTGGTAATGCTCAGGCTGGATCTTTTCTTTATCGATGTATTTGTTATCATTAGGATCTATAAGCTTCAAGAGGTCTCTTAGTGGTTCCCCAAGTTGTTTGTATTTTGCAGAACCTTTGATACCCGCATAAATGTTGATAAGGTGCTTCACATCTCTGGCAAGGTTTTCTTCCAGGGCGCTGTTCTCGAGCGACATGCTTTTCAGTTCGTCAATGGCTTTTTTGATCTTATCTTCCGCCTGGCGGAGGTCATCTTCCCGTGGGGCCGGTATTTTCAGGATCTCGCTGGCATCCCCGATCATTTTTTCAACCTCATCCATGATCTTTGCCGGTGCTCCGCTGGCCTTTCCCTTGAAGTCTTCGAACAAACGGCTTACAATATCCAATTCCTGCACCACCTCTACCCTTTGCTCAAGCAAGTCTATCTCGGAACGGTACCCCTGGAATGCGGCCGTAGAATTCGGGTTGAGTGATTTGGTGCTTCCCACAAGTTCCCTCAGCCTCATCCTTTCAACCATTATGTTTACCCTGAGCTCCGACTCAACGTAATTGGAAATGGGACGTATTTTACCTGCAATCTTGTTCAGCCGCTTCTTGAGATCTATCCGCCTCAGCCTGTTTGGGATCCACAGGTTCAGGAACAATGAGGCCGCACCTCCTATGAAAAGCACAACAAAGATGATGACAGTGCTCCAGATGATCATTTTTGTTTCTGAATGATACCGCAGCCGGATATTCAACGGGATTGTTCTGGAGGGTGTGTCAAGATCGAGCCCGCTTTGCGACCGGTACGAAAGGATGAGCTTTGCCTCTTTGATGCGGTCTTTGAAGAGCCCGGAAAACCATGATGAATAGTGTTCCTCAGGGATCTGTACTTCAACCGGGGTGTTACCGGATCCTTTGCAAAGAATGCTTGAGTCGCTGATAAACGCATCAGGATCCCTGGTAAAAAGGGAAAGGTCGATGAGATAATCCTGGCTGTCGTTGTTTTTCAGCAGGATGAGGCCCGCTTCACCTTTTCTGAAGGTTATTTCGGGAGCATTCGGGTTGGCCACATCAAGTGAGAGGTTAAAGGGGATGTTACTGTTTACAATGGTTACAGGAGATATTTCTTTGTCGTTGTTCAGCAGGTGCGTCTTGTATTCACCAGCTTTGTTGAAGGCATCGATACGGGCTTCCAGGGTAAGGATCGCTCCTGGTTCCAGTATCCCGGCGTGTACAGGACTGAAAGTATCCTGTCCCTGCAGGCTGAACAGCATAGTACCGGGTACGGTTTTTCCGGAATTTACATTGGTGATCTTGCCGGAGGTGACCAGGATCTCAGCCCTTTGGCCTGTTCCGTTACGAAGGCTGATAAGCGCACTCCCCGATTTTGTTTCATCCGAAATGATGATGACAGGCGGCTCGCCTATGATATTTATTTCCTGCGCGGCAGAACCCGGGGAATAGATCAATAAGGCTACGGCAAATACGGCAGATAAGAGGTTTTTCATGGTTCAGTTTCAAATTGAAGAAATAAAGATAGCAAAATTCATGGCGGCATGGCAACATGGCATCATGGCGGGCATGCCGGGATACTGCAGGTGCATCTGCTTCGGAGATGCTTGCTTTAGGGATTGTCCGGATCCCGCCGTTCCACAGCGGGCTAATCAAATTACGCCACTTCGTGGCTTTATTATCACTTATACCTGCTTCCTATTCTTATTCTTAATCCTGCTCCTGCTCCTGTTCCTAAAAATGTCCCATGTGAACATGGCTATATGCGAACATGTGTACATGAATCGTCCTGCTCCTATTATGCGACCCCTTCAGGGTCGGGATTTGTGTGTTGTCGCTTTTTATCTATAAGTATGAGATCCCTCCGGGATCCTGGGGGCACATCTGCTTCGGAGATGCTTGCTATAGGGTTTGTCCGGATCCCACTGTTCCACAGTGGGTTAATCAAATCCCGCCACTTCGTGGCTTTATCATGGTGATCTGGTTAAAGCATTGCGATTTTATCGTTTTATGGATGGATCTTAAAGCTT
This sequence comes from uncultured Bacteroidales bacterium, assembly GCA_964567785.1. Taxonomy (GTDB): domain Bacteria; phylum Bacteroidota; class Bacteroidia; order Bacteroidales; family JAGOPY01; genus CAZMOK01. The sequence continues at coordinate 47 of CAZMOK010000127.1, read as the reverse complement.
ACCAGCTCCGAAGGAGCCCTATCTGATTAACCATCCCTGAAAGGGGT
>CAZMOK010000126.1:0-4852 GCA_964567785.1 uncultured Bacteroidales bacterium | reverse complement strand
CTTACCCACCCCCTCGTTGAGTCTGCATCATAAGTATTAAATGTTTCACGCAAAGTTCGCAAAATATTAATAATCAGACACTTTACTCTTAGCGTACTTTGCAAGAACTTTGCGTTCTCAGCGTGAAACGGACTTTTTAAGGAGCCCCAAGACGAAGCCAGAAGAGGGTATGAAAAATATGTTCCTGGTCTCAAACAAGTTTGGGCCGTTCCGAAATGATAAAACCCCAAACCTATCGGTCCAGGGTTTTTGTTGTAGCGAGGCCGAGAATTGAACTCGGGACCTCCGGGTTATGAATCCGACGCTCTAACCACCTGAGCTACCTCGCCAAGAATTTCGAGGTGCAAAAGTAATAATTTATCTTGATATTAAAGAAGGTTAATCGGACAAAATATGATGACGGATGAACTATGGGATAATGACCTTCCCCCTGTACTGTTCCTTTCCGGAAACTATGATCCAGACGGCCGCCCCTGAAAATGCACCGGGAAGCATGATATGGCTTTTGCTTCCTGAAACATTACCGGAAGCTATATTTCTTCCGTACATGTCGGTCACCCTGGCAAGGGCACTGCCGCTTCCCGGTCCGGTGTACCTTACTACCAGTGAATGATCCAGGTGATTGTAATGTACCGCATAGTCCTTTGAAGCACCAGTTTCATCCATACCAAGCGTTTCGCAGGTAAAAGGGACCAGCCTGTTCCAGTTTCCATAGGGCATAGTTCCCTGGTCGCGCACTATAAAGTAGAATGATGCTTCCCCATTGGTATCCATCGGGCCGAGAGCTACCGGAAGCTGTGAATAGGAATAGGTTCCGTAATCCTGCCCGTTGCCTGTAATCGTGAATTGTCCGGACAGTGTCCCTTCAGCATTGAAATCTACCTGCATGCTGAACAGGCCTCCTTCGCAACTGGTTATCTCAGTTGTGAGATTGTTGAGCATGGGGGCCGAACTGCAATCAACCGGCTCTATCTCCGTCCAGTCGTAGCAATCTTCAAAGAAGTTGTCCCTGGCTTCAAACTCATATACAGTAACGCCATCACCTTCCAGGGGGCCTATCTCGACCGGCAGGTCTTCATATTCAAAATCACCGTAATCAGTGCCGTTACCAACCACGCTGAATCCCAACTCACTAACATTTTCATATTCAAAATCGAGCAGGACAAAAAAGTTGCCTTCTTCATTACAGGGAAGGATTGTAGCCTCCACATCGTCGATGGAGCAGTCACCACCTCCGCCACCATCGCAATCAACCGGTTCTATATGGGTATTGATGGCGCAATCGTCGTATACCACGTCGGCGGCCACGAAAAACCACACAGTTTCACCATCACCTTCGAACGGGCCAATTGTCACGGGAAGGCTGGAATAGGCATAATCGGCCCAGGTCTCATTATTGACCCAGAGATGGAAGGCCTCAGAAGTATTTTCATATTCGAAATCGATTTCGACAGAGAAAAAACCTTCCTCATCGCATGGGAGTACTTCAATCTCAATATCGGAAAGGTCGCATTCATCCCCGCCGCCGCCACCTTCGCAGTCGATCGGGCCGAGGTCTTCATCCTCTGCGCAATCTTCATAGGCTATATCACGAACGAAAAAGTGGTACTCTGTTTCGCCGTCGCCTTCGAATGGTCCAACTTCCTGCAAAGGAAGATCCTGGTAATCATACATTCCCAGCAGATCATCATTGACAAAGAGCTTGAAGCCGTCCTCGCTTACATTTTCGTATTCAAAATCGAGGTAAACGGTAAAGAGACCATCATCGGTGCAGGGATTGTCATCAACCAACAGGTCCCATATATTACATTCACCGCTACCGCCTCCATTGCAATCCACCGGATCGATCCCGGTCCAGTTGGAACAATCAGGATTTTCATTATCCTTGACTATGAATTCATAAACCGTCACTCCGTCGCCGGCCAGCGGACCAATTTCGACAGGCAGGTCATCATATTCAAAGTCACCGTAATCATTGCCGTTCCCCAGGACGCTAAAGCCCTGTTCACCCACATTTTCATACTCAAAATCGAGTAAAACGAAGAAGTCCCCGGCTTCATTACAGGGCAGTACGGCAGCATCGATCTCCCCGATGTAGCAGTTGGGTGGATTGTATGCATTCTTTATTGCGTATCCGTTCATGGAAACAAAAAAAACGGCAAGGATGGATAAAAAGACACTCGGATTTCTCATAATTCAATGGTTTTACTTTATTTTGGCCCATCAGGCAATGTATTCATTCTGTTGATCATCAGGATTGGCAAATTGTTATACATTAGCCGTGAAAAGAGTCACATCAGCCCTGTTGACTCTCAAATTGACAGGGTAAAGATAAAAAAGTAAGTGTATGGGGTCAATATACAGATGCATGAAGATATTTATAGCCCTTGTATTTCTATCGGTATCACATTTACCTGCAATGGCACAGGAACCACCTGAGAACCCTCAGGAGCTGCCGGATGGTTTTTGCATAACAAAGGATGAGTACCGGTTGTACCAGCTTATCAACGAATACAGGCAGAATAACGGGATGTCGGTCATACCTGTCTCATCTTCACTTTCTTATGTTGCCCGGATCCATGTCCGCGACCTGGCCGAAAACAGGCCCGACACCAGTTACTGCAACCTGAACAGCTGGTCGGACAAGGGCCCCTGGACCTCCTGTTGTCATTCAAAATTCACTCCCGAACCTGAATGCATACTCAACAAGCCACGAGAGCTAACCGGCTATGAAGGGGAAGGCCATGAGCTTTGTTACTGGGACAGTGAAGGTGCAGAAGCTGATACAGTGTTCAAGTTCTGGACTTCGGTTGAAGCTGCCAGGGATATGATCCTGAACAGGGAGAAATGGGTCCTTTATGGATGGAATGCCATGGGCGTAGGTATCTACAAAGGGTATGCCTCTGTGTGGGTCGGTGAAAAGATCGATCCGGAAAAGGAGCCTGCCATCTGCAAGGCAGACGAGGAAGAAAGCCTTGAGATACCCATGGAGGATAAGGACAATACGGTTTTATCCTCTCCTACCGGAAGGTTTTACCTGATATTCGGAAGTTTCAATGACATGGAATCGGCACGGATCGAAAGGGAAAGGTTTGAAAGCAAAGGGTTTTACCAGTCGAAGATATTGATCAAGAACAATAATTTCAGGGTTTCCTTGTCTGACCATCCCTCGATGGAGGAAGCGCAGGAGGCCCGCAGCCGCATGCCTGAGGAGTATCAAAAGGCGTGGATATTAAAATTCTAGTTTTCAGTGCTCAGTGTTTAACTTTGAGTTCTCAGTTGGATGTTCAGTTTAAGTTAAAAACTAAACACTGAGAACTGAACACTGAGCACTATTTATCAAGTATTTCGGCCATTTTGCTGCCGATCTCGGCCGGGGAATCGACCACATGGACGCCACATTCCCTGAGAATGGCTTTTTTGGCCTGGGCGGTGTCTTCCTTTCCTCCAATGATGGCACCGGCATGGCCCATGCGGCGGCCTTTTGGGGCTGTGGCGCCGGCAATGAAGCTGACTACGGGCTTGGTGCCGTTTTCCTTTATCCAGTAGGCTGCTTCAGCCTCCATGGTCCCGCCGATCTCGCCGATCATCACGATCCCTTCGGTATCAGGGTCGGCCATGAGAAGTTTGACGGCATCGAGGGTGGAAGTGCCAATGATGGGATCACCACCGATCCCTATTGCCGTTGTTTGTCCTAAACCAATTTTGGTGAGCTGGTCAACAGCTTCATAGGTAAGGGTCCCTGAACGGGAAACTATGCCGATCTTACCCGGCTTGTGTATGAAACCCGGCATTATGCCAACTTTAGCCTCGTCAGGAGTGATCACACCGGGACAATTAGGCCCTACCATAACACAATCCCTGCCGTCAAGGTACTCTTTTACCTTGATCATGTCGTTGGTGGGGATTCCTTCGGTGATGGTAACGATGACTTTTATACCAGCTTCGGCTGCTTCCATGATGGCATCGGCTGCAAACGGCGGCGGGACAAAGATGACCGACACATCAGCCCCGGTTTCCTTCACGGCATCGGCAACCGTGTTGAAAACAGGTTTCCCCAGGTGCTCTGTACCGCCTTTGCCGGGGGTCACCCCTCCCACGACATTTGTACCGTAATCTATCATTTGTCCTGCATGGAAGGTCCCCTCTTTGCCGGTGAACCCCTGTACGATGATCTTTGAATCCTTATTGACGAGAACGCTCATTTTATGTGATGAATTGATGTTTGTTGATCTACTGGAAATAGCATTAAAGCGGCAAAAATACAAAATAGTAAATAATAGACAGTTATCAGTTATCAATTATCAGTTATCAGTTATCAGTGATCAGTGATCAGTGATCAGTGATCAGTTGGCAGTCACCAGTAAGTTCTGAATTCTGAGTTATCCGCGTCATCCGTGTTCCATCAAGAAATCCGGCTGGATAATTTCGTTTCTCGCAAAGGCCACAAATCAATGAACAATTAATAATTAATAGTTAATAATTAATAATTAAAGAACTGAAGGTCAGTAGGTAATGAGCACGGTAGCGCGGGAGCACGGTAAGACGGGAAGAAAGGGCAGAAGCGCATGATATACTCGAACACCCGAACATTTATCCTCCGTGCGCCTACGCTGGAGCTTCGGCGCAAGCGTAAGCGAAGCGAAGGAGGACCCGAACACTCAAGCACCTGACAATTCTGACAATAGTGACAATTGAGACAATTTTGACAGTTGAGACAATTTTGACAATAAAAAACCAAATACCTTTCACTTCATAATTTATATTCCGGCCCCAATAATTAAACACTGAACACTCAACACTGAACACTAAACACTATTATATTGTATTACCTTTGCCCATACCAACCGGC
>CAZMOK010000125.1:2103-4927 GCA_964567785.1 uncultured Bacteroidales bacterium | reverse complement strand
CATACGCCATCTCAAACCCTTCCCGTGGCTGTATCTGCGCAGTATAACCAAGCTTGTTCAGCAGCCCGACATCCATCAGCTTTCTCGGCGTCCCATCAGGCTTCGAGCTGTCGTATTCAATTTCCCCTTCAAAGCCCGTTATGTCTTTGATCATCCCTGCCGCTTCACCGATCTCTATATCCTCGCCAAGCCCAAGGTTTATGTGGGTTTCTTTCATTTCATCGTAAAGACCGGCAGCCTCCACATTTTCCATGACATGAAGACAGGCTGCCGCCATATCGTTCACATGCATGAATTCCCTGCGGGGCTTCCCGGTTCCCCATAGCGTGATCGTGGCCTTGCCATCTGCCTTTGTTATGCCGTATTTTTCCAGTATGCCCTTTATCTCGCTCTTGCTGCTCATCCCATCCACCTTTTCAATGGGCCGCAGGTTCAGGTCTTTCCTGACCGACTCCCAGTCATCGTTGCCGAAGCATTTGCCCAGGTGGAACTTACGGATCAGGGCGGGGACCACATGGGAGGTTTCCAGGTTGAAATTATCATTGGGCCCGTAGAGGTTGGTGGGCATCACCGAAATGAAATTGCAGCCATACTGCCTGTAGTAGTTCTCGCACATCTTGATACCCGCGATCTTGGCTATGGCATACGGTTCATTGGTCGGCTCCAGCTTACCGGTAAGGAGGCTGTCCTCTTTCATGGGCTGACCGGCAAATTTTGGGTAGATGCACGAGCTGCCAAGGAAGAGCAATTTTTTGACCCCTGTAAGATAGGCAGCATGGATGATGTTGTTCTGGATCATCAGGTTCTCGTAAATGAACTGTGCCCGGTAAGTGTCGTTGGCCAGGATTCCCCCCACTTTGGCAGCCGCATCAATTACATAGTCGGGTTTTTCCTTTTCAAAGAATTCATCCACCTCCTGCTGCCTCACCAGGTTCATTTCGCTGATGTCCCTCAGCACGAAATTCCTGAACCCTTTCTCTTTCAGTTTCCTTAAAATGGCAGAGCCGACCATCCCGTTGTGGCCGGCAACATAGATCTTTGATGACTTATTCATAGAAGTTCTTGATTTCAAAACCGCCGTTCTTCAGGTGTTCTTCCCTGCGCATCAGCTTGAGGTCCGATTCCATCATATCATTTACAAGGTCGTTGAGGGTAAGTTTGGGTTCCCATCCCAGTTCTTTCTTTGCCTTTGAGGGATCGCCAAGCAGAATGTCTACTTCGGTAGGCCTGAAATAGCGCGGGTCCACCTCCAGCACACATTGCCCTTCGCTGAACTTGTATTCAGATCCTGCGACGGAAGCAATATATGCCTTTTCATCAGCACCTTCCCCCCTGAATTCAAGCTCAACCCCAACGTATTTAAAGGCCAGCCTCACAAAATCCCTTACTTCGGTGGTAACCCCTGTGGCAATTACATAATCATCCGGCTTATCCTGCTGCAGCATCAGGTGCATGGCTTCCACGTAGTCTTTTGCATGACCCCAGTCGCGTTTCGCCGAGAGGTTCCCGAGGTAAAGCTTTTCCTGCAACCCGAGTGCTATACGGCTCACCGCCCTGGTGATCTTGCGGGTCACGAAAGTTTCGCCCCTGATGGGTGATTCATGGTTGAAAAGGATGCCGTTGCTGGCAAAAATATCATAGGCTTCCCGGTAGTTAACGGTGATCCAGTATGCATATAGCTTTGCAGCTCCGTAAGGCGACCTGGGGTAGAAGGGTGTTTTTTCGGTTTGCGGGACTTCCTGTGCCTTTCCGTAAAGCTCGCTGGTGCTGGCCTGGTAATAGCGGGTTTTTTCCTGTAACCCCAGCAGGCGTGTTGCCTCAAGCAGTCTCAATGCACCAACTGCATCTGAATTGGCCGTGTATTCGGGTGTTTCAAAGCTCACTTTCACGTGCGACTGTGCCCCGAGGTTGTAGATCTCATCAGGCTGGATTGCCTGGATGATCCTTATCAGGTTGGTTGAATCGGTCAGGTCGCCGTAATGCATGACAAAGCTTTGGTCCTCGGCATGGGGGTCCTGGTATATGTGGTCCACCCTTTCGGTATTGATCAGCGAGCTCCGGCGCTTTATGCCGTGCACCGTATAACCTTTTTTGAGCAGGAATTCTGCAAGGTACGCCCCATCCTGGCCTGTCACGCCCGTTATCAGGGCCACTTTTTCTTTCATTACACTGTTATTCGGTTAGTAAGCAAACGATTTGCTAAATTACTTATTTAATCGGACGAAATAAAACGAGGGTTTAAGTCGTGGGTGTTCAATATCTTTTGCCAATTTTGCCGGATAAGCTTCAAAGATTGCTATTTTAGACCTGTGAATACAGACCTCGCCATAGTTATTGCCGGCTACGACCGGCCTGTTGCGCTGGAACGCTTGCTAAAGTCCCTGTCAACAGCCTCAATAAACGGGAAGGTAAAACTTTACATCAGTGTTGACGGTGGTGGAAGTGAAGATGTCAAAAGGATCTCGGAAGAGTTTGAATGGCCATTCGGTGAAAAAGAGCTCATATTCCATCAGGAAAACCTTGGCTTGCGAGATCACATCCTCAAATGTGGTGATCTTTCTGAAGAACATGACGGGATCATACTCCTGGAGGACGACCTTTTGGTTTCTGAAAGCTTCTATCAGTTTGCCCTTCAGTCATTTGAACATTACAGGGATGATGGCCGGGTGGAAGGCATTTCCCTTTACAGCCATCCCTATAATGAAACCTCTCAATTCCCCTTTGTTCCCATAGAGGATGGTCCCGACAATTTCTTTTTCCAGTATGCCCCGTCGTGGGGACAGGTATGGTACAGGGACAAGTGGAAGGAATTCCGTGAATGGTA
>CAZMOK010000125.1:0-2003 GCA_964567785.1 uncultured Bacteroidales bacterium | reverse complement strand
CCGCTTGATAAGTCAAAAAGAAAGCACGCACTTTCCGGGCGGAGCCCGGCAAAGGCCCTGATGAGCTTTGGAAGGGAAATGAAGCCGCAAGAGGAAAATGTGGTCCGTCAGATACCGGGCAACGACATCCATCTTGCCGAAAAGGATGAGTTTGGAAAGGTTCCGTACATGAGAAAGCTCCTCAAAGTACATCACAAAAAATTGCTGGCCTACTGGTATCCGCTCAGGGAATATCATTTCAGTGGCAACAAGGTCATATTCACTGATAAGGACCCTGAGAAAAACGTCGATGCCTCTTTCCTTACCCGGAAAGCTGTTTCAGTGGGCAACTATGCGCGTAAGTATTTCTTCGGAAAGAAGTAATGCCGCCTATTTTTTCCTGCCCGCCATGAAATAATCCACAAGGTAGTAGAAAAAGAAAAGGACATACATTATGACGAGGCCTTCACCGGGCCTGGTCACATGGTAGTGCCTGCCTTCATAGGCCCTGGTCCAGAACCCGGGCGGGATCTCATCCCGGTTCAGGACGATCCAGGGGGCATCTTCCCAGGCCACGTCGGGAGGGTATAAACGGAATTCCCCTGTAAAATAGAGTATAAGAAGTACAGAGGCCACAACGATCGTAAAGACCACCGACGGTGTTTTCCAGCTTGGTTTTCCCTTAACGGGGTATTCGGTCGAAATAAAGATCAGTACGATCCCTAAGCCTGCACCCAGCAGGTTCAGGATAATATCGTTGAAATCGAAATATTTGAAAAAAGGGACCAGGATGGTGTACTGGTAGAGCTCGTCGAGCAAGCCGAGGATGGTGACCCAGAAAACAGTTTCCCCGTAGCTTTTTATCAGCGGAAACAAAAGGACGGCAAGTACCAGGTACTGACCGAAATGAACGGCTTCGATATTATAGACCAGCGCAAACAGATAATAAAGCAGGATCAGCAGGATGGTAACTCCCAGGAAGAATAGCTTCTGCCGCTTGTAGTTTTTTTTCCTGAGCTGGTTGAAAGTATAGGCCAGGAACAACACCAGCAAAACGGCAGAGATAATGGCAAACACCAGGTTATAGCCCTCAACGCCCATGTTTCTTCTCATCCTTATGGCCAGGATGGTTATCTCATCGTGGAACACTACAACCGCAAGGTAAAAGGCGGAAGCCAGCAGAAATGAGGTGAGCCGGTTTTTCCCCAGCCAGGAGATCAGCTTTTCCATCCCTGCAAAAATAGGATAAAGATTATCCAAACCACTACCTCATCATTCATTACATTTGCAGGGTCCATATTCTCTTCACTGATGAAGATATCCATAGTCATCCCTTCATACAACCAGGCCGGGTTTATCCGCGAAACTCTTGACAGTATCCTGGATCAGCAAATCAATCATGACCTGGAAATAGTTGTAATGGACGGCGGATCGAACGATGGCACAACAGATATCCTCAAGGAATACAATGAAAGGATCAGGTGGGTCTCTGAAAAAGATGAGGGCCAGTCAGATGCGGTAAATAAAGGGATTGAAGAAGCATCAGGAGAAGTTATCGGCTGGCTTAATTCTGATGATCTCTATGAACAGGGAGCTTTGCGAAAAGTAACGGACACATTCGCTTCTGACCCTGAATGCCGGTGGGCTTATGGCAAATGCAGGATCATTGATGAGGAAGGGAAGGAGATCATGAAGTGGATAACCCGTTATAAGAACCTGAGCCTGAAAAGATATTCCACCGGCAAACTTTTCAGGGAGAACTTTATTTCTCAGCCTGCTGTTTTTTTCAGGAAGGATTTGTTTGAGGAATCCGGGCCGCTTGACACCACCCTTAATTACGCAATGGACTATGATCTCTGGCTGAGGTTTGCAAAACTTTCGCGGCCTTGCTTTATAAATGAATACCTCGCGAAGTTCAGGAGGCACGGGAGCTCAAAGAGCGAAACGGGCACCCGCGACCAGTTCAGGGAGGAGTATGAGGTTTGCCTCAGGCACGGGTCTTCGAGGTATTCAAAGTTCATGCA
>CAZMOK010000124.1:0-4946 GCA_964567785.1 uncultured Bacteroidales bacterium | reverse complement strand
TTCATTGTTCATTGATCTCCGCCTCTCAGCCCCTCCGCTCCTCTTCCCTTCTTCTTAACCTCTTATTTTCCACCCCCGCAACCCGCAACTCGCAACCCGAAACAATTTACGAACAGCCATTCACGATTCACCAATCACGACTCACGAAAAGTATAATTTCCGATATTTGACCATCCGTTAATTAAAAATTCTCACCGTGAAAAAACTGTTCATACTATTATTCACCGTTTTGTTCTGGCCTCCGGCCGAAAGCATTGCGCAGACCGGTCCCGTTGTAGAAAAGATCATCGAGATCGGCACCACCGACAACCGCGCCATGGACCACCTCGACATCCTGAGCAACCGCTTCGGAGGCAGGCTGGTAGGCTCCGATGCTTATGAGAACGCCGCCGAATGGGCGGCCCACATGTTCAGGGAATGGGGCATGGAAGTCGAGATGGACGAAGCCGGCGAGGTGCCCGTAGGGTTCAACCGCGGCCCCTGGTTTGGCAGGCTGATAGCCGAAGACGGCATGGTGCTGCACTTTGCCACACCTTCTTACACTGCCGGTACCAAAGGCGTGCAACGCGGCCATGTCCTCATCGAGCCGCGTACGCAGCAGGAATTCGACCGGATGAAAGGCAGGCTGAAAGGCGCCTGGGTGCTGGTGGAAGGCGAGAATGAAGGATACCCCGTCGATATCTCGGCCCGGGCCGACAGCATCCGCGATTCCATCAAAGTGGCCAATGCAGAGATTGAAAGGGAGAACTACAGGATCAGGCGCGAGAACTGGGAAAACCGCGACAAGGGACTGCCTGAGAAGGAACTCCTGCCAATGAACGATGAGCCCGCCCTCTTCTATAAAGAGATGGTGGAAGCAGGGATCCTTGGCATCATCCAGAAGTCGAAAGTGCCCATAAGGGTCATGTACGACCGGAAGAACCAGCCCCATATGAGCTGGGACAACCTCCCTAAAGTGCCTGACATCAAGCTCGACGAGCACCAGTACGAGATCATCCGGCGGATGGCCGAAGAGAGGCGGTATTTCCAGTTGGAGTTCGACATCCGCAACCACTGGAAGATGGGCCCCATCAAGTATCACAATGTGGTCGGCATCATCCCCGGCACCGAATACCCCGATGAGTATGTCATTCTGAGCGGCCACCTCGATGCCTACGACGTGGCTACGGGCGGAGTTGATAACGGATCGGGCGTAACCCCCATGATGGAGGCTGCACGTCTCATTATGGAGGCCGGCGGCAAACCGAAGCGCACTATCCTGGTCACCCTCTGGGCTGCCGAAGAGTTCGGACTGCTGGGCTCCTCAAGCTGGATAGAGAGGAACAGGGACAAGCTCGACAGGATCTCCAACATGATCAACCGCGACGGAGGGCCTACCGTGCCTACGGGAGTGAGCGTGCCCGAGGCCATGCGCGAAGATTTCGAAAAGATCTGCGCCCCTATCAATGATATCAACCCCGACTTCCCTTTTGAGATCAGGGAACGGGAACCCCGGAAGAAACCTGAAAGGGCCTGGGGTACCGACAGCGGGCCGTTTGCCGTGAAGGGCGTGCCTACCATCGGGTTTAGCACAGGCGATCCTAAAGGCTACAACTTCAGCTACCGGGAGATCTGGCATACCGAGCGCGACCTCTACAACAAAAGTATCCGGGAGTACCAGGAGCATACGGCTATAGTGACAGCCATAGTGGCTTACGGCATTGCCAACCTCGACCACCTGCTCGACCGGGAAGGGTATTATGTGGAGGAATGAGGTTAGAGTTGAGATCTGAGATGGAGCGAAGCGGAATCCCGTGAGCGAAGCGAAACGGGAGTTGAGATAAGTTCTGAGTTTGTTGGCTTTTAGTTTATTGTCAAATTGTCTCAATTGTCCCTATTGTCAAATTGTCTATATTTTCAAGTAGGTGCTGGGTACCAGGTCCTGGGTGCTGGGAATCAGAGCTTAGAGTTTAGAGCTTAGAGTTTAGATAATTTTTCATTGTTCATTGATCTCTGCCCCTCCGCTCTGTTCCCGTCCACCCGTCCTATTTTTTTATCCTCTTATTTTCCGCCCCCGCAACCCGTTACCCGAAAACCTCTTTCTTTGTAAGGATTTCTTATTTTGTCCGACAAAAAAACTGAAAAAAACCTTGATGATTATGAAATCAAACAAGATCACATTTATAAACCACGATGGCATCAAACTTGCCGCAAGGATGGAACTTCCCGCCGACCGCAAAGCTGATAACTTCGCCATTTTCGCCCACTGCTTCACCTGCACCAAGAATCTCTCGGCAGTGCGGAATATCAGCCGGGGCATGACCAATGCCGGCTTCGGGGTGCTCCGTTTCGACTTTACCGGACTGGGTGAGAGCGAGGGCGACTTTGCCGACACCAACTTCTCAAGCAACATACAGGACCTGAAGGCTGCAGCCCGATACCTGGATGAGAACTACAAGGCCCCGGCCCTGCTGGTAGGTCATTCGCTGGGTGGTGCAGCCGTTATCTATGCAGCCGCTGAACTCGGTTCGGTGGAGGCAGTGGCAACCATCGGGGCCCCGGCCGATCCGGTCCACGTGAAAAAACTGATCACTTCCAATGAAGCTGAGATCAGGGAAAAAGGCTATGCAGAGGTGTCCATCGGCGGGAGGTCTTTTACGGTCAAGAAACAGTTCCTCGACGACCTGGAGGATACAGAAATGTCGTCAGTACTTGATAAACTGAGGAAAGCCCTGCTTATAGCCCATTCACCACAGGACAAAATTGTGGGGGTCGACAATGCAGCGAAGATCTTCAAAGGGGCAATGCACCCAAAAAGTTTTATCTCGCTCGACGGTGCCGATCATCTGCTCTCCGATGCTGCCGATTCAACCTATGCAGGTAATGTGATCGCAAGCTGGGCAAGGAGGTACGTCAGCTTCCCCGAAGAGAAGGCCCCGGAATCAAATTTCCAGGTTATAGCAAGTCTATCGGGCGAAGAGAAGTTCACAACAAAGGTGAAGGCCGGTAAGCACCAGTTTGTTGCCGACGAACCGGAGAAAGCCGGCGGCAACGATTATGGCCCCACACCCTACGACCTGCTGGCTTCCTCGCTGGCGACATGCACAGCCATGACCATCAGGATGTATGCCGGCCATAAAAAATGGGACGTTGATGAGATAAACGTCCATGTAGAGCATGAAAAGGTACATGCCGACGACAGCGAAGGATCCGACTCTGACAAGCTTCCCAGGATCGACCGCTTCACCCGCATTGTGGAGATAACCGGTGAGGTGGACGATTCCCAAAAAGAGCGTATGCTCAACATCGCCAATAAATGCCCGGTCCACAGAACCCTTTTATCAGAGATCAGGATCGAAACCGAACTCGGAAAGGAATAGGAATAGGATTAAGATTAAGATTAAGAATAGGAATAGGACTTAATGGGAAGAAGGGAAGGGTTTTGCAGAGTTGAGAGAAATAACAGAGAACGCAGAGAAGCCCCCGCACCTCGTACCCCGCACCTCTTACCCTTGCAATAGAACGCGGATGAAACGGATGCAGCGGATTTCCGCGGATTAATTCAAAATTTAGAATTGACTTCCGCCCGTCCTATTTTCTTATCCCTTTATTTTCCACCCCCGCAACCCGCAACCCGTAACCCGATTCTTTTTCTTAACTTTATTTTCTCTTGACAACCAACACCAAAACAACCACAAAATGCGCTATCTCATCATTATCGCCGCCCTTTTCCTCGCAATGACAGGCGAAAGCGTGCCCGTGAAAAGGGCCGCCATCGACCTTACCGTTCACCCCGAAAAAGGTATGATCAGCGCCTCCACAGCTTTGCTTGTGCATCCTGAAAAAGGCAGTACAGGTATCCAACTGCTCCTCAACCGCAGACTGGAAGTCACCGGCCTGTCGTCAGATGAACCTGTAACGGGTTTCAGGCACGAAAAGACCGGGCACGGGCCTTACCGTTACGCCCCCCTGGCCACGGCCCTTACCATCGACCTTGCCGCTCCCGCATCCGGTGAGCCCTTTGAGATCCGTATAGATACCAAAGGGGAGGTGGAGCCCGACGATTGGGGCCTGACGCACGTAACACCTCAATGGGTCGAACTGGAAGTCCTCTACTCCGGCTGGTTTCCCTTTGCCCCCGGCGAAGGGCTGTTCGACCTGGACCTGCGGGTGGATATTCCCGATGGATGGATCCTGACAGGCACAGGAAGCCCTGAATTCGAGGACAGCCTGTGGGTTGCCGAAAAGAGAAACGTCAAGGATGTGGTGATACTGGCTTCCCCGGATATGAAAAGTTTACCGGTTGGCGACGCCCTGACCCTCTGGTACGTGGACCTTCCCGGAGACGTCCCGCACCATATCATAAGCGATACCGAGCAGATCAGGGGGAGGCTGGACGACTGGTTCGGCCCTGTTGCCGGCAGCCACGTCGACCTGGTCTTTTCGATCAGGGAAAGGGGAGGGGGCTTTGCCCGTCCCGGACTGGTGGTGATGCTTTATGATACAAGCTTTTATACCGATGGTGAGGTAAGCCAGGGGTTCCTGAGGTACCTGGCACACGAGGTGTCCCATCTGTGGTGGCACCAGGCGCCGGCCACTTCCTGGCAGGACTGGCTTAACGAATCCTTTGCCGAGTTTACGGCCCTGACGGTTTTGCGCGAACGCTTCGGGGATTATGTTTTCAAAGAGAAGATCGAAGCCTACCGCAAGAGTTCCGAAGGCACACCGCCCATACGCGGCATCTCCCGCGGCCACGAAGATGCCTTCACGGTGCTGTACCGAAAGGGCCCTGTGATCCTTGCAGACCTGGAGGAAACTGTCGGCCGTGAAGCGATGATGGAATTCCTGCATGCCCTGGCCGGACAAAAAGTGGACAACACGTCCGGTTGCCTGGAATTGCTGGAGGATATCGTTTCAGAGGATGCGAGGAAGCAGTTGGAGCAGGCGCTGGCGGAGTATTAGGGTGT
>CAZMOK010000123.1:0-5032 GCA_964567785.1 uncultured Bacteroidales bacterium | reverse complement strand
GTAAACATTTTCGACAATAAACAGTTTATCATTATGTTTGTCGAAAACCTGAAAAGGGCTTTTTTCCTTTGCAGTAAGTCGGAATCACCTGCGTAACTTTACAAAAGACACATGACTTCAGTCAATTCATATCATCTCAAATCAAAATAATCAGCAATGAATATCCTGAAAAACGCCATTCTGCTATTTGCCCTATCGGTGGGTCTGATGTTTGCCACATCCTGTTCATCCCCCCCGGCTGAAGAAGTCAATGTTTATTCGGCCCGCCATTACCAGACCGATGAAGACCTGTTCAGGAAGTTTACCGAAGAAACCGGTATCCGCGTAAACCTTATAAAGGCGGGAGCTGACCAGTTGATCAACCGGCTGGAACTGGAGGGGGCCACTTCGCCCGCCGACCTGTTCATCACCGCTGATGCCGGCTACATGCTCCAGGCCAGGGAAAAAGACCTTCTCCAGCCCATGGATAGATCCGTCACCGAAGGCATCGTACCTTCCTATCTTCGCAACAGCGAAGGTTACTGGACCGGTTTTACCAAACGCGCCCGGGTAATTGTCTACCATACCGAAAGGGTCGACCCTTCCGGCCTTTCCACCTATGAAGCACTTACCGGCCCTCACTGGCAGGGAAAGATACTGGTCCGCACATCGCAGAACGCCTATAACCAAACCCTTATGGCATCCATTATTGCCGCAAACGGCGAGGAAGATGCCCTTGAGTGGGCCAAAGGAATAGTTGCCAACATGGCACAGGAACCCAGGGGAAATGACCGCGACCAGGTAAAGGCCATTGCCGCCGGAGTGGGCGACGTGGCCATAGTAAACACCTACTATATGGGACTGATGCTCCATTCGTCAAACGAAGAAGAGCGGCAGGTGGCCGGGCAGATGGGTGTTTTCTTCCCCAACCAGGACGGCAGGGGTGCACACATGAACATCAGTGCTGCTGCCATTGCCAAAAATGCCCCCAACAAAGAGAATGCGGAGAAACTGATCTCATTCTTCCTTCGCAACGAATCACAGCAGTTACTTGCCGAGGTCAACCATGAGTACCCCGTGAACAGCAACACCCCCTGGACGGAACTGCAGATGGAGTGGGGCGGATTCAAGCCCGACACCATTCCACTGGATCAGTTAACCCCGCACCTTTCAAAAGCTACCAGGCTTTTTGACGAAGCGGGCTGGAAATAAACCAGCGACAGGATGAATACTGCAATCAGGTCCATAAGATCGATCCGGCAATACATTTTTAATCCCTGGAAATCCGGGGTTTTTATCATTGCCCTGCTGGTCGCAGCCCCTTTGTTCGTCATTGCCTTCAATATTTTCCAACCTGGAGATGAAGCCTGGGGCCATATTTCAGGGAACCTGCTTCCAGGCTACACGTTGAACACCGTGCTACTCATGGCCGGGGTAGCTTTCTTCTCCCTCATTATCGGGGTGAGCAATGCCTGGATAGTGAGTGCCTTCACCTTCCCGGGCAGGAAACTGTTGTCGTGGTTCCTGATATTCCCCTTTGCCATACCTGCCTACATCACCGGCTTCACCTGGGCGGGGATACTGGATTTCACATCGCCGGTTTACCTGTTTTTCCGCAATTACCTCGATATCAACACCGGTCAGTACCTCTTCTTCGATATCCTTTCATTGCCAGGGGCTATATTCATCTTCACGGTGGCTTATTACCCGTATGTTTACCTGATATCACTGGCCTGGTTCACGAAGCAGTCGCCTGTTTACCGGGAGGTTGCAGCATCGCTTGGCAAAAGCTCCACGCAGACGTTCTTCAGTGTTGCCCTGCCCATGGCCCGCCCGGCCATAGTGGCAGGTATATCACTGGTTTTGATGGAGGTGTTGAACGACTACGGGCTCGTGCATTATTTCGGAGTCAATACCTTTACCACCGGTATTTTCACGGCATGGTACGCCTTTGGTTCCCCCCCATCGGCGCTGAAACTGTCGGCAGTTCTCATGCTGTTCGTGATCGTGCTTATTTTTTCAGAGCGGTGGCAGCGCCGAAACAAGAAGTTTACAAGCACTGCTTCGCCGGGCCATAAAGCTGTGCGGAAGAAAGTGGGGCCCGTCGTGAAGGTGGCTCTAATTATATGGATGCTGCTCCCTTTTGCAGCCGGTTTCCTGTTTCCTTTGCTGATGCAGTTACACTGGCTTATGCAGACCTGGGATACATTTTTCAACCGCAACTTCACTGATCTGGTCATCAACAGTTCCATGCTGGCGGTGGTTGCTTCACTGGCAGTGGTTGTCCTATCGCTGGTCATTTCATTTTCGGTGCGCACCTGGCCGGTCGGCATCAACAAAACCCTGAGCCGGCTGGCTACATTGGGTTACGCCATTCCGGGCGCCGTGGTGGCAGTGGGCATCCTGTCGCTGCTGTTGTGGACAGGCAACCAGTTAGGGGATACAGCGGGGGGGGTAGTGCGCACAATGTTGACCGCATCCTGGGCAGCGCTTATTTACGCCTATGCGGTGCGGTTCATGGCAGTGGGCTACAACAGCATTGAAAGCGGCCTCGACAAGGTACCCCTCTCGATGGATGAATCGGCACGGTCGCTGGGCATTTCAAATGCGAAAACGCTCCGGAAGATCAACCTGCCCCTGATACGGCCGGCAGTCTGGACAGGATTGCTGCTTGTGTTCATCGATGTGTTGAAGGAACTGCCCCTGACCCTGATCCTCCGCCCGTTCAACTTCGATACTCTGGCCATAAGGGCTTTCGAGTTTGCATCCGATGAGCGGATCGCAGAGGCAGCACCGGCATCACTTGTTTTGGTGGTCATTGGGTTGCTGCCGGTAATACTGATCAACAAACTGTCGCAATTTGATTAAATGACCAACAATGAACTGAAAACCGAACAACCATGCCTGTACTTGAATTAACGAACATTGGCAAGAAGTTTCCCGGAGCAAGGTCCTGGGCTGTCAGTGGTTTTGACCTGAAGGTAGAAAAGGGCGAGATCATCGGCCTGGTAGGGGAAAGCGGTTGTGGCAAAACAACCGTTCTCAGGCTGATCGCCGGTTTTGAGAAACCTACGCAGGGCTCGGTTTACCTGCATGGTGAGCGTGCTGCCGGTGAAAATCAATTCCTGGAACCGCAAAAGCGCAGGGTTGGGATTGTTTTCCAGGACTATGCACTGTTCCCGCATAAAACTGTTAAACAAAACATATTTTTTGCCATGCACCGGTTAGGAAGCCAAAAGGCTGAACAACAGTATGGTTCCCTGATGGAGATCTGCCGCCTGACAGGCCTGGAAAACCGCTACCCGCACCAGTTGTCGGGCGGCCAGAAACAGAGGGTTGCCCTGGCCAGGGCGCTGGCTCCGCAACCCGATGTCATTTTGTTCGACGAGCCGTTCAGCAATCTCGATACGCTGCATAAAAACCAGATGAGGGCGGAGATTGGAGAGATCATACGGAAAACAGGGGCAACAGCCATTTTGGTCACCCATGACACACGGGATGTGCTTGCCCTGGCCACAAGGGCAGTTGTCATGAAGGATGGTATAAAGCTGCAGGATGACCGACCTGATAAAGTATACTATCAACCGGCAGACTCCCACGTGGCCCGGTTCTTTGGCACAGTGAACCTGCTTCCCGGCCGCATCGTGGGTCAACAGGTCGTAACGGCGATCGGGAACTTCCCGGTCCCTGAAAGCAATTTGGTCAAAGGTCCTGAAATCCTTGTTTGCCTGCGCCCTGAGGAGATAAGTTTTTGTGACCGGCAGGATGAGGGAATTCCCGTTAAGGTGTTGCAGGAACGGTTTCTGGGTGAATATACAGAGTATACGGTGATTGCCGGGGAGACCGGGGGCAAAACAACACCGGTCCCCGTGATCGTTCATTCCCGGAAGCCCCTCGATACCGGTGCAGAGAACCATTTTATCCGGGCAAAGCATCAACGGCCCTGGCTGATAGAGCCCTGACCTGATAAATTATAATTTTGAAATGTTGCTGTTAAAACCCGATACACAAATAACAGTGAGCAATGCTACGAAGCTCTTCATTTCATAGGTTTTACATATTACGGTCCCGGTGCAGGCGAAGGCCGGTGTGTTAACTTCAATGGGCCATTAATCCATTTGGCCAATAAATATAGTAAAGAATCACTGGAACCCCGGCCGGCAATTGCACCCAGGTCACTGGCAGCATTTATTTATAAGGATTGTGTGGAGGCGGGGGCTTGGGAGGGATCCTGAGCAAGCAAAAATGGATTGCAATGTTCTTTGAACGAAGCAAATCAATGTTCATCTGCTGGCGCCTGGTTATTTTGTTGTAAGATGCCTGATAAAGACTATTTGCTTTTATCTCCTTTACTTCATCATAGATATCTGAAAGTTCATGAACAACATTATATAACGCCTCCCAACTGGTTCTATGAATATCTGTCCTGAGCATTTCTGTATAAATGAAGATTACAAAACTCCTTGTGAAGTATATTGAATCATCAATATGAACAGGTTTTATTTCAGGGAGACCGAATGAAACTTCGTCTGAATTATAAATGCTCGGGATAAAATCCCTAGTGTTGCTGATACTTTTATTCTGGTAATGAATTTCAGTGTTATCCAGGCTGTCAATCCTGATAAATAAAATGTTCCTCACCTTCATGTCAATCTCCCGGTCACATTCATCTGTCAATCTGAATTTCTGATCTGCCGGATCTTCATAACCGGGATAATAGTATTCACCTGAAAACAAAATGGTACAACATTCTGAAGGGAGGTACCTGGTTAAGGAATCATAACACTTTTCCAATAAGGCGCTGTCGCGGCACCCGAGCCCGTAATTGAAAAATTCAGCGAAATCCCGGCTGTCTTTAACAGAATCCCACTTTTGATCAATGGTTGGCTGGTTGCAGGAAAAGAGGTGCGATATAACAATAAAAACAGCAAGAAAAATGCGTGTTTGTTTCATGATATTGCTTAACGTGTTGGTGTAAGGCTTGTTTTCATGGACTCTACATAATGTTGAACCCAACCCCGCCTGCGGCGGGACAGGCATTGCAGACCGCTCA
>CAZMOK010000122.1:2322-5043 GCA_964567785.1 uncultured Bacteroidales bacterium | reverse complement strand
GTACCCGGAGCCGGGATCGAATCCCGATTCGCTCCGCTCATCGAGGACTTCAGGCTATCGCCTTCAGCCGGCACGCGGAAATAAAAAAAGCGAAGAGCCAATGTCTTCGCTTCGTAGTACCCGGAGCCGGGATCGAACCGGCACGGGAATTACCCCATTGGTTTTTGAGACCAACGCGTCTACCAATTCCGCCATCCGGGCTTAACAGGCCGCAAAGGTACAAAAGGATAATGAATAATTCATACCCCCACCCTTATCTCAACTCCCGTTTCACTCCGTTCACGGGATTCCGCTCCGCTACATCTCAAATCTCAACTCTCAAATCTATTTATCCAAGCATCTTCAGCATGTTCACTTCCTTTTCACTCAAATGCCTGAATTTGCCTCGTGGTATGTTTTTCTTGGTCAGGCTCGCAAACATGGTCCGGTCGAGACGGATCACCTTATAGCCAAGGCTCTCGAATATCCTCCTCACTACCCTGTTCCTGCCTGAATGGATCTCCACGCCCACTTCGTTTTTACTGCCTGCAACAAGATCATAACCGATATCATCCACACGGACCATGCCGTCTTCCAGTTCTATTCCTTTCTGTATCTTCTCAAGATCCTCTTTGGTGAGGTTTTTGTCAAGCACTACATGATAAACCTTTCTTACACCATGCCTGGGATGGGTCAGTTTTTTGGCAAGCTCCCCGTCGTTGGTGAAAAGCAACAGCCCGGTAGTGTTCCTGTCGAGGCGCCCCACCGGGTATATCCTCTCCCTGCATGCCGGTGCGACAAGCTGCATGACGGTATTCCTTGAATAGGGATCGTCCATGGTGGTAATAAATCCCTTGGGCTTGTTCAGCAGCACGTACCGGAACTTTTCCAGTGAGAGGGTCTGGTCGCCGAACTGTACCTTGTCGTGGAGGCTCACTTTGGTGCCCAGTTCCGATACAATTTCCCCGTTCACCTTGATGGCGCCGGCCTGGATCAGGTCATCGGCTTCCCGGCGTGAGCATACCCCGGCATTGGAAATGTACTTGTTCAGCCTGATCAGTTCGCCCTGGCCGCGTTTATCCCTATTGCCCCTGCCGGGTTTTACCGGCCCTGACTTTTTGCCTGACAGATCTTTAAAGGGCCTCTTCTTCCCTTTCCCCGTCTTCTTTTTTATGAACCTGGAGAAATCTCCCTTCTTCTTCCTTCCTTTACCCGATGGTTTTTCCATATAATGAGCCTATCTTCCTTTTAATCAAATGGTTTGCAAAGGTAGCAAATAGTTATCTCATCAGCGGGTAAAAAGCATTTTTCATGTGCTCCAGTTCATGACTATCGGGGAACAGGATGATGGAGATCACGTCGAACCTGACGTCACCGCAGTAATTAACCCTTTTTATGTAGGCATTGGCCGCCCTGATCAGCAGTTTCTGCTTGGTCCTTGTAACAGCCGTGAAAGGCTCCACCAGGTAGCGGCTGCTGCGTGTCTTAACTTCAACAATCGCGAGCTCCTTGCCATCGCTGGCAATAACATCGATCTCGTTCTTACCGAACCTCCAGTTTCGCTCCTTGATGAAGTATCCATTGCCTTTCAGGTAGTCAACAGCAATCTCCTCACCCTTGTTACCGATATCGTTATGCTTAGCCATACGGTATTGATCGGTAAAGGGGCAAAAAATACCTGTTGAAAACCGGAAAATTTTTTTAATCGAACGTAAGTCTCGTGTGATCAGACACTTCCAGAGTGATTTTTCTTCCCATAATGAGGGCACGGTTATCATCGGTATGCCCTGCCGGGAAGTTCATGACGACCGGGTAGTCATATCCTGCAACCGTTTCCATTACGATCTCGTTGGCAGTCTTCCCGTAAGGCACTTTGTTGTCCCTCATGCCAGTCATACCCCCTACGATCAGCGCTTTAAGATTGGCCAGTTTCCCCGATCTTTTCAGGTTCATCATCATCCGGTCGATGTGGTAGAGATACTCGTCGAGTTCTTCGATGAAGAGAATTTTCCCTTCGGTATCTATATCAGATGGAGATCCAATCAGGCTGTACAGCATCGAAAGGTTGCCCCCGGTGAGCACCCCTTCGGCCCTGCCGTTCCTGGAATCCGGATCCGTTGCAAAGGAATATTCAAGCTTTTCACCGAAAAGGGCCTTCTTCAGGCTGTTCACAGAAGGGTCTTTATCGTAAGGGCTTTTAATATTGACAGGCATTATGGCATGCAGGGTCTCGGTGTTGAAATGACGGTTAATATGAGAATGGAACACAGTGATATCGCTGTACCCGATTATCCATTTGGGGTCTTTAATGAAGTGGCTGAAGTCGATCCGGTCGATGATCCTGACTGTTCCGTACCCTCCCCGTGAGCAAACGATGGCGCGGATACTTTTGTCGGTGAGCATATTCTGAAAATCTCCGGCACGTGCTTCATCGTTACCTGCATATTGGTGATAGGAGTCGTAGAGGTGGTTTCCTTTAACCACTTCGAGGCCCCATTCATTGAACATTTTTATGGCGGTTGACACTTCTTCACGTGGTATTTTCCTGGCGGGTGAAACGATCCCTATTTTATCGCCCGGTTTGAGATAGGGTGGGGTGATCATATCTAATCAGTTTTTTTCAAGAATAATTACCACGAATATACAGAAGGCTGGTTGAAGGATAGCGGCAAAAATGTAGTTTGTGTGTATGGTGCTGGTTTATAATTTTTTAGAGGGGTGAGGTTTTTAAAATAATATTTT
>CAZMOK010000122.1:0-2222 GCA_964567785.1 uncultured Bacteroidales bacterium | reverse complement strand
ATAATATTTTACTCAGTGACTATAGTTACTCAGTAAGCTATTTAACATAATGTTTCACTCAGTGACTATAGTCAGTGGGTGAAATTTATGACCACCTGCCAAAAGCCATCTTCTATCAGCTATTTTCCTACTTTTGCATAAATTATGGTCAACATGGAGAAGCCCGCTGGAAAATTCAAAAGATATAATGTGACTTCGGCTCTGCCCTATGCAAATGGCCCGCTGCACATAGGCCACCTGGCAGGAGTGTATGTGCCGGCCGATATTTATGTGAGGTATTTGAGAAAAAAAGGGATCGACGTTGTCTTTATCGGCGGATCGGACGAACACGGTGTGCCTATAACCATAAAGGCAAGGCAACAGGGAGTGACGCCCCAGCAGATCGTCGATAAATACCATGAGATGATCAAAAAATCATTTGAGGAGTTTGGCATTTCTTTCGACATTTACTCCAGGACCTCCAACAAGATACACCACGAAACAGCCGCCGAATTCTTCAAAACCCTTTATGAGAAAGGCGAATTTGTTGAAAAAACAACGGAACAATATTACGACGAGAAAGAGGGCCAGTTCCTGGCCGACAGGTACATTATCGGCACCTGCCCCAATTGTTCATACGAAAATGCCTATGGCGATCAGTGCGAGAACTGCGGCTCCTCGCTGAGCCCTACAGAACTTATCAACCCGAAGTCTGCCCTCAGTGGGAACACCCCCATCAGGAAAAAAACAAAACACTGGTACCTGCCGCTGGATAAATATGAAAACTGGTTGAAGGAATGGATCATTGAAGGGCATAAGGACGACTGGAAACCCAATGTCTACGGTCAGTGCAAATCATGGATCGATCACGGCCTCCAGCCAAGGGCTGTTACACGCGACCTCAACTGGGGCGTGAAAGTGCCCATCGAAGGTGTAGAAGGCAAGGTGCTTTATGTATGGTTCGATGCACCGATCGGGTATATTTCGGCCACCAAAGAATGGGCAGAACAGGCTGGAAGGGACTGGGAACCCTACTGGAAATCGCCCGATACACGGATGATCCATTTTATCGGGAAAGACAACATCGTTTTCCACTGTATTATCTTCCCGTCAATGCTGAAACACGAAGGTTCTTACATCTTGCCCGACAATGTACCGGCCTTTGAGTTCCTGAACCTTGAAGGCGACAAGATCTCCACGTCGAGGAACTGGGCAGTGTGGCTCCACGAATATCTTGAGGAATTCCCCGGTAAGGAGGATGTACTGCGGTATGTACTCACTACCAATGCACCCGAAACCAAGGACAACGACTTCACATGGAAAGACTTCCAGGCAAGGAACAACAATGAGCTGCTGGCCATATTCGGCAATTTTGTAAACCGCACACTTGTTCTGACCGAAAAGTATTTTGGCAATGAGGTCCCGGAAAGAAAGGACCTGAGTTCCGAAGATAAACTAGTTCTGGAAGAGATCACTGCTTATCCCGCCAGGATCGGTAAAATCCTTGACAATTTCCGCTTCAGGGAATCCCTCAATGAGATGATGAACCTGGCCCGCCTGGGCAACAAATTCCTGACTGACTCAGAGCCCTGGAAACTGATCAAAACCGATGAAGACAGGGTCAGGACTATTCTGAACATTTCACTTCAGATCTGTGCCAACCTGGCCATTGTCTGTGAGCCTTTCCTGCCATTCACGGCAAAGAAGCTGAACGGCATGCTGAACATCAAGAAAAAGCCGTGGCAGGAAGCGGGAAAAACAGACCTACTGGAGGCTGGGCACGAGCTGAACAAAGCCACATACCTTTTCGAAAGGATTGATGACAAAGTGATCGAGGCCCAGGTACAGAAATTACTTGACACAAAAAAAGAAAATGAGGAGGAAGGCAAAATGTTTGATCCACAGAAAGAGTTGATCAATTACAACGACTTTATGAAGCTTGATATCAGGGTGGCCACAGTGGTAGAGGCCGGGAAAGTCCCGAAAACCGACAAGCTACTCAAGCTGACCATTGATACCGGCATTGACAAACGGACTGTAGTGTCAGGCATAGCCGAGTATTACAAAGCGGAGGACCTTGTGGGCAAGCAATACTGTTTTGTCCTGAACCTCGAGCCCAGGAAGTTACGAGGAGTTGAATCGCAGGGCATGATCCTATCGAGCGAAGACAGCCAGGGCAGGCTCAAGCTGCTCACGCCCGATGATTTGACAGAAACAGGAAGCTATATAAGATAGAGTTGAGT
>CAZMOK010000121.1:0-5088 GCA_964567785.1 uncultured Bacteroidales bacterium | reverse complement strand
AAAGAACCCCCACACCTCTGAAGGAGGTGAAGATCAGGAGAAGGAACAGGAACAGGAACAGGAATAGGATCAAGAGAAAAAAAAGGATCAGGAAAAAGAATTAACGAATCAAAATGATGCCATGACCCATAATTAAAACTCACAAAAAAAGTAGGGTAGACACATTTTCATGCGGTATACTATTGTAAAACGCGAAAACTTAAAAACACTCTATTATGAAAACATTGAAATTCAGTCTGGTCTTATTGACAGTAATCGGGATGGTCACCATGTTCTCATCCTGTAAGAAAGAAAATGAAGAACCTGAAAGTGACACCGCATTTTCACAAAACGATGCTTTCGCAGAAGGCGTGTTTGACAATGTAACCAGCATTGCCGACGAAGCCTATGAAATGAGCACAAACTACCTTAAAGAAGGGTATGGTGACGGGGTCATTCTCGGGCCGTGTGCAACCATAAGCCTGGATACAACCGTAAGCCCCAGGGAGCTCATAATCGATTTCGGGGAAGAGAACTGCCTTTGCAACGACGGCCGATACCGCAGGGGAAAGATCATTGTATCCTTCACAGGAAGATACCGGCTCCCGGGCACAGTGATCACCACCGGTTTTGAAAATTATTATGTGAACGACAACAAGGTGGAAGGCACCAAGGTGGTAACCAACATGGGCCTTAATGCAAACAACCACCCCTATTTCCTGGTCGACATCACCGGCGTGATCCACCTGCATAACAACCTGGGCACACTGAGCTGGAATGCTGAGAAAACACGCACCTGGATCGAAGGTTTTGACACCTGGCGCCTCTGGGACGACGTCTACCTTATCGAAGGGGAAGCCGACGGCATCAGGCCCTCAGGATTGACCTGGGAGAGGGAAACAGTGAACCCGCTCAGGGTGGAGCTGAACTGCCGCTGGATCGTGAGCGGAACGGTTGAGCTGCAGCCCGAAGGAAGGCCTGTGAGGGTGCTCGATTTCGGCGACGGGGATTGCGATAACATTGCCACAGTGCTTATCAACGGGATCACTTTTACGATCTTTTTACCGTAATTGAAATGAAATATATCACGCAGAGTTCATTAAGTAGGGCGGAGATCGCAGAGGTATACTTTCCTTTGCGTTCTCTGCTTCACTCTTTGCACCCCCTGCTGGAAACAACATAAAAGAAAAATATTGAATACTTTTACGCTGAATCAATTATTACGGTCCGTTGACAAAACAAGAGTTCAAAGAGATCTTCGACAAACACTTCGACGGTGTGAGGAACTATGTTTACTATCGCTCGGGCGATACGGAGCTGGCAACGGACATTGCCCAGGAAACATTCCTCAAGGTATGGGAAAAGCAACCCGATACAAGCGAGGGAAAAATCAAAGGGTTGCTTTATAAAATCGCAGGCGATATGTTCATCAGCCATTACAGAAAACAAAAAACAGCCTTGAATTTCAAACTGAATATTATCCCTGAACTTACAGGGGAAAACCCGGAGGAGAAAATACATTTTGAAGAGCTGAGCAACAGGTATGACGCAGCCCTTCAGCAGCTCCCGGAAAAACAGCGGACAGTTTTCCTGATGAGCAGGATGGATAACCTGAAGTACCGCGAAATTTCTGAAGTGCTCGGCATCAGCGTAAAGGCCGTGGAAAAAAGGATGAAATTTGCACTTGAACATTTGAAAAAAGCATTGAATTGACCGGTGAAAAACCACATATGGACGAGAAACGCTTCTTCGAAAAGGCAAAAGTGCCTTATCAAAGATCGAAAGAAGAAGCATGGGATGAGCTCTCAGGGAAACTATCAGAAAAGCCCGGGAGAAAAGACAGCGCCCCTGTAGTCAGAATGGCCAGGCGGCTTATGATTGCGGGTATAGCAGCCTCAGTGCTGGTCTTTCTCAGCATCGGCCTTTTCCTCAGGTTCCACACAGAAAGAGTCAGTGTGCCAAACGGTCAGCACCTGACCTATTACCTGCCCGACAGCTCGAAAATTGAGCTGAATGCACGCTCAGCACTTTCCTATAACCCTTACTGGTGGAAATTCAACCGGAACATCAGGTTTGAGGGTGAAGGTTATTTCAAAGTCATGGAGGGAAGCGCTTTCACCGTAAATTCACAGAACGGCACTACCGAAGTGCTCGGCACTAGCTTCAACATATATAGCCGCAACGAGGATTACACGGTTGCGTGTATCACAGGAAAAGTGAAAGTGAGAAGCAAGTCAGATGAATCTGTGGTGCTTGGGCCCGGGTACAAGGCCAGTGTCAATGAAAAAGGAAACATCTCGGTAGAGAAAAAGATCAGGCCCGAAGAGGCCATCTCATGGACCGAAGGCATGTTCAACTTTACGGGGGCGCCCTTACTGCAAGTTCTTGCCGAGATTGAAAGGCAGTATGATGTTACCATCCTTATCAACGAAGAACCCGGACTGAGCTATACCGGTTTGTTTTCGAGGGAAAAGCCGGTTGAAGAAGTGCTGGGCCTGATATGTAAACCTTTTGGCCTTACATTTGTCGAAAAGTCGGACGGTGTATACCAGCTCCTGAATAACGATCAATAGTGAACGGTCCAAAGGTTTTAATCCTCATACTGCTGTTAGCCGTATCCGGAGTATTACCGGGGCAAGGCATCCGGATTGATGCCGGGAACACTCCCTTGAATGAAGTGCTCATTGAGATCAGGGACAACCATGATGTAAGGTTTTCTTTCAATGATAAGCTCCTTTCCCGTTACAAGGTCAGCCTTACTTCCACATTTCAAACCCCCGAAGAGGCTATACAGGCGCTATTAAAAGGCCTTCCCCTTTCGTACGACCGGATGGGGGACGTCTTTGTGATCTACGAGGTCAGGAAAAAGAAAAACCCGAAAACATATCTATTATCAGGGCAAATTACGGATAAAACCTCCCGCGAGCCCCTGCCCTACTCTCACATCATCATAAACGAAAAAGGAGTGGTTACTGATTTCAGGGGAGGCTTTTCACATTCCTCCAAAACTGACAGCCTTTTCAGCGTCAGGGCTTCCCACCTGGGATATTACATTGTGGATACTACCCTAAAAGCCCGCACCGGTCACAGGATCCTCCTGACCCCTTCCACAATAGGCCTGAAAGAGGTGGTGATCAGTAACAGGGAAGTGGAGCGGTCGACACAGCTCGGCGAAAAGGCGGGAATGATGAAGCTGAATCATAAGGTGGCGAATTTCCTGCCGGGATTCGGCGACAATTCGGTGTTCAACCTGCTGAGGCTGATGCCGGGGATAACCGCCTCGGGCGAGCAGACCAACGATCTCATCATATGGGGCAGCTATGCCGGCCAGAGCCAGGTGCTCTTTGATGGATTCCCCATCTACGGACTGAAGAACTTCAACGACAACATCAGCGCTTTCAACCCCCTCATGGCCAAAGATATCGAGGTGTTCAAAGGGGGTTATGACACGCGTTTCGGCGAAAGGGCGGGGGGTATTGTCAATATAACGGGAAAGAACGGCAACAGGCTCAAGACCGGGTTCACGGTATCCATCAATAACATGACCCTCAACGGCCTGGTGGAAATACCCCTTTTCAAGAGAGGATCGCTCGTGATCGCGCTCAGGCAGACCTGGTACGATCTCTACAACCCTTCCGACATGCAGAATCTATTCAGGAGGAACAACGATGCCGACACGACCAATGATGTCGACGTGGACATAATCCCCGATTACATGTTCCGCGACCTCAATATTAAATACACTACGGAAACAGGGCAGAGCGACCTCTTTTATGTCAGCCTGTACGGCGCCAACGACCGTTTCTCCTATGCCATCAATGAACCTTACAGGGTCTGGACCCTCAACAAGAACACCAGGGAAACGAACACTCAGTCGGGGGGCACGCTGTTCTACGGGAAGACCTGGAAAAGCGGAAATACCAGCAACTTCAGCTTTTCTTTCACGAACATCCGTTCCATTTATGAGGATGATCTGCTGCTCGACCACAACCAGCAAAGCCTGACGGTGCAGACCATCGACCAGCGGAGCGAGAACAGTATGAACGAATCGATACTGAAAGTTGATAACCGCTTTTATGTGCACCGCAACCATACCATCGAAGCATCAATGGGTTTTTACAACAACAGGGTCATCCTGAAGGAAGACACGTTCAATATATCCACTATCGACTGGGAATCCCGTGCAAGCCGGATGTTCATTTCGGCGCAGGACATTATGTCGCTGGGTAAAAAAGTGATGCTGAAGGCAGGTTACCGGCTGACCCTGGCAGGAAACCTGAAAAAAGCCTATTTCGAGCCAAGATTGTCAGTCTCTTACCAGGCCAATGAAAACTGGAAGCTGAATGCCGCCTGGGGCTTGTACAACCAGTTCATCACCCGAACGGTTGCTGTGGATGAGGTGGGAAACTACAGGTATTTCTGGGCTATTGCCGACAATGACGGCATTCCAGTGATCAAGGCATCGCATCTTGTATCCGGGGCTTCTTACTATAAAAACGGCTGGACCGTCAATGTTGAACCTTTTTTCAAGTGGATTTCAGGGATCACCAGGTATTTTTACTCGGGTGTACTGAACCTGGAAGGACTGCTGATCGGTGAAAGCCGGATCAGGGGGGTGGACCTGTTCCTCCAGAAGGAATTCAACAATCATTCGGCCTGGATTGCCTACACGCTCAGCAAAACAGAAGAGCGCTTTCCGGACCTGCTGAACAACAATTACCGCCGGGCATATCACGACCAGCGCCATGAGCTGAAGGCTGCGCTGCTGCTGAATTTCGATCCCTTCTATTTTTCCACCAATTACGTTTACGGATCAGGCTTTCCTGTAGCTCCCTATCCTTACGACAAGAATACCGGGGACCTTTCCTATAGCCGCCTGGATGTTTCTTTCATTTACAAGTTCCTCGACCGTAAGGTGGTTGGCGAGGCGGGCCTTTCGATCCTGAACCTTTTGAACTCACAGAACATCAAGTACACCAATTTTGAAAGGATCCCATCGGGGCAGAACAACTCGATCAATGTTTATGCTGAGGCAATTCCTTTCACCCCTACCCTGTACCTGAAGTTTTCGATGAATAATGCGGATTAACAATGAACAATGAAATAAAC
>CAZMOK010000120.1:0-5101 GCA_964567785.1 uncultured Bacteroidales bacterium | reverse complement strand
AAACCCATACCCCATAACCCTGTTGTCGAAGAAAGTGGGCACGAGGATCAGCCCTTTGGAAGAAATGTACTCAATATCAGCAGCGTTGATGTTCATGTCCGAACTGTCGAATATGTGTTCGATCTCACCGCCGGGAGTTAGGTAATGCATGTTGCCGCTCCAGTCGGAAAAGAGAAAGCCGCCTTTGGCTGTGCCCTCCAGACCATCGATGCTGCCGGTGTTTTCGGCATAGACTCCCATCTTTCCATTTCTCAGACCGGCTTTCACGATCTTCTTGGCGCCTATGTATAGATTGCCGTCCCCAACCCAGAGACCATTCGGACCGGTAAGGATCTTATCATCCAGCCATACCTCAAACTTTCCTCTTAATAGCCTGTAAACCTTTGTGTCCATCATGTCAGAAACGTAAACCCTGCCTTTTTCATCAACAGCTATGTCGTTCAGGAACTGTGCTTTTTCAGCCGGGTATTCAGCAACGATTTCACCGGAGGGGATATCTATCTCCACCAGACGGTCGATATCGGTCACATACAGCTTGTCTTCATAAACACCCATTCCCTTTGGAGCATTTATACCGGTAACCCATTTGAGATCGATGACCTCCCCATCTGTTTTGATCTTCGAGATGTAACCGGCGCCGTCCTTATCGGTGGGCTTGCCTTTTATGTTGGCAATGTAAAGAACATCCCTTTCATCATCATAGTAGACCGATTCGGGTACTTCGAACACTTTTTCGGTGGACCATTTAAGGGTTAACTTGTCGCTTTTGATCGCCTCCTCTGTTTGACCGGCTGCCTGGAAAGCAATACCGGCTATCAGAAATAAAGAAAAGAAATACCTTAACAATTCCATATCTAACGTTTTAAAATGTCTAAAATAATACTAAAAGACCCTGATCGTTAATTCAAACAATCAACGTCTTAAATAGTTTGTTGACCTAAAGATTTAGTTATCTTCCTTTCCGTGCCATCGAAAAGGGGCTGATCATAGGAATGAAGCGCCTTCTGACGGGTTTTTTGAAATAGCCTTCCTTAACTGAGGCCACCTCTTCGATGGTGTAGAATGCTTCAGGATTGTAACCATGAATGATCTTTATGGCGTTGTCCAGGTCTTTTTTATTAAGGGTTGAAAAGAGGATCTTTAAGGGGCCCGCTTTTCCTTCCCCTGACACTTCAGTAACCCCGAATCCTTCTTCCCTGAGGGAAGCAGTGATTTCGGCCTCCTTGATCTTTGTGATCACTCGCAGCACGACCTTCCCGAGGGAGAGGCGCTGGTCGATGAGCATACCTATGTAATTCCCTGCTGCAA
Source organism: uncultured Bacteroidales bacterium (assembly GCA_964567785.1). Lineage (GTDB taxonomy): Bacteria > Bacteroidota > Bacteroidia > Bacteroidales > JAGOPY01 > CAZMOK01. The sequence continues at coordinate 3,793 of CAZMOK010000120.1, read as the reverse complement.
AACCCAGTCCGTAAGCGATGTAGCAGGCCCAGTTATCAAGGTGCTGAAGGATCTGCCTTATGGCTATGAGCCAGATCAGGACCTCGAAGAAACCCAGCAGGGGTGCGATCATCCGGTACCCCTTGGCAATGAATATCAAACGCAGTGTTCCGATCGACACATCCAGTATCCTGGCGACAAAGATCAGCAAGGGGACAACAATCCACGTAAATACCCAGGTATCAATAACTTCAAACATGATTATAAAAATATTTATTAATGTTTTAAATCTTTTTCACCTTATGCTTATCTTTTGTGTTCTTTGGTCGATCTTCGGAAAACCCCAAAAAGAATTTCAAAAGTTTTAACAAAGAGCGGTCGGCAATCAACAATCAAAAGGCATAGCGTTTTTTAATACCTTTATTGCTTAAAAAAAGCGTGCAAAATTATGCAATTATCCCTTTCAATAAAGTTATACTGATTGCCGTTTTAAATAAAAATTTTAAGCTTTGGAGATATATTACAAAAAGCGCAGGTGGAAATGGTGGTTGTTTGCCACGGCCGTGGCCATCATCACCGTATCCCTCTGGTACACCAACAGGCTTGTAAGGGAAATTGCCCAGGATGAGCGGAGCAATGTGCGAATCTGGGCAAATGCCATCAGGAAGAAAGCCGAGCTGGTGAATTATACCAACAGGTTTTTTGATCAGATCAGGGAGGAAGAGAGGAAAAGGGCCGAAATCCTAGCCACAGCCTACCGGAACCTCCGTTTCGAAGAAGATTCCCGGACACTGGAGTTTTACCGCCAACTGATGGAACAAAACACTACCATCCCTATAATTCTCACAAACCGGTCTGACAGCATTACAACGTACAAGAATATTTCTGAGGACAGGATGGAAGGGATCAGTGTAATGAACGATAGCATCAGGGAGGAGTTTTCCTCTTTTGACCCCATCCGCATTGTTTATCATGAGGATGAGTACGTAATGCTCTATTTCAAGGAGTCGAAGATCTACTCAGAGCTGAGAGATGTACTAAACGACCTCACCGAGTCCTTCTTTTCTGAAGTAGTTGTCAACTCAGCTTCGGTCCCGGTGATCATAACCGACAGTACCAGGCAGAACATTATTGAATACGGGAACGTTGAGAGCGAGAAACTTTCGGATTCAACAAACATTGCAGCCTTCATTGCCGATATGGCCAGCGAGAACGAACCCATCAGGATTAAGCTCCCCGAGCTGGGCACCAATTATATTTATTACAAGGATTCGGCCCTTCTCACGCAGATCAGGTACTATCCCTTCATCCAGTTTACGGTCATTGGAGTCTTCCTGCTAATTTCCTACGTACTGTTCAGCTCAGCCAGGAAATCGGAGCAAAACCTTGTGTGGATAGGAATGTCGAAAGAAACCGCCCACCAGATAGGCACGCCGCTATCGTCCATTATGGCCTGGATAGAGCTGATGAAGATGAAAGGCATAAAGGAGGAGGCCCTGGATGAGATTGAAAACGATGTGAAGAGGCTTGAGGCCATCACCGACAGGTTCTCCAAGATCGGCTCACCGGCAAAGCTTGAGCCGATGAACATTGTGGAGCTGATCTACGAATCGGTCGACTACCTCAGGCCGAGGATCTCGAAAAAGATAAAGGTCGGGGTCAACCTGCCCAGGGACGAAGAGATCATTGTTCCCCTGAACATGCACCTTTTCGAATGGGTGATCGAGAATATTTGCAAGAATTCAGTGGATGCCATGAACAACAGCGGCACCATCTCCATTGATATCCGGGAAGAGGCCACCCAGGTAACCGTCGATATAGAAGATACGGGCAAGGGGGTTGCAAAATCTCATTTCAAGACCATTTTCAATCCCGGATTCACAAGCAAAAAAAGGGGCTGGGGCCTCGGGCTTTCACTTTCAAAAAGGATCATCGAAAACTACCATAAGGGCAAGATCTTCGTCAAATCATCAGTTTTAGGGCAGGGAACGGTGATCAGGATCGTTTTGAGAAAAAAGTAGTGCCAGATTGTTTAATTTTGCACTAATTTTTTCATACAGAGTAACTTTTATCCATTCATTATGCAACTGAGCGAACAGGAGATCATCAGGAGAAATTCACTGAAGGAATTGATGAATCTTGGCATTGATCCCTATCCGGCCGAAGAATTCCCGGTGAATGTCACGGCCAGGGAAATACAGGAGAAATTTCCGCAAGACGATTCCCTTTACCGGGATATCAACATTGCGGGCCGCATCATGAGCCGCCGCATCATGGGAGCAGCCTCTTTTACCGAGATACAGGACTCTACCGGGAGGATCCAGCTCTATGTCAAGCGCGACGAGATCTGCCCGGGAGAGGACAAGACCCTCTATAATACCGTTTTCAAGAAACTGCTCGATATAGGTGATATTATAGGCGTAAGTGGGTTTGTCTTTGTTACAAAGATGGGCGAGGTAACTATCCATGTGAAAGAGCTCAAGCTGCTGGCAAAAGCACTCAGGCCCCTGCCGGTCGTAAAGGAGAAAGAAGGCAAGACTTACGACGCTTTCACCGATCCCGAGCAACGCTACCGCCAGCGCTACCTCGACCTGATCGTGAACCCGGAGATTCGGAATGTATTCTTGCTACGCACAAAGATGATCAACTCGATGCGTGATTTCCTCAATGAGAAGGGTTATCTTGAAGTGGAAACCCCGGTTTTACAGCCCCTTTATGGCGGTGCTGCTGCCAGGCCTTTCAAGACCTACCACAACTCGCTCGACATGACCCTGTACCTGAGGATCGCCAACGAGCTGTACCTGAAAAGGCTCATAGTTGGCGGTTACGACGGGGTTTATGAATTTTCCAAGGATTTCAGGAACGAGGGCATGAGCCGGTTCCACAACCCTGAGTTCACCCAGGTGGAACTTTATGTGGCCTACAAAGATTATGAATGGATGATGAACCTGGTGGAGGAGATGATCGAAAGAGTGGCCCTCGACATGTATGGCACAACAAAAGTGAAAGTGGGCGAGCGCGAGATCGACTTCAAAAGACCCTGGAAGCGGTTTACCATGTTCGGGGTGATCGAACATTTTACCGGGACCGACATTTCATCAATGGAAGAGACTGAGTTGAGAAAAACCGCTGAAAAGCATGGTGTAGAACTCGATCCAACTATGGGCAAGGGAAAGATCATAGATGAGATCTTTGGTGAGGCCTGTGAGCCGAAATTGATACAGCCCACCTTTATCACCGATTACCCGGTGGAGATGTCGCCCCTGGCGAAGAAGCACAGGACCAAAGAGGGACTGGTCGAGCGTTTTGAGGCCATCTGCAACGGCAAGGAGATCTGCAATGCCTTTTCCGAGCTGAACGATCCTATCGATCAAAGGGAGCGCTTCCGCGAGCAGCTTGAGCTGGGAAAGCGCGGAGATATGGAGTCGATGGTGCTGGATGAGGATTTCCTGCGTGCCCTCGAATTCGGGATGCCCCCAACAGCCGGGCTGGGAATTGGCATCGACCGCCTCTCTATGGTCATGACCAACTCGCCTTCCATTCAGGAAGTGCTTTTCTTCCCCCAGATGAGGCCCGAAAAGAAAGCACTGGAAACCACTGACGAAGAGTTCATCGAAGCGGGTATTCCGGCCGAATGGATACCGTGGATCCGCAAGGCGGGCATAAACACTATGGAAGACCTTTCAGAAGTGAATCCAAATAAACTTGCCAACGACCTCAACGGCCTGCGTAAAAAGAACAAGCTCGACATTCCGGCCGTGAACGGGGAGATCGTGAGTAATTGGTTAATTAATAATTAATAGTTAATAATTAA
>CAZMOK010000119.1:2777-5229 GCA_964567785.1 uncultured Bacteroidales bacterium | reverse complement strand
GAACAGGAAGAAGATAAGCCGGATAAAGAAGTTCCTGCCTCTCCATCCGTAAGAAGGCTGGCCCGTGAGCTCGGCGTGGATATCCATGATGTGGAAGGCACCGGTCCTTACGACAGGATCACGGCTGATGATGTCAAATCCTATGCAAAATCCGTTGTTGAAGGTTCAGGAGAAAAAGGCGCCGCTGTTGACTACGAACTCCCCGACTTTACAAAGTTCGGCCGGATTGAACGGGTTCCTATGGATACCGTAAGGAAAAAGACAGCCGAGAACATGTCGGCCTCCTGGCAGACAATCCCGCATGTGTTCCAGTTTGATAAAGCGGATATCACAGATCTTGAGGAATTCAGGAAAAAATACGGAAAGCGGGTAGAAAAGGAGGGTGGCAAGCTTACCGTTACCTCCATCCTGTTGAAGATAGTTTCCAAAGCGCTCGAAACCTTCCCGAAATTCAACGCAAGCCTCGATTTCAGGAAAAAGGAGATCATTTACAAGAAATACATAAACATCGGCGTGGCGGTGGATACTGAAAGGGGCCTGCTGGTCCCGGTGATCCGTGATGTGGACACAAAGAATATTCTCCAGCTTTCTGTAGAGATGGGCGAAGTGGCCGAAAAAGCAAGGAACAGGAAGATCATGCCCGATTCACTCCAGGGCGGAAATTTTGCCATCTCGAACCTGGGCGGTATCGGGGGGACCAACTTCACCCCCATAGTGTACCTGCCTTATGTGTCGATCATGGGCGTATCCAGGGCAGAAATGCAGCCGGTGTTTATCGACGGTGAATTCAGGCCGCGTCTCATGCTCCCGCTTTCATTGTCTTACGACCACCGCCTGATCGATGGGGCGGAGGCGGCAAGGTTCCTGCGCTGGGTATGCGAAGCACTTGAAAACCCATTGTTAACAATGTTTGAAGGAGGAAAATAATGGCTGAAAAGAACGATAAAGCTCAACTGGTGATAATAGGGGCGGGCCCGGGAGGGTACGCTGCCGCTTTCCATGCAAATGATCTCGGACTGGGTGTTACCCTTGTGGACCCTAAGGAAAATCCCGGAGGCGTGTGCCTGTATCATGGCTGTATCCCTACAAAAGCCCTGCTGCACTTTGCAAACCTGAAACAGGAAACACAGCATGCCAACGACTGGGGACTTGAATATTCAGATGTAAAAGTAAACCTTGATAAAGTCAGGGACTGGAAGCAAAAGGTAGTGAAACAGCTTACAGGCGGCCTTGGCCAGCTCTCTAAAAGGCGCAAGATAAATTACATCAGGGGCACTGCCAAATTCAAAAGTGAAAATTCCCTTGAAATCAATGAGCATGAAGGGAAAACAAGAGAGTTGAAGTTTGACAATGCACTGATAGCCACCGGCGCCAGCCCGAAGTCCCTGCCTGGTATCGAATTCGACAATAAAAAGATAATGGATGCCGAAGCAGCCCTGGAACTTAATGACATCCCGGGTAAGCTGCTGATAGTCGGCGCCGGATATATCGGGCTTGAAATGAGCACTATCTACCACGCACTGGGATCGGAAATCGATATTGTTGAACTGACCTCCGGCATTATGCCCGGCGTGGATGAGGATCTCAAAGATGCCTTTGCAAAGGAGAGAAAGGAGTTGCTTGAAGGGGCCATGTTTGAAACAAAAGTGACCTCGGTTAAAAAAAGCGGTAAAAAACTCAAAGTGACCTTTGAGGACAAGGAGGGCGAAGAGAGCGGCAAAAGCTACGACAAGATACTGTTATCGGTAGGAGCCAGGCCCAACAGTGATAACCTCGGGCTCGACGAAGCAGGCGTCAAGACCAATGATAGTGGTTTTATCAAAGTGGACCGTGTGAGAAGAACAAATGTGAAAAATATTTATGCCATAGGCGATGTGGCAGGCGAACCTCTTCTGGCACACGTTGCCTCGCATGAGGGTAGGGTTGCTGTTGAGGCCATTGCGGGTCAGAAAACTGCTTATGAGCCAAAGGCCATCCCCGCAATTTTCTTTACCGATCCTGAAATCGCCTTTACAGGCCTTTCCGAAACAGAAGCCAGGAAACAGGGCAGAAAAGTGGAGGTGGCAAAATTCCCATGGGGCGCTTCAGGCAGGGCCGCAACCCTTGGCAGAAGCAAAGGGATGACAAAACTCATTTTCGATCCCGACAACGGCAGGCTACTCGGTGCAGGCTTTGTAGGCAAGGACGCCGGCAGCCTGGTGCCTGAAGCCACCCTGGCAATAGAAATGGCCGCAGTTGCCAAAGACCTTGCCCTCACGATCCACCCGCACCCCACTCTTTCGGAAACCATTATGGAAGCCGCTGAAGTGTTCCTCGGTGAACCGACGCATATCTTCAAACCGAAAAGAAATAGTAAATAGTAAAGAGTAAATAATAAATAGCGTTTGTGTGGTTTGATTGAATTTTTTTATGTGTGTTTCCTGGAAAGGAACTTCAGGCAAAAAGTTTACCC
>CAZMOK010000119.1:0-2677 GCA_964567785.1 uncultured Bacteroidales bacterium | reverse complement strand
AATTCAAAATTTAGAATTTGTAGGAGTGGTTGAGAAGAAAAAACAAAAGTCAAATAACTATTATACCCAAACGGTTGAGGATGTTGCAGGGCACTTTAACGTCGACCCGGATAAAGGACTTTCAAAAAAGGAAGTACGGCAGAGAAAAAAGAAATACGGCCCGAACAAACTGAAGGAGAAAAAGGAGAAGAGCCTCTGGCAGCTACTCTTCGACCAGCTTAAAAGCGCTGTTATCTACCTGCTGGTAGCCGCCGTTATCGTTTCATTTCTTTTTGGCGATATCCCGGAAGCAATCGCCATTATTGTTGTAATTGTGCTTAATACGGCCATAGGCTTTTACATGGAATTCCAGGCCAGGAAGTCGATGAAGGCCCTGCAGAAGATGGACCGGATGACATCCGTTGTTTTGCGCGATGGGAAAGAGAAAGAGATTGATTCGGAGGAAATTGTGCCCGGGGATGTCGTCCTCCTGGAACCGGGCAAGCTCATAGCCGCCGATGCACGAGTTATTGAAACCTCAGAACTGCAGGTCAACGAGGCTGCACTCACGGGCGAATCCATTCCTTCGAACAAAAGCACCGATAAGGTTGAGGAAGGCACTCCCCTGGCCGACCGGACCAACATGCTTTACAAAGGCACGGCAGTGACCATGGGCAAGGGAAAAGCCATCGTCACAGCCACAGGCATGGAAACAGAGCTGGGCGGTATTTCCGAAATGATCAGCTCGGCGGATGAGGAGACGGTGCCTCTGAACATCAAACTGAACAGCCTGTCAAAAAGACTTGTCTGGATAGTGTTAGGTATGGCGGCAGCCTATGGTGTGATAGGCTACCTCACCGGGAAAGAACTTCATATCATTGCCCAGACTTCCATAGCCTGGGCCATTGCGGCCATCCCTGAAGGGCTTGCCATAGTGGCCACCATTGCCCTGGCCCAGGGCATGCTGCGCCTTGCCCGCGACCAGGTGATAGTGAAACAACTGGCCACCGTGGAAACACTTGGGGAAACAACGGTCATCCTGACTGACAAGACTGGTACCCTTACCAAAAACCAGCTCGGGCTCAGTGAGTTCTTTTTTGAAAATTCAAGGACGGAAAAAGAAGATATAGGGGAAATCCCTGAAAAAGACGCTCTCTTTGAAAAACTATTAAGGGTGCTGCTCCTCTGTAATAATGCAGAGCTGGACGACGAAGGAAACGGTAAGGGCGATATGCTTGAGATCGCGGTGCTCAGGTATGCCGAAGAGGTGAAAGCAGGAATTACGGCGGAGTACCGTGAGAAATATGAAAGGATCGACGAAGACCCGTTTGATTCGGACAGCATGATGATGTCGACATTGCATAAAATGAACGGGAAATATTTCTCAGCGGTAAAGGGCGCCGCAGGGCCCGTCCTGGAACGTTGCACCGGTGTGGTAACTGATGATGGTCAAAAGAAGCTCGATGATGAACTTACGAAGGAGTGGCTTGAAAAGAATGATGAAATGTCGGCCGACGGGCTCAGGACCATTGCAGTAGCCTTCAAGGAAACCTCTGAAAAAGATGGATACGATAAGGACCTGACTCTGGCCGGGCTGGTGGGCTTTATAGATCCGCCGCAGGAAGGTGTTGAGGAATCCATCCGCACCTGCCGGGACGCGGGCATCAGGGTGGTCATGGTTACCGGCGACCATCCCGAAACAGCCAGGAACATCGCCCGCAGGGTGTCGATCACCGATGAAGACAAAGCCAGGGTTTACACCGGAAAGGATGTTGAAGGCTTTGATGGCAAAAGCGAAGAGGAAAAGCATGAGTTTGCCTCTTCTCGGGTTTTTGCCAGGGTGGATCCCGGGCAAAAATTATCGGTACTGAAACTTTTCCAGGATGAAGGTGAGATTGCCGGCATGACGGGCGACGGTGTAAACGATGCACCTGCCCTGAAAAAAGCCGATATAGGCATCGCCATGGGGAAGAGGGGCACGCAGGTGGCCAAGGAAGTGGCCGACATGGTGCTCAAGAACGACGATTTTCCCTCTATCATCACCGCCATCAGGCAGGGAAGGATCATTTTCAACAACATCCGGAAGTTCATTGTGTACCAGTTGTCGTATCACCTGGCCGAGATCATAGTGATCGCGGCCGTGAGCTTCAGCATTTTCTACCTGCCGTTGCTGCCGCTGCAGTTGCTTTTTCTGAACCTGCTCACCGATGTGTTCCCGGCCCTGGCGCTGGGAATAGGAAAGGGCAGGGGCAAGGTGATGAAAGAAGATCCAAAGGACCCCGAAGAGCCCATACTCACCGGCAGGAGCTGGAAGGTCATAACCGTGTACGGGTTGATCATCGGGATATTTGTGACCGGGGCCTATTTTTTCAGTTTCTACTATCTGGATGTTTCCAAAGAGATAGCCAACAACATCGCCTTCTTTGCACTGGCCTTCACGCAGTTGTTCCACGTTTTCGATATGCGCGACAACGACGAGAACGTGTTTGTGAACCAGGTGACCACCAACAAATGGGTCTGGATGGCCATTGTATTCTGCGCGGCCGTGCTGCTGGCAGCTTATTTCATTCCCGGCCTGAACACCCTTCTCTCGTTCCAGGCAATGGGGATCGTGGAATGGATTGTAGTAGGGGGGACGGTGGTGGTTACAATATTGACAATTCAGTTTTTTAAGGAGTTAAAACTGATTGATTGATCT
>CAZMOK010000118.1:0-5584 GCA_964567785.1 uncultured Bacteroidales bacterium | reverse complement strand
AGTTATCAGGGAACTTGCCATTCAAATATAACTCATCACGATATTAAAATCCACAAAAACAGGGTTTTGGAAAATACAGCCAGTTAATGGTTGGAAAAGTTAAGGGAAAGGCGTTTGGGTAATTAATAATTAACAATGAACAATGAACAATGAACAATGAAAATAATTAGCGCAGGGGTTCAGGGGGGCTCAGAAGCTCAGAAGATACTCGAACGCCGGATAAATCTGTGGAATCGTGCAAAAATCTGCGGAATCTGTGAGAAACTAGAAATGGCCGCATTTTTCGATTCACGACTCACTATTCACGATTCACGGATTTCCCAGTACCCAGCACCCAGAACCTGCCTGACAATAAAGACAATTTGGCAATAGTGACAATATTCCAACAGCCATCAGCTAAAAGCCAAAAGCTATCAGCCACTCAACTCAGAACTCAGAACTTAGAACTCAGAACTCATTGCCAACTGCCAACTGCTGACTGCTGATCCCGATATCGCTTCGCTCATAAGGGACGTCGCTTCGCTCCGCTGACAACTGACCTGACTGACTTGACTGACGACTGACGACTTAAAAAAAAACGGCCCCCGGGTTTTCCCGAAGGCCGTTAATTATGATTGAATGGTTTATTTTTTATTCAATGATCATCTTCTTGGTAACAGTGCTGTTACCTGATACAACGGTATAGAAATATATGCCGGACATAAATCCGTTCGCATTAATGGTCATCTGGTGGCTTCCGGCGCCCACTTCTCCCTTGTCGATCTCCATTACCTGCTGACCAATGAGGTTGGTCACAACAAGACGAAGATCTGAGGATTCTTTCAGGTTAACTGTAATAATAGAGGTGTTATTGAACGGGTTCGGATAGTTCTGTGAAACAGTTGCAATATTGCTTGTTTCCAGTTCTTCAACACTTACCTGGGTGATAGGATCGTTTCCTGTCGGAAGCGTGAAATCACCTTCTGCAAACGAGAAATCCTGGATATACTTGAACTGAACCGGGTCAACAACATTCTGTGGGTTCATATCTGCATATACGATAGGGATTGTAAATGTACCACCGTCTACTATTGCGTAATGAGAGGCACACTTGAAATAGGCCTGCCACATAGCTTCCGAGAAGGCAGTAACATTGGTTGCGCCATTGATTGCAGTGCTCGACTCATCATTTGTAATAGCATTACCGACAATATCAAACCCCCTGGCATAGATATCGGGTGCAGTGTTTTCTTCAACACCCTCAAGGCGTGTATCCATCCATGTGAAGAACATATAATCACCCTCAGAGGTTGCCGTGGCTCCTACCCTGTTGGCCTCACTGAGCGGATCGCTTCCCGGATAAATGAAATCACCCATGATGTGATTTACGTCACCGAGGTGGACTGCTTGCCAGTTTTCATTGTCATCATCAATTGAGTAGATGTCGAAAATTCCCTTAGAAAAAGGGAGATTAACGTAGAATCCCGGATCAAGACCCGGACCAACTACGAGTACCATGGTTGCCAGGTGAGGATTGCCCCAGGCATCCACTGCAATATCGGTATTTACCCAGTAGGTGGCATAAAGTATCTCGTCCCTGTCAGGAACGGGATCTTCCCAGATCTCAAGGAGTTGTTCATCAGTAAGCCAGTTCTTGATGCCGTCAATTCCATCGGGGCCTGAAAGCTCAACGCTTATTACGTCTCCCCAGGTTTCTCCGCCATCCTCAGATTTAACAAGGAGAGGATAGTACCACTCCTGGTCATCTATTGCGGGTATTGAACCATCGCGCTGTGCCCAGAAAACATACCCGGTCTGTCCTGAAGGGTCAAAAGCTGTTTTCAGGTAACGTGCATACTCTGCAGGTGCAGGCACGAGGAATTCCTCATATTCATAGTCTCCGATGTCAGGGTTGAATTCACCCCTCATGAAAATGAGGTCGCCGAGGTATTCGGTATAAGAATCAAGCAATGATGCATCGGCCATGATCGAGAGCCCGTCTCCCCTTGTGATTGTATAAGCCGTTGGGATCCCCTGGTAGAATCCATTTTCCAGGTCGGCGCTGAGTATATGCTTTACTGTGTCCTCAATATCGGCAAGGTTGCCCACACCGTAGCCATATCCACCCCATGTGTCACCGTTTGAGCCATCGAGTGTGGCTGCAAAGAACGACATGTACGCGTTGGCCGGATCGGTGTTTCCTGCCGGGTTGTAGATAGCTCCCTGCGGGTAACGTGCGGCATCAGTGTTGTACTGCCCGCCCGAAATGTTGGATTCATATACTTTGATCTGGTTAGTCCAGGAATTACCCCCGTCAAAGGAAATATCATAACTAAGGTCTCCTGAATACTGTCCCGGAGGGCCTACAGCACCGCCCATACGGTGCAGGTTTGAAACTGCGTTGAGGTCCTCATTGTACCATACATACGTTGCGTTTCCGTTAAGGTAGCCATAGGTGTAAATATTGGCGGCCGAGCCAATGTCAACGATGGTTACGATCTGTGTGTTGTCAGTGTTTGCGGGCGGCACAGGAGCTTTGGCCTTCGGCCCCGCAGGCAGGTTCGCAAAATCAGGTTCTGCAACCTGTTGCTGCTGCTCCTCCATTTTAATTTGTTTTTCCTGGAGCCCAGGCTTTACCTGGTAGGTTTTCTGGGCGATGGTAAAGGCCCCGAAAACCAGTGCTAAGGTCAGAAGTAAAAGTCTTTTCATAGTTTCTGTTTTTTTGGTTAATGCTGCTTTTGTTACAAATTTAACTAATTCTTTTAAAAAGACAGAATTTGAAAAAACTTATTTCTAAATTAAGTCAACTACATCCAAAATATCCATGGAAAATTTAAAAGTGATTCTATTACCAACAAATAAAACTAACTACTTATTGAAATACTGTTAATTCTCGATTTTTCTTAAATGGATCAACAGATAAAGATCAGGAGAACCATTGAAAATCCCGGTTTTACATTGTCCTGAAATTGTAAAACCAGTGCAATCAGTCGTCAAAGTAGCACAAATAGTTCTTGTATCATCGTCAGGTCCAACTTCAAATTCGTATTCACTTGTACCATGAACATACGGTGCAGAACCAATCTCAGAATTATTATCCGAAAGTACAACTGTTGCATCTTCACAATCTTCAAGAAGTGAAGTTCCATAGATAGTAACTATAACTATTTGGGACGGTGGTTCAAATTCAGAACTCCTATTATTGAGGAAGGTCGAGGATGAAAGTACAAATATGAGTACAATTCCTGTCAATACGCCCAAAATTGAATATATCTTTTTCATAACAATTTGATTTTTAATTATTAAACTTGATCAATTTATGGTAATAGAACCACTCATATGTTTATCATAAAAAAAAAAAAGGTAATATTCAGCTTTTAGCTATTCGTTTTAGAGATTTCTTTACTTTTAGAATTATAAAAAAAGGCTGCCCTTTTGAGACAGCCTTTTCGGTTTTAAACAAGTACACTAAATTATCTAATTATCATCTTTTTTGTTACCTTACTTTCATTAGCCCTTACAGTATAGAAATAGATACCCGGAGTAAATTCACTGGCATCAATCTGGAAGTAATAAGTTCCTGAATTTACAGTTCCACGTTCTTCTTTATAAATACTTTTTCCAATTAGGTTATTGACCTCTAAGGATAGCGCCACGCTCTCATTTAAAGTTACTGAAACAGTGGAGTATTCGTTGAAGGGATTTGGATAGTTCTGTGATACTGATTCCTGATCGATCAATACCGGTTCAGATAATCCTGTTAGTAGATCAACAATAGGTATTGCAGAATGGTAGATACGATTCTCCTGGTAATCATGATCGGGTGGATCGTTCAGGGCATACCCGGGGGTATCATCTGCTTGATATATGATGTGAAATGCATCATTAATTGTTTTTGCAGCAGTTGGATAAATACTTTCATCAAAAATGTGAATTATATTTTCAGTGACATGATAGAAAGGCCCCCATCCTCCAACAGGTACCCAGGCACGTGCCCAGATTTTTTTATAATTGAAATCAATATTATCGTAAGTTTCAGTTGTGGAGGCGAAGGCTACATAAACTGATCCGTCTTCACTGCAGGCAATTGCGGGCATCGTTGAGATTCCCAGTTCACGATAGTGCTTTAAGTCATCAACGAAAGTAATCTCATCGTCCCCATCAACATCTTGTGAATATCCTATATAATTAAAGTCTTCAATTAACTCTGTGTTCTCATAGCCATATTGAGGTGGTGCCAAAGCATCACGGTCATCTGAAAACGGTTCCATAGTGCTGTTCCAGTACCCTATGCCATCAATATAGGGGAAAAGTGTAAAAAAACCATCCCCAATCTCATCATTGAGTACTCTATTTATTCCAAATGCTATATGAATTGTTCCATCCGGGGCAATAGCAATATCTGCAGAATTATCGACACAGAAAAAAGTATCTGTTAAAGTAACAGCTTCGTCATAAAAGGGGTAAGGATGTTCCCAAACTACATTTTTCTCCCATGTATCACCATTATCTTCCGATATCATATAGAACATATCATGCCACGCACTTGCACTGAGAATAACTACAGTTTCTTCTCTGGAATCCATCACGTACTGGTCGGCGCCGATCTCTGTGTAGGAATCAGATCCTGTTCCGTCAAGGATAAGGTCCTGCGGGTCCCAGGTATCGCCACCGTCGTTTGAACGTGAATACAGCATTGCCTGTGGCTGTCCTTCATATTCATTGTAGGAGTTGTAAAGCAAGTGAATGTATTCGTTGTTATCTCCACTTGTAACAACCCTTGGCCATGTGGGATCGTTTTCAATCCCTGCCGGGCCCTGGTAGAGCGCCTGTGTCCAGTCGCCTGTTCCCCTGTTCTCACGGGTTGAGATCTCAAGCCCTGTAGAACCGTTATGCGCTACATTGATCTCGCCGTTCGGGCCCCAGGTGTCGTAGCTGGGCCATCCTGTCCGGATGTTTTCGATCCTTTCAGTTGGCTCGGGTCCCCATGCCGTTCCGTCGTAGAAGTTGTAGCCTGTTCCCCTGTCGGGGAACGAAGTGGCTTCCAAACCCCTGGTCCATACAGCGCCCATTGTACCATCAGGGTGCATAGCTATACGGTTTCCGATCAATGTATTCGACCATAAATCATAAAAAGTGGTTCCAATAATAGTTTCATCCGGAATAAATGAATACGATCTGGTTGTCGGATTAACTGGAAGATTAAAACTAATAATGTCCTTTGGAGGCTTTTCATATTTCGCTTTTACCGAATAGTTCAGCAGGTCGTCAGACACTTTCGTGGCCTGTGAATATCCGAAGTAAGCGAAACTTACAGCCAGTACAATTAGTAACAGTTTTTTCATAATAGATCCTGATTTTTTGTTAAACATTCTTTGTGATTAGTATGCAAATATAATACATTAAGGATAAAACAACTTTCAGTGAAGAAATTTTTTAATCCCTGAGTTTGGTTAAGACAACATCTTATTTCCATTGGTTGCATTAAGGATCTTTTTTCCTGTTTCCGGCAGGGAAATGCAAGTTAAAGGCCAGGCCAGTCGGCAGCGGAGCGATATCGGGATCGGCAGTAAGTTCTGAGTTCTGAGTTAACCCGCAACCCGTA
>CAZMOK010000117.1:0-5688 GCA_964567785.1 uncultured Bacteroidales bacterium | reverse complement strand
TGTTTAGTGTTTAATGTTTAGTGTTTAATTTATTTCTAAAAAAAATCGACAATCCACAATCGACAATCGACAATCTAATAGTTTTCTTTCCTGTCGATCTGCCGTTGCAGGTCCTTCTTCTTTAGCGTTTCCCGTTTATCAAACATTTGTTTACCTTTTGCCAGGGCTATCTTTAGCTTCGCAATTCCGTTCTCATTGATATAAAGTACAACAGGAACTATTGTGAACCCTTTTTCTTTTGTTTTTGTTTCAAGTTTCTTTAACTCCCTCCTGTTGAGCAGGAGTTTCCTGTCTCGCTTGGGGTCGTGGTTGTAGTGTGTTCCGTAAGAGTATTCCGAAATATGCAATCCCCTTACATAGAGTTCCCCTTTCACAAATGTGCAGTAAGCATCCACAAAGCTCACCTTGCCTTCCCTTATCGACTTGATCTCGGTACCGGTAAGCACGATTCCTGCCTCAAGTTCGTCGGAGAGATGGTAGAGGTAGGAGGCTTTTTTATTTTTAATGCTTATCGACATACGATCAGTAAATTGGGTGCAAAGGTAGTAAAAAGCGTCCAGCCCCACCCACGGGAGGGGGGGCTACTATTCCGGGATTTCAAAGTCGATCAGGGCGAAGGTGGTTATGGATTTGGTAACCGCGTTTTCGAATGCCTTTTTATCTATGGAGACCTCAATATTGTTTTTTTGCATGTATTCAAGCAGGAACCCGGTGTAAATATTGCCAACCAGCTTGTGATCGGCCATGGGGCACCCGCCCAGGCCGTTCAGCACCCCGTCGAAATTGCGGCAGCCGTTCCTGAAGGCTGCATCGATCTTATCATACCAGTTGTCAATGGTCGTGTGCAGATGGAGACTGAATTCAATATCAGGAAAGGCCGGAACCAGTTCTGAAAAGGAGTCTCCTATGGTTTCGCTGTTCCCAACGCCGATCGTGTCGGAAAGGGCAATATGCCTTATTCCCATATCACTGAGCAGGCCCACTTCATCGGCAAGGCGCTGCTGGCTCCAGTCTTCATTGTATGGGTTGCCGTAGGCCATTGAAAGATAGATGACCAGTTCCTTTCCTGAGCCTTCACAGATTTCAAGGAGCTCTTTTACTGTGTTCCTGGATTTATCAATATTGGAATTGATGTTCAGTTCGAGGAATTTGTTGGAAATGGAATGAGGAAACCCTAAAAGGTCAATTTTTTCAAGTGAGGCCCCTGTTTTGCCACCCCTTACATTTCCTACGATCGCAAGCAGCTTCGACCTGCTGCTCTCTGTATCGAGCCCTTCCAGCACTTCCTGCGAATCCCTGAGCTGGGGGATGGCCTTAGGGGAAACAAAGCTGCCAAAGTCGATCACGTCGAAACCGACTTTGAGCAGGCTGTTTATGTAACTTATCTTGGATTCTGTGGGGATGAATGTCTTCAAACCTTGCATCGCATCCCTGGGAGTCTCAGTAATCTTAACCTTCATCGTTGTCAATCACACTATTTGCTGTCGCCGAGAATGAGAGGCAGGCCGTCACCTGAACCTCCGATAATAACAACTTTGCTATTGGTGGATTCAGAAAGCTTCATCGTAGCCTCAATACCTTTATCCCTCAGGATCTTATCGGTAAGACTGGCGCTCAATATCCTGTTGGCGTTGGCTTTCCCTTCGGCTTCAATACGCTGCCTTTCAGCCTCCTGCTCTGCCCGCTGCAACTTGAACTCATACTCCAGCGCAAGCTGTTCCTGGCGGAGCTTACTTTCAATAGCATTTTTGATGTTTTGAGGCAAAGTGATAGACCTTATGAGTGCCCTGTTCAATTGCACATGCTTAGGCTGAAGGATCAGTTTTGTTTCTTCAAAGATCTCGTCCTGGATCGCATCCCGTTTGGTGGAATAGATCTGTTCCGGCGTGTAGCGTCCGATCACACTTCGCGCTGCAGACCTTAATGCCGGAATGACCACCCGTTGCAGGTAATCAGTACCGATCTTCTGATGCAGATATCCAAGTTCACTGTAAACAGGCTGGTACCATGCCGAAACGTCCACATTGATCTCCAGTCCGTTGGATGAAAGTACGTTCATCACTTCGCCAATTTCTTTCTGACGAACTTCGTATACAATCATGTTGTTCCAGGGTGCAATGAAGTGGAACCCTTCACCATAGGTCTTTTCAACTTTAAGACCGCCGCCGAAAGTCCGGAAAAGCACGCCACCGTGGCCGGCTTCGATCGTGATAGTCATCCTGCTCCAGAAGATGATCACGAGGATGATAGCTCCCACTATGATCGCTATCGGTAAAACCTTTTTAAAATTCAGTTGTTCTTCCTGTGCCATAATTTATTATTTGGTTAAAAAACAATCCAAAGGTAACTATGTTTGCGAATATAGTGTTAAGTAATCATAAAAGCTGACCGGACATTACCCGGATCAGAACCTCAGCGTCAGTCCTGCCAGGTAATTGATCCCGGCCTGCGGAAAGTATCCATCGTACATCCCTTCCAATCCCTCACTGTAATACCTGTAAACCCAGGCGTTTGTTTCGTACTCTTCGTCCAATACATTGTTCACTTTCAGGGTGAAGGTTATCTCTTCCATGAACTTTGGGAAGACGCTGTAAGAAATCAGCACGTCGTTCACAAAGTAAGGGTCAAGCTTTCGCTCTTCACTGGAAGTGTTATCTATATATTGCTTACCTACATATTTAGAAAATACTTTCAGTTTCAGATTCTCCAGGGGTTCAAAATGCAGGATGTTGTTCATTACAACCGGGGGCGAGAAGGAGATATCGGTCGTGCCCAGGTTGTTTTCAACCTGGTTGGGCCATTCGTCCCAGTTATCGACATACTCGGTGAAGTCACTGATCTTGTTCTCGCTCAGGGCGATGTTGAAGTTCCAGTTGAACCAATCGGTAACCCTTGCACCGGCCGACACTTCGATCCCTGCCCTGTAGCTGTCGGGCACGTTTTCAAGCACCGGGTCGCCCACATCGTTGATCTTCCCTGTCAGCACAAGCTGGTTCCTGTATTTCATGTAATACAGATTGGCTTCCAATGAGAGCCTGGCCGAGTTGAACCCATATCCCGCTTCCACATCGTAGAGGGTTTCGTGGACAGGTGCAGGCCTGGCAGGATTGGCATCGGTAAGGGCGCTGCGGTTGGGCTCACGGTTCGCTATGGCAAATGACAGGTAGGCCTTGTTGCGGCTGTTGATCTTGTAATGGAGGCCGGCCTTCGGGTTGAAGAAGTTCCACAAACGCGATTGCGTAATGTCCCTGAAGTCGTTGTCGGGCCCGTTTATCCGGTAGTCGATGCGCCTGTACTGCAAATCGCCGTATGCGCTCAGGTTGTTGCTTATCTGCCAGGTGGCTTTTGTGTACAGGTTAAGATCGGTCTTGATACCTGTGTTTTCATACCACCTGTGCGGGAAATCGTAATGGGTGGCTATCCTCGACCAGATGACATCCCCGAAGTGGTCGCCATCGTAGTAGCTGAACGCCCCTCCTATGGTTGCGTTCAGCCTTCTTTTGCTGTCGTGGATGAACGAAAAGGTCATACCGTAATAATCGTTGTCGAGCCATCTCTGCCTGATGAGATCGGTTGAGGTAAGCGTGTCGTCCCCGATTACCGGATCGGGCAGGGCATAGTCCGAAAACGACTGTCCCGTTCTGTACTCTTCATAGTAACCTTCGCCCCTGGTGTAGTGGAGTGCCGTGTTGAAGCTCCAGTTGCGGCTGAGCTCCTGCACGAGGTAGAGCTGGTAATGCTTCTGTGTGTAATTGTCGGTCTGGTCTTCGTAGTATTTCAGGTTGCCGTCAAGGCCGGTGTAGGCGCCGAGACCGTTGTAGGTGCGGTTCGTGTCGAGGATGTAGGAAGGGATCCCTTCCCAGGCCTGGTAGGTTTTCTCGGTGCCGGAGAAGACGGTCATCTTGACCATGGTCTTTTCACCGTAATAGCCCCCTGAGAGAAAGTAGGAGTTGAGGTCGGAGAAAGCCCGGTCGATATATCCGTCGGAATGGATCCGGGAATACCTGGCATCGACGGCCCATTTATCCTTAATGAGGCCGGTGCCTGCCTTGACGCTTATTTTACTGGTGTTGAAGGAGCCGTAGGTGGCGCTCACCTCGCCGTATGGCTCGGGGTTGAGCTTTTCTGTCTGTATGTTGATGCTGGCGCCGAAAGCGGCGGCCCCGTTCGTGGAAGTCCCAACACCCCGCTGTATCTGGATGTTCTCTACGGAGGAGGAAAAATCGGGCAGGTTGACCCACCAGACACCCTGTGATTCGGAATCATTCAGGGGGATGCCATTGATGGTGACATTGATCCTGAACAGGTCGGTGCCCCTCACCCTTATCCCGGTGTAGCCTATCCCGTTGCCTGCATCGGAGGTGGTGATCACCCCCGGGGTGTGGTCGATGAGGTAGGGGAGGTCCTGCCCCAGGTTGGTTTCCCTGATCTCCATTTCCGAAACATTGGTAAAGGTGGTGGGGGAGTTTGTTGCAGCACGTGTGGCGCTTATGATAACCTCTTCTCCCATAACGGCTGATTGTTCCAGCTTGATCTGTATTTCAGTGTCGGAATCGAGCTCAACCATTTTTTCCTTTGTTGCGTAACCTATGTAGCTGACCTTTAGATTGTATGTCCCGGCATCGAGCCTGCGGACCTCAAAATTCCCGTTCACGTCGGTAACCGTGGCCTTATAGGTCCCGGTGAGGACTATGTGCGCGCCCGGCAGCGGTTCACCTGTGGCGGCATCCCTCACTTTGCCCGAAATGGAAAACTGGGCAAAAAGGGCCAGTGACAAAAAACTTAAGAAAAACAGTGTGATCGATCTTTTCAACATGGCTTTGATTTTTTAGTCGTTCAACTTAAAAATCAATAGGAGCAGCCAGGTGAGAATATCCTTTTTTTATTCCCTACGCCGGCATTACCCGGATCAGGTATAAAGGGTATGATCTCAGCCCGAAAGTTAGGGCACCCCTATTGGAAAATAGTGGTACAAAGTTATAAAATATCCTGCAGACTGATGAGGTCGGGACCGAAGTTCTCTGCCAGTATCCCTTCCGGCAGGTCGGCCACCTGCAGCGGTGTACGGTCTATGATTGTGGAATCGGATGTGGCCGCAAATCCATCCCTTGCCTTTTCTATTCTCTTATCCGTTTCGTTGCTGATAATGATCGCATGGTCAAAGGAAGTTTTCTTCAGTTCTTTATCCAGGATCCTCAAGGCCAGGGTGGTGTTGTCAGCTTTCCTGTCGAGGTAGAAGGTACATTCTTTAATGCCCATTCTTTCCAGGAAAACTGTAAGCATTTCGACGCTGCGCGCCAGGTGGGGGAGGTCAGGGCTTCCGTGTGCTTCGGCAGCATCCCTCACAAACCCGTCGGTGGAGATATAGACAGGTTGGCCTGCCAGGTAGGCATGGAGGGTCAGGAGGACATTCAGGGTATCGATGTGGATCTTTTCAGCCCCTTCGAGTTTGGCCGGGCTTATCTTTTTTTCTTTTCTTTTTTTCGCTTCCGCGGAAGGGGACACACCGCGGTAGAGCATCGACCGTTCCGTGGCTGAGAGGGAGTATCTTGTGCCCACCAGGTTCAGGATGGTTTTGGGCGGGTAAGAGCGTTCCAGCAAATAGACATAATCCTGGCTGGCTGTAATGAAGTTACTGCTCAATGGTTTCATCAACTATAAAGATACAAAAGTCATCCGATGAATACG
>CAZMOK010000116.1:0-5923 GCA_964567785.1 uncultured Bacteroidales bacterium | reverse complement strand
AACACTAATTAACAACCATAATCTTCTTCACCGAGAAGCGGTTGTCGCGGGTGAGGCGGACGAAGTAAATGCCTGAGCTAATGCCTGCCAGGTCTACCTGGATGAGCTGGAAGCCGAGGGCATCGTTGCTGAGCTCTTCATCGTAAACCTTCCGTCCGTAAAGGTCCACCAGCTCCACCCGCACAAAGTTCACCGGCTCGTCGCCGATGTATACCTTCAGCTTGTCGCGGGCGGGATTGGGATAAACCTCGCCAACAACTTCGATAAACTTTTTCCTCAGGGTGGTATCTGAGAGGTCGTCTTTCTGCACAACCAGGCGCACATCATAAACACCCGCCTTCTCGTATAGAACCGTTCCGGGATCACTGCTGTTGCTCGACGAGGGGTTGCCCCCTTGAAAGATCCATTCGAAATTGTCGGGTGTGCCGGCCGAAACATTCGTGAATTCCACGCTCTCACCGGCCAGGATCACCCTTTTGTCGGCATCGAAATCGGCCGTGAGCTGGCTGTTGATACCGCGCACATAAAGCTCGCCGGTGTTCTCAGGGTCGAGCCAGTCGCGCAGCCGGGTTTCCGGGGTGTTCCCGTTCGATTCCCACGACCAGGAGAACTTGCCATAGTAATCCGGTTTGTCAGGCCCCGTTCCCGGACCGCTGCCCCCCGGGTCGCAGGCAGCCCTGCCGCCCGAAAGGGTTCCTATGACATATCCGTCACTGTCGAAGATGGGTGAACCTGACGAACCGCCCTCCGTAACCCCGTGGCCGTTCTCGGTGCCCGACCAGATCACCTCCCAGTGCGTTTCATCGTCGCCCGACCAGCTTGTGGAAGCCAGGGGGGTGGTGTAGGTGGATACCTTTTTTATATCGCCGGAGGGGTGGTGGATGGTGACCCCGCCCGCACTGGTTTGGTTCCTCCTGTCCCAGCCGTTGTAGAATGGCTCGAAATCGGCCGGCACCTCTTCCTGCAACAGCAGCAGCTTGAAATCGGAGCCTGCCGAAACCTCGTAACTCGAGAGCAGCGTGGCCCCCTCCATCGACTGGGGAGTGGGGTTTACCTGCGGGTCTTCACAGCCGGGCGCTTCGAAATTGAAGTAGAATACCCATTGCAGGTAATCGTCGGCCGAGGCATCGTCGCCGCAATGTTCGGCAGTGAGGAAATAAGGGGTCCAGTCGCGGCGGGTGTTGTTGATCAACGTGCCGGTGCACCAGAAGAAGCTGGGACCCTCCTTTACATAGATCCTGGCAACGCCCCGCTTCTGGTCCTGCCAGTTGTCGCCTTCGGGCGAGCAGTTGACATTCACTTCGCAGTAATCTGAAGTGGATATATTCCTGAAGTTCTTATAATGAAATGCAATTTCATCCAGCATCAGCTCTGCTTGACCTCTTGCATCGAAAGGCTCATAATATTCAAAAGTTATGATCTCACCGGGTACCAGCTCCGTGCTGAAAAGCCTGTGCTCCATGTTATTCTCGGATGTAAAGGCCCCCAGAAGGTGTTCTTTCGAACCGTCATAAACATACAACTCGCCTCCCACGGGCAGGTGGAAACGGCTGAAATAGCCCGACAGGGCCAGGGCCCCTTCCACTTCGACGGATGTTATGTAGACAAAATCGCCGTTCCTGAGCCTGTATTTGCGTTCGTCACCGGTAAGGTCCATGCCGGCCTGTACGGCTACCCCAACACGTTCGGGCGACCCGTTTTTGCCGTTCTCAGCATCTTCACGCAGCAGGGAGGCAAGGTCGGGCGCCCTGAGGCTTATGACCTCAGGTTCGGGGATATAGTCTTTGTCAAAGCTCGGTGGACTGCCCCCATGGCTGATCTGGGCAAAAAGCCCGGCAGGGAGTGCCAGCAGGAACAGGACCGGAAAAAGGAGCGGTATTCGCATAATTTACCGTTAACGTGATAGTAACGAAACCTTTCTTGTAATGATTGTGCTGCCGTTGCTGATATTCAGCGTGTACAGTCCGGGTTCCAGCCCTGCCATGTTCACCTGGATGTTGTCCACAGGCCTGTCGGATTGTATCTCGTTAACCCGGCTGCCGTTCATGTTAAAGATGCTGACAGTCACAGGTGTGCCGGTGAATGCGGCATTGGTGATCCTGATAGTGACCTTGTCGGTTGCCGGGTTCGGGTAAACTACCACTCCGGCATTGCTGTTCATTTCACGCACCGTTACGGCCCCGACAATGATATAATCCTCCTTGAGCTGGGTGTTGCTGCCGAATGCATTCCTTACCTTGAGCGATACATCGTAGGTGCCTTCTTCGCTGTAGATTATGTCTTCAGGGTGCTGGAAGGAGGATGCGTTTGGTTCCGCACCTTCAAAGATCCAGGTCCAGCTTGTGGGGTTCCCGTTGGACAGGTCTGTGAAATCGACAGTGTCGCCTATCATGATCTGCGTTACATCGGCCGTAAAGTCAGAGGTGGGGGCAGTGCCCTCGTTCACGGTAATGTAGTCGAGCTTCAGGTTTGAGTCGGCGCCGCCCAGGTTCGAAGCAACCAGCTTGACGTCAAAAATCCCCGGTGCATTGTATTCAATTTCGGCGGGGTTCTGGTCGTACGATGTATCGGGTGTGCCGCCTTCGAAGATCCACATCCACTCAGAGGGATTGTTTGTGGAAAGGTCGGTGTAATTGATCTCTTCGCCTTCTGTTATCTCTGTGGTATCGGCAGCGAAGTCGGGCACAGGCATTTCTATCTGTTCAACCGTAATGTATTCAGTTTTTATCTCGGTTTCGGTACCGTCGGCATTGGTGACGGTGAGGGAAACGTCGAAGGTGCCGTAATCGTCCCATCTTACAACCGGGCTTTCTTCATAGGAGGTGTCCGGTATACCGTTCTCAAACACCCACATGTGGGAAAACGCAGGGTTACCTGTGGTGAGGTCGGTGAACCCGGTTGAGTCACCCTGGTGGAAGGTTGTTGAATCCGCTGTAAAATCAACTACAGGAGGCATGTTTGCATGGTGTATGCCGGGGATCTTCATTTCACCGGTATTGATCGGGTCGAGCCAGTCTTTGAGGCGGCTTGAGGCATTGGTCCCGTTCTGGTCCCACGAGTACCATATCTTACCGTACCAGGCTGGTGAGGGGTTGTTGCATGAGTTCGACTGGTAGCCACCTGTGAGGTCGCCCATAATGTAACCGTCGGCATCAAACACCGGCGATCCCGATGAACCGCCCTGTACCGTGTTGTTCCCGTTGGCCGTTACAGCCCATTGCACGCGCCAGTGGGAGGGAAGACCGTTCCACCAGGCTGACGAGATCATCTGGTAATAGGTTGAGATCTTCTTGATATCGCCGGCAGGGTGGTGGATGGAAACACCTGAGTCTGGAGCGGCCACGTTGGTGCGGTTCCAGCCGTTGTAGTAAACTTCGAACCCCGACGGTACGCTCTGGTTGAGGAGCACAAGGTAGAAGTCCGATCCTGCATCGGCGGCGCTGGGGTCTTTCGCTTTCATTGTGCATCCCGTAAGGAATTCATTGGTGGGGCCGGCATTGCCGCCGCACCATGAAGCTTCGTTGTTGAAATAGAATTTCCAGTACAGCAGGTCGTTCGATGAGGCCCCTTCGCCGCAGTGGGCTGCAGTGAGTACGTAAGGGTCCCTGGCGTGCTCGGTGGTGTTGATGAGCGACCCTGAGCACCAGTAATAGTAAAAACCTCTTTTGATGGAAAGCTTGGTCACACCTTTTACCTGGTCTTCCCAGCCTTCGCCCTCTTCACAGGCCACGTTGATCATGCAGGGCCAGGAGTTGCCGCGTTCAGGCTCGAAATTGAACCAGATGTTGCGGTAGGCATACACAACTTCCACGATCGAAAATTCAGGAAGCGTTTCATCCCCTGCCGGTTGCAGGTATTCGATGATCATCATGTCGCCCTTAATGAAATCGGACGAAAAGGCGCCCAGCGGGGTGTTGCTTTCGTGGGTGAAGGCACCGCTGATCATTTCCCCGTCGTTACTGTAAAAGTAGAGCTCCCCTCCTTCGGGGATGTACAGCCTGTCGAAATTCACGCCTAAAGCCAGCGCTCCGGGGTAATTGATCCCCAGGCGCCAGACCCTGCTCCCGTCGGGAAGGCCGGTCCAGGTTCCATTGTCTGTCATATTGATTTCGACCGGTTTCGAAAAGCCCATTCTCTCGGGAGAGGGAAATCCCAGTTCAGCATTGAGCGAATCTTCCTCGAGCAATAAGGTTAGATCAGGTTCAGCGTAGGCTATATATTCGTGATGGGCTTCAATCGGGTGCACCTGGCTGGGCGGCGGGCCCGGCTTCATGATCTGTGCCCTGGTCGAAGCAGAAAAAAGAAAATAAAGTATTGCAATTGTAAGGGTAAGGAGTAGCTTTTTATTCATGATCAATTCAATTGTGATTGCAAAATTTTCCAGGATGAAAAGAGGATTTTCAGCCTTTTCTGCAAAGATAGCATTTTAGAGTTGAGAGTTAAGATTTGAGTGTTGAGATTTTGGGATTCGGTCGGTCAGAAACATTAATGTGCCTGATAAATGGATTTGTCTATTTTTGCGACTGTATTCAACCTACTGATAAAGTATGGAAAACCTTAAGCGCACCCTCAGGGACAAAGCATCCGTACGGTGGCTTGTGCTTTTTACCGTGGCCTTCATACAGGCAACCAACTATTATTTTTACGATGCGATATCGCCTTTAAAGCGCTTGCTGGAAAGCCAGTATGGCTTCACCTCCACCGATTTCGGACTGTTCGTTTCGGTTTATTCCATCCCGAATGTCTTCCTTGGCATGGCAGTCCTGGGCGGGATCATACTCGATGCCATCGGAATACGTCGCACCGGTTTTCTTTTTGTCGGGCTTATGGCCGGTGGAGCTGTTATTACAGCTTATGGATCAAGCAGTTATTTCCACGAAGGAGGGTTTGGGTATGCTTTTATGAGTTCCTTTCTGCCATCCTATTCCCCCGAGTTGAAGATGATGTTGCTGGGCAGGTTTTTTTACGGACTGGGAGCCGAGACCAGTATCGTTGTGATCAGTAAGATCATTGTGAAGTGGTTCAAGGGAAAAGAGCTGGCGCTTGCTTTTGGACTGAAAATAGGAATTGCCCGCGCCGGATCGATGGGTGCTTTTATTATTTCATCCAATATTGCTGAAAATGTTCCCAACTGGCCCGTTGCTGTCTGGCTGGCTGCCATACTGGTGGGTATCGGGTTGCTGGCTTTCTTTGTCTACGTTATGTTTGATGTAAAGCTCGACAGGCAGCGTAAAGAAAACCTGGAAATGCCGGCAAAAGAGCAGTTTAGCTGGAGCGACTTGCGAAAACTGGTTACCAACCGCTCGTTCATCTATGTGACACTTCTCTGCGTTACCTTTTACAGCGCTGTTTTCCCGTTCCAGTCGTATGCCCCCGATTTCTTCCTCAACAAGTTCGGATATGGATTTGAAAAAAGCGGCTACATAGCTTCCCTGCTGTCGTTCGGGACCATGATCTTTACGCCGTTGTTCGGTTTGCTGGTGGATACCCGGGGCCGGAGCGCCACCCTGATGATCTTCGGTTCGGTGATCATAGTGCTGGTGCACCTGGCCTTTTCACTCACCATGATATCCCCCATCCTGCTGATGATCCTGCTGGGGATTGCCTTCTCGCTCGTCCCGGCGGCCATGTGGCCGTCTATCGCCAAGTTCATAGATGAAAAGCGGATCGGGACCGCTTATGGCGCCATGTTTACTGTCCAGAACCTCGGATTGTGGGCGTTTCCGTTACTAATTGGCATCGTGCTCGACAGGACCAACCCACAGGTAACGCCTGAGGCCCTGGAAGCAGGTGAGGTAGCCTATGATTACACCTGGGCCATCCTGATGCTGGCCGTGCTCGGGTTGCTGGGAGTGATCTTCGCCGTGCTGCTGAAGCGTGAAGACAAAGTGTCGGGCTACGGACTGGAAAAACCGAATAAAGT
>CAZMOK010000115.1:4598-6024 GCA_964567785.1 uncultured Bacteroidales bacterium | reverse complement strand
AGGATTATTTAATGGACATTGTGGTTCATTGTGTCATTGTGCCTTTGTGGCTGATACTTTTTTTTGCCACGAAGACTCAAAGGCACTAAGCACCACAATGTTAAATACTACACTATGTCAACTGCATCAAAAATTAGTAAACTGTTACATAAAGAAAGATTTAATTAAACCGAACAACGCGTTAATTATTAATTATTAATTATTAATTGTTCATTGATCTCCGCCTCTTCTTATTATTTTCTGCCTTCAGGAGTGGTTATGAACCAGCAGGATCAGCAAACGTTTGCTATTTTTATGAGCTGATTGCAGGCAATCACCAACAAGCCAAAATAAGAACATCATGAGAATTGTGTTTACAGTGATCTTAGTGCTCCATGGGTTAATCCATTTTTTCGGGTTTGCAAAAGCATTCGGGATCTATGAATTTAAGGAAATTACAAGTGATATTTCCAAAACTGCAGGGTTATTATGGCTATCAGCATCACTTTTCTTCCTTATCACTGTCATTTTCTACACTGCCCGGTCAGATTTTTGGTGGCTGCTGGCGCTTATTTCGATCATCCTTTCCCAGATAGTGATCATCTTTTTCTGGAACGATGCAAGATACGGGACCATTGCTAATGTGATCATCCTGCTTGTGTCGGTCGTCGCTTTTCAATCATGGAAATTTGAGGAGAAATACCGGGATGATTATACCCGGGGAATAGAGCGGACACAAAATTCAGCAATAGAGATCCTATCGAAAGAAGATACCCGGCATCTTCCGGCCTTGGTCCGGGAATACCTTGAATATGCCGGGGTTATAAACAAGCCCAAAGTGAAAAATTTCAAAGCTGTGTTTGAGGCTGAGATGAGAAGTAAAACACAGGACTGGTTCAAATTGAAAGCCGAACAACATAACTTTTTTGACCGGTACGAAAGGTTCTTTTTTCTGGATGCAAAATTCAAAGGAATGCCAACACAAGGGTATCATTTGTATAAGAACGGTAAATCAAGCATGACCATAAAACTACTTTCAACAATACCCGTGGCAAAAGCAAGCGGTGATGAAATGTTTGAAGCGGAAACCGTTACCCTTCTCAACGACATGTGTTTCCTCGCACCGGCAACATTGATCGATAAAAGGATACAATGGGAAGAAATTGACAATAAAAGCGTCAAAGCTGTTTTTACCAATAATGGAACAACTGTTTCTGCCATTCTTTTTTTCAATGAAAAAGGTCAGTTAGTGAATTTTGAGTCGCACGACAGGTATGATGTGAATGAAATGAAGAAGTACAAGTTTTCCACACCGCTAAAGGAATACAGGACAATAAACGGATTTAACCTGCCCGGTTATGGTGAAGCGATCTGGCATTATCCTGACGGAGAGTTTGTTTACGGCCGGTTTCATCTGAAAGAGATAGAATACAATGTTTCTGAAGAC
>CAZMOK010000115.1:3297-4498 GCA_964567785.1 uncultured Bacteroidales bacterium | reverse complement strand
TTACCTTTGCACACTGAAAACAAAAAGAGGACAGGACCATGTCGAAGAAAGAACTTGAGCAGAAAATCATCGATACGCTGAAAACCATATACGATCCCGAAATACCCATTAACATCTATGACATCGGGCTGATCTATGAGATCAACATCGACGACGACAACAACGTGAAGATCCTGATGACCCTTACCACTCCCAATTGCCCGGTTGCCGAAAGCCTCCCCGCTGAAGTGCGGGAAAAGACCGCTTCGGTAGAAGGTGTGAACGAGGCCGACCTGGAGCTTACCTTTGACCCGCCCTGGGACCAGGACATGCTTTCGGATGAGGCAAAACTCGAGTTGGGCCTGATTTAGAACCCCGAACCTGTTTTTCTTAACTCATAAAATATTACAGTTCAACAGGGGTTATTACATTTGTATGTTTGAACTGTGCTGAAAATGTCACCTGACAGAGACCTGCTTAACCGGATCGATTCACCTGCCGACCTGAAAAAACTTTCAGAGGAGGAGCTGCCCGAGCTATGCAGGCAGATCAGGGATTTCATCATAGAAGAAAACGCGTCCAACCCGGGGCACCTCGGGGCCAGCCTGGGCGCCGTGGAGCTGGCAGTAGCGGTACATTATGTATTCGACACACCCAACGACAAACTGATCTGGGACGTGGGCCACCAGGCCTATGCACATAAAATTCTTACAGGCAGGCGGGATGCGTTCAGGAAGAACCGCACCATGGATGGTATCAGCGGCTTCCCGAAAATGTCGGAAAGTGAATACGACGACTTCGGCACAGGGCATTCCTCCACATCCATATCGGCAGCCCTCGGGATGGCAATGGCATCGAGGATCAGGAAAGAGAACAACCGCCACCATATAGCCGTTATAGGCGATGCCTCCATAGCCTCAGGCATGGCGATGGAAGCGCTCAACAATGCAGGTGGGGCCAACGCCAACCTGCTGGTGATCCTGAACGACAACGGCATTGCCATTGATAAAAACGTCGGGGCGCTGAGCAACTACCTCACCGACATAGTCACCTCCAAGACATACAACAAGTTCAAGGATAAGGTATGGTACCTGCTGGGCGGCGGTACCAAATACGGCGCCAATACCCGCGGCATTGTGAAACAGATCAGCAATGCCGCCAAGTCCACGCTGCTGAAAGGCCATAACTTCTTCGAATCCTATAATTTCAGGTATTTCGGCCC
>CAZMOK010000115.1:2120-3197 GCA_964567785.1 uncultured Bacteroidales bacterium | reverse complement strand
GGACCATCATTGAACTGGCCGAAATGAACGAAAAGATCGTAGGCATAACCCCGGCCATGCCCACAGGCTCTTCGCTGAACATGATGATGCACAAAATGCCTGACAGGGCTTTTGACGTGGGCATAGCCGAGCAACATGCCGTAACCTTCGCGGCCGGCCTGGCTTCCGATGGTTTGGTGCCTTTCTGCAGTATTTACTCCACATTCCTGCAAAGGGGCTACGACCAGGTGATCCACGATGTGGCGCTGCAAAAGCTGCATGTGGTGTTCTGTATTGACAGGGCTGGGCTCGTAGGCCCTGACGGCGCCACCCACCAGGGAACTTTTGACCTGGCATACCTCAGGCCCATACCCAACCTCACCATCTGCTCACCCATGAACGAGGAGGAATTCCGGAACATGATGTACACAGCACAACTGGAGGGCGCCGGTACAACCGCTATCAGGTATCCCAGGGGCCGCGGCATGCTGCCCGAATGGAAAACGCCCTTCACAAAACTTGAGCCGGGAAAAGGAATGGTTGCCAGGGAAGGAAAGGATGTAGCCGTGATCAGCATTGGCCATATTGGCAATTACGTTACAACAGTTGCTGACGAGCTTGAAAAAGACGGGATCTCGGTCCATCATATAAACATCCGCTACCTGAAACCGCTCGATGAAGACCTCCTTCACAGGATATTCAAAAAGTTCAATAAGGTCATAACCCTTGAAGACGGCACGGTTACCGGCGGGCTCGGGAGTGCGGTGCTTGAGTTCATGGCCGACAACAATTACAGCGCCACGGTGAGAAGGCTCGGCGTGCCCGACAGCTTTATCGAGCAGGGCACGGTTGAAGAACTGCACAAGCTTTGCGGTTATGATGCCGAAGGCATTGCCAGGACGATCAGGGCGCTGGTGAAATAAAGCCTTTCTTCTTACTCCTGACTTATCCATCTTTCATTATCTTTGGAAACTTAACCAACCTGACCGGCAGTGAAAAAAGTGCTGAACTATCATATCATTTTTCTTCTCCTGTTTTTGCTGCCAGCCTCCAATGCCTTTTCACAGACGAATGAGACATTTTCGGTAAATCTTCCCG
>CAZMOK010000115.1:0-2020 GCA_964567785.1 uncultured Bacteroidales bacterium | reverse complement strand
TACGCCAACACGCTGGTGGTGGGCAACACCATGAGGCCGGTGGCCGACAGGCTGAAGGTGTCGAGGGAGAAGCTGGCCTATATTGTAGACTCCACGGCGGCACCGGTGGCGTCCATCGCCTTTGTGACCACCTGGATCGGCGCCGAGCTGAGCTATATCCAGGACGGGATCAACGTGATTGGACTGGAGGAAAGCGCCTACGGCATTTTCCTCAACTCGCTGATGTATTCGTTTTACCCGGTCTTTGCCCTGGCGCTGATACTGATCCTGATATTCAGGAAGGTGGATTACGGCCCCATGCTGAAAGCTGAACGGACCGTGAGAAGGATCGGTGTGGCTGAGATACACCTCAATACCGCCGGCAAAAGCAACGAAATGGAAGCCGTGGAGAATGTGCCGGCCCGGTGGTACAATGCCGTCATACCGGTTTTCATTGTAATTGCGGGCACCTTTGCCGGGCTGATCTATACCGGCTGGGACCCTGATGTGTGGGCAGATGATTCGCTCAGGTTCACCGGCAAGCTGTCGCAGACCATAGGCGGTTCCGATTCATACAAGGCCTTGCTGTGGTCTTCGCTGGGAGGAGTGCTGGCGGCAGTGCTACTCACTGTTTCGCAAAGGCTCCTCAATCTCAGGGACAGCATCGAGGGGCTGATGATCGGGTTCCGCACCATGCTCACGGCCATACTGATATTGACCCTTGCCTGGTCGATAGCGCTGATCACAGAGCACATGCATACGGCAGAGTTCATTTCAAGGGCCATGCTGAACCTGTCGATATCCCCCTACATAGTACCGGCAATCACCTTTATCCTGGCGGCACTGGTGGCCTTTTCCACGGGATCTTCGTGGGGCACCATGGCCATTTTGTACCCTTTGCTGCTTCCATCGGCCTGGCTGATCACGGCAGAAAGCGGTTTCGACTACGAGGCTTCGATGTCGATCTTTTATAACGTTGTTTCCGGGGTGCTGGCCGGTTCGGTGCTGGGCGACCATTGCTCGCCCATATCCGATACCACGATCCTGAGTTCGCTGGCCAGTTCCTGTAACCATATAGAACATGTAAGGACCCAGCTACCGTATGCGCTGACTGCCGGAGGGGTTGCAATTTTTATAGGAACGTTACCCTCTGCTTACGGCATTCACCCGGGATTTTTGTTTCCGGCAGGGATCGGGATACTGCTGTTGGTGACGTATGTTTTCGGAAGGAGAGCAGGGGGATGATAAAGGAATAAGATTAAGACTAAGAATTTGGAAAGGAATTGGTTGATATGACCCTTGTTGAGATAATTGTTCTGATCATTTCCGGGGTGCTTGTAGGGTTTATCAATACCCTGGCCGGAGGGGGCTCTATTATTTCCCTTTCAGTACTTATGCTGATGGGGCTGCCCGCACCTATAGCCAACGGCACCAACCGGATTGCCATCATCGTTCAGACACTTACGGCCACAACCAGTTTCAAGCAACAGAAGGTCCTCGACAGCAAAAAAGGATGGATACTGGGCATCCCGGCAATCATAGGAGCTGTAATCGGGGCCTGGATAGCGGTCGACATAAGCGAGGTCCTGCTCGAAAGGGCCATGGCGGTGATCATGCTGATCATGCTGGTTTTCATGATCTATAACCCGAAGAAGATCCTTTACGGCAGGCAGGACCTGGTGGAGAAGAAAGTGAGCCCCCTGCAGATCATCATCTTCTTTTTCATCGGCCTTTACGGGGGGTTCCTCCACATGGGTGTGGGGTATTTCCTCCTGGCAGCGCTGGTGCTTTCGTGCGGCTACGACCTGGTCAGGGCCAATGCCGTGAAGGTCTTCATCGTGCTGATGTACGTGGTGGTGTCGTTCCTGGTGTTCATTTTCAACGACCAGGTTTACTGGAAATACGGGCTGGTGCTCACCATCGGGAACGTGGCGGGGGCCTACGTGGCTTCCCGGCTGGCCGTTCAGAAAGGGGTGGTATTCGTGAAATGGGTCATCGTAACCGTCATCCTGGTGATGTCGGGGCACCTGTTCAACCTTTA
>CAZMOK010000114.1:2591-6326 GCA_964567785.1 uncultured Bacteroidales bacterium | reverse complement strand
GACTGACGACCGATGACTGACGACTTTCTTCTAAAAGCGTAAATCAGTCAAACCGTTGCGTTTGTAAATTAAATCCCTGCGTTAGTATATCTCCCTTCTTTTAGCCTCTTCTGATTAGTATATTTATACCTGCTGTGTCTATTGCCAGTCTCACTATATACGGCCTTTTTGGCCACCAACACAGAATTGTGATAGATCCAATCCTGCCGACAGGACTTTGCCGGGAACACGAAATT
Source organism: uncultured Bacteroidales bacterium (assembly GCA_964567785.1). Classification (GTDB taxonomy): domain Bacteria; phylum Bacteroidota; class Bacteroidia; order Bacteroidales; family JAGOPY01; genus CAZMOK01. The sequence goes on along the minus strand of CAZMOK010000114.1, from coordinate 6,090 downwards.
ATTACGGGTTTTTTGTGGGAAACTCCCGGCAAGGCCCGGGGTGGGAACGCCTCAAGATTGCACGATTGAGCGATGCGATAATTTACAGTTTACGTTTTACGGTTTACAATTTACAAAGGAGTTTTTCCATAAACCCAAACATTTATCCTCCGAAACGGAGTGGAGGAGGACCCGAACACCAGGAATATTAACCAAAACCAAACCGATATGAAAAACAGATACTTCGTTTATACCATACTCTGGACGTTCGTTGCCGGGGTTGTATTGCTTTACGATTCCTGCTATGGCCCGTCGATCAATGCCGATCAGCCACAATCGGCCGACGAAAACTCAACCTTTACAACTGCTGTCACAGTAAGCCAGAGCAGTGATGAAAGCAGGGATTCTCATGAGGTACTTACGAACCTGGAAATTGAAATACCGGATGCCCTGATGTATAATCCATCCGACACTAACTGGCTGTTCTTCAGTATCATGTTACCAGACGGATGGACTGTGGCCGATAATATACCGTTTACAGGTGATGCTTCGGGTATTTTTGCCTGGAGCAGTTCCCTTTCGGCAGAAATGGGAAACATCTATCCGGCAGATCCCGATTACTACTGGTGGGTGAGTAAAAACATTGAACCTATAACGGTACCTTCGGGCACCATTGAGTTCTCACCCCATATAACTACTGACAATGATCCCGGAACCTACTGGCTGGATTATACAATCGGGTACGATCAGGGCAGTGGTCCCGATCTGCTGTATAATGGTGATTACGACAATGTGATAGGAGTGGGCCTTGAGGATACAGTATATGTAAGCTCACTCTGCAACAGCGGGCCGGGTACACTGCGCGATGCAGTTGATATTGTTAGTCCGGGCGGGTACATTATGTTCGACCTTTCATTTCCCTGCTGCCTGACAGTCAGTGAAGAAATATACTTATTCAAGGATCTGCATATCGAAGGACCAGGTAAAAACCTGCTTACCATCTCTTCAAACTTTTCAGACAGAGTCTTTAGTGCTGGCTCCGGTCTTGAAACCCATATTTCCGGTTTGTCGATCGTAAACAGTGGTGGTTCCGGTATTTCAGGTGGGGCAATTTATACACCTTCTTCCACTTCATTGCACATGGATAATGTACTCATTCAGGGATGTCAGGCATATGACGGGGGTGCTATCTATGCCCGTGGCTCTCTCGTCCTTGATAACGTTGATATTAAATACAATTCTTCAAATTATGGCGGAGGTCTTTATTTGCGAGGCCAGGCAAACTTAACCAACTGCCTTATTTCAGGGAATACAGCCAATTATGCGGCAGGCGGAATTTACAGCAGGTGGTCGCTTTTCCTTGATAACGTTAATATTGAAGAAAACACTACGAATGGACCGGGTGGAGGAATATACTTCTATCAATATTCAAATAGTGAAAGTAATGTATATGATTCCAGGATAGCCCATAATAACGCTGAAAATGGTGGGGGTATATATTTTGCCGGGGAAGCACTCGAACTTTCCAAAACCAACATAACCGAAAATATCGCCGAAGAAATGGGAGGCGGGATCTACTTTTCATCAGGGGAAGCTGTTTTTGATGATGTTGACCTCTGTAACATTTATTGCAACGAGGCCTTTATGGGCTTCGACCTTTATACTTCAGGCAGTTATGTCAATAATCCTTTAGAGGTAACTGTTGATGGTTTTTCAGTAATGCACCCGAACGATTACTGGGCCTACCCGTTCAATTCATTTGTCTTTGACATACAGTCATGTATCTATACACAATACAACATGGACCTGTATGTGAGCCCGGATGGTTCTGACGAAAACAACGGTACCAATGAATCCCAGCCCTTTAAAACATTGAAAAAGGCGCTGGCAATGCTGCATTCAACCGGCTCCAGTCCCAATGGCCTGCAACTTGCACCCGGTACGTATTCAGAGGCTGAAACGGGTGAAACTTTTCCGCTGTACCTGCGAAGTTATGTGAGTATCTCAGGCCCCGATGCAGGCAATGCCATAATCGATACTGATGGCTCGGGCCTTTTCTCATCTCTTTGGGATCATAATTATATGACGATAGAAAACCTGGAAGTGGACAATCCCGGTCTGTGCTTCGATTTGCATGACTCAGAAATTACGCTGAACAATATTGAATTCAATGGTATTTATGAACCGGGCATTGATTGCATCCAGGCTGAAGAGGGTTCACTTCACCTGAATGATGTGTCCATAACAGGATTTAACAAGGGTATTTCAACGTCGGGAACGTACATGGATCTTTATGATTGTCAGGTCAGCCAGAACCGCAATGGCATAAGTGCCAGCGGCGGCAATATTTATATTTATGATTCGGAGATCTGCTCGAATAGCCCGGAAGGTGGTATATCAGCTCAGTCTTACAGCAATATCCGGATTTATGATTCTTACATTTCAGGAAACGGTTCCTGGTGCGGTGGTGGAGTTAATTGCAGCGGGGAGTCCAGCCTCAGGCTCTACAGCACCAATATCTGTCAAAATGAAGCCTCAAAAATGGGCGGTGGGATTTATTGCAGCGGGGGCTCCAGCCTAAGGCTCTACAGCACCAGTATCTGTCAAAATGAAGCCTCTGAAATGGGTGGTGGCATTTATCTCAATAATTCCTATGTTACATTTTATTATGATGAGCCCCGCTGTAATCTTTATGGCAATAAGGCTGCACTCGGGAGTGAAATTGCGTGTTCAGACCAGTATTACTACAACACACATAATGTAGTTGTGGATACATTTGCCGTTTTGTATCCGAATTCTTATTTCAGTTATCCTGTCAATAAGTTCAGCTTTGATATTCTTCATGCCCTTGAGACTCAATATGACCAGGATCTTTTTGTGAGCACTGCCGGATCGGACGACAATACTGGAACTACTCCTGAAGATCCTTTGAAATCGATCTCAAAAGCAATGAGGTCGATTGTAAGCGATTCAGAGCCGCACACCGTATTTCTCGAAGGGGGAACTTATTCCCCATCATCTACTGATGATAATTTCCCCATTCTGATACAGGATAAGATCAGCCTGGCCGGAGACCCTGACAGCACAACCGTGATTGATGCGGAGGGTTCTTCCTATGTACTGGATATTTCCGGATTAACTAACATCGACATTTCAGACGTTGAAATAACAGGCGGGTTCAACTCAACTTCAGGTATGTGGGGCGGTGAGGCCGGAGGTATCAGGTTAGTAGCCTCCGGGGTAATAGTAGAAAAGGTGAAATTGCACGATAACAAGGCCTCTTATGGTTCAGGGATCTTCATGAACGATTCTGAAGTGAGCCTGCAGGATTGTGATATCTGTTCCAATGCATCTTACGGTAATGGCCACGGAGGTGGTATATTCATTAAAGGTGAAAGTGAACTGTTTACCGACAGCCTGATGATCAGGGATAACCTTGCCTATTACGGGGCCGGGATTTGCATAACCGAAAGTGAAATTGTCCTTGAAAATATCTTCCTGAAGAATAATTATTCAAACA
>CAZMOK010000114.1:0-2491 GCA_964567785.1 uncultured Bacteroidales bacterium | reverse complement strand
ACCGAAAGTGAAATTGTCCTTGAAAATATCTTCCTGAAGAATAATTATTCAAACAATGGCTATGGAGGAGGTATCTATTGCGAAAATGCTGATGCTACCTTTGATGGGCTATACTTTGAGCTAAACCACGCAAGGATAGGCGGGGCTGTTTATATAGATGGATGCAACCCCACTATCCAGAATGTGAATATTTATGATAATACAGCCAAATATAAAGGAGGGGGGCTGGCTATTGTTGAAGGGTCACCTTTGCTTCATAATGTAATCATCCAGAATAACGAGGCCTATTATTATGGCGGGGGGATGAGTATTGAAGATGGGTCAGGGCCTCTCATACTGGAATCTTCTGTTTCCAGCAACAAAGTAATCCGTTCCAATAGCAACGGAGGGGGTGTTTATTGCACAGAAAGCCAGCCTGTTTTCATAGATGCAGAGGTCAGTGGTAATGCCTCTGAAAACGGTGCCGGTATGTACATTCTGAACAGCTTACCTGTTCTGACAGGAGTTACAATATATGAAAATGAAGCCGAATTTGACGGAGGTGCCCTGTATATTTCAGAAGGATCCAATCCCTACTTGTTCGATTGTAGTTTCACAGATAACTCAGCAACGGGTTCAGGAGGTGCTATCCGGGCTGATCAAGCTTCGGACCTGTATTTTTCTGATTGCAATATCACTAATAATACCGCGGAAACAGGCGGGGGGATTGCCTTTTGTAACTTTTCGACGGCTTCCTTCGATCCGGTGGACAGATGTAATATTTATCTCAATGAAGCGCTTTCCGTTGGTTCTGATCTCCATTCGGATGGGTGTGAAGTGATCCATGTGGCTGTTGATACCTTCACTGTGATCCATCCCACTGATTATTTTGCCTATACGTGTGAAAATTTTGAATTCGATATCCTTCATTATATACTCGAACAAGGGGCTTTTGATCTATATGTGAGTACAGAGGGTTCGGATGAGAATTCAGGTACCAGTCCCGATGAGCCTTTACTTACCGTTAAAAATGCACTGAATAAGATCCTTGCCGATACCATTGCTCCTCACAGGATATTTCTGGAACAGGGTATTTATTCCCAGGCGACAACGGGTGAACAGTTTCCTCTGAATATCAGGCCCAATATGGAACTTCTCGGAAGCGGGAGCGGTCTCACTGTTCTTGATGGAGACAGCCTGCAGATCATGACCGCAGGCAACATAGACCATTTGCTGTTAAGCGGAATGTCATTGGTAAATGGTTATGCAAGCGAGGGCGGAGCATTTTGGGCTTCCGGCAGTAACATTGCCTTTGAAGATGTTGAGATCAGCAATTGCCATGCATACAGGGGTGGAGGGGTATACCTGATCGATGGATGTTCACTTGAACTTGGCAATGTGACAATACATCACAATGAAGCAAGATATGGGGGTGCTTTTTATTGTAAAGGCAATAATTACATCACAGGCCATGCTGCAGTGATAAAAGAAAACTACGCTACAACCAGTGCAGGAGGATTATACTTTTACAATAATGATGGTCATGTAAGAAGTTTAAGAATATCTCAAAATGAGTCGAAATTTGGTGGAGGTATTTATATGAGCAATTCCTCCCCTGAAATATTCAATGTTGTTATTGATAACAATATCAGCAACAGAGGCTCAGGTATTTACTCGATAAGCAACAGCAACCCTGTTATAAAATATTCAACTATTGTTGACAATATAGCCGATTATCTTACGGGAGGAATCTATAGCACATATTCAAGCAGCTTTAAAGTTCAAAATTCAATAGTCTGGAATAATTCATTGTACCAGTTCAGGCTTGGCTCCTGCGACCTCACCGTTGATCATTGCAATATTATGGGGGGAATGGACAGTATTTATATTACCGGCTCCGGAACTGTAAACTGGTTGGAGGGGAATATAGATGAAGATCCTGAATTCATAGGAATGGGTGAACACCCTTACATCCTGTCAGCAGTTTCACCCTGTGTGGATGCATGCGCACACTCTGCAATCCCTGCCCAGAAGATCTATCCCTGGGATCTGCTTGGAAATCCGAGATGTGTTGACGGAAACGGGGACGATACAATAAGGACCGATATGGGTCCCTATGAGTTCCAGGGCCTGCTGGAAGACCAGCTTGCAGGAAATACTGAAACGGGCTACTGCAAATCTGAATTTGACCTGAAGTGTTTCCCGAACCCTGTCCGCAGCCAGGCTCATATTACATACCGGATACCATATCATGCTTTTGTTAATGTTGAGATTTATGATACTTCCGGTTTAAAGGTCGGGACACTTCTTCAATCAAGTCAGCCGGCCGGTGAGAAGAGGCTGGAGTGGAACGTACGGGACCTGGTGCAAGGTATCTATCTGTTGAGGATATCGGCAGATAACCGTTTTGAGACCGCAAAAGTGGTTGTGTCTTATTAGAACCCCTATTACCCAGGCAAAATGACAGAATATGTAATTGAGGAAAAAACAGCAAACCACGAGATCATCTCCG
>CAZMOK010000113.1:1315-6391 GCA_964567785.1 uncultured Bacteroidales bacterium | reverse complement strand
AGAACTCAGAACTCAGAACTCAGAACTAACTGCCGACTGCCAACTGGCTCAAAGCTTCGTATAAACCACCTCCAGCCTCATCCTCATGCCTTCACTGGAAGGTTCAGACGGGTTGGGGCCGTGGAAAATGAAGCGGTTGGGACGGAAGGAGCCGGCATCGACGAACATCTGGAGGCCGTAATCGGTTACGTCCTCCCGCATCAGGTTCTGGATGTATTCGGTGAGTCGGAACCAGTACTGGTTGTCTTCTTCAACATAAAAACCGCCGAAGAAAGACTCTCCCTCCAACTGCTCCACCAGGGGTGAAACAGTGCCGTCTTCGTTAATCCGTACAATTATGATGAAGTCCGGGGGTGTGAATTCGGGCGGGTCCTCCACACCTTCGATGATCAGACGGGCATCGTTCACGGTCACGGGGCCGTCGTCGAACCAGCTTTTAATGCCGGGAAAGAATACGTTGGTAACCACACCGGCCATCGATTGCACATAGAGCCTTTCATCGCCCAGCGTGGAATCCCCTTCCACCACCTGCTGCCTGAACTGGGCATCGCCCTGCGAATAATCGTGCGAGAAATGACCCACCCTAACGGTGCTCTCGGTAATGGAGTAATCGTAAGAGAGTGAGTCTGCCTCATCGTTGGAGTAATAGAGGGTCATTTTCGAGAGGGCATTGCTGAGGTTGAACGAAATGATGTTCCCTCCGGTTATCACCTTTTCGGCCTCGATCCTCAGTCCGTAAAAGAAATCGAGGAACTCGGCATTGCTGGTCATCTCTTCGTCAGTGGCATTCAGCAGCTTTACAGCCAGCTCATCGGTGATGGAGGTCAGGTTCACCCTCAACAGCGGCGGTACGGTATCCCCTTCAACAACCACGCTGTCGGTGGTATTTGGGACAAAGTCGATATCAGCCAGCAGCATATCGGAGTATTCGATCTCCATATTTGAATAATAGAGCGAATCGGAACTGAGCTTTTCGGTCAGCTCGTAGATCTTCATATTCTGCGATTCGAGGGTGTCACCGTAAAGGCTGCTGTACCTCATATAAAGCACCAGGGAGTCGAGCTGCCTGCCCGAGCCGAAGCTGAATGCAGTGCGTGAAAGCCTGAATTGTGATGAAAAAGAGGCTGTCTTTATGCCGAAAACAGGATCGTACTGGCTACCGAAAAGTGTGGCGTTGGTGGTAGTGGTGTTGATGGAATCGATCCTTTTTGAATAGGCCCTGATGGATGCTGTATCGTTCTTCAGCACATCGATCTGGTCGCTTTCGGGCTGGATGCCGAAGCCAAGCTGCTGTGGTTCCTTCCGGCAACCGGCAATAACGACCAATACAATTATCAATAAGAAAAATTGATGGAATTTCCCTTTCCTGTTCGTCACAATACCCCTGTTTTCCGTGCTACAATTATTTTGATTCTACAGTCTCCTCCTGGAGCACATTGTCGTAGAACTCGTCATAAGCATCTACATAATGCTCTTCATCCTGGTATTCCAGGTAGGGCTTGCCCGACTTCTCAAGATATTCCATTACTTCAGGATTGATCTCCTTGTCGCCCAGGACAATGGCATCCGAAAAGTCAATGGCAGCCTTGTTTAAGCTAACGTAAGATGGCTTCTTGTAGTGTGTAAGATCCTTGTCGGTTATCCCTTCCAGCTTCACTTTTTTGGACATGCCTTCATTCAGCGGCTCTTTGAAGCTGTCGTTGTAGATGGAATAGATGACCTTGGTCTCACTGAACAGCGGGTTGTCTTTGTAGGCTTTCTTCACATAGAGCGGCAGCATGCCGGAAAACCATCCGTGGCAGTGTACCACGTCGGGGCCCCAGCCCAGCTTTTTGACCGTTTCGAGGACGCCCCTTGCAAAGAAGATGGCCCGCTCGTCGTTGTCTTCGTAAAATTTACCGCTTTTGTCCCTGATCGTGCCTTTCCTGTGAAAGTAATCCTCGTTGTCGATAAAGTAGATCTGCATCCTGGCCTGCTGTATGGAGGCCACTTTTATGATCAGCGGATGGTCGGCATCATCAATGATGAGGTTCATCCCTGAAAGGCGGATAACCTCGTGAAGCTGGTTGCGCCTCTCGTTGATGGTACCGTAGCGCGGCATAAAAGTCCTGATCTCTTTCCCTTTTTCCTGGATCCCCTGCGGAAGGTAACGGCCGATCTTTGAAATGTGTGTTTCCGGTAGGTAAGGTGTGATTTCTTCTGAAACGAAAAGAACTCTCTTTTTTTCCATTAGGCTATAAATTCTTGATAAGGTATGCAAAGATAGTTAAATTTTGCCAAACAGGACAGACCGTAAAGGGCTTCTTCTACAGAACTTAATTTTTGAAAAACCTACGGTTGAACAGGATCAGCATGAACACACCGGTGGTGATGGCCGAATCGGCCAGGTTGAACACAGGACGGAAGAAAATGAAGTAATCACCGCCCCAGAAAGGGACCCAATCGGGAAGGTAGCCTTTGAAAAGTGGGAAGTAAAGCATATCAACCACCTTCCCGTGCAGGAAAGTGGCATAGCCGCCGCTCTCGGGGAACAGGGTAGCCACAGTGTGGTAACTGCTCTCGCTGAAGATCAATCCGTAGAAGGCGCTGTCGATAATGTTGCCCATAGCCCCGGCGAAGATCAGCGAGAAACTGATTATCAAACCGTTCGTTGCCCCTTTTTTCGACATTATGTAGATGTAGGCCCCAATGAAGATGATGGCCACGATACGGAAAAGGCTCAGGATGAGTTTACCGTACTCACCGCCGAATTGCATCCCGAAGGCCATGCCCTCGTTCTCGGTGAAGTGCAGGATGAACCAGTCGCCCAGCACAGGGATCTCCTGGCCCATGTACATGGTGGTCTTGATCCAGAATTTTGATACCTGGTCGATGATGAGAATGATGATGATTATGATCAGCGCTTTTTTCAATTGGGCAGGGGGTATAAAAAAACTGCTGGATCCTTATTTCTCAAAAAACACAGCAGTTTTGCTATAACGTATATTTCTTATTGCTGAAGTTTTGCTTCTATGCTCAATGTGGCATGAGGGACACTTCTCAGCCTTTCCTTCGAGATCAGCTTGCCCGTGACCCGGCATATGCCATAAGTTTTGTTCTCTATCCGCAGGAGGGCATTCTCCAGCGAATTGATGAATTTCTGCTGACGGGCGGCCAGCCGGCTGTTCTCTTCCTTCGAAAGCACCTGGTAACCTTCTTCGAGCACTTTAAATGTTGGCGACGTGTCATCTGTTCCGTGACCGTCGTCGTTATTGTATGCCTCTGTAAGCATTTTCAAATCTTCCCTTGCTTTTGCAAGCTTCTTTTCTATGATCTGCTTGAATTCCTCAAGCTCTTCGTCTGAGTACCTTGTCTTATCAGTTACCTCAGTATTTTTCTTCTCCTCAGCCATGGTTCATCCTGTTTTTGGATCGAAAAACCTTATTCAGCTTTTTCAATCCTGATGTACGTATTTATTTCATCAGTCAGTTCGATTTTGAGTTTGTCACTGTCGTCGATATGTTCCACCATATCAAACGATTCAGCCAGCGTTTCAGAGCAAATATACGAAAAATTGTTCTCGATCGCTTTGTCCAGATCCTGCATTTTCTCCACCTGGAGGCGGATCTTGTCGGTCACTTCAAAACCCTTGTCTTTCCTGATGTTTTGAATTCTGTTAATGAGCTCCCTGGCAATGCCTTCCTGCCTCAGCTCATCTGTCACTGTAACGTCAAGGGCAACTGTTAAATTGTTCATGTTGGCGATCAGCCACCCGGGGATGTCCTGCGTGGTGATCTCCACCTCTCCGGCAAGTATTTCAAAGCTTTGCCCCTCAGCTTCTATGTTGATGCTGCCCTCCTGTTCGATCTTGTTGATGTCGTCCTGCGACAGGCTGTTGATGGCGCCGGCGATCTTCTTCATCATCTTGCCGTACTTCGGTCCCAGCTTCTTGAAGTCGGGCTTGATCTTCTTCACCAGGATGCCAGCACCGTTGTCCAGGTATTCCAGCTCCTTTACGTTCACTTCCGAAAGGACCAGTTTTTCCACCGAACGAAGCTGCTTTTCAAAGTGCTTGTCCTGCGCCGGCACCATGATCTTGTTCAGCGGCTGCCTCACCCTGATGTTAGACCTCTTCCTTAGGGAGAGCACCATCGATGAAACCTTCTGCGCCAGCTCCATCCGTTCCTCCAGGTCGCTGTCGATCATCGAATTATCGGCATCAGGGAATTTCGAAAGGTGCACCGAATCCACATCCTGCCTTTTGGTTACGTTGTTCAGGTCGATGAAGAGCCTGTCGGTGAAGAAGGGCGCTATGGGCGACGAGAGCTGTGCCACAACTTCGAGGCACCGGTAGAGTGTCTGGTAGGCCGAGATCTTGTCCTGCGTGTAATCGCCCTTCCAGAACCTTCTCCTTGAAAGCCTTACATACCAATTACTCAGATGATCGTTCACGAACTCGGCAATGGCCCTTCCTGCACGGGTGGGCTCGTATTCGTTGTAGCTTTTGTCCACAAACCTTATGAGTGTGTTCAGCTCCGACAATATCCACCTGTCGAGCTCGGGCCTTTCTTCATAAGGGACATCGTCCTCTTCATAGGTGAACCCGTCGATGTTTGCATAAAGTGCAAAGAAGGCGTATGTGTTGTAGAGCGTTCCGAAGAATTTCCGCCGGACCTCCAAAATGGTGTTACCGTCGAATTTCAGGTTGTCCCAGGGCTGGGCGTTGGTCATTATATACCACCGTGCAGCATCGGGGCCGAATTTTTCTATGGTCTCGAAAGGGCTGACGGCATTTCCGAGCCTTTTCGACATCTTATTGCCGTCCTTGTCGAGCACCAGGCCGTTTGATACACAGGTCTTGAATGAGACAGAGTCGAAGAGCATCACGGCGATGGCATGCAGGGTGAAGAACCACCCGCGGGTCTGGTCCACTCCCTCGGCAATGAAATCGGCCGGGAAGTAATATTCCATCTCCTTGTTCTCAAAAGGATAGTGGTATTGTGCATAAGGCATCGCGCCTGAGTCGAACCACACGTCGATGAGGTCGGGCTCGCGGTACATCTTTTTCCCCTGAGGGGATACCAGCACGATCTTGTC
>CAZMOK010000113.1:0-1215 GCA_964567785.1 uncultured Bacteroidales bacterium | reverse complement strand
CCGTTTTCCCTGCCCACCTTGAAGTCGTCGGCACCGAAGGAGGGGGCTATGTGTACCACGCCGGTACCGTCTTCGGTGGTTACGAAATCACCGGTAACCACCCTGAAGGCGTCACCGTCGTCAGGCTGGGCGTAAGGCAGCAGTTGCTCATAGCGGATCCCTTCCAGTTTTGCACCCTTGAACTCTTCAACGATCTCGCAGGGGATATCTTTCTGGCCTTCTTCGTAGTCGCTGAGCTTAAGGTCTTTGTTCTTTTCCGGGAAGTAATTGCCGAACAGGTCTTTGGCAAGCACCAGCGTTACGGGGAGGTGAGTATATGGGTTGAAGGTCTTCACTGCAACATAGTCGATCTTTTTGCCGACAGCCAGTGCTGTGTTGGATGGGAGCGTCCACGGGGTGGTCGTCCATGCCAGGAAGAACACGTCGCCATGGGCTTTATCGAAAAGGAATTCAGATTGATCGTTCCTCACCACCCTGAACTGTGCCGTTACGGTAAAGTCCTTTACGTCCTTATAACAACCCGGCATGTTCAGTTCGTGTGAGCTGAGGCCCGTACCGGCGGCAGGGGAGAACGGTTGAATGGTGAAACCCTTGTACAGCAGCCCTTTCTGGAACAATTGTTTCAGCAGCCACCACACCGTTTCGATGTATTTATTGTCGAAGGTGATGTAAGGGTTGTCGAGGTCGAGCCAGTAGCCCATCTTCACTGTGAGGTCGTCCCACAGGTCTTTGTACTTCATCACCTCCTTGCGGCAGAAGTCGTTGAATTCTTCAATGCTGATCTTTGTGCCGATGTCTTCCTTGGTGATGCCGAGGGTCTTTTCCACGCTGATCTCCACGGGAAGGCCGTGGGTATCCCAGCCCGCCTTGCGTTTCACATGGTACCCTTTGAGGGTTTTGTAACGGCAGAATATATCCTTGATGGCGCGCGACATTACATGATGGATGCCCGGTTTCCCGTTGGCCGAGGGAGGCCCTTCGTAGAAGATGAATTCTTCGTGGTTCTCAGTGGCCTTCAGGCTCTTGTGGAAGGTGTCGTGGTTCTCCCAGTACTGGTTGATCTCATTCCCGATGGAGATCAGGTCGAGCTTGCTATATTCTTTGTACTTCCGTTGCATGCAATCGCAGATTGCGGGTTCTCACTAAAAAATTGGGTGCAAAAGTAAGAAAATTTGTGGATATCCTGTCTAAAATCGGCCCCACCCCTAACCCCTC
>CAZMOK010000112.1:0-6461 GCA_964567785.1 uncultured Bacteroidales bacterium | reverse complement strand
GTTCAATTCATAAAAATACGAATTCTCGACGTGAAGATAAAATTGATGTATCAATACCGGTAAGAAGAATACTTTGTCATCTTTAGGGACGACGTCTCATTTATTGCAAAACAAAAAGAATAAGTTGCTGGGAAAGAGCAATTTAAAAAAGGACGATGTCCCTCTTTTGGTGAGACGTCGTCCCTTATCGATTAAAGGTCAAAAGGTCCGATGAACTCATTGGTTCCGGTCCCGAATACGTCACCTGAAATGCAGTATTGTGTGCCGTCATAACTGAAAAGCATATAATAACTTTTCTGGCCTATATAAAAACCAATGCCGGCGCCCACTTTTTTTACTTCGAAAGGCAAACCACCGCCAGCCCAGGATTCCATGTCGCTAACAGAACCGAAACTGTTTGGGTTATTGTAATACAGGACAAACTGGTCGCCATCTTTGTTGATCATATACCTGTTGGATGGTCCGTCGGGATCTTTGTACCTGAACAACATGGCACCGATTCCATTCAGACCAAAGGGATTCACTCCATTTGCCAGGTTTGAGATAGGTTGCGGGTCATTACCGCTCCAGGTTCCGTCATGCCTTATATATGAGTACAGGCTACCCGTTTTATCCATGATCATTGTCCAGGGATCGGTTTCATTATTGCCATCAATATTACAGGCAGCCCCGATATCAAAAGGCTGTGGGCCGCCACCGAGCTGGCTAACAGGAAAGGGCCCTTCGAGTGAGCCTACATTGCTTCTCATGAATTGTGTGCCGGTTTCATCAATAAGTATGAACTCGGTCCCCGTGGTAGCGTAAGCAGCCCCTACAGGACCCATACGTGAGATCACCTGGCCTCTCCAATGCGCTGTATAAGGCGGCTCGCCGCCTTCAGGGGCGGGCTCACATTCGGTAACATCATATTCTGTAGCTAACTGGACACTCACTATCTGGTTGGTCTTCACGCTTCTGACTACATAGCTGATAGGCAACCCTGTAGAAATGGTTGTGCTTTCAGCGAGCAGTTCAACAAGATTGTTCAAATCAGTTTCACCCACTGTAAGTAAGCTGGTACTTGCTTCACCACCGAAAGCCATTGTTTTGATCTTAAGATTATCCAGTGTCGAAAGGGAATTTCCGGAAATATCCACATTTGCCGAGTTTGCCACACCGCTGAAGGAAGCACTGATCTCTGCCTCCATTTCAGTGTAAGAGGAAGTGGATTCAATCAACATGTAATAAATCCTGCCATAGGTGACATCCGAAATATAGGTGGCCGGATTGCCCTCCTGAACATATCTTGCAAGATCGGAAGGAGTTACGCTTGGAGCAAAAAGACCTTCGAGGCTTGTCGGGATATCAAAGCTCATGGTGTAGAAACTCTGGTTAAGTTCCACCAGGATGCGGTTGAGTGTGGAACCTGTGCTGAACCCGAAGTTTCCGCTAACCTCCGTAAAGGCTGACTCATAATCTATTCCTAATTCCAGTGCAAGGGCCTGTTCGCTTTGCACCTGGCTGTACTTAAAGATGAAGTTTGCAGGCAGGTCCTCGGGGGCGTTGGCAATGATCTGGTTCATCGCGTTCTGGATGGAGCTTTTTGAGACTTTGTCAACTGTGAAACTTGAGGCAAGATTGCCATTGTTGAGGTCGTATGAAATGGTACCGCCCGCTCTATCAACGGCTATAATATCAGGTGTGGCCTGTTTGAGTGACTTACCTTGTAGCAAACTACCGGGATATACAACTGAAGCATTTGGATTGAACAGGGGAAAACCGGAGCTTCCACCACCCTGTGCTAAGGCGTTGTAAGTTCGGGTAGTGCAACTCCATACTTCACCGTCTATTATTTCATTATCGGAAGTTTCACTGATCACTTCCTCCGATTGTGTGGCGGGTTCAAATCCCCCGCCGTTATCGATAATATCATTAAAAGACTGTGCAGATTCCTCTTTCTTGCATGAGGCAAGGAATATGAGAGCTATGAGTAGGATATTTATCTTTTTCATCATTAATAGTTTAATTTAGAATATGTTATAGTTAACCAGTAAGTTTTTAATCAGAGCTACTTTTGGTAAAGATAGTATAATAATATTAAATTAGACTAAATAAAAATAAAATTATGAAATGATAATAATATTTTCACTTGAGGAGAAAAGCAATAAAGATTTTAAAGGTAATTTAGTCTCAGGAGACGACGTCTCATTTTTTGAAAATCGAAAAATTTAAGTTACTGGGTAAGAATAATCTAAAAAAGACGATGTCCCTCAAATATCCACCTTATTACTCGGATAAGGTAATTTTTGAGAGGCTTTCGAGGCATATACCTCTTTAGCTCTGGTATTGTGCAACAGGGTCAGACCAGCACCTATTATGCATTCTTCCTCTACTGTTATATTATCCTTCAGGGTGGCATTGACACCGATAAAGGATGCCTTCTTTACCCTGACATTACCTGAAATCGCAGCGGAAGCAGATATGAAACAGTGATCTTCGATATCAGAATTATGACCTATATATACATTTTCCCTGATTATCACGTCATTACCGATCCTTACATTAGGCTGCAGAGTGGAATTTGCCCCTATCATGCAATTGTCACCTATTATGCAGCCCTGACCTATATGTGCTTTTTTACTGATGTAGTTTGCTAAAGTGTACCCCTTTTTTTTTGCTTCCATATATTTTTCAGCCCTTATCTTGTTCATATTTGAGTAACCAATGGCAATAAAAAGCACGAAACGGTTTTGAGGAAAAGTTGATTCAATATTTTCAAAGGGTATTACAGGAAGGCCGCAAAATATACTTTCCTTGACGAATGCCTTATCAACTGTAAAACCTGCTATTTCATAAGGTGAGTCGTAGGAAAAATTATGGAACATTAGTTCAGCGGCTTTGTCATTACCGAATATTATTAACTTTTCTTTCATTTTATTGATGTTAATTCATAGAGCCATCAGGGCAATGCTATTTTCATATGATCCGGGTACTCATATTCGTCACTCAGATCATGTTTGAATATCAATATATGGTCTTTTTTTTCATGATCCTTGAAATTCATGAATTTATAGGTTATGTTCATCATACGGTTCCTTTCATTGGGACGGTATTCGGCAAACAGCGTTTTATCATTCTTTCTGGCCAGGTTGATAATATAGCTAAGCATAACAGAACCAATTCCATATGTCATAACCCTGCACGACATGAGCAAGAGTTTTATATTCCACGTATTCATATTTTCTTCTACCAGCATCAGCCCGATCCGTCCGTAATCCCCGTATTTGTCCTTTAGCCTGGCCATTAAAAGCATATGCTGTTCCGATTTCCTGAATAACTGAAGTTCCTCATATGAATAGGAATAACCTGTGGTGTTCAACTGGTTTGTTCGCTGGGTGAGTTCAACAGCTCTATGAAGATCTTCTTCCCGGGGTTTGAAGATGGTAAGTTGCATATTCAGCGACCTCAGAAATGCTTCTTTAGGCCCTCTGAATTCTTCTTCATCGGTGTTTCTCTGGATGTCACCCAGATACATCTGCCGGCGCATCCTTGCATCATCAGTCACATGGACCGGGTTCAGTTCAGGTTTCTGAAGCAAAAGAGGGATGTCATCGGCATGGATACACATGATCCCGGGAATTTCATACTTTACCTCGTCGATTTCATATTGCGAGTCGTCGATAAAAGCCATTGAATCAGCACTGATATTCAGTTTTTCAGCAATGGATTTAATTGAATACGATTTGGGGTTCCAGTTTATCTGGGGATAGAGGAAAAAAGGATCCAGCCCCTGCTCACTGATCTTTTGCATCGCGATTTTATGATCGTTCTTACTGGCAATTGAATGCAGGATGCCTCTTTTGTCCAGAGTCCGTAATATTTTATGGATCTCACTCTTCAGCCTGACCTCCTTATCTTCAAGCAAAATCCCGTCCCACAGAGTATTGTCGAGGTCCCACACAAGACATTTGATCATTTTGCTTTTCAGGCTCTCCATATTCAGAATCCTTTTAAATCAAGATATCAGAAATTGTTGATTTCGTGGTAACCGTATTTGGACAGCATAACTTGGATCAACTGATCCGATCCTTCAATGATTTGCATGATCCTGGCGTCACGGAAGAACCTTTCTACAGGATATTCAGCGCTGCAGCCCGATGCCCCGAGGATCTGAACTGCATCTTTCGCAATCTCAGAGGCGGCCTTACTTGAATAGTATTTAGCTATCAACACCTCTTTGAAGCTGTTTGGGTCTTCTGAGCTGATCAGGGCAGATGCTTTCTGGCACAAAGATTCCGCTGCCCTTATCTTGACCATCATATCCGCAATCAAGCCCTGGATTAGCTGGTGGTCTTTCAATAGTTTTCCAAATTGTTCCCGTGAATTAGAATGACGAATGGCTGTTTCAAAGCAGGTCTTTGCCATTCCGACACATCCGTAGGCAATACTGAACCGGCCTGTTTGAAGGGCGCGAAATGCCACAGGGTTCATTCCCATGCCGGGACTCCCAACAATATTTTCAGCAGGGACACAACAATCCTTGAACCTGAGTTCGGCGAGCATCGAGCCTCTGACACCGAGCATATCTTTTATCGGGGAAATTGATAAGCCCGGAGTTTCTTTTTCTACGATGATTGCCGTCGACTGGTCTTTATTTTTCCCGAAGAGTAAGAAAAGATCCGCAATCTGTCCGAAACTGATCCATTTTTTGTGCCCGTTGATGATAATTGAATCCCCGCTTACTTTAAAGGAAGTTTGGATGCCGGCAGCATCACTTCCATAGTCCGGTTCTGTAAGTGCAAAAGCGCCCAGCAGTTTTCCCCCTGCCATGCCGGGCAACCATTTTTCTTTCTGTTTTTTAGTGCCCCATTTCAATATGGTTTGACTCACCATCTCCTGTACCGTAATAAGGCTCCTGACGGAAGTGCAGGCACGTCCTGTCTCTTCGCTCAGGATACCCAGTGAGGTCATATCTTTGGCCTGTCCGTTGAATTCCGGGCCGATAGTATATCCAAGGTATCCTTCAGAAGAAATTTTTTTGATGAGATCGGCAGGGGTTGATTGTTTAAGGTCTATGACACTTGCCACGGGGGTAATCTCCTTAACAACGAAATCCCTTATTCTCAGTTGTTCTTCCCGGTGTTTATCGCTGATGGGTTCACTCATTTTCCAGCATCTTGAGTTTTATTGGAAACAAGGGATGCAAGGGCATTGATCGACCTGAAATTATCGATATTGAGCTCTTCGTTCTCTATAGTTATACAGAACCTGTTCTCAACAAAGGCAACCAGTTCCATAGCGAAGAGCGAATTTACATACCCGGTCCTGAAGAGGTCGTCATCGTCAGTAAGGCTCCCGTTATCTATATATCCCGAAATGAACTCCCTTATGATTTCTTTGTGATTACCCATGTTGGTCTGTTATATTACCCGTTGGAATAGTACTCATAAAAACCTTTTCCGCTTTTTCGGCCAAGCTCTCCCATTTCCACTTTTTTCAGCAAAAGCGAAGAGGGTTTGAATTTATCATTCCTGAAGTTTTCCTGTAAAACAGTCAGGGTGTGCAATATCGTGTCGAGGCCTATCAGGTCGGCAGTTTCAAGGGGCCCCATTTTGTGGTTGAAGCAGGATTTGAAAACTTTGTCGATATCAGCGGCAGCAGCTACCCCATCTTCCAGAGTATGGATCGATTCGTTGATGGTAAGCATAAGAACTCTGTTCGATACGAAACCGGGCGAATCATTCACATGAATCCATTCTTTATGGATGGCTTTTAAAAACTGCCTGCTTGTTTCGAGTGTTTTATCAGAAGTATACGGGCCGGAAATCATTTCAACTGCATCTATGAGAGTGACCGGGTTCATGAAATGAAGGCCTATTATCTGCTCTTTCCGTTTTGTGAGTTCAGCAAGTTTTTTGATTGGGATCGCTGATGTGTTGGATGCAATAATACAATCTTTCTTACAGGCCAGATCAATTTCAACAAAAACCTTTTGTTTGATATTAAAATTTTCGGTTACACATTCAATAACATAGTCGGCACCCGGGAGATCAGATAAAGAGGTGGCATAACTGATATGGCCTTTTTTTACTGCACCGATTTCACTCTTGCCCAGCATAGCCTGGAACCGCCTGTTTTTACTGATGGTGTTCCTGGACTTTTCAATTGCTTCGATGGAGACATCAACCAGAATAACATCGAGCCCTTCATTGGAGATATGCTGTGCCAGACTGCTGCCGATGACGCCGGCGCCTGCTATCCCTATAGTTTTGAAAGTCATTTTTTAAGCTAGTAATAATGGATGCTAAGATGCAAAAATAGTGGAAATGAGAGACGAAGTCTCATTTTTTGCAAAACTTTAAGAAAGGACGATGTCCCTTTTTCAGATAGACGTCGTCCCTACGGGTATCATTGTTTTTCAAGGTTTACATACCATCCAACCTTCAGCCATAAAATATGCGCAAAAAGATCTTCTTGAATTC
>CAZMOK010000111.1:0-6527 GCA_964567785.1 uncultured Bacteroidales bacterium | reverse complement strand
AGTTGAGATGGAGCGAAGCGGAATCCCGTGAACGGAGTGAAACGGGAGTTGAGATTTGAGTTTAATTCTGAATTATCCGTGTTCTGTTGACGAGATGGGTCAGGACAGGAGATCAATTTACATTTCACCGGTTTCAAATTACTATTTACCAATTACATTAATTGGAATTAAGTATTTTTGCAATGTAAAACATAAAACCAAATTACCGTGGGCCACTGGTTAGAAGACATAGAAAGACATGAAAGCAGGAAGCATCGGTCGGCCAGGGACAGTGCCAGGATACAGGACAAGATCTTCCGCATAAAACAGAATTACGAGAAGAACAAAGAGATATACGATGCTTTCATTACCAAGCTTGATGAGCTTGTGGAGAGGGTGAACAGCCTTCCGATGGAATACAGGGAAGAGTTCAACAAACTGAAATCACAGGAAAAAAAATCGAAGCTCGACAACAAGCTTCATTTCTTCTCAAGCAGCCGCCGCCATCAGAAAATGGAGTTCAAAGGATTTCTGAACCCACTCAAGAATGTGAAATACAAACACGTCAGGATCATTTACTTCAATGTGGCAAAGCTGATGGACAAGGCGGAGGTGGAGATTCGTGAGGAGTTCCTGGAGAAAAAAAGGCGCGACGGCCAGATTATTTCCGATGCCGAGAGCAAGAATACAAGCAACAAACCTTCAGGCATCGATAGTGACAAGTTCCACCAGATCTATTATTACGACATGGATAAGCTCACCCCCGAGCTTGCTTTAAAGATCATCGACTGGCTGGCCTTCAAGGAAGAACTTGACCATATCCCGGTGATTGAGGAGGGAGAGGCGAGGTTTGGGGACTAGTTCATGGACGATGGACACATGGACGCATGTAACTTGGACCATGTACCTTGTCACTTTTTAAAAATATTTCACTTCTTTACAGTCATTTTAGGGTTATTCTCCGATTAATTCCCAAAAAAGCTATGATGACTAAAAAAGAATTGGAAACCAGGCTAATTAATTTTACAGTTCTGGTATCAGATTATGTAGTTCAAAACAATAAGAATAGGGCCATTCTTCATCTAAACGATCAAGCGATTCGCTCTTCAACATCTTCAGCTCTCAACTATGGAGAAGCACAGAGCGCCGAATCAAAGAAAGACTTTATCCATAAGATAAGTATTGTTATGAAAGAGCTCAGGGAAACTTATATCAATCTCAATATAATTAAAGGATTAAATCCTAATGCAGATAAACAGCAATTCACAAAGTTACTAGTTGAATGCGATCAACTTCTTGCAATTTTCTTTAAAACAATTCAATCAACTAGAAAGAGCATGGGTACATGATAAGCGGTACATGCGCCCATGTGTCCATGGTCCATGAACTTTTTCCACTATAGCTCAACCCCCTTAAAATAATCCAGGCTCTCCGGGTTCCTCAGCGCGTCCCTGTTCTTCACTTCCTGGCCGTGGATGAGCTTTTTCACGGCGACCTCCACCTTTTTCCCGTTAAGGGTGTAGGGCACGTCGGGGCATTCTTTGATGATGGCAGGTACGTGGCGCGGACTGCAGTTTGACCGGATGTTTGTCTTTATTTTTTTGATGAGCTCTTCGGTGAGTTCGCTGCCGGGTTTCAGCTTTACGAACAGCACCACCTGCTCGTCTTCTTCCACCTTCCTTCCTACTATCACTGAATCATCGATCTCGTCCATGTTCTCCACCACGTTGTATATTTCGGCAGTGCCGATGCGCACACCGCCGGGGTTCAGGGTGGCATCCGACCTTCCGTACATGATGATGCCGCCGTGAGGGGTGATGTAGATGTAGTCGCCGTGGTGCCAAACGCCGGGGTAGACATTGAAGTAGGCACTCCGGTATTTCTCCCCGTCGGGGTCGTTCCAGAAATAGATGGGCATCGACGGGAAAGCTGTCTTACACACTAGTTCTCCCTGCTGTTCAACCACGGGATTGCCGTCGTCGTCAAAGCAGTCAACGTCCATCCCCAGCCCGCGGCACTGGATCTCGCCCCGGTACACGGGAAGCAGGGGATTGCCCAGCATAAAACAGGAGACGATATCGGTCCCGCCGGCAATGGAGGAGAGCTGCACGTCTTTTTTCCATTTGTCATAAACATATTCAAAACTCTCGTTCGAAAGGGGCGATCCTGTAGAAGTAATGGTCCGCAGTTCCGGGAATTCCGAGACCTTCGACGGGACAACGCCTGCATCTTCCAGGGAAGCGATGTACTTGGCGCTGGTGCCGAAAAGGGTTATCCCCAGTTCATCGGCCATTTCGAGCAAAGCTTCCGGTGAAGGGTGGAAAGGGTTCCCGTCGAAGCAGACGATGGTTGCGCCCAGTGCCAGGCTGCTCACGAACCAGTTCCACATCATCCATCCGCAGGTGGTGAAATAGAAAACACGGTCGTCTTTCTTTACGTCACTGTGCAGCATCAGCTCTTTGAGGTGCTGGATGAGCGTGCCGCCCTGTGAGTGGACAATGCTTTTCGGCAGGCCAGTTGTGCCTGAGGAGTACATGATGTACAACGGGTGATCGAAGGGCAGTTGCTCAAATTCCATCTCCCCTTCCGCAGGCCCCTTCAGGTCGTCCCATTTCATCGAGTTCTCTATGGAGGCGAGGTCGAGGGTGCCGGCATAATCGGTCATGACCACCTTCTCAACGGTGGGGAGTTCGTGAAGGATGTCCCTTAACTTCGCCTGTGAATCGAACTGCTTGCCGTTATAGAAATACCCGTCGACCGAAAAGATCACCTTGGGCTTGATTTGTGAAAAACGGTCGAGCACACCTTTCACGCCGAAGTCGGGCGAGGTGGACGACCAGATGGCCCCTATGGAAGAGGTAGCCAGCATGGCGATCACCGTTTCGGGCAGGTTGGGCATGAATGCCGCAACCCTGTCGCCTTTCTTCACTCCCAGCTTCTTCAGCCCTTCGGCTATGCCCTGGGCTGTTTTGTACACTTCATTGAAAGTATAGGTCTTGCTGATGCCGGTCTCTCCCCTGAAGATGATGGCCGGGTGGTCGTCGCGCCTGCGGAGGAGGTTTTCGGCAAAGTTCATCCCGGTGCCTTCGAACCATTTCGCCCCGGGCATCTTCTTCGGATCGTCCACCACCTGTTCGTAGGGTTTTGAGTGGATGATATCCGAAAAGTCCCAGAAGCTTCCCCAGAAACCGCCGGGATCGCTTACGCTCCATTCGAAGAGGTCACCGTAATCGTTGATCTTCTTGCCGAAGCGTTTATTGGCAAAATCCAGGAATTTTTTCATCCCTGAATTGTTTTTCAGCTCTTCGGAGGGTTCCCAGAGGATCTTGTACTGCATAAGAAAAGAGTTTTGTATTTCGGGTTCAACTATTCGTAGCAACCAATATACCTGGAGATCACCAGCCGCTGTATCTCGGAGGTGCCTTCGCCGATCTGCAGAAGGCGCTGGTCGCGGTAGAAGCGCTCGATGTCGTAATCTTTCATCAGGCCGTAGCCGCCGTGTATCTGCACGGCTTCATCGGTAACTTCCCTGGCTATCTCAGAACAGTAGAGTTTGGCCATGGCCGATTCCTTTGCGAAAGGTTTTCCGGCATCCTTCAGCCAGCAGGCCTTGTACAGCAGGTTCCTGCCCAGCTCGATCTTCAGGGCCATATCGGCCATCTTGAAGGCATTCACCTGGAACTGGATCACGGGCTTGCCGAACTGCTTGCGCTCTTTTCCATATTGCATGGCCAGTTCATAGGCCCCCTGTGCACATCCCAGTCCCATGGCCGCTATCGAGAGCCTGCCGTTGTCGAGGGTGCTGAGCATTATGTGCGAGCCTTCGCCCACCTTACCCAGCAGGTTTTCTTCGGGCACTTCGCAGTCTTCGAAGAAGAGCTGTGCCGTGTCTGAGGCACGCCACATCATTTTGCCGTGCATTGGCATGCGCTTGAACCCGGGCGTGTCTTTCTCAACTATGAGGCAGGTAAATTCCTTTTTGCCGCCCACTTCACCGGTTACGGTCTGTACGGTGGAGCCTACGGAAATATCGCTCGATCCGTTCGTGATAAAGATCTTTGACCCGTTTATGGTCCATTTCCCGTCCTCAAGCTTCGACTTTGTCTTGGTACCCCTTGAGTCACTTCCCGCATCCGGCTCGGTGAGGCCGAATCCCCATAGCGCTTCGCCTGTTGTGAGCGGGGGCAGGTATTTCTCTTTCTGGGCTTCGGTGCCGTAATAATAGAGAGGCCCCGTTCCCAGCGAATTATGCGCCGCAAGCGTAGCTGCTTGCGATCCATCCACGCGGGCCAGCTCTTCCACTGCGATGATGTAGGAGATAGTATCCAGGTCCTGCCCGCCGTACTTTTCCGGCAGGGTCATCCCGAACAAGCCCAGTTCGCCCATTTTTTTGGTGAGGTCGAGTGAGAATTCCGCTTTTTCATCCAGCTCCTTTGCCACCGGCCGTATTTCGCGCTCTGCGAAATCGCGCACGGTTTCACGGATCATTTGCTGTTCTTCTGTCAGTTCAAAGTCCATGCATTCAATTTTTTTAGTTAATCCTGTTTTTTACTGAGGGTGAGCAGGTTCGTGTTTCCGTCGACCTTGTCACCCGGTTTAACGTTTATCTTTTCAATTATCCCGTCGACAGGGGAGGCGATATAGTTTTCCATCTTCATGGCTTCCACAATGACCAGTGTTTCGCCCTTTTTCACCTCGGCGCCCTCCTCAAAATGGATCTTGATGACCTTCCCGGGCATGGGAGAGATGATCTTACTGAAATCTCCGCCCTTGGCGTCGAAACTGCCGAGGATCTCTTCGTGGCTGGCGAGGATGTCGTGCCTTTTCAGCTCATACACATATCCGCCATGCGAAACAAAAGTGGACCCCATACCGTCGTCGGAGATGTAGAAAGCATAAGCCTGGTCGTTTATCACTATCTGCACGTATCCGTTACTGATCTCCTTGAGCGTAGCGCCGATCTTTTCACCTTCAAAGAGGAAAGTGTACTCTTTTCCGGCTATCCTTTCAATAAAAGGATTATGGGTTTCTCCGTCGAGATCGATCTCGAGTTCCATCACTTCCCTCCAGTACCCTATCATCTTCCAAACGCCCGAGCCGTTGGTTTGTTCGGTCAGTTTCCATTTATTGAAATCGTAAATGTAGCAGGCCATGACAGGCAGGTGGGCGGGGAAGCTCTTCCTGGCTGCATGGATCTCTTCCACTATGCTGCCGGTATGATCGTCGCAGTACCTTGTTGAGATCTTGTTCTCTATGTAATCGTCGTTCCTGAGCAGGTGCTTCAGGTAGGTGATGTTGGTCTTTATCCCGTGGATGATGTAACCCTCAAGGGCCATGAGCATCTTTTCCCGGGCAATGTCGCGGTCCTTTCCCCAGACGATCAGCTTGCTGATCATGGGGTCATAGAAGCTCTCTATGGTCGAGGCTTTTTCAATCCCCGTATCGAGCCGGATATCCGTCCCCACGGGTTCCTTGTAAAAGGTCATGGTACCGGGTGAGGGGAGGAACTGGTTCTCGGGGTCTTCGGCATAGATACGGCATTCGATGGCATGGCCGTTCTGCCTGAGCTCTTCCTGGCTGATTTCGAGCTCCTTGCCCGAAGCTATCAGGATCTGTTCCCTGACCAGGTCGACGTTGGTCACCATCTCCGTAACAGGGTGTTCCACCTGGATCCGGGTGTTCATTTCGAGGAAGTAGAAGTTCAGGTCTTTGTCGACCAGGAACTCCACTGTCCCTGCGCTGCTGTAGCCTATGTCCTGTGCGATCTTGACGGCGGCAGTGCCCATTTTTTCACGCACTTCGGGTGTGAGGGTGGGGGAGGGCGATTCTTCGATGATCTTCTGGTAGCGGCGCTGGATGGAACATTCCCTTTCAAAGAGGTGGATGGCATTGCCGTGATTGTCGCCGAGCACCTGCACCTCTATATGGCGTGGTTCTTCGATATACTTTTCTATGTACACCGTCCCGTCGCCGAAATAGGAGGCAGCCTCCCGGGTGGTTGTCTCGAGCACCTGCGGGAGTTCGTCCATGCTGTGGACTATCCGCATGCCCTTCCCGCCACCTCCTGCGGCGGCCTTGACGAGTATGGGCAGTTTGATCTCGCCGGCCCTTTTCAGCAGCGTTTCGGGGTCGCCGGTAATGCCTTCGGTCATGGGGATTCCCGATTTCCTGACAAAGGCCCTCGATTCGATCTTGTTGCCCATCAGGCGGATGGCCTCGGCGCCCGGACCGATGAAAACGATGCCCGCTTCGTCGCAGGCCTTTACAAAACCGGCGTTCTCCGACAGAAAGCCGTAGCCGGGGTGTATCGCCTCGCTGCCCGATGATCTGGCTATTGAGATGATCTTCTCGATGTCGAGGTAGCTCATCGAAAGGTCGTCGCTGTGCAGGCTGTAGGCCTCGTCGGCCATTTTCACGTGCAGGGCATGGGCGTCGGCGGGGGAGTATATTGCAACGGTCTGGATCCCAAGCTTCCTGGCCGACCGGATCACCCTTACCGCTATCTCCCCGCGGTTTGCTACCAGTA
This sequence comes from uncultured Bacteroidales bacterium, assembly GCA_964567785.1. Lineage (GTDB taxonomy): Bacteria > Bacteroidota > Bacteroidia > Bacteroidales > JAGOPY01 > CAZMOK01. The sequence goes on along the minus strand of CAZMOK010000111.1, from coordinate 22 downwards.
TTTTTTTGAATAGTTTCATTTT
>CAZMOK010000110.1:0-6608 GCA_964567785.1 uncultured Bacteroidales bacterium | reverse complement strand
TTAATTGTTAATTAACATTTCGCCGTCCGTATTCTGAACTTCACCCTGCTTTTCTGACACTTCACCCGAAACTCCTGTTCAAAGGCTTTTCTGCGCCCTACTTTTGGATCATGAACATTTTAAAAACAAACGCCATGAAAACAAAAGTATTGACACTCGCACTGATCGGCCTTCTTGTCGGCCTTAACGTAAAAGCACAGGGAAGCGAAACCAAAAAAGGAAAAAACGAAACTGAAAAAGCCACCACCTTCGAGGCCTGCATCAACAAGTACCGTAACGATGTGGTTGAATTCAGGGTTGGTAAAACAGATGCCGATGTTGTATGGTTCCTCATTAAGGATGAAGCAGGAAAAACTCTTTACAAGAGAAAAGTGAAGAAGCACAACACTATAGAGATGGATTTTGACGTGAGCAAAGTTCCTTCAGGAAAATATGAATACATCATTGAAAGGAACGGCGAGGAATACCTGAAAAAGACAATCGACAAGTCATAAGACCTTATACAGATTACAAACGTTCTTTGAAATCTTGCGGGATTGATTACTTTTGAACAGACGCTCGGTACAGCAACTGTAAGAATGATCAAATGTTCAGCCAGCTTCTCAGAAGTATTGTCAGCCGGATTCTTTTTGCGCTCGTCGCAGGGCTCTTCTTTGCCCTTCTGGTTGAAGTGATTTTCAGCATACAGTACAGAAACCATGTGATCTTTGGCAACCCCCTGGTCCCGTTGGGTTCAGTCTTGATCACTTTCCTGTTTGTGGAGATTGCTTTCAGGATAAACAAGGTGCTCAATAAAAGAGTGCCCTGGGGAAACCGGCCGCTGCAAAGGTCGGCGATACAAACACTCATACACCTTTTACTTGCATTTTTGCTTGTGACAGGTGTGCGGATCCTGTCCCTTTTTCTGCTCGATACTTCTGCTGTGATCCTTCTTTCTGATGAGATCACTTTGCTGGCCGTCACAGCTTTCATTGTATTGATGCTGAACATACTGGATTTCAGTGCTATGCTGCTCGACCAGTGGAGGATCTCCCTGGCGGAAGCAGAAAAGTACCGGAAAGAGAGCGCAGAGTTCGAATATGAAATGCTCAGGGCACAGGTCAACCCCCATTTTTTGTTCAACAGTCTTAATACCTTGTCGTCGCTGGTTTATGAAGACCGCGACAAAGCGGCTGAGTTCATCAGGAAACTGTCGGATGTGTACAGGTATGTGCTCGACAACAGGGGAAAGGACCTTATCGAATTATCGAGGGAGGTTGAGTTTACAGAGTCGTATGTGTACCTGCTGAAACTCCGTTTCGGGGAAAAACTGAAGGCAAAAATGGACATTGAAGATGATCTGCTGAAAAAGAAGATTGCTCCCCTTACCCTGCAACTGCTGATCGAAAACGCCGTAAAGCATAATATTGTTTCTTCTAAAAGGCCCCTCGATATCAACATAGAGATATCTGATAATTATCTCAGGGTGGAGAACGGTCTGCAGAAGAAACAGCAGCAAGGCAAATCAACAGGAATGGGCCTGCAAAACATAAAGAACCGTTACCTGATGCTGACCGATCGGGAGGTTAAGGTAGAGGAGGACGGAAAAACGTTCAAAGTAGAGATCCCGTTAATCTGATCATATGAAAATATTGATAATAGAAGACGAACCGTTTGCACAGCAGGAACTTCAGCGTTTATTAGGGCAGGCGGGGGTTGAATACGAGCTCCTGGCCTGCCTCGATACTGTTGAGGACAGTGTGGAGTGGCTTAAAGAGAACCCGTCGCCCGACCTGGTGTTTCTTGACATCCAGCTCGCCGACGGGATCAGTTTCGATATTTTCAACCAGGTAAAGCTCACCTCGCCCGTAATCTTCACAACAGCCTATGATGAATATGCTATCAGGGCCTTCGACCTGAACAGCATTGATTATTTGCTCAAACCGGTCAAACTGGAAGAATTGAAGAGGGCGCTGGGCAAGCTCGAAGATTTGAGATCAAGTTTCACGACAAAGACCGGTGGCATCGACGAGGGCCAGATCCGGAAGGTGGTTTCAATGCTTTCGGGCGACAAGTACAAGTCGAGGTTCCTGGTAAAGCTCGGCGATCAGATAATAACTGTGGAAACTGACCGGATAGCCTGGTTCAAGGCCGAAGAGAATATAGTATTCCTCGTTGCAGATAACGGCAAAAGGTATATAGTTGACCACACCCTTGAAAATCTTGAGGGAATGCTTGATCCTGATAAGTTTTTCAGGCTTAACAGGGGGTATCTGGCATCGGTAGGGTCCATAAAGAAAGTAAGTAAATATTTTAACAGCAGGCTATCGATAGAACTTGCACCGGACCCGGACGAGAGGGTGCTGGTAAGCAGAAAGAGGGTGCCCGCTTTTATGGAATGGCTCGAAAGATAGAGTTTAGAGCTTAGAGTTAAGATAAATTTGAAATCTTTAGTGAATATAAGACATTACATAGGAATAATAACAGCAGCTTTAATGCTGTTCTCCCTCACATCCTGCTACGAGATGCGGGTGGAGGTGCATGATGTGCCCTCCAATACTCCGGAGAATGCCGAAATCTATATTGCCGGCAACTTCAACAGGTGGGATCCGGGCGATCCCAAATACACTTTGAAAGTGGATGACAGTATTTATTATGTCGACCTTCCGATGGGTATCGGGGAGATTGAGTACAAGTTCACGCGCGGCGACTGGACAACGCGCGAAACCGATCTCTGTGGCAGTGATGTAAATAACAGGTCGGCCTATTACGGGGAGGAAGAGGTGGTCGTTAACAGTATCCTGAGCTGGAACGACCTTGATCCTTTGGATTGCCAGTACATGCTTATCGCCATTAAGTCCCTTCCTGATAATACACCTCCCGATCCCAGGATCGCATTGGCAGGAAATGTCAATAACTGGGACCCCGTTGAAGAACCATTGCTCTTTGAATATGATTCGGTTTCAGGCTACTGGCTTTTGGATGTTCCCAGGTTAAATAACATCGACAATCTTGAATTCCTGATCACACGGGGCAGTCTCGAGCGTACTGAAGCAGATGCCCTGGGAGAGGAGATAAAGCCACGGGTAGCTGAGTTTGGAAGGCAGGACACCGTTTTTGTGGAAGTTCAAAGCTGGCAGGACCTGGAAAAGAAAAGCGGTGATTTCATAACCCTGATAGTCGAAAGTGTTCCGGAGAACACCCCGTCTGATGATCCGATATATTTTGTGGGCGATATCAACGGATGGTACCCAAAGCAGGGAAACCTGATGCTTGAAAAGAACCGGCGGGGCAATTTCTTCATCAACTTGCCAATGAGGGCTTCGGGTAAAAAGTTCAAGTTAACCAGGGGCGGCTGGGGCAAAGTTGAAGTGGACAAATACGGCTATGAAATAGAGAACAGGGTTTTGGATGCTTACAGTCCCAACGATACGATGTTTGTGAGCATCGGCAACTGGATGGACCTTTCGGAAGAAGTGGAAGATACGATCAGGATCACGGTGCTCGGAGTCCCGGGGACCACTCCCGAAAGGGCTGATATCTACCTCGCGGCCAACTTCAACGACTGGGACCCCGGCGACAACGACTGGATACTCAATAAAAATGATGATGGCACTTATTACATAGATATTCCCAGGTCATGGGGGACGCTCGCCTTTAAATTTACCCGCGGCAACTGGAGTACTGTAGAATCAACCCCCTGGGGCGAGGACATCGATAACCGGACTTACTTATATAAGGATGTCGAAGATATTGAAGTCAGGATCAGGGGCTGGCTTGACCGCGGAGGCGGCTGAGGCACTCAGACGCCGGCCATTTCTTTCAAAACACGGATCTCTTCAGCCCAGAGGTCTTTATCAGGTGTTTCAAGTATCAGGGGCATTTCATCGAACCGCGGGTCTTTAATGATCCGTTCAAAAACCTCCCAGCCAAGCGTCCCTTTACCCAGGCTGGCATGCCGGTCCACCTTTGAGGCAAGCTCTTTTTTCGCATCATTCAGGTGCATTCCTTTTAAATATTCGAAACCCACGATCTCATCAAAAAGGTTGAATGTTTCATCAAAACCGCCCTGTGTTTTCAGGTCATAACCGGCAACAAAGGAGTGGCAGGTATCGATGCAAACGCCTACCCTTTCTTTATCCTCAACCAGGTCGATAATATATTTAAGGTGTTCGAATTTATAGCCCAGGTTGCTGCCCTGTCCGGCTGTGTTTTCAATAACAGCAATCACCCCTTTGGTTTTATCAAGGGCAATGTTTACCGATTCAGCAATTCGTTGAAGGCATGTTTCCTCATCTATTTTCCGCAGGTGGCTTCCCGGGTGGAAGTTCAGTCTGTCGATGCCGAGCAGTTCACATCGTTTCATTTCATCCAAAAATGATTTCCTTGACTTTTCGATGCCTTCCTTTTCGGGGTGCCCCAGGTTGATGAGATAACTGTCATGGGGAAGTATTTTCCCTGGCCCATAGCTATACTTTTCACAATTTTCCCTGAACCTGGAAATGTTCTCTTCGCTGAGAGGTTTTGAGAACCATTGGCGCTGGTTTTTTGTAAACAGTCCGAAGGCTGTGGCACCTATTTCATGCGCATTGACTGGGGCATTTTCCACACCTCCTGACGCGCTCACATGGGCTCCGATGTATTTCATTGGGGATTGTTTTTGGCAAAAGTAATAAAACAGGTAAACAGAGACGACGTCTCAAAAAACACTAAATTTTTACATAAATAATATCTTATGCTCTAAAAAACAGCTACTTAATAATTAGGGACGACGTCTCATTTTTTGAGACGTCGTCCCTAAAGGATAATAAAATACAGAGGCACTCCTTTTACTGAAGTGCCTCTGTGAGGGGGCAGGAAGTTTCTCGGCTATTACAATCTGACTCTAACAGCAACCCAACCCATGATCAAGTGGCCATCTTGAATTCGTTGATAATTTTACAACAATAATACCCTCTGCCGAATAAAATCTTGCGGTACTTATCAAGTACGTTCTGTTGATAAGAATATTCTGTTGACAATCATTTGAATATGCCCGTTTACCTGAAGCTTCGGTGAATTATGCACAATAATTGTAAGAACAACTATAAACCGGAAACGTACCTTATTGAATTATATTTTCTTTGTACAAATAAATAACACCAAAGAAACGTAAATGTTTGAAATACAGTGATTTTTCTTGATTTATAAAAGAATGGCACAACAGGGTGGTATTGAATGAAAACCACAATTATTGGCTATGGAAGTTTCTTAATGGTTCTTTTCCTGGAAATTATTTGAGAAGAAGGTTGTTAATATCCTTGATCATCGGACATGCTTGCCTTTAAAATAGATTGTTTTGATGCATCTGAAACGGAATACGCAGTTTAATCACATATGAAACACTAATAACAGTAAGCATATTTTTTTTCAGTTTTCAAATATCCTTAAGTTGTCTTCTTTAAACTGAACTATCACCGATCTAAAATTTTCAATGTTATTATCGATATAAATTATTTTTCTCATTTAGAAAGTACCCTATCGACTGAAAAGCGCCCTGCTCCATTAATAAAAAGAGTTACATATCCTGTGAGGAAAAGGGCGGCTTTTTCCATATCTGCAAACGGGCCTCCCCATTTCACATCGAGAATGATGACGAGCATAGTGATGATGAGTGGTACAAGAAAAGCCCGGGTTGCCAGTCCGAGGATAACGAAAAAAGATGCAAAAAATTCAGCAAAAATGACCAGCGAAACAGAAAAGGCGCTTCCAAAACCGAACGGGTCGTGGAAGGATTCGGATAAACCGGAATATTTCATGATCTTGGGAAGTCCGTGGGCCAGCATCATCATAAGGCCCAGCGACAGCCTCATAAAAAGAAGGCCAAAACTTGCTGTTTTATTCTGGTTTGTGTAGCTGAACAGTATTTTCTTCATACAAGGAATTTTGGTTGATCCTAAAAGGATAATAAACTACTAATTTACTAATTTTGCATGTTCAATTACAGAGATAACAGGTAACCCCCTGATTATGTTCTGATTGAAAAAGCCTCTTTAGCTCAGTTGGTAGAGCGTCCCGTTCACAAGTGAACGGGAAGGTCACTGGTTCGGTTAAAGAAAAAAAGAAAAGCCTCTTTAGCTCAGTTGGTAGAGCGTCCCGTTCACAAGTGAACGGGAAGGTCACTGGTTCGGTTAAAGAAAAAAAGAAAAGCCTCTTTAGCTCAGTTGGTAGAGCGATTCACTCGTAATGAATAGGTCACCGGTTCGAGTCCGGTAGGAGGCTCAAAAAAAAATACCTCGGTTTAGAGGTATTTTTTATGCCCTCACCGATCAATGTCCATGAAATATTCCGTCTACATTTTGTTCAGTGAGAAACTGGATAGATATTACGTTGGTTCGACCAATGATATAGAGCGCAGGCTTTATGAGCATAATATCGGCCATGGAAAATTCACTCGGAGAGGGTTGCCCTGGAGGCTGAAATACTGTAAAGGGTTTGACACAAAGCAAGAAGCTGAAGAAGAAGAAAGAAGGATAAAAAGGAGGAAAAGCAGGCGGTATATCGAAAAGTTGATCAGTGAAGGGTAGAGCGTCCCGTTCACTTGTGAACGGGAAGGTCACCGGTTCGAGTCCGGTAGGAGGCTCAAAAAA
>CAZMOK010000109.1:1787-6785 GCA_964567785.1 uncultured Bacteroidales bacterium | reverse complement strand
ACCCAGTACCCAGCACCCAGTACCCAGCACCAACTTGACAATAAAAGCAATTGGGACAACTTTACAATCAGATACAATAACATCCCCCTAAATCCCCCTTCAAAGGGGGACTTTAGAAACAACCATACATCCATATATATAAATTATGTAAATAATATTGAAAACCAATTATACTTATCTTACTTTTGTTTACCCGAATTATTTAGTATTCACTCAAACTCAGTTACAATGAAGAAGATTTACCTCACTTTTCTAGGAATTTTCATAACTGCCGCGCTTTTCAGCCAGTCGTTCATCTCTGAGGATTTCAGCGGTGACGACTTTCCCCCGGACGGATGGGTAGCCCTTCCACTGGGAGACATCTGGACACAAAGTAATACTTCCAATGCCGGTGGCAATACCCCAGAAGCTAAATTCAGCGGCTCCAGCGGTCCCGGTACGGCCAGGCTCATATCACCGGCCGTTGACCTCACAAACGTAGATACCGTGATCGTGCTTTTCAAACATTATTATGCCGACCTGCCGGCTCCCGGACCAACCATCGGTGTGGCCACCCGGGCAGGTGGGTCATGGAACTCAGTATGGGATGAAACGCCCACAACCACCGTAGGCCCTGAAGAAGTGCAACTTGTCCTTACAGGCGGTGATGTCGGTGCCTATAATTTCCAGTTGTCGTTCTACCTTACCGGGAGCCTGCCCAATCTGAATGCCTGGTATATCGACGATGTTGTGATGAAAGCACCGGCCGGACTGGATGCCAAAATGACCCAGGTCACAACCCCTGCCGTTATCACCGGCCCCGATACTGTTGGCGGCATTATTACCAATCTTGGTAACACAGAGATCACCGAACTGGATGTATCCTGGCAGTCATATTCCGGCAGTATTTATGATTCGGTTTTCACGGATCTGTCCATCGGCCTGCTCGAAACCTTTGAATTTGAGTTCGACGGTATGTGGGTTTCCGCCTTCGGCTACCACGACCTGACGATGTGGATCAACTCTGTTAACGGCGGACAGGACGAGGACCAGACAAACGACACTATATCAAAGACCATCGCTTATTATGCCAACATACTCGACCGCACCCCGTGCTTCGAAGAGTTTACCAGCTCAACATGCGGCCCCTGCGCCAGCTTCAACTCAGGGTTTGTGCCCTGGAGCCAGCAAAATGAGGATGAGATCGTACTGATAAAATACCAGATGAACTGGCCCGGAAGCGGTGATCCCTACTACACAGCCGAAGGCGGTGTCCGCAGGAATTACTACGGGGTAACTTATGTTCCCGATCTCTTCTGCAACGGATCAAGGGTCAATACGAACATGGGTTCCGTACAGGCAGCCTTTGACGCAGCCTCGCAGCTAACAGCAACGGTTGATATTGCAAGTTCGTTCGAAGTAACCGGGGATAATATCAGTATTACAACGAACATCCTCCCGTTCTCCAATTACGGAACGGTTAAGGTGCATAATATTCTTTTCGAAAAAGTCACAACAGGTAATGTTGGTTCCAACGGCGAAACAGAATTCCACCATGTAATGATGAAGATGTTCCCCGATGCCAATGGGGCAACCATCGATCTGCAAGACAGGGAATCAGTTACCCAGACATTCACATACAATCTTTCAAATACCAATGTGGAAGAAACCGATGACCTCATGGTTGCAGTGCTTATACAGGATCAGTCGAGCAAAGAGATACTGCAGTCTGAATATGGTTACGACGGAATAACCTATTCAAGTGAAGCCAGGCTGGAAATGATCTTCCTCGATGGCGTGCCTCTCGAAGGTTTTGACCCGGATGTTTATGAATACAATGTTGTCCTTCCTGCAGGCACTGTGGAAGAACCTGTGCTCACCGTGGAAACAGTGGATGAAGAAGCACTTCCAGTAATCAACCAGGCCTTTGAACTCCCAGGAAGTGCCACAGTAGATGTTTATGCAGAAAATCTTGCAGCATCCAAGAGATACATTGTTAATTACACAGGTTTTGTCGGGCTGGAAGAGGAACCGGTATCATCGGTACAGGTATTCCCCAATCCCACTACCGGTCAGCTTTACATATCAGGGACTGAGAAAGCCAAAGTTTCTCTCTTCTCAACGGATGGAAAGCTCATAATGGAGATGGACAACTACACAGGAAATGCCCTCAACCTTTCTGACCTTAAACGGGGTATTTACATCCTGAACATCCATTCTGAAAAAGCCAACATGATCCGTAAAAAGATCATCATCATGTAAGCAAAAATTCATTATAAACAGAAGGCAGCGCCCGGCAGGGTGCTGCCTTTTTTTATGATACAAAATGCCTGAATCTGAACAAACTTTTTGATCTTTGGGGGATTGAAAACAAAATATTTAGATTTTAACCAAATCCCAAAATAAATGATTATAAAGATCATTGTATTAAGCCTCTACGCAATCATGATCCTGGCAGTCGGGATTTTCGGCCTGCGCCGTACCCGCTCCTTTTCAGATTTCTTCCTTGGGGGCGGCAACATCGGCCCGTGGATGACGGCTTTCTCCTATGGCACTGCCTATTTCTCTGCTGTTGTTTTTATCGGCTTCGCCGGAAAGGTGGGCTGGGGTTTCGGGTACTCAGGCATCTGGATCGGAATTTTTAACGCATTGGTGGGGGTACTTGGAGCCTGGTGGCTCATGGGATGGAAGATCAAGAAGATGTCTCTGGAGATGAAGGTGAGCACACTGAGCGAGTTCCTCGAAAAACGCTACAACAGCCCGGCCATGAAACTGGTGGCATCGATTGCCATCTTTGTTTTCCTGGTCCCATATTCGGCTGCTGTTTTCATTGGCTTGTCCTATCTGTTCACTTCCTCGTTCCCGGGGATAGAATACTGGCACGCCGTGGCATTTATGGGGGTTTTCACCACACTTTACCTGGTCATGGGAGGTTATAAGTCGATGACGCTGATCGACACTATCTTCGGCATGATCATGACCGCAGGTGTGATCGTGCTGCTGGCTTATACAATCAATGAAGGTAACGGACTTGGTAACATTACTGCTACCCTGAGCGATATGCACCCCAAACTGACCCAGGCCATAGGCCCACCGGGATGGTGGCCCCTGTTCTCACTGGTAGCCCTCACCAGCATAGCCCCGTTTGCCATGCCGCAACTCATTCAGAAATTCTATGCCATAAAAGACAAAAAAGCCATCAGGACAGGAATGGTCGCATCAACCTTCTTTGCCCTGCTCATTGGCTGCATTGCCTATTTCCTGGGATCGACCACCCGTTTTTTCCTGACCCCCGAAACCGCTCCGCTTGCTTTCTTCCCCGACGGTATGCCCAATGTGGATGCCCTGATGCCTGAGTTGCTTACCAGGGTGATCCCTGAATCCTTGTCAATCATCATCCTGCTTCTTATACTCTCAGCCTCAATGTCGACACTCGCGGCCCTGGTGCTCATTTCCAGCTCCTCTTTTGCAAAGGATTTCTATGCGGGGTTCGTCGACAAGAACATACCCGACAAAGCGCTTACCATGCTTATGCGTTTATCCAGTGCTTTCTTTGTGCTATTATCTGTGATCATTGCACTCATCAAACCCGACACCATCGTGGCCATTCTCGGCATATCCTGGGGTGCCATAGGATCGGCGTTCCTGGGGCCGTTTATCTGGGGGTTGTTCTGGAAAAAGGCCACTAAAGCAGGGGCTTTTGCATCCATGTTTGCCGGACTGACAGCCTGCATCGGGCTGTATGCCCTCGGAATGCCTTCCCCGCAGGCAGGGACCATCGGAATGGGGGTATCCCTGGCAACGAATCCGGTGGTGAGTGTTTTCAAAATTTCAGCCCAAAACTTGCATATACCAGCGGCAGATCGTCGGAAGTGATGTACCTGAAATTTAAAGAAGTGGTGAAATACTCAATGGGTACATATTGCACCCCGCCGATGATGTAATTCTCATATTCCGTATTTCCGGGAAGCTCTATGACCAGCCTGTCGTAACGTGCCAGAAGGTCAAATCTTTCATGGAAGCTCCAGCTTGCGAAAGCGGATAATCCGTAATGGTCCCTACCTTCCTCGAAACCATAGTTCATCACATAGTCGAATTCGGCGGCAGCCCTGAACTTATCCGTCTTGTATCCTGCAAAGAATGACCCCACATATTTGTTGCCGCTGGTCTCCGAGTTCACTGCATCGGGGGCGATATCAGCATAAAGCTTCAAGGTGACCTTTTCTGTAACAGAGTACTGGACGTTATAGGAATAGATGAACTTACTGTTATCATCCTGGTACCTGAACGGTCCCTCTCCGTTCACCACTGAAAACTGGTGCAGGAACCTGCCGGTTTTGATGTCGAGCTGGGCGCCGAAATCGGCCGGGTTCCCGAGACGGTACTTTTCCTGGAACGTGACATCGATGTACCTGTACCCCCAGAACCGGTCGTTGAAGGTTAGGTACTGTGTGTTCAGCAACTGCCCTACCCTGAAGGTAAACCGCTCACTGATGTTCCAGCGTATCTCGGCCATTTTCAGGAAAGCCGTGTATTTGCTCCCTTCAAAATAATTGATGTCCATCCGGTTGCCCAGTGAATCGGTTATTTCATAGATGTTGGTTGTACGGGTGACGTCAAACATGATCTTGCCGCTTACTTTACCTGAGATCTCATGGTAATAACCGATGATCCCCTGGTTGAACTCAAAGGCTGCCCGGGGTTCAAAATCTTTATTAAAGCCATACCTGAAACCGGTAAAGATCTGTCCGAAGGGATATTTTACATCCGGTTTTTCCACTATAAGCGATGACTGCCCGAAAAGCAGAGCGGGAACAAAAAAAAGAGCAAGAAGCAGCTTCTTCATCTTCGGCTGATTTGGTCAGTGGCAAAAGTAAAGAAATTTACAGTTTACGATTTACAGTTTACAGTTTACAAAGGAGTTGATTATAAGACGATAAAATAATCACATTTAAAGCCCTCTTCATGGCTTAATGGTAACATTTTACTCGTAACTCGTAACCCGCAACCCGCAACCCG
>CAZMOK010000109.1:0-1687 GCA_964567785.1 uncultured Bacteroidales bacterium | reverse complement strand
CACCCCTTTAATAAAAACCTTTCCCAAATATTTGACCAATCAACTTATTTTTCTTACATTTCGGGATACTACAGTATCCTGACCAGATCTTGCTGAGTACTACCGCTAATCAACCTTCCGCTTTATTACGGTATTTTAAATTGATTTTCAATTAATTAACCAAAACTAATCGTCATGTTCAAAACAATCAGACTGCTCGTAATGCTTGTTTGCGGGTTATTAATCACCACCTCCCTCCATTCGCAGGTCGAAGTTAAAGGCAGTGGAAACACCAGTTCCACCAATACCTTTATCACAAAAAACAGCGACAATGACACCTCCATGCTTATCCAGGATGATGGTAAGATCGGCATTGGCAATACTTCTCCATCTGCCAAACTGGATGTTAACGGCCGGATCAGAAATGCTACAGGTGGTATAGAATTTCCTGATGGAACAGTTCAATATACTGCCAGCGGGGCTTCCATGTATCAGAATGTTTTTACGGTTGCTCAATCAGGAGGAGACTTTACCAGTATTGTTAATGCTCTTGCAGCATGCACGTCACCTTCTCCTGTCAACCGCTACCTGATAAGGGTAATGCCCGGAATTTACACGGAGCCTGGCATTGTATTCTGCAAGAAATTTGTGGATATGAGTGGTTCAGGCAAATATTCATGTGTGATCAATGCTCCTGTACAGGGCCAGGATAGCTGCCTTATCGAGAATTTCCATCTTGCGCAGGGTTTAACCTGTTCCGGTGTTTCCCCATTTGTGCTGCATAATGTTATTAACAGCCCCGACATAGACAACGGAACTGGGATCTTGATCGAAACTATAAATCCTGAATCGAAAGCAAGGCCCTGGATTAAAGAAAACGAAATCCTGGATTGTAACGGTTACGGAATTGTATGCCAGGGATTCGGATCCGATGCCTGGATACTGGCCAACAAAATATTAAGAAATGCTGTCGGAGGGATCAATTGTATCGAATCCTCACCTACCATCAGCAACAACATAATAGACAATAATATGCTTTTCGGGATTCACATGATAGGTGTTGAAGGGTTCCCGGCAGAACCCACAATAGACGACAACGTAATTTCCAATACTGGTTATACGCAGGGCGGTCATGGAATACACATGCTAGGGTTGGCTGAGCCAAGAATATTTGCCAACGACATCTACATTAACGAATGTGGTATCTGGATAGATGGTCTGACCCAGCCTTCCATACATAACAATAATATCAATTATAATTTCGAAGCAGGCATCCGGTGTTATTCAAGCGGCGCTTCCAAACCACCTGTAATACAGGGTAATCATATACACAGTAACTGCCCGGGAGACGGATCCGGGTCTCAACCGGCAGGGATATATATTTTCGAATGTAGTCCAATTATAACACACAATGATGTAATTAACAACGACCGTGCCGGGGGAGGTACCGATCCGGATATCGATTATATGAATTGCACCACAACCTGGCCCACAATTTCATATAATGTTTATGATATACGCTTTACATCAGCCACTCCCGCCCTGGGTCAATACAATACTACAAGTGCAGGTACAACATGGCCCACCCCTTAATAACTGGAGGAATATTCAGCTTGACCAGTAAATCAACAATCAATTATTCATTGTTAATTGTTAATTGTTAATTATTTAACCCATCTCTCCAGCCACTGGTCCTGCTCCCAGAGCA
>CAZMOK010000108.1:1308-6915 GCA_964567785.1 uncultured Bacteroidales bacterium | reverse complement strand
CACGGCCACGTAACAGGAATAGTCTATACAAAAAATACCGAAGGTGAAAAGATAGGCCTGCCCGGAGCGAACCTGCTGTGGCTTGGAACAACACTGGGGACTGCCACAGACGGAGAGGGTTATTTCCAACTGGAGAAACCTGAGTCCAGTCAGCAGTCGGCAACCGGCATTCGACAGTCATCAAATGAAAAGAAAAAAACTCAGAACTCAGAACTCAGAACTCAGAACTCAAAATTACCCAGCACCCAAATTAGTCTGCAACTGGTTGTAAGCTATATCGGCTTCGAAAACGACACCATTGATGTCGCTGAAGGCATGGAATGGATCGAGGTGACACTCTCCGACAATACCACGCTCAACGAAGTGGTGATCGCCGAAAGGGTTCCGGGAGCGCATATATCCCGCACCGAAACCATCTTCACGCAGAAGATCACCATCGGTGAGCTCCAGAAAGCAGCCTGCTGCAACCTGTCGGAAAGCTTCGAAACGAACGCTTCGGTGGATGTTGCCTACAGCGATGCAGTGACAGGCGCCAAGCACATCAAGCTGCTGGGCCTCGAAGGTAAGTACAGCCAGATACAGGTGGAGAACGTGCCCAACATCCGCGGGCTCGCCTCCCCTTTCGGACTGGGCTATGTGCCGGGATCGTGGATGGAATCGATACAGGTATCCAAAGGGACGGCCTCGGTGAAAAACGGGTTTGAGTCGATCACAGGCCAGATCAATGTTGAATACAAAAAGCCCGATGAATACGAGCCGCTCTTCGTTAACTTCTATGTAAACAACCTGGGCAGGGTTGAAGGGAACCTGAACGGGACCATCAAACTGAACGACCGCTGGAGCACGGCCTGGTTTGCCCATGCATCAGACCTGTCGTTCAAGATGGACAATAACAACGACTTGTTCCTCGACATGCCGCTGATGAGGCAGGTCCATGTCTTCAACCGCTGGAAATACGAGGATGAAGGCAACGTCCACGCCCAGTTCGGCATCAAATATCTTAATGAAGACCGCCGGGGCGGACAGCTCGACCACGACCCGAACAAGGAACGGATCCCGGAGAACCCTTACGGCACGGACGTGAAAACACAACGCCTTGAAGCCTTCACCAAATCGGCCGTTTTCTTCAACAACCGTCCGGGGACCAACGGTGCGCTGATAAACTCCTTCGTATGGCACGACATGGACAGCTATTTCGGCATGCGCGACTATAACGCCACCCAGTACAGCTACCAGGGTAACCTGATGTTCCAGTCGTACTTCGGGAATACGCAACATACTTATACAACCGGGGTCAGCTACCTGTTCGACAGGTACGACGAGCAATTCCAGGATACCTCGATGCTGCGCGTGGAGCACATCCCCGGGGCATTCTTCGAATATACCTGGACGATGCCCGATAAGTTCACGCTTCTGCTCGGTGCCAGGGCCGATTATCACAACCTCTTCGGGTTCATGTTCACCCCGAGGGTGCACTTCAAGTACGACATAACCCCAACAACCGTGATGCGTATTTCAGCAGGGAAGGGATACCGCTCACCCACTGTCGTTGCGGAAAACCTGTCGCTGCTTGCCAGCTCGAGGATGTTCGTATTTCAGGAGCAGCTTACCATGGAAGAGGCATGGAACTATGGAATTAACATTACCCAGTATGCCGATATCTTAGGGCGCGAGCTCAGCCTGAGCGCCGAGTTCTACCGCACCGACTTTGTGAACCAGGCGGTAGTCGACCGTGATATTGACGACCAGAGTGTGTACATCTATAACCTGGATGGAAAGTCGTTTGCCAACGTGTTCCAGGTGGAAGCAAAATATGAGCTTATCCCACGCCTGGAAATGGTGGCCGCGTTCAGGCTGAACGACGTGCACACAACCACCGCCGGCGAGTTGCAGCGCGAAACGTTTGTCGACAGGTACAAAGGGTTGCTCTCACTCTCGTACCAGACCAGGATGAAGAAGTGGCAGTTCGACATAACCTCCCAGTTCAACGGACAGGCCAGGCTGCCCTATACGGGCGATTATCCCGAGCCTTACAGGAGGGGCGATTCCTCGCCGGCATACACCATCCTGAACGCTCAGGTGACCAAGTATTTCAAGCGCTGGGACCTGTATGTGGGTGGCGAAAACCTGACGAATTACAGGCAGGAAAACCCGATTATCGCAGCCAACGACCCCTTCGGCGAGTACTTCGACGCCTCACAGATCTGGGGCCCGGTGGTAGGGATGAAGATATATGCCGGGGTGCGGTGGAAACTCAGCAGGTAAGCGCAAAACGGAAAGAAGTAAGCGGTAACTGCGGAGCAAGGAGTACGGAGCAGGAATAATTCGGAATTACCCCGGGACCCAGGACCTAGCACCCAGCACCCAGCACCCAGTACCGAAAAAAAAACAATAATGACAATAGTAACAAATAACTAATTACAAACACCATGACAACCACAAAAATATACATCGAAAACCTGAAGTGTAACGGCTGTGCCAACACCATCAGGCGGGAGACCGGAAAGTTTCCCGAAGTAAGTGACGTAGAAGTTTCACTTGATGAATCTTCCGTGTCCGTATCGCATAATGGCGATGAAGATTTTCGCGAAAAACTCACAAAACGCCTTACTAAATTAGGCTATCCTGAAGTAGGGACGAACACAACCCTCAACAAGGCAAAGTCTTATGTGAGCTGTGCGATAGGGAGGATGAACTGAACGGAGGAGAAAGAGCAGGAGCAGGAGTAGGGCCTAGGATCCAGCACCTAGTACCCAGCACCTAGTACCCAGTACCCAGCACCCAGCACCTAAAAAACAAATAACTAAATGCTAATCACTAAATACAAAATATCAACACCATGAAAACACTGATCAAAACAATCATTTTGACATTGGCAATGGGGCTGTTCACAGGCAATATCATTGCCCAGGAAGAGAAAAAAGAAAAGAAACAGAAGAAGATCGAAACGATCGAGATCCAGACTTCCGCCGTTTGCGGAATGTGCGAAGAGCGCATTGAGAATGACCTCGCCTACGAAAAAGGCGTGAGGTACGTCGATCTGGACGACAAGACCAAGATCGTTACGGTTGAGTACAAAACATCGAAGACCAACCCCGACAAGATCAGGAAGGCGATCTCGATGATCGGTTACGACGCCGATGATGTGGAAGCAGACCAGGAAGCCCACGACAAGCTCCCGGCCTGCTGCCAGAAAGGGAATGAGCCGCACTAAACCTCACCCCCTTAACCCCCCGTCCCCCTATTCCCCCTCTCCAGGTTGGAGAGGGGGTTAGGGGGTGAGGTGGCTTCAAAAGGGAAAAAACTATAATAAACTTATGGCCCCCGAAAACAATAAACTCTGGAACCAGGCCTTTGCCCTGGCCATTTTTACCATCGTATTCAATATTATTGAAGGCGTGGTATCGATTTGGTTTGGGCTTGAGGATGAGGCCCTGACGCTTTTCGGGTTCGGGCTCGACAGCTTTGCCGAGACCATATCGGCCCTGGGCATAGCTGCCATGATCACAAGGATAAGAAAGAACCCCGGATCGGACAAGGGACGTTTCGAGGTGACGGCGATGAGGGTTACCGGCTTCAGCTTTTTCCTGTTGTCGGCGGTGCTGGCTGCAGGGGCAGTGATAAACATCATTCAGGGGAACAAACCTGAGTCAACTGTTGCAGGGATCATTATCTCCCTTATTTCCATTGCATCGATGACTTTCCTGATTGTGGCCAAGAAACGGCTGGGCAGAAAGCTGAACTCAAGGCCCCTCATAGCCGATGCCAACTGCAACCTGGCCTGTGTGTACATGTCTATCGTGCTGTTGGTGGCCAGCGGCGCCTACGAGCTCTTCGAGGTCGGCTTTATCGATATCCTGGGCACGGCAGGCATTATCTATTTCTCCGTGAAGGAAGGCATCGAATCATTCCGGAAAGCAAAAGGCATTGAGTGTGAGTGTGAAACCGGGGATCACTAATTACCAGTTACCTTTTCTTTAAAAACTCCAGCTCGGTAAAATCAAAGTCCGGGTTGGGGATATCCACCTGCATTTCATAGACCTCACCCTGGTCGTTGATCAGGAAATTTACCAGTCCCTTTGGCAGTGAGGTGATCTGCTTCAGTTCAACCTGCCAGGTATTGTACTGCCAGTGGTCGAGGTGGCCGGTGGCCTTGCCTGTGGGCTTGAAATCAACCATCATCTGCCCTTCCTCCATATAAACTTCTGCATCACCATACATCTCTGAAGTATAGGTGCCGAAGTACGATTCCACAGGCAGTGTGGGTTGGCTGTCTTTTGCCCGTTTTTCCTCATCTTGTTCGCGGGCCTTCTTCTCGTTCTCCTCCCGTAAAGTGATAAGCTCTAGCAAATCTGTGCTCCAGTCTTTTTCTTCTTCGTTTTCGAGCATTTCATCCATTATCTTTAACCTGAGGGGATAGTAAAGGCTTGTATTCTTGTTCGTCAGGATGGTGAACCCCAGGTTTTCTTCAGGGATGAAGGTTGTGTTGGTGATAAATCCGTCGTATCCGCCCCCGTGACCGATCACCTTTTTGCCCAGGTAATCGTGCACCGACCAGCCCAGGCCATAGCCCCTGAAGTGGGTGGAGGGGAACATCCCTTCCGACCAGGCGCTCACTCCCTGCGGTGTCACTACCGACCACATCTCCCTGAAGCGTTCAGGTTCTATAAGGGTGTCGCCATAGGGCGTCACCCCTTTGTTCATCTGGAAGATCAGCCATTTCGAAACATCGTTCACACAGGATATCAACCCTCCGGCAGCCACCACGTTGTCCCAGTTCTGCCATTCGATGGTGATCTGCTTACCGTCCACATCGTTATGCGGGGCAGAAACATTGTCCATTCCGGGCAGGTCGTTTGTGGAAGATACAGTCCGGGCCATTCTCAGCGGATCGAGGATCCTTTCCCTGATAAACTCATCCCAGTCTTTGCCTGTAACCTGTTCTATTACCAGTCCGGCGGCAATGTACATGATGTTGTTATAGCCGTAATGCGCCCTGAATCCATAAGTGGGCTCGCAGAACCTGGACCTTCTCACCACCTCTTCGCTGCTGTAACCAGTCCCCCACCAGATCAGGTCGCCGCTGAAAGTCTTGAGCCCGCTTCTGTGTGTCAGAAGATCTTTGATTGTCATATTTTCTGATACATAGGGGTCATAAAGCTTGAACCAGGGCAGGTACTCCCTCACCTTGTCGTTCCAGTTGATCTTACCCTCATCCACCAGCATTGCAAGCGCTGCTGTGGTAAAAGCCTTTGAGTTGGAGGCTATTGCGAAAAGTGTATTTCCGTCGACCGGCCCGCCGGAGTCCATGTTACGGGAGCCGTAGCCTTTCGAGAAGATCACTTCATCGTCTTTGACAATTGCTATGGCCATACCCGGCACGTCCCAGTCTTCGAGTGCCTGTTCGAAATATACGTCAAGCCTTTCAAGCTTTTTATTCAATGTTCTTTGTGATGTGGCTGAGAGAGCTAAAGAGAAGAGGATAATGAAGGTGAGGATCTTTTTCATTTTTTACTTATTGGGGTATTTAAGGGATTGTTGAAGTGCAAAACTATAAAAATAACGTGTTTAATAATTTCATCCCTTCAGTATAGTGAAGGGGTGAAG
>CAZMOK010000108.1:0-1208 GCA_964567785.1 uncultured Bacteroidales bacterium | reverse complement strand
TATAAAAATAACGTGTTTAATAATTTCATCCCTTCAGTATAGTGAAGGGGTGAAGAAAAATAATTTTGAAATTAGTACCACCCTCATCCGATGAGTATACTGAAGGGGTGAAGCTTCAATTCACCATGTCATTTATAAAAATACTCCTTCAGAAAAATAACACGAATAGCAACGGCACCGTAACAACGCTAAGTAAAAGGGTCACCACAATGGCAATTGAAACCAGCTCAGGCCTGCAGTTGTATTGTTTCGCAAAAACCACCCCAAGTATTGCGGAAGGAAGGGCAGTTTCAATAAACACGATCTCACGCATCATATCGGTGAACTGGGGAAGTTCGGTAAGCCATACTGAAAACAGGGGTTTTACCAGCAGTTTGAGTAATACGGCAATAGATACAAAAACAATTGAATTATTGATGCGCTTGAATTCAATGAGCAATCCCAGGGTAAAACTAACCAGAAGCATATTGGCGTCTCCTATAAGCTTGAAAAACCTCAGGAAAGCTATATAGATTTCATTTCCTTCATCAATGGGGATAAAAGAAAAACCAGCCCCGGCAACCAGGGAAATAAAAATCGGCGAAACAAAGAAATTCCTGACTGACCTCAACAAAACCTTTCCTTCTACTTTAGAGCTTCCGTAGTACATGGCAATCAGCGGCCCGGAAATAAAAAGCAATAAGCCCACGCCAAATTCACTGGTTACCACAGCCTCCTCCATTGCCATTGCGTTACCCGGAAACACCTGCGCAATGACCGGGTAACCCAAGAAGGATGTCATCCCAAAAGCAGACACAAGGATGAAGGCCCCTTTTTCTGCAGGGCGGAACTTGAGCAGTGTTCCGATAAGCCATGCAAGCATTATAATTCCGATCTCAATGATTGCCATTATTGCAGCCATGGTGAGAAATTCGCTGTGGAATTCCTGCATCGCCAATGAATGGAATATCAATGCAGGCAATGTAACCTTTAACACCAGTTTGCTTAGCAAAAGGCTGTCATCTTTTTTAAATACTTTGAAATTTTTGAGCAATGTGGCAAGAGAAATGACTGCAAGGATAATTATTATACCCTGTATGAGGCTTTGTGACGCATCCATTCTGACCTGGTTAAAGTTTTAAAGGGTGTAAATTTAAAGTATTCACTCAGTAATTATAGTCACTGAGTGAAGAAATTATCATCACACCAATAACCTCTAAATCAATCGC
>CAZMOK010000107.1:4675-7024 GCA_964567785.1 uncultured Bacteroidales bacterium | reverse complement strand
ACATTGTACCCCTACATTTCACATTCGCTAAGTGGAAAAGACCTCATCATGAAACCTGTTTATGGTTGGAGGTGGCGAGGATTACAGAGAGTCAGTTTTTTCTTCTCCTGAGCATTTCCTAAAAGAAGCCCCCTTCGAATATCGTTCAATCGCTCAATCGTGCAATCGTGCAATCTTTTAATACTTTTGTATGTGATCTTTCGTTTTTTACCTGATCATATGCTGAAGCAACTGCTTACCGGAACCCTCTTGCTCATAATGCCTTTCCTGCTGTTCCCCCAGCAAGCAAAACTGGACTCGCTCCGCCAGGCCCACGATACCATCGATGTCTACTACTTCACCGGTAACTTCGACAGCCTTCACCTCGACCGTACCCATAGGGTCAAAACCACACGGATCACCAACTTCAACCGCTACGACCGCCTCAGGCAGGACCATAAGTTCTATGCATCACTCGGGAACGTCGGACTGGCACACCACTCACTGCTCTATGAACCTGAACTGTACAAAGGGTTCGGTTTCGGGATCCACTCTTTCGACGAATACTTCTTCACTTCCGAAAAAGCACGGTACTACATCCATAAAGGACCGGTCACCTACCTGGGATATGTGAACGGGGCCAAAAAGGAACAGATCCTCGATGCCGCCCACAGCCAGGGCATCGGGAACAACATCATCATAACCGCCAAGGTCAATATCACTAACTCGCCGGGAGCCTACCAGCGGATGAAAGCCGATAATTCACACGTGCTTATCACCGGACGCTTTGTAACAAAAAATAAACGATATGGCGTGCTGGCCAATTATTTTAACAACACACTCAAATTGGAGGAAAGCGGGGGTATCAGGAGCGATATCTTCTTCGAAGATAATATTGAACCCAACAGGCAGAACATACAGGTCAACCTCAACAATTCGGACAACCTGATAAGGTACGGCGGGGCATCCCTTAACCAATATTTTTACTTATCAAGGGATAAGGAGGCCGATACGGTGAACCCGGCTAAAAACAAGTTCCACCTGGGTAAGATATCACATACTTTCTCCTACAGCCGCAATTACCAGCTCTTTTCAGGCAATGACCCCCTATCCGACTACTGGCAGCTCTTTGACCCTCCCCTCGACAGCGCCAAGTCAAGGGACTCTGTAATTATCAGGAAAATAGAAAATACTATCTCCTGGTCAAATATGGCCATCTGGAATGACCCGGAAGAAATGCCTTTCTACCTCAGCGTCAACCTGAAACTTCAGCAGGCAGACATTTCAGGGTATACCGGGGCTGAAAGTTTCAATACCATTGTCCCCTATGCCGAAGCAGTCATCAGGCCCTTTAAAAATGCAAAGATCAGGCTGCTCGGGGAGTATACCCTTGGCGACTTCAACAACAACGGTTTCCTGCTGAAAGGTACCTGGGACCAGCAGCTTTACAAAGATGAAAAGGAACTGTTCGGCTTCACTGCCGAAGGTTATCTCACTTCAAGGGAAAAAGGGTATTTCTATAACTACTATCATTCGAACCATCACAGGTGGGACAATAATTTCAAGAAAGAGACCATCTCTATGCTGGGGTTTACCGCTAAACGAAAGAGGATCTCAGGCGGGTTCAAGCTATACAATGTTTCCAGCCCCATCTATCTGTCCGATTCGGCCAGGCCTATGCAGTACGATGGCAATCTCTCAGTGCTCAGGCTTTTTGTTTTCCATGACTTCCGGATAAGAAAATTCGGCATCAATTACGAAGTAGTTTACCAGGCAGCTTCTAATTCAGATATTGTCAGGCTACCGGCAATTACGGCAAGGGCAGGAATTAAATTCACCCTGCCTATCTTCAAGAATGCGGCGGTGATACAGCCCGGCATCGACCTGTTCTTCCATACGAAGTATTATGCAGATGCATACCTTCCCTCGATAAAGAACTTTTACATACAGAATGAAAAGGAAATAGGCAATTACGTTTACGGGGATGTATTCCTGAACCTGCTGCTCAAGCGATTCAGGATCTTCCTGAAATTCCACCACGTGAACAGCTTCCTTGGAAACTACACCTACTACACCGTGCCACACTACCCCATGCAGGATTTTGCGGTCAAATTCGGATTGTCGTGGACCTTTTACGATTAAAAGAGCCTACCTTCTCCGTTTGGAACCAAAGATCCCCCCTCCGTAAAAGATCGCAGCACCCAGGATGAAGCCGAAATCGTAAAGTTTTCCCCCGTTGTTTACCTGGTAAATGTCGACACTCTCGTTGAAGAGACTCACGATAAAGGTTACCAGCGAAATAAAACCGTGCCACAGCCCGAAGAAGAACCCCGGGGGATCGGCCTGGAAACGTTCATTACCGGGGGCACA
>CAZMOK010000107.1:0-4575 GCA_964567785.1 uncultured Bacteroidales bacterium | reverse complement strand
CCTCTTTCCTTCTTGATCTGTTCGTAGGCTTCACTGACCTTCTGGAACTTAACCTTGGCGGCGTTCTGGACGTCCTCGCCCAGGTGGGATACTTTGTCGGGATGGTACTTGACAGCCATTTTTCGGTAGGCTTTCTTGATCTCTTCGTCGGTGGCATCGGGTGTTATTTCAAGGATCCTGTAAGCGCTTTTGGTATCCTTTATGAACATGGCCTTGATGGAGTCGAAGTCGGGCTGGCTGATGTTGAGGTACTGAGCGATCTGCTGTATGACATTCACCTCTCTGGGGTCGAACTTACCGTCGGACTGGGCGATGCCAAAGAGGAAGTGGATCAACTGCAGCCTGGATGCATACTCCATGTAAGTCTGGATCTGCATGCATACTTCCCGGAGGTTGATGTCCTGCTTCAGGATCTCCTTCAGCAGGTAGAGGTTCTTCCCTGCTTCCTCAGGACCGAAATTTCTTTCGAAGAACATCCTTACGTAGCTCAGCTCCGAACGCATCACTTTGCCGTCGGCGCGCATCACGGCTGCAGCAAGGACCAAGAGGCTCACACTGAAGTCACCGCGTTGTGTGGTCCTGTATTCATAGGCGCCGCTCTGCATACCGTCGTACATCGAACCGAAGATAAAACCGAGGATACCCCCAATTGGCCCGCCGAAGGCCCAGCCAAGCCCCCCTCCTATCCACTTGCCATATCTTCCCTTCCTTCGCGGTTTTCGGGATTTTACTTCTTTTTGTGAAGATTTGCGTGACGACTTCTTCCCTGTGTAGTTCATCAACAGGTAAACGATCACGATGATCAGCAGCAGTGTTATGACTATGTCCATCCGCACGAAATGAAATTTCGGCAAAGGTAAAAATTATATGCTTTAGGGAGCGCGGGAGCATGGGAGCATGGGAGCGCGGGAGCGCGGGAGCTCGGGAGCATGGGAGCATGGGAGCGCGGGAGCGCGGGAGCACGGGAGCACGGGAGCGCGGGAGCATGGGAGCGCGGAGTAGAAAATAAGAGGATAAGAAGAGGGTAAGAACAGTCGCCAGTCGTCAGTCAAGTCAGTCAGCAGTAAGTACTGAGTTCTAAGTTCTAAGTTCTGAGTTCTGAGTTAATCCGCGCTAATCCGTTTAATCCGCGTCATCAGTGTTCTATGTATTGATAGCCAAGCGCCAGGCGCTAAGCGCAAAGCGATGAAGAATCTGTGGAATCGTGCAAAAATCTGCGGGATCTGTGAGAAACAAGAAATGGAGGTATTTTTCGCTTCACGCTTCACTCCTCACACTTCACGTTTCACGATTCACCAAGAATCCAGTACCCAGCACCCTGTATCTAAAGAAAACAATTTGACAATTCTGGCAATAGCGGCAATAAAGCCATCAGCCATCAGCTAACCAATATTCTCACTTTCCGGCAGCCCGAACTCTTCCATCATCTTGATGTTCATGGTTTCGAGCTGGTCGAGGATCGGGTTGTACAGCTCGGGGATGACCGGGATGTGTACGCCCCTGATATCGATCTTGCCCTGCAGGATCATGTCCACCCCGCAAGCTGCCGGCAGGGCCACGGTCCTGGCCACGGCAGTGTCGGTTTTCAGTGTTCCGAAATCGAGCATCGACGATTTGATGACTTCCTTGTTACCTCCGGGATAGCTTGCCAGGAAGGTATGCTGCATAACTACCATGTCGCGTTCATCATCGCCGATCATCATCTTGTCGATCATCACATCCGAAGTGATCTCGAAAGGCGTGTCCTCTCCCCTGTTCATGGGCCTGTCGTCGAACATTCCCAGCCATTCCAGCGCCTTCACAGCCGTATCGTAACCGCTTCCCAGGAATTCGATCGTATTCTGTTTAGCGTCGCCACCCTCCTTGCCGATCATTTTGTTCACGAAACCGGCGTAGGTCATGCCCGTGAAGTCCATCTTTTCATCGTCTATCAGGTGCATGGCCTTGATGGCGTCGAGCGATTCGCACCAGCCGGGATGGCGGAAGGTGCCCCGGTACATGGTCTTTGTTTCGGGGATGCTGTAAAGGTCGATGTAAGGCATGGAATCCCTGTTGGGATAAACCTCGAGCATGCCCACGTTGGGAAAATCAACCTTGAAAGGGCCCTTGAACAGGTCGGCGGGCGGTACGTACACTTCTTCTTCATGCCTCAGGAATCTTGCATCGTTCTTGCTGGCCAGCACAACACCCTTCGGGCTCCAGGAGAATTTATAGTTGAAAGGATTGTCTTTTCCCTCGGGAGCGGGCAGCGCCCCGGTGATGGAATAGAACTCCTCGACCTTGCCTCCCTTGTCGTGGATATGGTCGATGATCCGCATGGCCGACATGTGGTCGATGCCCGGGTCGAGCCCCAGCTCCATGATGATCATAATACCGGCCTGCCTGGCCTGCTCGTCCAGTGCTTTCATCTCAGGCTTTACGTACGAGGTGGTGACCATGTTCTTTTTCAGGGCAATGCATTTTTTCGCCACCATAACATGGTAGGCATATGGAAGAAGGCTCACGGTAAGGTCGTGTTCCGCGATCATCCGGTCGAGCTCCTCCTCCCGGTCGACCGTCCAGGCCACCGATGCACCGTTTTCATGTCCTTCGATCATGGCATCGGCTTTGGATTTGGTCCGTGTTGCCACGGTAACAAAATAACCTTTGTCGAGGAGGTACTTTACAATGGGTCTTACGACCATTCCTGCTCCTAAGATCAATACTTTCTTCATTCTGGTCTGTTTTTGATGTTTGCTGAATATTTCTATTAGTTAATAATATCCTTATGAACTATCTATTTTAAAGTGTTTCTCGCAAAGGACGCAAAGTCATTCCCTGATCAATCGAAGTACCTTCCTGCCGCAAAGATCGCCAGGGCTTTTTCCCAAATATCCTTCCTGTTTCCTCTTTGCGCTCTCATTATTCTCTTCGTTCTCTGCGTGAAAGTAAATTCCATAAACTATTCCCCAATACTTATTTTACTTAGATCACTGCTCACAAATTATCCAAGGTAGTCCCGGATATACTGAAAATCAGGGGTCAATTCGCCTTTATGAAGGATCATGGCCCTTTTTATCGGCCCCGGCAGATCCAGCTCCCCGAAGGGCTTGTCTAGATCGGCTGTTGCAATGGCAGGGATATAGGGCAGAAGCGCTTCGCTGAATGCTATGGACGATTCACGAGGCAGCTCGCTCGGGAGTATGTCGACCGCCATGACCAGCAGCCCGTCACCCTCAAAACCCATGGCCGGTTCCCTGGTGAAAGGATTGTAAACGAAAACCGGGTCTTCGATCTCAGTGCCCTTGTGTGTGCATTCAATGGAGCCGTCAGGGTCGCAGGTTATGTCGCCGATGACTGTCAGTTTGGGCCTGCCCATCTTATAAAGTTTTTCCAGGTGGTCTTTGGTCACGATCCTGGGGTACCGCTCGTCCCAGTACATGCAGTTCATCAGCACTGAAAGGTGCGGGATGTATTGCCTGAACTGGTCTTCATATTTTTCGGGATGGGCATAGTAATCGGCAAGGTCGAACTCGCCTTCAGGATCTTTGGGTTTCGACAGATCTTTTTCGTAAAAGACTGTTTTATATACCACATTCGTGGGAAGGCCCTTTTCTGTTTTAAGATTGAGCAGTTCCTGAGGACTGATCTCTTTAACAGGCAGCAGTCCTGCAATTTCCTGTGCTCCGTTCGACACGTTGCCGTAACCGGTGAAACCGATGGTGAGCGGACAGATCTCTTCGGGCAGGCCGTTTTTGGCAATTTCCATACCTGCCAGGGATATGTCCTTTTTTGCATCTTCCAGCGATGCATAGGTATGCGCCTGGCTGATCCTCAGGAAAGGGGTTTCGATGCCATAGTATTTAAGCCTCTGCCCCAACGACCACAAGGAGTTGATCATACCCGCCAGTCCGGCAAACCGTCCGAAGAATATCAGCCTTTTCCCCTGCTCGTCGGTAATCTTCTCATAGTCGATCAGGTTGCATTTGTTCTTCATCATGTCGGCGAGCATGGGCATGTTGTACGATTGTCCCTTGATTACATGGGAAAAGAAGATATAGGTCTTCCCTTCCTCGAAATACCCCACCGGCATCTCCTTCACACCCAGGATGACCGATGAATCCTTCAGTGAACCGGTCACCCCGGCCCCGGCTTTTTCGTATTCCCCGCCGGTGAAGATCCTTTTTGGGGAAGATTCCACCTGTATGCCGAAATTGCCTTCGCGGAGCAGTTTTTTCACATGTTTGGGAATAAGGGGCACCCTTCGTTCCATCTTGTATTTATCCTCGTGGCGTATACCGATTTTGGTGTTCATGGTTTGATCATTTTAGGGCTGCCAAACTTATGAAATTTGGGCAAGACAGGGAAGGGAGTGTTAATAAATTAACATAAATGGTACAAGTTCCACCGTCCACCGTCCATGAAAGGGCGCAAAGCGGTAAGAGGGAAGCGGTAAGAGGCAAGAGGTAAGAGAGAATACAGATCACTTCACCCTTCACACTTCACATCTCACGCTTCACACTTCACACTTCATCTTGACCATCCCACTTTTTTTATTTATCTTTCTCATTGATTAACCCATTAACTCAGCAACCA
>CAZMOK010000106.1:0-7141 GCA_964567785.1 uncultured Bacteroidales bacterium | reverse complement strand
CCGCTTTCCATTTCGGTACCCATTGAATCATTCCACCTGTTGAGGTAACCAAAAAGGGCCACAACCCCTGTTATCTCTGTTATTTCACCTTCATCCCAGTGTTTCCTGAGGTTCTCAGCAACTTCGTCATCCACTGAGTTGGGGACTGTGGAGGCTTTGAAGGAAAAATCCAGTGCAGCTCTTTCTGCATCGGAAAAAGCCGGATGTTCCTTATATTCCCAGATAT
Source organism: uncultured Bacteroidales bacterium (assembly GCA_964567785.1). GTDB lineage: Bacteria > Bacteroidota > Bacteroidia > Bacteroidales > JAGOPY01 > CAZMOK01. The sequence continues at coordinate 6,915 of CAZMOK010000106.1, read as the reverse complement.
TCTTCAACTTTTCTTCAGAAGCCCCATATCTCTCGGCGGCCCGTATGGTGTGAGCCTGGCAATACCTGCAACCGGCCGTATTGCTGCTGATAAATGCGATCAGCCTTTTTAGAGCGCTTGTGACCCTGCCGTGGTTTTCCATAACCGCTTTGTTCATTTCAATGAATGCATAGGCGATACCCGGCCGGTGATGCATAGTTTTAACACTATTGGGGCAAAAACCCAGCGTTTCATTATAGAATTCTATCAATTTCTGCAATTCCGGGTCATCTTTACCCTTTTTAGGAAATATAAGTGGTTGTTTCATTAAATAAACAAATTTGATAAAGCCAGAAAAATACCGGAAAATAGTAAAGGGGGATTACTCCCCCTTGCAATTTTTAATAAAACGTAACACCGATATTTCTTTACTGGATAAGTTTTGCTTCCAGCTTGACATCAGTCGGTTTAAACAGTCTTGAAACCGGGCAGTTTTCTTTTGCCTTGGCTGCAAGTTCGTCAAATTTTTCTTGCGACAAGCCGTCACATTTCACTTCTGTCGACAGTTCGATCCCGGTGATCAGTGGCCCGGTATCATCATTCCCAAGATGTACCTTTGCTTTTGTTTCTATTTCGGGTACCAGGTCTTCACCGCTGATAAGCGCCGAAAGGAACTGTGAGAAACAGCCTGCATGAGCTGCTCCGAGCAGTTCTTCGGGGTTGGTCTCCTTTCCGTCCGCAAACCTTGAGGCGAATGTAAAAGGGCCTTCATACCCTGTGAAGTTCATAATTCCTTTGCCCTCCTTGAGGGTCCCGTTCCATTTTGCTTTTGAATTGCTTGTTGACATACTTTTAATTCTAAATTTTGAATTCTGTATTCTAAATTACATCTAATTTAACAATAACCCTCCTAAAAAGTTGCACGTACTGAAAGGATAAAGTTCCTTCCGGGAGCTGTGATGCCTGAACTGTAAGGCCTGTAGCGCTGATCGGTCAGGTTTTCAACCCCTGCGCTTACTGAAAATATATCTGTCAACTGGTACATGGCCTTAAAGTTCAGGGTATACCACGATGGAGAGTAGGGATTGCCGTTTTCATCAGTTGCATAAAGATAATCTTTGCCCTTCTCTTCTTCCGGCATTTCATCAAAATCCTTTCCTCCGCTGTAAATTGCATAAAACTGCATATTCAGCTTATTGAAAAGATAGGTCAGCCTGGTAACCCCGAACCCGGGCGCTGCATGCCGGGTAGGGCTCGTGGTACCGTCTTCCAGCTCTTCTTCGCCAACCTGGTAATTATACCTCGACGATAAGGCCACCCCGCCGGGCAGCTTTATTTCAATACCCGCTTCGAACCCGTAAACGGTAGCTTGTGATGCATTCTGAACGGCCTGTACCTTACTCATTTCACCATCGTACATTATGCTGTCCTGCCCGTTCAAAGTATAATCACGGCGTACCATGGCATTGTCGAGGATTGTATAGAAAGCGTTGAGATCGATCTTGACCGCCTCACCGAATACTTTGGCAATGCCGGCTTCCAGGTTGTAAGCGTATTCGGCTTTTAAATCAGGATTTGGTACAACTACCGACCCCGGCTCCGAATCGAATATTTTTCCTATATCGTCTACGTTTGGCGAGCGGAAACCGGTGGATGCATTGAGGTTCAGGGTGAGTTTTTCTGACGGTGAATAGACGGTACCTATGCTTCCCGTCAAGGCCCCGTTGTTTAATTCCGCTGTGCTGAACGGCAGCGGATAAAAATCGAGGTTTGCCGTGAAGTCTGCATCCAGCATGTACCGATTATATCTGGCCCCGGCCTGCAACATCAGTTTTTCTGTAAGCTGGTGCTGAAGGGTCAGGTAGGCGGCATACGACGACCAGGTCGACTGCGGATACCTTGATGGACCGGGACTTACAAGGCGGGTTGTGATATCTTCGTCGGTCCCCTCCGAATTTACATCGTTCACAACGGATTCAAAACCGTAAAAAAGTGTTGTTTTCCCTTTGATCCTTTTTTGAAAGTCGACGTTGGCCGAAAAAGCATTTACTTTTTCCACCCTCCTGAACCTGTTAATATCATTGAAGTCCCTGTCGATCCGGCTTTCCTCGAAAAACTGGTGGGCCAGCCGGATGGTCATCTGTTCGAAGAAACCGTTTTCTGTACTGTGGGTTACACTTAGGTTGTTCATCATCCACACCTGCGGACCGTATTTCCACTCAGCACTGCGGGGCAGTCCGTCACGGGTCCTTATCAGCCTGTCGTAACGGTCGTAATCAGACGTTGTGGAATAATGGAAGCCATACTGGAAGTCCCAGTTTTCAACGGGCTTGTACCTGACTTTTTGCATAAGGTTCATCTGAGAGTAACCCGAAGGGACCTGCAGGCGCGGGTTTTTGTTAGCAACCAAAACATCTGTTCCATCGATCCTTTTAACATAAAAATCACGCAGATACTCATCGGGACCGTTCCTTCCCATAAGCAGGTCGCCGTAATTGTTGGCCGAGAAGCTGGTAATTGCCGCCCATTTCTTCCAGCCTACATTGATATTGAAATGACCGGTGAACTCATTGTTTGCCGTGGAATGCCTCGCTTCAGCCCTGCCTGTGACCATCGGTTTGTCTGTGAGTGAAAAACGGGGTGTGAGTGTATGGAAGCTCATAACAGCTCCAATGGCATCACTACCGTAAATTACTGAACCTGGACCGAAATAGACCTCGGTGTTTTCAATGGCAAAGGGGTCGAGTGAAATGACATTCTGGAGGTTGCCGCTGCGGAAAATGGCAGTGTTCATACGCACCCCGTCCACGGTATAAAGCAACCTGTTTGTCGAAAATCCTCTTATCATAGGGCTGCCGCCACCCTGCTGGCTCTTCTGGATAAAAACCTCCCCTGATGAACCCAGCAGGTCGGCTGCTGTCTGTGGGTTCTGGAGTGCAGCATCCTTAGGTGTAATGCTCGTTATTTTGGCAGGGATGTCTCTTTTTGGCTGGCTCCAGCGTGTTGCAGAGATGACAACCTGGTTGAGGGATATCTGGGAGGGCATAAGCTCTATCATAAATCCTGCATCCTCAATACCGGAATAACTTAAATCAGTTGTTTTGTAGCCCATCAGCCTGATCTCTATCTTTTCTGACCCTTCAAAGGCTGAGATCTTGGCCTGGCCCCGGGGATTGGTCACAGCAAAAGCCTTCGGATCCTCACTGGCTATTGTAACAAGATCCAGCGGCAGGCTTGTTTCTTTGTCCTTAACAGTAATTATCTGTGCGATTGCACCGGTACTCATCACCAGTGCAACCAACAATAGAATTAGTTTTCTCATCTATCGTCTTTTTAATAGTTCGAAAAAAATATCAATGATCCCGGAAGATCATCCATTTGCAACATAAAACTGCACGTATTTATATCAAACTATTTCGGGAGGGGGCACAGGTGGAGAAAGGACAGGGGATTTCCAGTGTTTTCTGATCAGGTCCGTTTCTATACTTGAAAATATTGGGTGAGTGGGCTCAATCTGCCCTGTAATTGTGGGATACAATGACTTAAAGAATTGGAGAAGCTTAATGTGTTTGTCCTGGTTAACAGGATCATCATTCAACCCTCCCGCAAGAAGATCGCCTATCCGGTCGTTCAGCCTGGTCTCCTTGCTGTCGTGCCAGCACCAGTAACTGATGGAGTTGTCTGAATATTCGGTTTCAACCACATCGTACATTTCCCCCCGGTATTCAAACTCATAGTCGTTTTCCCATTCGATCATTCTTTCAACCTCATCAACAGAAAAATTCAGGCACACCAGTTGATCTTTTTCAAGCCCTCCGAGAATGGCTTGCTTTACCTCTTCTTTCACCAGCTTTTTTTCATAACGGAGCCATAGATATAGACCGGCAACGGGTGCCAGCAGGGAGAAAAGAAGTATTATGGCCATGATCTTTTTCAAAGTGTACAGGCAATGCTGTGATTTTCAAATCAAACGCGAAGTTACTAAAAGAAAAAGTTTATTGGTTCTTTAACGGATTTCAGGAGAAGAAGTTCAGGGATAATGACTGAAAATAATTCCTGTTACCAGAAAGGTGAAAGTCATATGTTTGGGTTCTTTCGACTGTCATTAAAAGAAATCAGATCCTCTCAAGGTGTTCCCTGGTCATCTTGCTCCTTTGGTCGCCTGTGTTAATGGTAGATGCCGGCTCGAAGATCATGGCCCAAACTTCATGCTCTGCATGTGAACGGTGCTCAATACCCTGAGGCACTATAAGGAATTCGTTCTCACGGACTGAAATGGTTTTGTCTTTGAACTCAACTTTCAGTTCTCCTTTGAGTATGTAAAACAGCTCATCCTCTCCGTCGTGCTTGTGCCAGATAAAAGTGCCTTTGAGTTTTACAACTTTTACAAACTGTCCGTTAAGTTCGCCAACTATACGGGGGTTCCAGTGATCATGGAATTGTGCTAATTTGCTTTCAATATTTACTTTCCGGATGCTCATATTTGAATATTCTTTATCCTGGTAAACAATAAATAGGGTTACAGAGGTTCACACGGAAAGATACAAAAAAAATGATTAAAAAGGCTGTCTCAAAAGTATTAAATGGTTCACTCAAAGACTACAAAGGAATAATTATTAATCTATACCATGTAGCAATTTCCACAACACCCTGCCGCTCAAACACTCAAACACCAAAATTAATTCACCGTCCGGATCTTCAACTTCTATCTTTTATCCGATACTGTTAATAACAAAATCATTTGAATGTTTCATGATCCGCTATATTAACCTTACCTTTACCGCTTCATTGGTTCCCTGGGGTCCGCCACAAGGCGGAAGGGATTAAAAGGGAATGCCGTGAGAATCGGCAACAGTTCCCGCTGCTGTGAGTTCCGGTCTTTAAAGACCGTGGGGCTCCTGAAAATAGAACCACTGTTCTGATCCCCTCAGAATGGGAAGGTTTCAGGAGCCGGGACAAGTCAGAAGACCTGCCGGTGAAGCATTGGTTTTGCATCCTGCGGTGAACAGGCAGCCCAATAAGCGATGTTTCATGACTTTCCTCCGTTCCATCGTCTGCTGCAAAATCAATATTAGATTCAGTTGTTGATGCAACAATGTGTAAACCATTAATTAATAGTTGATTTATGCCCATGAAACACTTTGGCTTTTTATCAATCTTAATCTTTTTATTCATTTTAAACGCCAGCGGGCAAAACAGCGGACAGAGGGGTGATCTTTTGATTGCAAATTTCGAGGACCTGCCGCTGGACCCCGAAAGCTACTGGAACGGTTCAGACCTTTCAGGTGGTTTCACCTCCGGACCGGCCTTCTTCAGGAATTCCTACGATGAAGCTTTTGGCTCGTGGAGCGGGTTCTCCTATTCGAACATGGCCAATGATTCCATTCCCGGTTTTTTGAACCAGTACAGCGCAATCACCGCTGAGGGCTTTGACCCTGTTGCCTCTGGAGGAGTGAATTATGCAGTGGCCTATGTTTCGACAGACTGGATAACGGCTGAGCAAATTCCGATCGTACTGGATGTTACCGGCAAATCTGCAGGAAATGTGCAGGGGTTCTATGTCACCAACAGCACCTGGGCAGCCCTGGCCATGGAAAATGGTGATGAATTCACTAAAAAGTTCGGTGGGGAAACCGGTGACGACCCTGACTATTTCAAACTTTATACCTGGGGCTATGCTGATGGCCTGCCGACCGACACTGTTGGATTTTATCTTGCGGACTATCGTTTTCCGGATAATGGGAACGACTACATAGTGAATACATGGGAATGGGTTGATCTCAGTTCCCTTGGTCCGGTAGACAGTCTTAAATTTATGATGGAATCCACTGATACCGGGCAGTTTGGTATCAATACCCCCACCTATTTTTGCCTTGATGACCTTACCTTTACCGCCATGTCACATTATATTTCGGAAGTCCTGGAATACAAACCGGCACCCGGACAGCTTATCAATACAGTTCCGTGGGGAGTTCCATCGTCAGCTAATTCAATAACCGGGGGCGTCAACGGTACGCTCAGCCTGGGTGCCTTTGGAGGTTATGTGGTTTTTCAATTCGAGGGGCCTGTTGAGAACCACCCCGATAACCCATATGGTGTTGACTTTACTATTTTTGGCAATGCATACCAGGACTGGTCGGAACCGGGAATTGTTTCCGTTATGAAAGATGAGAATGGCAACGGGCTGCCCGATGATACCTGGTACGAGCTGGCCGGCAGCGATTACCGGTTTACCTCCACGGTCAGTGGTTATGAAGTGACCTATACCAATCCGGGTGCCTCCGGCGAAAATGTCCCCTGGGCAGATAACCTGGGAAATGAAGGCGTTATCCATACAACCTCAACCCACACCCAACCTTATTACCCGCAACCAGATTCATTTCCCGGTATACCCGCCGGCAGCTACTTGCTTTCCGGGACGCGTATAATTCCAACCATCGATTCATCCGGAGCGATCATCAGGTCTTTCAGGAGGTCGTTCGGCTATGCTGATAACACGGCCAAAATATCCGGACAACCTACGATACCCGACAATCCCTATACAACGGAAATCGAAAACTCCGGGGGTGACGCCTTCGACATCTCCTGGGCAGTGGATCCCGGAGGAAATTATGTCGACCTTGACAGGATACACTTCGTAAAAGTGCATAACGGCGTATTGGCCAACGCAGGGTATCTGGGTGAATTGTCCACTGAGATCAGGGGAGCTGTTGATGTTCCACCCGATGCTTCCGTAAACGGACAGATGCAAACGGTCGTGATCAGGGACCTGCCCCCTTTGATAAAAACATCAACCTACCAGATGGAGGTACTGGCATTTGAGGCAGGAAGGGTAAACCATGATGCAGAGATCCTCTGGATGACGAGCAAGCCCGAAGCTTCGGTAAGTGACGGCCATTTACTGACTGTAACCGAATCAGGGGAACTGGAACTGAC
>CAZMOK010000105.1:0-7212 GCA_964567785.1 uncultured Bacteroidales bacterium | reverse complement strand
CAAAACGCCCCCGTAACAACCTGCCAGACAGTGCCGGAGGTGAGCGGGGATACAGTCTATGTTCCAATTACTGTAACCGGTTTCAATGACATTGGTGCCATTTCACTTTCCATAGACTATGATTATTCAGTGATCCAGTTCATTGAAGGCCAGCCGAACCCTGCCCTCTCGTTTTTCCAGACCGGCGATGCCGACCTGGGAAACGGACTGCACAGGATCAGCATGGGGTGGTTTGGTACCTCGGCCTCGCTTCCCGACAACAGCACCATCATAACCCTTGTTTTCGATTATATTGGCGGGAACGGACCTCTTGAATGGTATGATAACGGGGCGTCTTGCGAATATGCCGATGCTTTCGGAAATGTGTTGAATGACGTGCCCCAGGAGGATTATTATATTGATGGTTATGTCTGCGGTGAAATGGGCGATCCGGGGCCCGTTAACGGAAACGACACTGTTTGTGAAGGATCGGCAGGGGAGACCTATACGGTGGCTTCGCTGCCAAATGTCAGCGGATATGAATGGACAGTCCCCCAGGGCGTGGAGATCACAGGAGGGGCCAACACCAATTCCATCACGGTTTCTTTCACAGAAAATGCCATCTCAGGCAGCTTTGAAGTCTATCCTTACAATGCATGCCTGAACGGCGATACATCACAATTGTATGTAAGTGTCGCCGAATTGCCGGTTGCCGATGCAGGCAACGACACAACAATAAATTATGGTACTAGCACAATATTGCATGCTGCATCCGGTGGTACAGGTACCTATGGTTATCATTGGTTTCCTGAAGACAAGCTGGTGGATCCCTTCGTACAAAATCCGCAAACGGTGATCCTGAATAACAGCACGTTTTTCACTGTGGAGGTTACCAATACCGCAACCGGATGTCTTTCAAGTGACGATGTTTTGGTATCGATCACAGGCGGACCGCTGACTGTAAGCCCGGTGGCCGTGCCTGATGAAATTTGTTCAGGGAATGCAACGCAACTGTTTTCCAATGCCGGTGGAGGCTCAGGGGATTATACATATGAATGGACCAGTAACCCTCCGGGAAACCCGCCATGGACTTCAAACCTTCCCAACCCCGAAGTGTCGCCGGATACTTCCACACAATACAACCTTTCGGTCTTCGATGGTTTCACAAGCACTGCCGGGGTGGTTTATGTAGAAGTCAATGAATTGCCCGCCGCAACTATTTCAGGAGGGGACACCCTTTGTGGTTCGGGCAATACAACAACCCTCACCGTTGACCTTACCGGTACGCCTCCCTGGTCGTTCAATTATTCGAACGGGGTTTCCACGTACAGTGTCACCAACCAGATGACCACACCTTATACTATTGTCACGGGTGAGGCCGGGGAATATACAGTTTCTGACGTGTCCGATGCCAATTGCAACGGTGATGCCTTCGGCTCTGCCACAGTTGCCGTATTCGCCGTACCTGCCACACCTGAAATAACAGTGATAGGCAACAAGCTTATTTCAAACGTTCCTTCGGGCAATCAATGGTACCTCGACGGGGAACCCATCCCGGGCGCAACGGATCAGATCTATGAAGCCACCCAGAGCGGCTGGTATTTCGATATCGTGACCATTAACGGTTGCAGCTCCGATACATCTGAGTTAGTGGATATCACAGTTGGTGTTGATGAGCAGGAAAGGCGGGGGTTTGCCCTTGCACCCAACCCTGCTTCCGGCCTTGTCAGGATTATTTACCCCTGGCCGGTGGAAAAAGAGGCTACGGTTACCCTATTGTCTGCTGATGGCCGGATTATCCGCAGGCTTCAGTTTGAACCCCGGGGTACGGTTAACGAATTTATCCTGGATGTTGGTGGTTTGACCCCGGGATTTTACTTTGTCTCATTGAGGGAGGCTGATAATTTCTCAATGAATAAGCTAATTAAGCAATAAGGAGCAAGGATAACATTGGCCTGTTGTCAGCCGGGCATTTCAATACCGTATTTTGCAATCCTCCTGTCAAGGGCCTGGCGTGAAATGTTAAGCAACCGCGCGGTTTTTGATTTATTGAAATTGTTTTCGCGAAGACAACTTTCAATCGATTCCTTTTCAAGGGCATCGAGGGGCATGGCCATCCTGGATGCGCCGGCCATGGAATGCATTCTATTGATCCCCCTGCGTAATTGTTCAAAATGGTGCAGTTTCAGCCTGTCACCTTCACACATGATCAATCCGCGCTCAACCATATGCATGAGCTCTCTTACATTTCCCGGAAAATCATATCTGGTGAGCGCTTCATGGATTTCCTTTTCGATCCGCGGAGGTTTCATCAAAAGCTTCTTACTGTAATGTTCAACAAACTGGTTGAATAATTGTGGGATGCATTCGCACCTTTCCCTCAAGGGTGGAAGCTGAATGGTGAAAATATTGAGCCTGTGGTAAAGGTCTTCCCTGAATTTGCCCCTTGCCACCATGCTTTTCAGGTCTCTGTTTGTGGCAGCAACAATGCGTACATCCACCCTGATGTTCCTTGTGCTTCCAAGACGGGCAATGTGCCTGTCTTCCATGATCCTAAGCAGTTTTGCCTGAAGGTTGGGCTTCAGGTCTGCTATCTCATCCAGAAAGAGGGTGCCCTGGTCCGCTGCCTCGAACCAGCCGGGTTTGTCACTGTAGGCGCTCGTAAAAGCGCCTTTCTTGAATCCGAAGAATTCGCTTTCGAACAGTTCATCCGGTACGCTGGAACAGTTAACAGCAATGAAGGGTTTTTCCTTTCTTTCGCTCAATTGGTGTATGCCTTTGGCCACCAGCTCTTTTCCGGTCCCGCTTTCGCCGGTTATGAGGACTGTTGTGCCGGACGACCTGGAAACGCGCTGCATTTTTTCAAGGGTTTTTTTCATTAACGGAGAACAGGCTATCATATTGATACTGTCGTTTCCATTGTTACCCTGTATGGTCAAACATTCCGTTGCTGCCATGCAGGCGCCCGGATTGTGCCATTCAGCGTTAATATGTTTTCTGATGGCTTTGTGCAATTTATTAAGGTCGAAGGGCTTTTTGAAGTAGTCAACTGCTCCCATCCTCAGGGCTTCTATAACTGAATCCATATCCCCGTGGCCGCTTATCATTATATTGGGCACATCAGGGTGTTCTCTCCTTATTTCATCCAATACTTCCAATCCGCTCATTTCAGGAAGCCTGATGTCGAGAATGGCAACATCGATTGGAATGCTTGAAAGTATACTAAAAGCCTGGGAAGGGGAAGAGGCTTCTTTTACCGAAATATCTCGGTTATTCAGGAATTCGTTGATCTCAGTTCTTATATCTCGCTCATCATCCAGTAGCAAGACCTGGGCCTGTTTGTTTTTCATGATCTGGGTCAGATAGCGGTTCGACTTGTTGCTCCGTTATTGGGCATTAACAAAAGCAATCGCTAATATAATAAAAAGAGATGAAATGTCAAATTTTTTTATCAAACACTCTGAAGAAAGGTAGCCTGATTGTAATTTCTGTATTCTCATCCTGTTTTGATTCAGCAGTGATTGCCCCCTTCATTTTTTTGATGATCCCGTAAACTATCGCCAGTCCCAGTCCGGTGCCTTCACCCTCGGGCTTTGTAGTGAAGAACGGATCAAAGATCATCTCAAGGTTTTTTTCTGAAATACCTGTGCCGTTGTCATGAAAGGATATTTCTATATTATCGTCTTTTGCCCGGGAAGAAATCCGGATCTCTTTGGAGAATTCCTCAGCCGGGGCACTGATTTGCTTTTCATCGAGTGCGTACCTTGAATTAGCCAGCAGGTTAAGGAAAATCTGTTCAATCTGGGAAGAGTTCCCCAATACATAACCGTTTGTTTTTTCGAGGTTGGTTACAACGGAGATATTGTGATTTCTGAGCTGTTCGGTCATTAACGACAGGGCATTGTCAATTGTTTTGTTGAGGTCCACTCTTTCAAACAGCTCATCCCCCTGCTCCCTCGAAAAGGTCCTCACGTGGTCGATCAGGCTCCTGATCTTTTCAACATTTTTCCACAATGAATCGAATTTTGAATCAAGGTATTTTGTATCGGCCTTTCCTTTTTTGATCCTTTCTTCCAGGTTTTGAAGTGAAAGGGATATTACTGACAACGGTTGGTTGACCTCGTGTGCAAGGCCGGCCGAAAGTTCCCCCAATGATTCAAGCCTGGATTTCTGGATGAGTCTCTGGTGGTTTTTTTTCAGGTCCTGTAAAGCTTTGTTGAGCGAAATATTGTTCTTTTTCAGGTTTTCCTGTGCCCTCACAAGCTGGACCTGTCCGGCTACCCTGCCGGCAATGGTTCTGATCCACAACTTATCCAGATCGCTTAGCTCCCTGAAGTTTCTTGATGCCAGGTTCAGTGAACCAATCACCTTGTTTTTATGAATTAACGGTAGAATACTCAGATAGGTGATCTTTTCTTCCAGTAAGCTCTTGCGCACCGTTGGAAGGAATTCTTCTTTTCCTTTAAAGGTCTGCCTGCGACTGAATACCAGCCTTGCAGGTTCACTACCGATCGGATATTTCCCTGTTTTCTTTGTGAATTTTTCTGACAATCCCCTGTGATAGACTAGTTCCAGCATTTCTTTTTCTTCATCGTACAGGTAAAGTCCTCCCGCATCTATCCATTCAATCTCGAAAAGGTGGTCAAAAAGTATGGTAAGGTTTTCAATGAAATCATCAGTGACCGATTGAAGTGAATCTATTTTATGCTGGATGTTCAGGAAATTATCGGTCCGGTCCTGTTGTGTTATGTCTTCTGCTATGGATAAAACAGCTTTTACATTGCTTTCACTGTCGGATATAGGGAAACGCTTGATATTGAAAATGTGTTTTTCATTATTGATGGGGTATTGGTGTTTTGAAGTGACTGTCTTTTTTTCACTGAAAACCTTCTTTATCATTTTTATGGCTTTGTTCCCTCTGTTGGGGAAGAAATCGAGCAGTGTTTTCTGTACTATGATATGTGAAGGTGTGTCGAGGTATTTTTGAGCTTGTTCGTTGGCAAAAATAAACCTGCCTTTCTCATCGTAAATGGTTATGGCAACGGGAATGTTTTCCATCACCATCCGGTGTTTTACCAGTTCCCGGTCTCGCTCTTCAAGTTTTTCTTCCAGGCTTTCTATCCTTTTCAGCAGTTCATCTGTTTTATTATGTTCAGGCATAGTTCTTCAATAAGTAATTCACTTGGCAATCATTCCCTAAAAATATGAATAATAGTCAACAGCTCAAAGTAAGAGGTGTTAGGGTAGTTAACAATGAACAATGAACAATGAAAGCAAGGGAGCAAGGGAGCTCGGGAGCTCGGTAGCAAGGGGCAGAATATAAGAGGTTAAGAAGATAATAGGACTGGAGGACGGGACGACCGGAGGAATTTTAGAGTTGAGAGCTTAGAGTTAAAATGTACTGACTATCGTCTTACACTATCCTACTTTGTAAATTGTAAACCGTAAAATGTAAACTGTAAATTACTCGTGTGTTTTCACGAAGAACGCCACCTTCTCCAGCGAGGTGATCATGTCGTATTCTTCCAGGTAAACGTTTTTAGGTACGTTAACCGGTTTCGGGGAATAATTGAGAATCCCTTTGATGCCGGCCTTTACCAGTGAAGATGCTATGCAGGCCGCCTGCTCGCCGGGCACGGTAATAAGCCCTATCTTGATGTCGAGTTTCCTGACAACCTCCTTGAGTTCCTTTACGTCATAACATTTTGCCCCGTAATATTCTTTACCCACCTTTTCCGGATTGTTATCGAAAACAGCGGCTATCTGAAGTTTTGTGCGTTTCCCGCTGAAATATTTTATGATGGCACGGCCCAGGTTACCCACACCCACAACACATACCTTCAGGCCTTTTTCACTGTCGATGATGGACCCAATGAGATCGATAAGTTCTTTTACGTTATAGCCCTTCCTGAGGGTGCCGGTATAGCCTATCAGCATGATGTCCCTTCTGACCTGCACTGAAGTAATATGAATGATCTTTGCAATTTCGTGGGAAAATATATGAGTTTTTCCTTTTGCGTGAACAAGAAGCAAGGCCCGCCTGTACTGACTTAATCTTTCAATGGTTTTATGAGGTAAATGTTTCATGTAAGCTCTGATGAATTGTTATAATGACAAGGCAAAAATAATTTCACGCTTACCAAAATCCAAATATATGGATTAAATTGTTAATAATTTAACAACAAAAAAGGTCTGAATGCTAAAAAAGAGGCTGTTTCAAAAGTATTAAATGGTTCACTCAGAGAGATCGCAAAGAAAAAAGCAGAGATCGCAAAGAATTAATAATCAGTCATTCTGCTCTTTGCGAACTCTGCAAAAACTTCGCGTACTTTGCGTGAAACGAAATTTTGAGACAGCACCTGCCTCTGAAAATATATGTAAATAAACGATGTTACTTGTTCTCTTCCTTTGCCTTATTCACTGGAACAGGCTTTGTTTCCTTTGTGCTGGCAACGGGTTTTTTGGTTCTACGTCGCTTTGAGCCCTTTTTTGGCCCCGGTTTCTTTTTTGGCCCCGGTTTCTTCCTGGCCGATTTGGGTTTGGTGACCTTAGGCTTGAATTCTTTCCTGATAATCCCGTTTTCATCAAACCATTCGGTTTTGGCTACGTATTTCTCTTTACGCCCGGCCGAAAAAGTATTTATGAGCTTGTCACGGTTCTTTAAACGGAAGGCAACATTGACAATGGCTGCTTTGGTGCTTTCTTTTTTGTCCCCGGGAATATTGGCTGCCGCCATCACTTCATTGGTAAGCTCATTGTAGGTAAGCGGTCTGTTGATCTTTTCCAGTTGCTCAAGTATGAGCTTGGCCCACGCCGACCTTAGTTCCCTTTTCTTTTTCCTGCCCGGCCTGCCTCTTCTGGCCGAAGTTGTGCCTCCGGCTTTTGAGGTTGTGGTTGAAGAAGTTTTGCCGCTGGTTTCAACCCGAATCTCAATTTTATTTTCAGGCCCGCCGAGTTGTTTCAATATTGCATTTATGTGATCCAGCTTGTCGAGGGTTTTATGAAGTTCATCCTCATAAAATTTCCTCATTTTCAAAAGATCTCCTTCAGGTAAATTTAGTTTTTTCATTAAGTGAATTTTAGGTTAGCAAATGATGATATATGTGCAAAGATATCTCAAAAACAGTTATTTACAAATTGAAAATACAATTAATTGCATTTTTATTAATTATAATCTCTATAAATTACATTAAATGAGAGAGATAAGATTTTAAATAAATACTGAAATTATCT
>CAZMOK010000104.1:1933-7373 GCA_964567785.1 uncultured Bacteroidales bacterium | reverse complement strand
TGATGGCTGATGGCTGATGGCTGATGGCTGATGGCTGATGGCTGATGGCTGATGGTTTATGGTTTATGGTTTATAGCAAATTAAAAATAACTGATAACTGATAACTGATAACTGATAACTGATAACTGATAATTGATAACTTCTAAGATAGAGCTCCTCGATTTCCCGTATTAATTATTAATTGTTCATTATTCATTATTCATCTTCCCTACCTCACGCCTTTCCAGCAGAAAAGCCACCAACAGGAAAACGGCTATTAAAACAAAGCTCAATAAATAACTCATGGGACCTGTTTCAAGGTCTGTGAGGCGGAAAATAAAGTAGAGGGCGAGACCGAGTATTAAATAGAGACTTATCCGGGAGAGAGGATAATCAATCTTGAAAAATCTGCGGCCCAGGAAAAAGGACATCACCACCATACTCAGGTAACAGGCAAAATGGGCCCAGGCAGCACCTGCGTAACCCATGGAAGGCACCAGTGCAACGTTCATGGCAATTGTGATCACAGCCCCTCCCAGGGCAATAAAGGCTCCATACCTCGTTATGTCATTCAACTTATACCATACCGACAAGTTGTAAAAGATGCCAAGGAAAAGGTTTGCCAGCAACACTATTGGGACAATAAACAGCCCTTCCCAGTAGTCAGGTCCGATGAAGTATTTAAAAACATCAATGAAAAGAGTAACCCCGAGGAAAATTGCCATTCCGAAGATGAAGAAATACTTCATCACCTGGGCATAGATCTCTTTTGAATTCTCCTCTTTTGCCTGTGCAAAAAAGAAAGGTTCGGCTGCATACCTGAACATTTGTATGAACAGCGTCATCATAACAGCCAGTTTATAATTAGCACCATAAATACCGAGCTGGCCCATTATATACTCTTCACCATTTGAAATTCCTTCCGGAACAGTGGCGAGATACTTGAAAATGATCTTGTCTGACACCTCGTTGGTCATACCCGCCAGTCCGATCACAAGCAGGGGAAACGCATACCCGAGCATTCTCCTGAGTAATTGCATATCCATAACAGGCCTGATTCTGAGGATCTGGGGTGAAAGCAGTAATAAAGTTATAACACTGGCTACCAGGTTTGCGATAAAAACATAACCAACCCCTATTGCTTCATCATAGGCAAAAAGCAGTATTGAATCAGGATTCTTCGCTGCCACAGCGGGGCAAAGGACCAGGAAATACAGGTTCAGTCCAATGTTTACGGCAACATTGATGATCTTTATTATCGAAAACCTGATAGCCCTGTTCTGCTGCCTCAGCCAGGCGAAAGGAATGGCAGCAAAGGCGTCTGTTGCGACAATGATAGCAAAGAGGAGAATATACTCCTGGTTCTGACCGTATCTGATCGCTGCTGATATCGGATCAAGCAATATGATTACAACAGCAACAAAAAGCAACGAAGTAGACAGAAGGCTGAAAAGGGAAGTGCTGAAAACCCTTTTCGGGTCTTTTTCCTTTTCGGCATACCTGAAAAAGGAAGTTTCCATTCCATAGGTCAGCAACACCAGGAGGAAGGCAACATAAGCATAAAGTTCAGTAATGATCCCGTACTGGTCGTCGGCAAAGATTCGCGTATATAGAGGTACCAACAGGTAATTAAGAAGCCTTGGGACAATGGTTCCCAGGCCATACACTGCCGTTTGCCCGAAGAGTTGCTTGAGCGGATTCAAAAAACCGGGATTTTAGTGAAAACGTAAATATAGGAAGAAAGTTGTAGATGGCTTTTGGCTGTTAGCTGATGGCTGTTGGCATCTTTGTATGGTATTTATTACAGATGTATTAGATAAACACGGACGCATAACTCGTAACCCGCAACACGTAACTTGTAAGGCGTTTGCACCATCTCAACTCTCAGCTCTCAAAACTCAACTTTACTATTCCTCTTCCTTCGAGGCTTCCTCGTGCTCCTTGATGAGCTTTTCCTGGACATCTCCGGGCACCTGGGCATATTCGGCAAACTTCATAGAGTAGGAACCACGTCCGCTGGTCAGTGAGCTGAGTGCCGTAGAGTACCTGTTCATTTCTGCCAGTGGCACTTTGGCTTTGATAGTACCACCCTCCATGCCCATAATAATGGCACGGCGTCCCTGCAGGTCAGTCATGATTGCGCCCATCTTTTCTTCGGGAACATGAATTTCCACATCATAGATAGGCTCAAGGATCTTCGGCTGTGCTTCCTTGAATGCCATGCTGAACGCTGTCTTACCGGCCAGTTTGAAGGAAATTTCGTTCGAATCGACCGAGTGCATCCTGCCGTCATAAACGAATACACGGATATCACGTGCGTATGAACCCGTAAGAGGCCCCTGTTCCAACCTTTCCATTATGCCTTTCTGGATAGCCGGGAGAAAGCGTGCGTCGATAGCGCCACCAACTATACAATTGTAAAATATCAGTTTTCCGCCCCATTCCAGATCGATCTCATCCTTACCACGAATCGAGAGTTTCACCTCAGTATCGCCCTTCGAAATGCTGAGAGGGTTCACCGAGGAAGCTGATTGTGTTTGTTTGAGGTTGATTGAATTAGGATCACCTTTTCCTTCTTCATAAGGATCGATTATCAGGCTGACCTGGCCGAACTGTCCTGCGCCTCCCGACTGCTTCTTATGCTGGTAAGAAGCCTGGGACACCCTGGTAATTGTTTCCCTGTATGGAATCTTAGGTGTGTAGAACTCTATCGGAACCTTTTCAATATGCTCGAGGTGCCATTTGGCAATGTTAAGATGCAACTCACCCTGCCCTTCCAGTATCATCTGGCGAAGCTCCTTCCGGTACCCGGCAATGATGGTCTGGTCCACTTTGTGCATCTCATTCAATGCAAGACCCAGCTTTTCATCGTCGGCCTGGTTCACGGCTTTGATTGCCTGGCGGAATTTCGGATCAGGATATTCGATTGGCGGGAATTTCACACCCGGGTTTTTGAGGGAGTTAAGGGTATGGTGTGTATGTGTGCCTTTGAGCTTGATAGTGGCACCAATGTCACCGGCAACGAGCTTATCAACCTTTTCCCTGTTCTTTCCGGCAAAAACGTAAAGCTGGGTGATCCTCTCCTTGTTCTGAGTATTGGCATTCATGGTATCTTCACCTTCCTTGAACTCACCGGCCATCACTTTGAAAAAGGCTACCTCACCAAGGTGTGGCTCTATGGATGTCTTGAATACAAAAGCACTTGCAGGCTGTGAAGCGTCATAATTGAATTCTTTACCATCCTCTGATTTTGCCGGAGGCATTTCATTAGGAGCAGGAATGTTGTTGGCTATGAATTCAAGCAGCCTGCCCACACCCATATTGTGCTTCGAATTGATACAAAGTACGGGGAATACTGAGCGGCTCCTGATACCTGCCTTCAGGCCTGAGATCATCTCTTCTTCTGAAAGCGAACCGTTCTCGAAGAACTTTTCCATCAGTGATTCATCACTTGACGCAAGGTCTTCAATAAGTGATTCGTGCATCTCTTCGGCCTTGCCTTTTTCATCATCAGGGATATCAGTGATCTCCGGCTTACCGCCGTCTTCGGGGAATTTAAACATCTTCATCTTCAACAGGTCGATAACGGTATCGAAACCATGACCTACGTTAAGAGGGTACTGGAAAACAGTTACCCCTGACCCGAAATGGTTCTTAAGCTGGTTCACCGTTTCATCGAAATTGGAGTTATCGTGTTCCAGGTGGTTCATGGCGAACATCACCGGTGTACCAATTTTTTCGGCCTGCTTCCAGGTAAATTCCGTTCCGGGCTCCACCCCGTTCTGGGCATTGACTACCATCACAGCGGTATCCACCACGTTAAGCGCATAGATAACCTCTCCTATGAAGTCGTCGAAACCAGGAGTATCTATTATATTGATTTTCTTATCGTTGTATATTGTGTGGAGCATCGAGGAATAGACAGAGTTCTGCCTTTCCAGCTCGATCTCCCTGTAATCTGACACAGTGCTTTTATCGTCAACCGAACCTCTTCTGTTGATCACACCTCCTTCGAAAAGCATATCTTCGGCAAGGGTTGTCTTGCCCGATTTAGCTCCTCCTATCAGGGCGATATTCCTGATGTTACTTGTTTCAAATTCCTTCATTTCTCGTTAGTTTATATAAGGATTTCACTAATTGCCCGAAACGGGCTGCAAAGCTATAAAAAGTTGATAAATAATTGACAAGACGCAAGGAAAAAGTCGATGATCTGACGCAAAATGCAAGACAGGCTGGTGGGATGATTTATCTAGCTGACTGCCGACTGAACAAAATCCTATCTTTGCCATTAATCTAGATAGTTCAAAAAAATACCTGTTATAAATTCGAAAAAAATGAAGATCCTCGGAATGGGCAATGCCCTGGTAGATATCATGACCGAACTGGATAAGGACGACTACCTCACAACTTTTGGTTTGCCAAAGGGCAGCATGACCCTTGTTGATGCCATCAAGTCGGAGAGGGTCCACCGCGATACGGGCCATTTGAAAAAAACAATCCGTTCTGGGGGATCTGCCGCCAATACCATCCACGGACTGGCAAACCTGGGGATAGAAACAGGTTTCCTGGGCAAAATTGGGAAAGACAGGATGGGTGACATCTTCAAAGAGGACCTCCTGAAAAGCAAGATCAATCCGCATCTTTCAGTTGGTGTCAATTCATCGGGCAAGGCAGTGGCACTTATAAGCCCGGATACCGAAAGGACCTTTGCGACTTACCTTGGCGCTGCCGTCGAGCTGGCCGAGTCGGACCTGCTGGATGAGCTCTTCAGCCAGTATGATATTTTCCATATAGAAGGGTACATTGTCCAGAACCACGTATTGCTCGAGGCTGCTTTAAAGAAGGCAAAAGACAACGGCTTGAAAGTATCGATCGACTTGTCAAGCTACAATGTGGTTGAGGAGAACCTGGAATACCTGAAGTATGTTACAAAAAAGTATGTTGATATAGTGTTTGCCAACGAGGAGGAGGCCAGGGCGTTCACAGGGCTCCCGCCGCTGCAGGCCATGCATAAGATCTCGGAGTACTGCGATATTGCCATTGTAAAAGTTGGCAAGGGCGGCTCGATGATCAAGGCAGGGGATGAGATCCACATGATTAAGGTCATACCTGCAAAAAGCATTGACACAACAGGGGCGGGCGACTTGTATGCATCCGGGTTCCTTTACGGGATGATCAAAGGCCTTTCACTGGATAAATGCGGTGACATTGCGTCCCTCATCGCAGGGAAGGCCATTGAGCAGATAGGCCCTAAGATACCGGAGGCAGACTGGCCGGAGATACGGAAGTTGGTTGGGGAGATTGAAAACAGTCGGCAGTAGATAGTAAACCCCAAATTCCATCCGCCTGTATCGGACACGGTGAAACGGATTAATCGGATTTTCGCGGATTTCCCCGCACCTCGCTACACCATAACACTTGATAATAAGGACAATTTGACAATAAAGACAATTGAGACAAT
>CAZMOK010000104.1:0-1833 GCA_964567785.1 uncultured Bacteroidales bacterium | reverse complement strand
AATTGAGACAATTTTGACAATTATCCGCCAGCCAACAGCTACTGATAGAGGAACCGTTTGATCTTCTGTGTGGCGGTCTTTTTGAAGGGCTCGTGATGGGCGATCACGATCTTGATCTGGGAGAACTTGTTGACGCGGGAATTGACATAGGCCCTTACCTCTTCCCTTAGCTCGTCGATCCTTTTCTCCACATAAAGTGAAACCTCTTCCTTAACATTCTTTGCCTTTTCCTCAAGTTCTTCCCGGTTGAAATGAACCAGTGCAACAAGTTTTCCTTTGCGGTCCACAATAAGGGATTCTGAAACAAACCGGTAACTGTTTATCAACGATTCGATCTCTTCGGGGTAGATGTTCTCACCGCTCAGCCCTACGATCAGAGACTTGAGCCGTCCTTTGATATACAGATAATTATCCTTGTCAAGGATCCCGAGGTCACCGGTCCTGAACCATCCTTCTTTGGTAAGGACTTCATCAGTAAGTTCAGGGTCTTTGTAATAGCCTTGCATAACATTAGGCCCTTTTGCCCATATCTCGCCCTCTCCTGTGGAAGGATCAGGGTCATTGATCCTTAACTGTACGTTACTCACTGCCGGACCGGTAGATTCAAGCCTCGTAGTCTGGGGATTAACACCGGCAAGCAAAGGCGATGTTTCGGTAAGGCCGTAACCTATAGCATAGGGGAATTTTGCCTCGCGCAGGAATTTTTCCACCTCCCTGTCGAGCTTCGCTCCGCCGATGCCGAAGAATTTCAGCTCCCCGCCAAACATCTGCATGAGTTTCTTTCCGGCAAGAACGTTCAGTCTTTTCCTGATAAAAGGTATGCTGTAGAGTGAACCGACCAGCTTGTTCTTAGTGAAGGTGGGCAGTATTTTTTTGCGGTATATCTTATCGATGATCAGCGGGACTGAAAGCATCAGAGTAGGTTTGACCTGTTTCAGGGCAGGCAACAGTACCGGCGGTGTGGGCAGTTTGTCGAGATAATAAACGGCGGCACCACAGTACATGGGTAAAAGAAAGCCTACTGTGTTTTCGTAAGTATGCGAAAGCGGCAGGATGGAAAGCATCCGGTCGTATTCGTCTATGTGCTGCACATTGCTGCAGGAGACCGTGTTGCTATAAAGGTTTTTATGAGTGAGCATCACCCCTTTCGAGCGGCCGGTGGTTCCCGAAGTGTAGATTATAGCGGCAAGGTCGCTCTCCTTTACATCATAATCCGTTACTGAAAAGCTTTCAGGATCGTACTTTTCGTTCACTCCCACATTGATCAGGGAAAAATCCTCCAGAGCGATCCTGAATTGGAGTTGCTTGCATTTCTGGCATGAAACTTTATGCATCAGACCCTGTGAAACGAAGATCGCTTTCGTGTCGGAGTGGTTAAGTACATTGTCCACCTCTTCAGGACTGAAATCGGGCAGTATCGGGATGGCCACAGCGCCCATCCAGGTGACCGACAGGTATGCGATCCCCCAGTTGGGTGAATTGGTGCTCAGTATTGCCACTTTATCGCCCGGTCCTACTCCTAGATTCTCAAGGAATTTCACCAGGGACCTGATATTTTTAAGCAGTCCGTTATAAGTGACCGGCTCACCTTTCACATAAGAAAGGGCGGGTCTTTCTGCGAATCTCTCTGCTGATGCGGTGATCAGCGAGGGTATTGTCTGGTTTTTGTGTTCTGTCATATAGCCATGAAAGAATATGCAAAGATACGATAAAAATGATAAAATAGCCTGAACACAGAATTTCACCCAGTGACTATAGTCACTCAGTGAAAAACCGGTAAGATATGTCAGATAATGTTCCCCCATGTATTTACTTAAGGGATGAACAATACCA
>CAZMOK010000103.1:0-7418 GCA_964567785.1 uncultured Bacteroidales bacterium | reverse complement strand
AGTGTTGAGTGTTGAGTCCTCCTTCGCTTCGCTACGGAGGATAAAATGTTGAGTGTTGAATTAAATATGCAAAGGTATGAAAAGCTAACAGCCAAAAGCTAACAGCCATACGCCATATATCCCAAATTTATAATAAATTCGCATCCGAAATGGGAAAGCAAGGAATACTGAGCCGCATCCTTCTGTGGCGGGCAAAACATGTCAACGACAGGACCTTTATGATCATCCTGGGAGTGGTCATAGGAGTTCTTGCCGGCATAGCTGCCGTTGTGATCAAGAATTCAGTTGCTTTCATCAAGCACTTGCTGACCCAGAACTTCTTGCTTTCACAGGAAAACTTTCTGTATTTCGCACTTCCGGCCATAGGGATATTTGTTGCCGTAGTTTTTGTGAGATTTATTCTTAGGGATTATGTGGGCCACGGTATTCCGAGTGTTTTGTATGCCATCGGGAAGAACAACGGCATCATCAAGCGGCATAACATGTTCTCTTCGGTCATAACCAGTGCCTTGACCGTAGGCTTTGGCGGATCCGTCGGTCTTGAAGGACCCACTGTTGCCACAGGTGCTGCACTTGGTTCAAACCTGGGCCAGTTCCTTCGGCTCAATTACAGGCAGGTCATGCTTCTGCTGGCCCTTGCCTGCGCCGGTGCCATGGCGGCCATCTTCAAATCGCCTGTTGCTGCAGTTGTTTTTGCCATTGAGGTGATCATGATAGACCTTACGATGACCTCTCTCATCCCCCTGCTCATAGCATCGGTAACAGCAGTGCTTACGTCCTATTTTTTCCTTGGCAATGCCGTGCTTTATCCCTTCGAGATAGAAGGTGAGTTCCTGTTTAGCCACATTCCCTATTATCTGCTGCTTGGTGTTGTTACTGCCCTGGTATCTGTTTACTTTACAAAGGTTTATATATTTATAGAGAGGATCTTTTCGGGCATGAAGACATGGTGGACCAGGCTGCTGCTGGGAGGAAGTGTGCTGGGTATACTGGTATTCTTTTTCCCTTCCCTTTATGGCGAGGGGTATGAAGCGGTAAACACTGTTTTAAAAGGTGATATAAGTCCTCTGTACAATGAAAGCCCCTTCTACGTTTTCAGGAACAACATGCTCGTTGTCTTCCTGCTTTTCATCTTAATTCTATTCTTCAAGGCCATTGCCACCTCGGTTACATTCGGTGCCGGCGGGGTGGGGGGTATCTTTGCCCCTACGCTTTTCCTCGGGGCTTTTACTGGATTGTTCTTTGCCACCCTACTAAATTACCTTAACATTACAACACTGCCTTCGGCTAATTTTGCCATGGTGGGGATGGCAGGACTGATAGCGGGAGTGCTTCATGCACCACTTACCGGTATTTTCCTCATTGCCGAGATAACCAGCGGTTATGAACTATTCGTACCGCTAATGATCGTTGCCACCATCAGCTATGCAACCACAAAGATCTTCGTGAAAAATTCCGTTTACACCTATCAGCTTGCAAGGAAAGGTGAACTGCTCACACACCATAAAGACAAGACCATCCTGACTATGCTAAGGGTTGATAAGCTTATAGAAAAGGATTTCACTACAATCAGTCTCGATGCCACCCTCCGTGACCTTGTAAGGGTTATTTCCGAATCAAAAAGAAATATTTATCCGGTGGTGGATGAGGATAATATTTTCAAAGGGTTCATAAAGCTCGACGATGTAAGGAATATCATTTTTAAACCGGAACTTTATGATACAACAAAAGTGTCGAGCCTGATGTCGATACCCGCTACCTTTGTGGAGGTTACCGATAATATGGAAACGGTTGTTGCGAAGTTCCAGGAATACGATAAGTACAACCTCCCGGTACTCGATAATGGTAAATACATTGGTTTCGTATCCCGGGCCAATGTATTCCTAAGCTACAGGAAACTACTCAAAGACTTTTCTGAAGACTAATAGAATTCCCCCTCCTGTTCTCTAGCGGACAATACAGACCGCTTTCGTACATTTCACCGGCTTGACATCCTCTCAATCATCTGTTGTAACATTCAGCTATTCAGTTTTTTATAATGTATGGTATGGATTTGGATGTTTTTAATAGCAGAAATCAAAAACTAAACATCATGAGAATCGATCTTGAAGCCAATGAATTTGTACTTAAAGCTGCCGACAGCAGGCACTACCGTGACAATGACAAGTTAGAGGGCAAGCTCATACTTACGAACCAGAGGCTCTATTTTGCCACAGTAAACGGTGGTCCTGAAAAACTGAAGATCAGTATCGAAACTACTGATATAGGCGAGATCTTTCCTTACAGCAACAAAGTTTTCTTTTCAAACGGAATGTGCCTTCATATGAAGGATGGAAAGGAGATGAAGTTTGAAGTGAAAGAGCGCAACAAATGGATGGGGCTCATAGCAAAGGTAATGTGATAATGAACAGGCCTGTTTTTTATGATTTGATCATGTCCAGCGCATCCTTCACATTCTCCACTGGTAATTTGCATGATTTCCCCGTGCAGACGAATATCCTGGATTTTTTATCATCCGACCGTCCTTTAAGAAGGGGTAGATCACTCTCTTTTTCCGAAGCAGTAAGAAGTATGTTTGGAAGATATTTTTTCCTGATCCCGGAGGCCAGGGCCTTAAATTCTTTACCTGTGATGGCCACATTGTAATGTTTCCGGGAAAGCCTGATCCCCAGGATACCCCAGTTCGTATATGCAGATGAATACTTCAGCATATCCTTCCTGACAGTACGATACATTAATTTTGAAATATCAAGGTAGTCTGACCTGTCGGCAAGTTGGGCCAACTTATACAGCACATTTGCCATTGTTGAATTGCTTGATGGGATAACGGTGTCGTGTAATTCCGTCTTTCTGGCTATCAATTGCCTGTCCTTTTTTGATGTAAAGAAGAAAAGGCCATTCTTCTCACTGTAGAAATTTTCAATAGCGTACTCTGTGACTATAATGGCTTTATGCAGGAAATCTTCATCGAAAGTATTCTGGTACAGCTCGATGAGTGCATCAATGTAAAAGCAATAGTCTTCCAGGAAGCCATTGATCGAAGCTTTTCCGTCTTTCCAGGTATGGAATAGGCCTCCGTCTTTCTTTTCCAGTTCTTCAGCAAGGAATTCGTAATTTTTAACGGCCTCTTCAAGATACTTATCCTCTTTCAAAGCCTGGTAAGCTTTGAGGTACCCCTTCAGCATAAGGGCATTCCAGGAAGTCAGGATTTTATCATCAAGTCCGGGCCTTACTCTTTTGCTTCTCTCTTTAAGAAGTACTTTTTTTGAATCTTTTATGAATTTGCTGAATGATACTTTATCCATACCCATTCCGGCAGCAAATTCATCTTCAGTTGATGAGCGCAGAAGTATGTTTTTACCATTTTCCCATTCACCTTCCCTGCCAATCTGGTAGAATCGTTTCACAATGTCTGCCTTGTCAGGAAGCAATTCCTCGATCTCACTTTCTGTCCATGTATAATATTTCCCCTCCTCACCTTCAGAGTCAGCATCAAGCGCCGAGTAAAAACCACCGGATGGGTGTGTCATTTCCCGGTTGATGAATTTTAGCGTTTCTTTTATGGTTTGCTTGAAAAGCGAATCGCCTGTAGCAAGGTATGCCTCAGAATAGAGTGTTACCAGTTGAGCATTGTCGTAAAGCATTTTCTCGAAATGAGGTACTTTCCAAATGGTATCAACTGAATAGCGGGCGAAGCCACCCCCTATCTGATCGTAAATTCCACCGAAGGCCATTTTTCGCAAGGTGAGCTTAATATGTTCAAGAATTTTTTCATCCTTCTCATGGAAATAATAATTCAGCAGGAACCTGTAATTATTGGGCAGGGGAAATTTCGGGGCGCCCAATGAACCGCCATTGACAGTGTCGAATGATGATTTCATTTTTTCGGTCATCATGGAAATGTCCTCCCGGGAGATTTCCGCCTCTTCTATGACGGGATTGATGAGTTCACTTTCAACCACCCCTTTTGTAAGAGCTCCCGCCTGATCTTCCAGGTCCTCTTTGCGTGTTTCGTACAATAAGGCTATGTTCTGCAGAAGTTCCCTCCACTGTTCTTTCCTGAAATAGGTTCCGCCAAAAAACGGCTTACCGTCAGGCAGTGTAAATGCATTGAGAGGCCATCCCCCGCTCCCGGTAATGAGTTGAACAGCATTCATATACACCTGGTCAACATCGGGCCGTTCTTCCCTGTCGACCTTAACACAGATGAAGTTGTCGTTCATAAGCGTTGCAATGCTTTCATCTTCGAACGATTCACGCTCCATAACATGGCACCAGTGGCAGGAGGAGTAGCCAATGCTGACCAGCATCATTTTGCCGGTCGACCGGGCCTTGTCGAGGGTTTCATCGTTCCATGCATGCCAGTCGACGGGGTTATGGGCATGTTGGAGGAGGTAGGGGCTTGTTTCGTGGATTAGCTTGTTGGTTGTTTTTTTTGACATAAAGCAGACGTTAGCAATTATACCAATTACAACAATTCAATAATTGAAATGTTAAACAGCTTGATTTATACCGAAGGGATGTTTACCTCGGCATGTACCTTACCATGCCGAAATAGAAATTGGATGTGCGCGGATCCTCCTCGATCATGTAATATTCATATAGCATCCGGTAACCCTCCGAAAGGTTCATTGAGTCCTTCCTCGTCAGCTCCTCCGGTTTGCCTTCAAGGGGTGGGATGATTAGTTTCCCGCCTTCGCTGACCTCTTCGGGGTCGGCGATCTTACCGGCATTCTCCTTGTAGATAAGCACCCAGAAGAGCGAATCACCGTAGAACTGCCCTGCAAGCTGGTAAAGATAGTTGCCGGGTTCCAGCACGTACAACAGTTCTTCTTCTGGACTGACAGGTTCCGGTTCGGTTGCTTCCGGCTCCTCAGGCGGGGCCGCTTCCGGTTTTTCCGGCTGCACTGTATCGGCAGGTGCCTCTTCGGTTTCGTCTGGCTCATCAGTTGGCTTTATAATTTGCTCCTCAGGTGGTTTGGTGGTTTCCTCACCGGTATCATTACAGGCCCTGAAATAGAATATAACAGCTAAAATCGCAATAACAATAATGACAACCGGAATGATCCAGAGGTAATTGCGTCGTGGCTTTTCCTCTTCTTTCTTTTCCTCCTTTGGCGGCGGCGGTGGAGGAGGAGGTGGTGGGGGTTTTTCTTCCTTCTTTTCAGGTTCCGGTTTTGGTGCGTCGGCTTTCGATTCAAGAGGTTTTTCCGGTTCGGTCTTTTTTTCTTCAGGTTTTTCTTCTTTTGCCGCTACAGGAGGTCCTGTTTCTTTTTGCTTTTCATCGGGAGCCCCTCCTTTTTGTTCCGGGGCCTCTTTATAGGTCAGATACAGGTAGTCTTTATTTACGAGGTCTTTCAGCTCATTTTCCGGTGTGAAAGTCACCTTGTTGTGTGGTGGTATATCAACCTGTTCATTTGTCTGAAGGTTGCGTCCAACCCTTCCGGCAACCCTTTTCAGCTTGAAGGTGCCGAGCCCTTTGACCTTGACCGTACCGTCCTTTTCAAGACCCTCTTCTATAAGCTCAATGAAATTCTTTACCAGAAGCTCTGCTTCGGTTTTTGCAATGCCGCTCTTTTCGGCCACAGCATTGATCAGGTCGCTGGTGTTAAGTTTTTCCATCATTCAATATTAATGTTCTTAACCCTGTCTTTCAATATATCGCTTGGTTGAAATTCCAGCACTTTTTTCGGGGGGAAGATCACATGTTTTCCCAGTACCGGGCTATATCCTTTCCTGGGTTCGATCTTTCTCGTTGAAAAGGTCCCGAACTTCTGGATCGTCAGCGATTTATCCGCTGTGAAAAGGTCACTCAGCAGTCCGGTCAGGGCTGCGAGTCGTTCGGCAGCGTTTGCCTGTGTGGTATCGAGTTTCACTGCAAGCTGCTTGTTGAATTCTGATGCATTCAAGACTTGAAAGGTATTGATTAAGATGTAATAATACTAAAAAAGAGGGGAATTTCAAAATTGTATCGTCACTTATGCACTCTCCTGACGAACTCATCCACCTCAGGAACGCCGCCCTGGTACACGAGATAGCCGTTATAGGGCTCCCTTGGGGTGATCTCGTCATTGATAGGTGTAAGCATCATCTTTTTCACTTTTACGGGATCGTCGGTCTGGCCGAGGATCCAGCTAAGCTTGACCCAGGCCACTTCGGGCAGCATGTTACCTGCCGGGATGATCCCTTTTGCCATCATATCCCTGCCTGTGTCGTAAACGAACATATGGACGTAACCCCAGATGGTCTGAAGTGTCATATACATATGGACCCCTCTGGCATGTGCCCTTTCAATGGCGGGATACAATTCCTTGTTGACGTGGCCAAGGCCTGTACCTACAATGATAATTCCCCTGTAGCCTGCTTCA
This sequence comes from uncultured Bacteroidales bacterium, assembly GCA_964567785.1. Classification (GTDB taxonomy): domain Bacteria; phylum Bacteroidota; class Bacteroidia; order Bacteroidales; family JAGOPY01; genus CAZMOK01. The sequence goes on along the minus strand of CAZMOK010000103.1, from coordinate 1,050 downwards.
ACGAGAGCATCAAGGGTATCGGGCTTCATGCCGGGATAATAATACAACATGGTCACTTCATCGCTGAAGTAAGGGTAGATGTCGACTTTCCTGTCGTTTCGGCGTTTGTTGTATTTCTTATGGATGGGAATGATCTCTTTCCGGTTTACCCTTGCCACCGGCATGTCGCCGATAGTGCGGAAGGTCGACCTGTATGATGAGTGCATTTTCCTTACACGGGTGCCCTTATGGAGCAATCCGTATTCATCAGAAGTGGGGCCGAACATGCAGACCATCACTTCGGCTATGTCGCCATGTCCTGCAGCATGCATGGCGTGCATCAGGTTCAGGGCCGCATCCGAGCTGGGCCGGTCGGATGAACGTTGTGAGCCTACCAGGATAACCGGTACGGGCAGGTTTTGGCACATAAAGGTAAGTGCCCCGCCGGTATGGTGAAGGGTGTCCGTGCCGTGACCTATTACGATGCCGTCAATGCCTTTTTCGATCTCTTTTCCGATGGCTTTCGAAAGGGCTACATATTGTTTTGGCCCCATATTTTCGCTGAACACTGCGAACACTTTTTCCGTTTCAAGGTTGCAGATGTCGGCCAGCTCAGGTACCGCACCGTAAAGTTCGCCCGGGGAGAAAGCGGGGATCACGGCACCTGTCCTGTAGTCGAGCCTGGAGGCTATGGTCCCTCCCGTACCGAACAGCTTCACGTTCGGCAGCCCGGGAGTTATGGGAAATTCTTTCTCAGGGATCTTATAATTGGCTTTCTTGTAGCCCGTTTCTTTCATATCCGTGATGGTGCGGATATCAAGTCCTATATTATAACCTGTAGGTATCTTAAGGACAATGTGTTTATCATCGTCGTTCTCCGACCTGGGCAACACGGTCCCGACGAACTTCCCCCGGGTGGTCAGCACAGTTGCCTGGCCCCACACACGCGTGTTGAATTTTTTGAGTGTTTCGAGTGCTTCTCCCTTGTATCCCTGGAATATATCGTCTGACATGATAATTGGTAGTTATAAAATTGTCTCAATTGTCCTTATTGTCAAATTGTCTTTATTG
>CAZMOK010000102.1:4484-7527 GCA_964567785.1 uncultured Bacteroidales bacterium | reverse complement strand
CTGGGCTCATAATAATAGATTAAGTTCTTTACGGGAGGAAGAGGCCCAAGGGAATTGATCTATTCCAAGAATTAGGAAACACTTAATGATCTATTCAAACGAAACAAATGACACTGAATGTAATTTCTTGATGATACTAATTATTAAAGTAGTTTTGTAGTCCAAATAAATTTGAAAATCCACTTCAATGATAGTGCATGTCGGATATCCCAAATGTGGAAGTAGCTTCTTACAGGAAAATGTATTTCCTGGAATGGAAAAAACTCCGTTCTTTAATGTTGACATTACGAGAAATACATTGGCCAGCCTGATACGTGATGATGAAATTGACTATATTAAACCACAAATAAAAAAGGGATTATATTCATCAGAAAATCTCTGTACAATTGGAAACCCACAGGTAAATATCCGCTCAAGGACAGCAAAGAGACTTAAAGATGCAGGTTTTAAAAAAGTGATTATCTGTATCCGAAATCAAAAAACGATAATAGATAGTCTATACCGACAATTTATTCAGGACGGTAGGTCAGTCAGTTTCAAATTTTACCTTAATAATTTTATAATTTTTGAATTTCTGGACTACAATAAAACCATTCAACTTTACGAAAAACTATTCAATCCTGAAAATGTAAAGGTCCTCGTTATAGAAACCTTGAAGAATCAGGAAACAATGGACGATCTGAGTGAATTTATTGAAGACAAGATTCATATTAAATCTACAAAAAGAAGAAATGAGTCTCTTTCAAACTTCAGCATTGGCTTACTAATATTCTTAAATCATTTTCTAAGCAGTAGATACAGACCATCTTTATTAATACCAAGCCGACTCACCAGCTGGAAAGTAAAACAAGTGTTATTAATAATTGATAAACTGGGATTCAGAAAAAGAAATTATATGGATAAAAATAAAAAGAATATTATCCTCGATATGTACAGAGTCAGCAATAAGACCCTTTCAAAAAGATTGAATTTGAATCTTGAAAATTATAACTATCCGATTTGATTGTCGATCCGGCATTCTGCATTTTCAATTTCATTTCAACATTTAAGATTTGAGCAGCCTCAGGAAGTTTTAGTAGTATTTCAAGATTTTCCCATCTTCCCCTCGTCTTATCTTCTTAACCTCTTATTCTCCCGTAATCACCACTTGACTGATTTGACTGCCAACTCCGAGGGGTGAAATATTATGTTAAATAGCTTACTGAGTAACTATAGTCACTGGGTGAAATCCCAATTAGCGGAAATAAGTAGCTTATCGACAATAGATTAACAGTAAATCAAGTGATTATTACAATCTAGTCCCGGTCTACTGAATGATAATCTTCTTGTATATTACTTCTTCCATTGAATTGAGTCTGAGAAAATAGACCCCGGAAGGGATATTTGTCAGCTGGATGTTAGCTTCATACTTGTCAATATCATTGATTTCCATAATAAATTGACCATGAATGCTGAGTATGGTTAATGATGTAATCAATAATTCTGAGATAACGGAAATTTCGTCTGTTGCAGGTTGGGGGTAAACCGTGCATTGAGCTTCGATGAAGGATTGTGCATACAGGCCGGAAATGTAGTCAGTCGCTACAGTATCAGAATTCACTTCACAATCAGGGTATACAGCAGTGACATAAATATATTCAAGATATTTATCACCATCGTAATAATCGGTATCCCATATCAGATCATCATTGATCTTTTCAAATTCATTATCCCATGGCTCTTCTTTGCCATAAAGGTTGAAAGCTACCGATCTTTCAGCGTCGTTTTCTATCCTTGCCTTTATACTCAAGTTTTTATCATATGAAGGATTGTATGTTGTAAAAGAGTACCAGAATGTGCTCTCTTTGATCATGTCACCTCCTTCAACAACCGGGCCTGAATCAAGTCCGGCCGGCAAACCAACAGAGGAAGTGATATGATAGCCGATCCAAAGATCCTGGGTTATGTCGAAATAAACTGTATCGTTAAGGATAACTGTATTCCATTGTCCGATAGCAGGTTCTTCGACAGGCTGGCTGTGAAGCAGAACAGTATTGTAGCTTTCTCCACTCCAGGCACAGACCTCGTAATTAGCTGAAACATCAGCAGGCACGAAAGATATTTCGGTAATACGACAGCTGTCATAATTTGTCAGGCTTTCCTGTGGAAACAAATGGGCACAACTATACTCCTGGTTACCTGTAATACCGAAAGCCGTTCCGCTAAAGTCACCTTCCCCGACAAAAATGGTATCATCCACCCAAACGATCGGATCATAAGGAGAAAAACACATGGGTGGATCCCATGAAATTACCGTGTACCGGGATGCAGGAAATATCATGGTCCCTTCAGGGTTAAGTGGTGGATTACAGAAATTCACAGTAGTATCTTTCCAGACCACAACAGACTGTTCGATGTTCTCTTTAACCTGGTAAATTGCAGAAACTCCTGAGTGAACAGTATCAATTACCCGGCAAACTTCAAAATTTTTAAAAGTGTTAAGACCAACAAATTCAGGTTCGGTTATCGTATCGGAATAGTATATATAACCCAACAATGTATAATCACAAGTAGGAGGTTCATCCCACTCAAAAGTTCCGTCAAAGCAATCGAAAGTATAGCGAAGGTTTTGTGGAGGAAATAATGTGTCTTGTGCTTGAATGACGGCAATAGAAATGAGGATACCGGCAAAGAAAAGTATCGATCCTCTGGCCATAATTAGTTGGTTTTTGTTGAAATATCGGTATTATTGGCTTATATCTAAATTGACAACATTTGAATGGAAATAGTTGCTTTACTGTTTGGAAAATCATCAAGATGTCATGTTTTAAGAGATAATATTATGTTAAATAGCTCACTGAGTAACTATAGTCACTGAGTGAAAATCTATTCTCCTTGAAAATCAGTATGTCCCGAATTGTGATTATCTTGGCTAAAAAGAAGGATGTATTATGGAAAAAAGAAAACTTGGCAACACAGATATGGATATTACCCGGGTAGGCTTCGGGGCATGGGCAATAGGTGGCGGTAACTGGGAATTCGGCTGGGGGCCTCAGGATGATGA
>CAZMOK010000102.1:0-4384 GCA_964567785.1 uncultured Bacteroidales bacterium | reverse complement strand
CCCCAATTTCATTATATTTACAACACCATGCTTGCTAACATGAAATCCATTGCCGGGACCATCATGATCCTGTTGTGCCAGTGTATTGGCCTAAATGCCCAGGTAATAAACATTCCGGCCGATTATTCAACCATCCAGGAAGGGATTGATGCTGCCTCGGAAGGGGATACAGTTCTTGTGTCCCCGGGCACCTATTTTGAGAATATCGGACTGGGGGGAAAGAATATAACTTTCGCATCTCAATTTCTGGTCTCTGGTGATACTTCCCATATTTCTTCAACCATTATTGACGGCGGGCATGATGGATCTGTTATAAGTATAGGTTGGGGTGTGGATTCAACTACCCTGATCAGTGGATTTACGATTGCCAATGGTCAAGCCTACCGGGGAGGAGGAATTTTAATCGGCTCTTATTCTGACCCTGTTTTTGATCATCTCAGGATAGTCGAAAACTATGCATCTGACGGTGGTGGGGCATACTTTGCATACGGCAGGCCACAGTTCCGTCATTGTAGTATCAAGGGAAATTCAGCCGGCAACAGGGGAGGTGGTATGTGTATAAATTCATCCTATGCCAGCAATCCATGTAAACTGGTGGATGTGCAGATCACCGACAATGATGCCAAATATGGTGGCGGGGTGGCAAACTTTTCGAACCCGGTCTTTGAAGGGGTTACCATTACGAACAATAACGCGGTTTTTGGCGGTGGGTTTGCTAATTATGGAGACCCCCAGTTAGATAGTGTGAACCGGTGCAATATCTTTCTGAATTCTGCAGGTGTCGGGAACGACCTGTGGGAGGAGGAAGGGTGGGAAAGCACTACACCTATTGTTTTAGATACCTTTACCGTATTAACCCCTACGGAGTTTCATGTGCACAACCCGGGTTTGTTTTCCTTCGATATTTTAAACAGCAAATTCAGCCAGGTTGAAGAGGATCTGTATGTATCCCCTTCGGGATCAAATGAAAACTCCGGCCTCACATCGGATGATCCGCTAAAAACAATATATCATGCTTTAACAATTATACTTCCGAATGATTCTTCACAACGAAATATCCATCTTCTTGAAGGGATTTACAGTCCAGGGACAAATCAGGATTTTTTTCCTGTTAACCTGATAGATCACATTGATATTTGCGGGGCCGCCGACAGCCTTGTTATTCTGAATGCTGATAGCCTTTCACGGGTTATAAATCTCTTTGGTAATGAAAAGAACACCATTTCGGGCCTTACGATTACGGGAGGGTCTCATAGCAGCGGAGCCGGCCTATTAATATCAAATTCATCACCGGTTCTTGAGTTTCTCACTGTTTCAGGCAATGCCTCAACGGGCAATGGTGGAGGGATATCTGTACTCGGGACAGGTTCAAACCCGTTTATTGACCAGGCAATGGTTGAGGGAAATTCGGCAGTGAATGGAGCGGGAATTTATAACAAAGGCACTCTTGAATTATCAAATTCCTCAGTCTTGGATAATACGGGCAGCGGATCGGGGGGAGGCATTTTCGGCGGAGATTCTACCTTCTTGCTTAACACTGAGGTTTCAGGCAATGAAGCCGAAGATGGTGCCGGGATCTATTTGGAGGAAAACAGTCATGCTGATCTTGACTCAGTCTATATAACAGGTAACCATGGGATGTGGCAAGGAGGAGGGGTTTACTGTGGTGATAATTCCATATTGGTTATAGGAAACACTCAAATTTCGGGCAACTATGCTGATCTGCAAGGAGGAGGCATATTCTGTCAGGATGGATCCACGCAGGAAATTAGATCAACTGTGATCTCAGGCAATTATGCTGACTTACAAGGAGGTGGGATTTTTAACCCCTCCCCTGACACGAAATTCGATAGCATTGACCGTTGCAGCATTTTCCTTAATATCGCCAAAATTGGCAACGATCTTTATGATAATAATTCTATGACAAATGTTATTGTTGACACCTTTTCGGTTATTGAACCCACTGAATTCCATGCTTCCGAAAGAGATCGTTTCACTTTCGACATACTGGCCGGCAAGGTTGAACAAATTGATGCCGATATTTATGTCGACCCTGAAGGCAGTAACAGTAATTCAGGATTGACGCCCGGCGACCCGTTAAAAACGATCCACAATGCCTATTTGAAACTCAAAGTGGATAGCAACCACTTGAATACGATACATCTTGCAAACGGGGTTTACAGTCCTTCTGCGACCGGGGAAATATTGCCCGTATATATGGTGAATTTCAGCAGCATGTCAGGGGATGATCGTAACCTTACAATTCTGGATGCTGAGAATGAAAGCAGGGTAATAAGCTTGTACAAGGATTCGATCCCTTTTATCAGAAACATGACAATCAGGAATGGAAACTCAGGATTCGGATCCGGAGGCGGGATATATTGTTATGAAACAGAAGTCACGCTTGATAATGTTATCATTGAAGAGTGCACTACAGATGATTACGGTGGAGGAATATACTTTGGGCCTTATGGCAGGCTAACCGTTCTAAATTCCACAGTCAGAAATAATACCGCAGAAACAGGAGGCGGCATAGACTTTAACACGTATTCCAAAGGAACATTCGAAAATTCAATAATTGAGTCCAATTCCGCTGATGTTGCGGGTGGAATATTCACCTATTCCGACCTTGAATTCGATAACGTTGAATTCAATTATAACAGTGCAATCAAAGGAGGGGCCTTTGTCATGCACGATACCGACTCTACTATAAAAATTCACATTCAGAATTCAAGGTTCAGAGCAAACAGTGCTGAATCCATTGGCGGTGGAATGTATACCTCCCGTTGTTCAAAGCTGACTGTCGTCAACACATTGGTAGATTCCAACACTGCTGCACAGGGTGCAGGTTTTTATATCAGAAACACTGCAACAGAAATCAGAAATTCCCTGTTCACTGATAATATTGCCTCTGTGCAATGGGGTGGTGTGGCAATCGACAACAGTTACAATGTAGATAGCTACCCTGATGCTGAACTTTACAATGTGACCTTTGCCAATAATTCAAATATTGGTTTGTTGGGCTACCGGACGGGAATTAAATTGGTGAACAGCATTTTCTGGGGCAATACCGGACCTGCGCAGATCCAGGTGACCCTGAAGCCAAATGACAACCATACTTTTTTGGTGGATCACTCCAATATACAGGATGGAGAGGATGGCCTATTGTTAAGCGGACCTGTTAACGTGGTCTGGAGTCCGGGCAATATTGTTCAGGACCCACTCTTTTTCCACTCAGGCGATCATCCCTATTCCCTTGAAGACGGCTCGCCATGCATTGATACAGGCACGCCTGATACTTTAGGGCTGAACCTTCCGTATAATGATATAATCGGAAATACCCGTATCTGGGATGGGGATGGAGATGGAGTCAATACCATTGATATGGGGCCTTATGAATACGGGGCGCCGGTGAATGTTCCGCAAATCATTTCATTTTCCAACTACGGCGCACAGGATATAAGAATCTATCCCAATCCGACATGTGGACAAATAACCATAAAATGTAATAGGATAGATACGGAGCGGGAAATATTTATTATCAATTCTATAGGGATCAGGGTTCTGGCATTGTCCATCCCAAAAGGGAATGAGATTAGTATAGTTGATATCAACTCCCTGAAGCAGGGCATCTATCAACTGATTTTCATGTCGGATGGTAAGGTTTTCGGGTCTGAAAAGGTAATGATCATTTCCCTGTAGGCTTATTGTTTTCACCCGATCAGCAAAAAGGGCTGCATGTTTTATCAACTCCTTCATCCCTTCACTATACTGAAGGGGTGAAAGCACCTGCAATTCCTTGTTTCAGGGTTCCATTTTTCGTAACTTTAGGGTAACCAAACCAAAGAATGAAAGCTTCATTAACAATTTTAGTGGTGCTCCTGATCAGTGTATTGGGCTGCAAGAAAGATCCTGAATGCAATGAACTAACGGGATGCTACGACTTAAAGGCTATTTTTGATACAACATGGCATACACTTCCCTACTCTTTTAATACTGATGGAGGTTTTTTCGAAACCTTATCAGGTACGTTCGAAATAGACTGTGAAAGTACTTGCACGGTTGAAGAGTTAAGTACTGTTTACGAAGCAGAGAGTTTACGGACATTGACATGGTGCCATGCACAGAATAGCTATTTTAAATTATTGGATAATACTACTTTTTGTATATGGAATAAATGTGAACATATTTGGGATACCGGCTATTACCATGACAATACTGTAGTGATATTCAACCGTAAGTATACCATGGACTGAAAGGTTCATTTAACGTGTTAGGATCTGGAAAATGGCCTTGAGTTGTAAAGCCTGTGCTGTAAGATGTAGCCATTGGTATTGTTCATCCCTTAAGTAAATACATGGGGGAACATTATCTGACATATCTT
>CAZMOK010000101.1:4541-7780 GCA_964567785.1 uncultured Bacteroidales bacterium | reverse complement strand
CTTCTTACCTACTGACCTTCAGTATTTTAATTATTAATTATTCATTGTTAATTGTTAATTGTTCATTATCCCAACACCCGAACACCATCTAATCACAATTCACTATTTTTGCCCAATTAATCGCTATGGCAAAAAAGAACAAGAAAGCAAAAGTTGAAAAGCCGGTTATTAGTAAAGACCCGGTAAAAAGAAGGAACAGGCTGTTCAAGCTCATTATCATAGTGTTCAGCTTTGTGCTCTATGGCAATACCATTTACAACCATTACAGCCTCGATGATTACCATATCTCCACCGAGAATGCCCTGCTGGAAGAGGGTGTCAGCGCCATCCCCGAGATCTTTACATCTACCTATGCGGAAGAAGGGGGGATGAATTACGGTTACAGGCCCGTTACCAGGTCGTCCTTTGCGGTTGAGTACGAGCTCTTCGGAGAGGGCACCTTCATGGGCAACGTTATCTGTGAAGCGGCACGCGGCCTTGGCATATACAGGGCAAGGGGATGCGATATCACACCGTATATAAGCCATTTCTTCAATGTGCTGCTTTACATGACCGCATTGCTGATACTTTTCAGGGTTTTGAGGAGGCTTTTCAGGAATTACCATTACTTTTTCCCCTTTATCATTACACTACTATATGCGGCACATCCCGTGCATACCGAAGTGGTGGCAAGCCTTAAGAACAGGGATGAGCTCTTCGTGATAATCTTTATGCTCCTGTCGCTTGAACAGTTTGTCAGGTATGCCGATTTCGGGAAAGTGAAACATATCTTTTTCGGCGGGTTGTTTGTGGTTGCTTCCTTTTTGTCTAAAGAGACTACAGCAGCGTTTTACCTGATCATACCCCTGTCGCTTTATTTCTTCACTGAAATGCCGGTCAAAAAGGTGCTTGCGGTTGGAGGTATCATACTCCTCTTCGGGGTTGTGGCTGCTTTCGGGCCTTTCCTTATCATACCCTTCAACGTAAGGCCGTTCGGATTGCAGGAAACCCCGCTGGCTGTTGATGATTCATTCATTAACAGGATAAGCCTTGGCTTTTACACCCTCCTCTATTACCTGAGGCTGCTTGTTTGGCCGCACCCCCTGTTGTATTATTATGGATATGATATGTTCCCGGTCCCGGAGATCTGGAACCCATGGGTCATAGTGTCAATACTTCTGCATCTCGGCCTTTTCGGCTATGCCATATACAAACTCAAAAGCAGGCACATACTTTCTTTTGCCATCCTTGTCTACCTGGGAAGCATCGCTATGTTTGCCAATATTGCGAAGCCCGCACCGGGTATCATTGCCGACAGGTTCCTGTTCCTCCCTTCCCTGGGGTTTGTCATTGCCCTGGGCTACGGGCTCTATAAATTGTTCCGGGTATCCCCTTCAATAAAAGAGATCCCGTTCAGGCGGGTCACGATGGTGCTGGGCGTGCTGCTCATCTTTCTCATCCCTTATTCGGCAAAAACAATTGTAAGGAACCAGGATTGGCAGACCGAATTCACACTTTACAAGGCTGATATGCCGTACCTCTACAATTCGGTGAAGGCCAACGATCTCTACGCCGATGCTATTATGAAGGTCGTCAACAGGGAGCTTGCCAAACCTGTTAACGTTCTGAAGTTCGTGGAACCACAGGTAAAGGAAGCCATGAACCACTGGGAACGTTCTGTTGAGATCATGCCCGATTATTATCCGGCCTGGAACAGCCTGGGCATTATCCATTCACGCATCTATAAGAATTACGACACGGCCATATACCATTTTAACAAAGCCCTTGCAGTGGAACCAGAGCATCCGCAAACCTGGTTCAACCTCGGACAGGCATACGAAGGGCTTGGAAAGATCGATACGGCAATTTTTCTTTACAGGGAAAACCTGAAGCACGATCCGGAATCGGTCAGCACCCGGTCGAGGATGGCTAACCTTCTTTACCGCATGGGCCGGTTCAGGGAGGCCATAGAAGAGAACCAGGAGATCACCCGGATAGATCCTGACGAGCCACTCCCGTACGTGAACCTGGGGAACTATTACTTCTTCCAGGGGGATACTGCAGGTGCAGTGTCCTTTTATGAAAAAGCGGTGAAACTTGGAGCCCCTGCAGCAGCCAGCAATTTCCTTAGTAATTATTACATGGAAAGGGGGGATACCGACAAAGCCAACTATTACCGGAATATTTCCAGAATGAGGGAACGGGAACAGCAGTTCTTCACCCCCTCCGTCGACAATTAGACTGTAATGACAAGCAAGATCAGCGCCATAAGCATTTACCTGCCCTCAACAGTGCTTACCAATGATGAGCTTCACAGGCAGTTCCCGGATGTCCGAATCCAGGAACTTACCAGGCTAACAGGTGTGTCACTTAGGCATGTGGCCGGAAAAGATGAAACTTCCGTGGATATGGGGCAAAGAGCTGCTGAAAAGCTTTTCAAAGAACATAATATTTCGCCCGGGGAGATAGACTTTATCTTGCTGTGCACCACCTGGTCGGATTACATCACACCCACTTCGGCCTGCATATTGCAGGACCGGCTTGGTATCCCGCAGTCATCCGCCGCTCTCGACATCAACCAGGGCTGCACGGGCTTTATTTACGGGCTTGCTGCCGCGAAGGGGCTGATAGAATCCGGTTCGGCAAAAAATATACTCCTTATCACCTCCGAAACCATTACTCACTCCATCCATCCCAAAGATGTATCGAACAAAGCCATCTTCGGCGATGCAGCAGTGGCTACGCTGGTTTCAGGGATGGAAAAAGGGGAGGGGATAGGGCAGTTCACCTTCGGCACCGACGGCAGCGGGTACGGGGATATCATCATAAAATACGGCGGGGCGCGCTATCCGCTTACTGATAACAAAGCAGAGGATTACACCGACGACAGGGGAGTGATACGCAACGACGCCTCCTTCTATATGAACGGACCGGCCATCTTCAGCTTCTCCACCAAGGCAGCTCCACAGATCATCACCGATACCCTCAAAAAGAACAACCTCAGTTTCAGCGATATCGACTTCTTTGCCTTCCACCAGGCCAACCGGATCATCCTCGAGACCATCATAAAGAAAAACAAAATACCACCCGAAAAGACCATGGTCTACCTGGATGATGTGGGTAATACAGTCTCTTCCACCATTCCCATCGTTCTCTACAAAGCATTGCAGGAAGGTAATATAAAGAAAGGCGATAAGGTGTTGCTTGCAGCCTTCGGCGTAGGCCTGAGCTGGGGAGGGACAGTTGTGGTGATTTAAGAT
>CAZMOK010000101.1:0-4441 GCA_964567785.1 uncultured Bacteroidales bacterium | reverse complement strand
GTGCCGCGCCGCTTTTTCTTTGCCCCTTATCAATAGTCATCCCGCATAGCCTGAGCTCTTTAACTGAAACTTAAACCCAAACAGATGGCAGCGAAGGCGTATTGCGGGATCCCTTGGCTAATCGGAAAGGATCTCCTGGGGCTCCTCTGCGTTCTTTGCTATTTCTCTGCGTAATCAGCGTGAAACATGATCGCTAAGCGGTAAGCGCAAAGCGATAAGCGTGGAGCATGGAGAGCAATGAATAATTAACAATTAATAATGAACAATTATCTAAACTCTAAGCACTATTTCTACACCCCGCACCTCGCACCCCGCACCCCGCACCCCGTACCCCTTACCCCGCACCTTGCACCTGATCATTAAACTAAAAACTAAACACTCAACACTAAGCACTAAAAACTTAACTTAGCAAAACCAAATGCCGTCAGACCAGATATGAGATCACTGCTATCAATCTTAATTCTAGCTATCCTCCTTCCGTTAAATTCCTCAGCCTACTACGAGCTTACCGACAACTGCAAGGAGGCCTTCAGGGAGATCTTCTCCCTCCGCACTGAAACAGCCCGAAAGATGCTCGCCGAGGAGAAACAAAATACCCCGGACAACTCCTTCATCATTTATCTCGAGCATTACTGCGATGTGATAGAGATCATTGTGCTGGAAGACAATAGCAAGTATGAACAGTTCAGGGAAGACTTCTATGAACGCCGCGATATTATGGACGAAGACGATGAGAGCTCACCGTACCACCAGATGCTCGAAGCAGAAATGTATTTCCACCTGGGCCTGTCTTACCTGAAATTCGGCAACAGGATGAACGGGGCCAGGAAAGTGTACTCATCCTATAAAATGGTAAAGAACAACCAAGAGGACTTCCCTGATTTTGTGATGGACGACAAGCTGGCCGGCATGTTCGACATGATGTTCGCCAATATTCCGCCCGTAGTGCGTTGGGCAGCAAAGATCATAGGGCTGGAGGGCGACCTGGAAGGAGGCTTTGAGCGAATAAAGTCCTATCACGACTCTGTGATAAACATCCCCGGATTTGCCGAAGAGAGTATCATCATCATGAACCTTGCCTATAAGCTCACCTGGAACGAACAGGAAGGATATAAGTTCCTTGGCAGCCTCGATGATCGGTTCTACCAGTCGGTGCTCATCAAATATTTCTATGCTAACCTTGCTGCTTTTTCCGCACACAATGACTTTGCCCTGGAACTTCTTTCCGAAATAGACCGCGACCGCATGGAGGTTGACTTTTATGCAATGGATTACCTCACCGGTCGATGCAAGCTCTGTCGCCTCGACAAAAATGCCGATGAGTACCTGCATAAGTACCTCAATAACTTTCCCGGCGATGATTATAAGAAAGATGTTTGCAACCGGCTGAGCTGGCATTACTACATCCACGGCAACCGTTCTGAATACCTATACTATAAAGAAAAGGTTTCCAGGGTCGGGGATGACCTGCGCGACCGCGACCGGGAAGCCATCCTCGAAGCAGGGCTGCCCTACGACCCCAAAATAGAACTGCTCAGGGCAAGGTTGTTGTTCGATGGAGGGTATTATGAAAAAGCGGAAGAAGAGATGAAAAAGCTGGCCATGAGCGACCTGGAGCTTGAGCCTTACGTGCTGGAGTACCATTACCGCCTCGGCCGTATTTTCCAGAAGACCGAACGGACCGAAAAAGCTATACAGGAACTTTCACGCACCATCCAGCTCGGCCGCGACAAGGACTATACCTTTGGCACCCGCGCCGCACTGGCGCTTGGTGAGATCTACACACATCAGGATAAAAAAGACCGCGCCATCGAGTACTACGAACTTTGCCTCGACCTTTACGACAGCGACCATACGGCCGAAGGGGTGGAGAACAAGGCGGAGAAGAAGCTGGAGGCGGTGAGCGCAATTAATAATTAATAATTAATAATGAGAGCGCAAGAGCGGAGAAGCATGGAATGACGTGGAAAATCCGACTCACGACTCACCACTCACTTTAAACCTTACCAGCCGCAGTGGCACATCGGTGGCATCCTTCTTGAGCTGGAGCGCGTAAATATACCCGTTGTGAAAGACCATCTTTGACGGGCTTACCCACAGATCATATTCATCACAAACAAAACTGCTCTCACATACGAAGGAACCGCTCCCATCATAGATCCATACATTGAACTTGTTGGCATCCTCCTCTTTCGGGAATTCGAAGAACAGAAGGTTATCGTCCGAATCCCTGATGATGGTAGAAAAGGTTGGTATGGGGATAGGCTTAGAGATCTTCGTGAGATCTGCCTCCATCTGCCTGATCAGCTCCTCCTTTGCTGCCCTGCTCTCTTCCACTGATAGCCATTCGGCCATTTTGTGGTCGTCAGCATTCTTGTACCTGTTGATGGCTTTTTGCTGTATTTTTCTCTGTTCTTCGACGGAAACATAATTTTGTGCCCAGTTGATCTTGTCGTGCGATTTTAGGTTCCCTTCCAGGTCGTAAACCATTATCTCGCCGGTGGGGGGAAGGGCCACTATCAACTCGTTACCGATAGCTGCTATGCGCGGCGGGGAGTTCATGCCGGTCGATTTTTGCCATGGCATTGTTGTAAACGAGATCGAGCCCTTTTCCTTGAAGTTATAACTGTAATTGAAGAGCTTACACCGGCTGTCTGAGGCACACCTGTCGGTAAACTGGTCCCATATGATCTTCTCCTCGTTGGTTTCATAATCCACAATGGCTACGAAATCCCTGAAGCGGTCGCTCCAGATCACCCACCCCACCAGGGCTATCCTGTTACCGGGAAGGGTTACCACCTGGCGTGCCATGTAATCGAGCTTAAGAGTCTTGTCATAGTTACCATCAAGATCGAAGCATACCATGTTCCCCACATTGTCGAGTGCGGATACGAAGAGGTTGTTGTCGAGCACACCTACTATTTTTTCAGTTTTCTGGAAACGCTTTTCCTTGCTGTTCTTAACTCCGAACTCCTTTTCAAAACTGCCATCAGGGTTGAACATTGTGTAGAAATTCCGGTAAGTATGGTTGACCACTACCCTTCCGTCGGGCAGCACCTGCAATGATTTACGATTGCCCATTGGCTGTCCGTAAAGGGTATCCCAGTAAGTCTCAAACACCTTGTCCCAATCATTCCCTGTTGCGTAAGATTTATCGGGGATCAGTTCTACCGGTCCGCTTTTATAAATATCGATCAGATCCTGTGAGGAGAGCGACAGGATAATAAAGGTGAAGATGGATATAAGGCTGATTCTTTTCATGACTTGATTTCTTTATTCGATTATAAATTCATTCACTGTTCCCTGAGGATCAGTGATCTGTATTACCATTTCCTGCTGGGTAAAGGTTTTGTTGGCATCGTAATCCCGCTGCACGTTCTCGAATATCAGGCTTCCTTGCTCAACACCATTATTTCCGAAAGGCACAAAAACGAGTATGGCAATGATCGCACAGGCCGCGGCAATGCCATAGAATATCTTTCTTGTTGAAACGGCCTTCTTAACGGGGGTTTCCTTTTCAATGACCGGAGCAAGGGAAGGGGCCCCTTCTTTAGCAAGAAGGTTGACAGCCTTTTTTACCCCTGCAGAGAGCTCTTTACGGAGTTCCACTTTTTTTGTGCAGCTATTGCATTGTGCGAGATGGCTTCGGATGACAGCATTCTCTTTTGGATTGGTTTCACCGTCTGTAAACTTCTGGATCAGTTCGTCATTAATACATTTCATAGCCCTGGTTTTTCATTTCTTTTTCGAGTTTTTTCAATGTCCTCGATAACATTTTGCCCACAGATGTAAACTTGATCCCTGAAGCATCGGCGATCTCCCTGTATGATAGGTCTTCGCTGTAAAGTACAACCAGCATCCTTTCTCTGGGTTTTAGCTTTTGAACAGCAACATGAATGGCCTTGTGGTGCATCTCTTCAGCAGGGTTTTCAACAGAAACCTTTTCCTTTGCTTCCCCGAGTTTCAGGAACCTTCTGCTCCTCCTTATGTGGTCGACGCTCTTGTTCAGCGTCACCCTGTAAAGCCAGCTTTTTGGATGCAGGATAACCGTTCCGTTCCTGCGGCTGTTAAAGAACTGTAAAAACACTTCCTGGACAATATCGGCCACATCGTCTGTATCGCCTACCATTTTCATGGCGGTACCGTACATTACGTGGTAGTATTCAGCATATATTTCCTCGAATCTGTCCAAGGAGCCGCTTTATAAGTGAGTCGGCGGTGACCCGGTTTTGTGACAAAAAGAGACCATTTTTTTCTGTTCCATAAAGAGCGGTCTGCAGGTTTGGCCATAATATCCGGAAACAGTAATTTACTGGTATCAAGCAAAAACCAGACCATGATGCAGTACTGTCTGATGTGGATTTCACTTCGCTCGACTGTTGGATTATCTTGAAATTTGTCAAAATTGTCTTTATTGTCAAGAAGGTGCTGGGTACTGGGT
>CAZMOK010000100.1:0-7831 GCA_964567785.1 uncultured Bacteroidales bacterium | reverse complement strand
TGACAATAAAGACAATTTGACAATTTGACCCACCGTCGCTAACGCTATGGTGGGCAAGGCAATAATGACAATCAATAACTACATCTAACCATTCCATCCTTCACTGAATATTCGCATTGATCTGCGCTGTAAACCTCCTGTAAGTGTCGGTTGACTGCCCCTGGATGTTCAGTGAGATACTGTTACCATTTATAGTGCCGGTCATGTTGGCGCCATTTGCCATGTAAAAGGGCATGGTCATGGTGATTCCGGCCACATCGTCCCAGGCCCATATCATGTTGGTGGCGGCAGCTTCTGCTTTGTGGTTATCGAAAAGATTGCCGGTAAACTGGCTGTTATTCAGGTTGATGTTCCAGTATTGAAGCAATACATCCCCGGTGAGGATGTCTGTGATGATCAGCCCTGAACTGATATCAATATGGCCTTCTTCATCATTTTTGACCCTGTGCGGGGTTATTTGAAGGTTAAAAGGGTTACTTTCGGCAATGCTCCCCACTTGCAACGGCGGCTTTACAAAAACATCAACATTGAAATTATAGGTTTTCTGTTCAATGAAGACATCTTGTCCGCTCCATGGGTCGAACTCGTAATAATCAATTGTGGTTGTTGCATTTCCGGCATACGTGTAATTATTCTTTCCCGGGTTGAAGCCCCCGTTGTTATTGTCTTTTTTGCAGGAAAAAACGAAAAGGATTACCAGCAGTGATAAACTGATCTTGATGAAGTTTTTCATGACGGGCCTGGTTTTGGTCTTTAACAAATTTATAAAACCATTTGACCGAAGGCAAATTACATGCCTGGTAAAGATCCATAAAGAAGAAAAAGCCAAAGGTGACGGTTTTGCCAAAAGATTATTGGCTGAGGAGGATCGATTAAACCCCACACGGATACCAGCGTGATTTTTTTCTTTCTTTTATTGTCTGCAGACTGATAATACTGGTTTTGATTCCTTTCATATTGAATACCTGGTATTATTGTCTTTTATTGCTATTTTGTTAATATTCTGTTAATTAAGCCTCCTGTTATAAAGGGTTCACCTACTTTTGTTTAGACTCATTTTAAATAAGGTGTAAGATAATTTTTTACAATTATTTTCAATTTTAGCAAAAGTATACTTATGAGGGGCAAGGCATTATCCACAATAAAACCCGTAAAAGCAAACAGATTTCCTGAATTGGGAATGTATCTTTCTTTAATTCTGGTTATAGCTATATTCATTCCTGGTGTATCCGTGGCATCAATATCATTTTATAACGGTTGTGAAATAAGCAAGGATCACGGACAAGGATATACAACTTCAATCCATACTGTCACCGAAAACGATGACAACTCTTACTCCATTACCCTCCTCGTTGAACACAACGGATGTGATGCAGGATGTAACGAAATGGACAATTACATCATTGAAGCCGGCAGGGGCAGTTATTCATTTGACAGCATCACCGTTCTCTCGGGTGAATTTACATACTCTTCTGTTTATTCAGGATATCTTTCAGGCTATCCATTTTTTTTCGGTATCAAAATAAAGGATGCTGGGGGCATCGGAAATGGCGATTCCGCTGTTTTCACAATATCGTATACAATCCAGGGATCCCTTCAGGACCAGCGTGTTATAGTGGGAACTGATTACGAGGATCTCACAGTGCAATTTACGTCAGCAGAATTCCAGTCTGTTCTCGATTGCCTCTCTAACCCAATAGTCCCATATTACCCGCCTCCTGAAGGCGGTAAAGTGTTCGATCTCATCGGCGCAGAGCTTACTTCACTTTATAACACCTACATTGAAACCGGAGAGTACCTATCGGATGATATTTTCAATATTGTGGACTCAAGTGTCCTGATTTCGGTCTTTGCAAATGACGGTAAGTATGATTCGGTTTTCAATCTCCTTACCTCACCTGCATACGGGCTCACTGCAGTTACCGGGGAGCCCGGGAACTTACTGGTCACGGGACTTTATCCCATTGTAAACCTGCTCATGATAAATGACCTGCCCACATTGGTAAACTACGCAAGGCCTGTTTTCCCTGCACTTGGAAATGCCGGGTTCATCAACAGCCAGGGAGATACATCGCTCAGGACATACCTTTCGAGGGATGTTTACGGTGTTGAAGGATCGGGAATAAAAATAGGGGTCTTGTCCGACAGCTATAATACCAAATTGGGTAATCCGGCCGCTGATGATGTCATCAAAGGCGATCTGCCGGGTACCGGTAATTCTTATAACCCGGTTCCTGTTAATGTAATTGAAGATTATCCATATGGCTCGGCTTCGGATGAAGGCCGTGCCATGCTGCAGATCATCCATGATATTGCCCCGGGGGCAGAACTTGCTTTCAGGACCGGCTTTAAGGGTGTGGCTGATTTTGCGCAGGGAATAAAGGACCTTGAAGCAGCAGGATGCGACATCATTGTTGACGACATCACATATATTACGGAACCCTTTTTCACGGACGGGATCGTCGCCCAGGCTGTCGACAGCGTTGCCGGAGCAGGTGTGGCCTATTTTTCAGCAGCGGGGAATTACGGAGCAAAATCCTACACAGCAACTTTTGATCCTGTCATACCGCCGGCCGGAATTACAGGTGATGCTCACAATTTTGCAGGAGATGCGGGAACAGATATCTACCAGAACATAACCGTTCCCCAGGGGAATTATACCATTGTCCTTCAATGGGATGACGGCTCGGGTTACACCCAGACCTCTACCGATCTCGACATGTATCTCACCAATGATGACGGGGTTACCCTTTTTGGGTTCAACAGGGACAATACCGACGGGATGGCTGTGGAAGTGCTGCCATTCACCGTTACACTGGAATCAGCGCAAACAAACATTCTTATCACCCGCGCCTCGGGAACAGGTAATGTAGCCCTTAAATATATAATTTTCAGGGGTAATCCTACGATCAATGAATACGCCACCAATGCCCCTTCCACACTGGTGGGCCAGGCAAACGCAACAGGCGCCATGGCTGTGGGAGCCGTTCTTTACTCAAATACCCCCGAATATGGTGTTGATTCCCCTACGACAGCCTCTTTTTCTTCCAGGGGAGGTGCTCCCGTTGATGGTGTAGTACGAATCAAACCCGACTTTTGTGCACCAAACGGGGTAAACACATCGGTAGATCTTGGAGGAGTGAATATTGATGGTGACCCGTTTCCCAATTTTTTTGGAACATCCGCGGCAGCTCCTCATGCTGCAGCAGTTGCAGCCCTGCTGATGGAAGCAAAGAACAAATATTACGGTACGGAACTTTCACCGCTTGAAATAAGAGGATTGCTCCAAAGTACTGCTCTCGACATGGGTGCCCCCGGGTTTGATTTTGTTTCCGGCTATGGTTTTATCCAGCCTGATTCGGCCCTTGGTGCACTGGCAAATCCTAAACCTATAATAACCGCGCTTGTTTACGACACCACAAAAGTGCCCGGTTTTGAACCGCTTACGGTAACGGTTTACGGAGAATATCTCACTGACAGTTCCAAAGTCTTCTTTAACGGTCAGCCGCTTGATTCTGCAACCACAGTGCTCGGGGATTCAGCTTTAGTGGCTGTGATCCCAACGTTTACCGACAGGTTTCCGGTAATCCAGGCCTACAACCCGCCTTCCGACAGTTCCAACGGAACAGACGGAGGGTTATCGAATGCCCTGTATTTCTCTACAAAAAAGACAATCGTGATCGACATCAACAACACAGTAAAGAAATATGGTGAAGTGATGCCGGATTTTAGCGCTGAATATTATGTTGAAAGCCTGAATGACACACTGACCCTTGCAGAAGAGGGCCTCAGTGAAGTAGAGATAGCAAGAATTGAAAGCATAGAACTGGTTACCATTGCCGGTGAACTGAGCAATGCCGGATTGTGGCCGGTCTCTCTAGATCCCGGTGATCCGCTGAATCCCCTGAGCGATTCAATCCCAGCCGATTCGCTTGATATTTCTATTCTTGAGAGATACAATATTACTTTTAATTATGGAGTGCTGAATGTTGAAAAGCTCGACCTCGTGATCATCCCTCACGATACCTCCTTTGTCTTTGGGGATTCAATCGGTGGGTTTACTTTCGATTATATTTTCAGGAACGACACGATCAACAGCGGAGTGGTTATTTCACCGGAAGACAGCGCAGCAATATATTCAGATATTGCTCAAACTCATGGTACGGCCCTGGTCAATGCCACCGCACTGGTCAATGCCACTGCACTGGTAAACGACCAGGGAGAGCCGGTGATTGATGCCACCGCGCTTGTCAACAAGAGTTTCATGATCTCAGAGGCAACAGCACTGGTAAACGCCACAGCCCTGGTGAACGGATCGTTGATAAGCGCCCCGGCATTGGCTTTTGCAACCGCACTGGTAAACGAATCGGAGCTTACGAACGGTACGGCCCTGGTGAATGCCACGGCACTTGTTAATGGAACAGCCCTTGTGAACAGTTATGATTCCACCGGCACGCTGTTAAGTGCCACAGCCCTGGTCAACGCCACAGCTCTTGTAAATGCCACGGCGCTTGTCAATAATAATACTATTAACGATAGCAGTAACAGTGAAGCAATAGTTATTTTGAGTGAAGATGATATTTTGATACTTTCAGGCGATTCCGCCGGCAATGTAACTCTCAGGTCGATCAACCTGGTTACGAGGAACACAGTTGGCGAAGGGCTTATAGTCCCGGGATCGTTTCTCAGCAACAATTTCAATGTTTCATACAGACTGGGCACCCTTAGCATCTTACCTGATACCGCTGTAGTTGATTTAGTGGATTCAACGCTTGTGCAGACCTATGACGGTATGCCTAAACATGCAGGAATTGCGATAACCCCTGACAGTCTCTCATATCAGGTTACATACAACGGGGATACCATACCGCCTGTGGATGCCGGGTTATATGAGGTTGTTGTTACCGTTGAAGATTCTAATTTCACGGGTATTGCCACCGACACCCTCGAAATTCTACCTGCAGTAGCCACTGTTTCTGTTGACCGGGAGTATATTTTTGCCGGTGATACGTTGCCCTCTTTTTCAGCTTCTTACAGCGGTTTTGTAAGCGGGGATGATACCACTGTGGTTGATTCCCTGAGTTTTACCGTTTCCCCGGCTTACACCGGTGATGCAGGCGCCTATGATGTAATTCCTTATGCAACAGCAGATAACTATGTGTTTCTGCCTGATACAGGGATCCTGTACGTGAATCCGTTTGGTCCGGGAACCCAGGTCATCACCTTTGACCCGGCATGTATTGAACAACTTTCATCACCTGACAGTAACGGGTTCAATTATATAGCCCACTTTGAATATGTTAACAACAACAGCACGGATGTCTATATACCGGTTGGCCCTGACAATGAGCTTTCGGGCAGTTCTTTCAATCCTGTAAACCAGCCTGAAGTGTTCAAGGCAGGGGGGGGAACGGTGGAAGTGCCCTTCAATGGCAGTTTTGTTGTTTGGAAAGTAAGCAGTTACAATGAATCAGGAGTTAAAGTTTCAAGATATTCGAGAGCACTTTTCTTCCTGGCTTCCTGTTTAAAAGAAGCAGAAGCCATACAGGAAGAAAATGAAGAAAATGATGAGGATAACGGAATGATTGTGGCCTTTCCTAATCCTGCATCTGATAAGATTACAATACATGCTGGCCGGAACAAAATTGAACGAGAAAATATTAAATTATTTGATCTGTATGGTCGCTCATATAAAGTGATTACCGGGATCAGCTCAGAACACATGGTTGAACTTAATATTTCTGCTCTGACAGCCGGTGTCTATATCGTGAAAATCCAATTTGATCAGTCTGAAAAGGTTTTCCGGATCATAAAAAGGTAGATGAATGATATGAGTAAGCTAATGCTAAACTATTCCTTAAAGAAGAAAAAGCGTTTTTCCTTTATAGGGTGGATAGTGCTGATACTTACTTTCATTTCGTTTTTTAATATAACCTTAGATGCTTCTGCGAAAAATGAGGCCGACAGCCTTATGTCACTCATTGAGTCTTCCCCGGCCGATACCAATAAAGTGAATATGCTGATCGAGCTGGCCAATTTACATATCACTTCGGCTCCTTCAATGACGGTTGAATACGGTGAGGAAGCTAAGCAACTGGCCGGGCAGTTGAATTTCCTGACAGGGCTTGCCTATGCTTACAAAAGTATTGGCATGGGTTACTATTTCCAGGGAGATTATGTGAACACCCTTTTCAACTGGCAGGAGTCGATGGAAACTTTCAGGTCTATTGGCAACAAACTGGGAATGGCCAATATGCTTAACAACCTCGGAGCTGTTTATTTCAACCAGGGAGATGACCAGACTGCAATAGAGTATTACCTTCCATCGCTGAAAGCCTCGGAGGAAATAGGCGATACCCTCCGGATAGCCACAGCACTGGTGAATATAGGAGCAGTCTACTTCAATAAAAAGGCCTCCCATGATATGGCCCTCGATTATTATGCAAGGGCCTTGCCCTTAAGTAAGTCCCTTGAAAACTATGAAGCCATCGGGACGGTATCGGTAAACATGGGTGAGATCTTCCTGGAAAGAAACGATCTTGATTCAGCGCTTTCATATTTTCAGGATGCACTGAAAGCTTATAATCAGACCGGAAGTGTGAAGGTTGCCTATACCCTCAACAACATCGGAAAGGTTTACGCCAGGAGAGGCAATTTCGAAAAGGCTGTGGGAGTTCAGAATGAGGCGTTTGAAAAAGCTCAAAACCTGGATGCCAGACTGGAAATGGCCCAGTCGAAGATCGGACTGGCAAATACTTATGAATCAATGGGTGAGATAACGGAAGCCATTGAGGCCTTTGATCAGGCAAAAGAATATGCAACAGAGATCAACGCTGATTATGAACTGGAAGATGCCTACAAAGGACTGGCTGAAAACTATGCAAAACTCGCTGATTTTGGCAATGCCTATAAGTACAAGGACCTCCTGATCGATATCAAGGACAGCCTTTACAACGCGGAAATGGATAAGAGGTTGCAGGCCGTGATGCTTAACCATGATATTGAAAACAAGCAGGGGGAGATAGAATTGCTTACCAAGGACAAGGAGTTGCAGGAGCTGGATCTGCGAAGGCAAAAAACCATAAGAAATGCCGCTGCTGTTACCGGGATACTTCTCCTGTTGCTTGCAGGAGGCCTCTTCAATCGTTATAAATATGTGCGAAAGACTAAGAGGATAATCGAGGACGAGAAGGAACTATCAGATAAACTGCTTTTGAACATCCTTCCTGAAGAAACAGCACAGGAACTTAAAGTGACCGGTACTTCCATGCCAAAGCAGTATGAGATGGTTTCGGTACTCTTTACCGATTTCAAAGGATTTACCAAGATTGCAGAGAAATTGACCCCTTTTGAACTAGTGGAGGAACTTAACCAGTCTTTTCTGGCGTTTGACCGCATCATCGATAAGTACAACCTCGAAAAGATCAAGACCATCGGAGACGCCTATATGTGCGCCGGAGGTATTCCTGTAGCTAATAAAACAAATCCTCTTGATATAGTCAGGGCAGGTTTGGAGATCAGGGAATTCATGGAGAATTTAAAGAAAGAAAGAGAAGCTAAGGGCGAAGACTACTGGGAATTGAGAATTGGTATCCATACAGGTCCTGTAGTAGCCGGGGTGGTCGGAAAGAACAAGTTTGCATACGATATCTGGGGCGATGCCGTAAACACAGCCAGCCGTTTGGAGTCGAGCGGTGTGCCTGGTAAGGTGAATATTTCAGGTGCTACCTACGAACTGATAAATGACAAATTTGAATGTAGCTACCGCGGCAAGATCCAGGCCAAGAACAAGGGTGAGATCGACATGTATATCGTAGAGCGCGAATGGGAT
>CAZMOK010000099.1:6642-7872 GCA_964567785.1 uncultured Bacteroidales bacterium | reverse complement strand
CACTAATTTTGAATCGATTTAAATTGAAGATTGATGGAAAATGTATTAATAACCGGTACGGGGAGTTTTATACCGCCGGTTACAGTGACAAACCAGGATTTTGCAAAAAATAAATTCTATGATACGGGTGGTGTCCCTTTCGATATATCACATGAGGAGATCGCTGAGAAGTTCAGGGCTATAACAGGTATAAGAGAGCGCAGGTATGTTACCGATAACCTTGTGGCTTCCGACATAGCGGCCGAAGCGGCCATGTCGGCCATAGAAGATGCCGGCATCGACAAGGAGAGCCTCGACCAGGTGATCGCGGCCCATAATTTCGGGGATGTGAGGAAAGGCACCATCCAGACCGATATAGTCCCCAGCCTGGCCGCACGGATCAAGCACAGGCTGAGGATCAAAAACCCTTCCTGCGTGGCTTATGACGTTACTTTCGGCTGCCCGGGGTGGCTCCAGGGTATCATCCAGGCTGAGGCTTTTATGAGGTCGGGGCAGGCCAAGAGGTGCCTGATCGTCGCAACGGAAACCCTTTCACGGGTGCTTGATATGCATGACCGAGACTCCATGATCTATGCCGACGGCGCCGGGGCCTGCGTGCTTGAAATGAAAGAAGGGGAGCAGAAGGAGGGCATACTCTCATCGAGCATGGCATCTCATACCGAAAGGGAGGCTTATTACCTGTACCTGGGCAAGAGCAATGTGAATGAGTCGGATCCGAATGTAAGATACATTAAGATGTTCGGACGTAAAATATATGAGTTTGCGCTCAGGCATGTCCCCAATGCCATGAAGGCCGCCCTCGACAAGGCCGGGGCCGATATCCACGAAGTGAAAAAGATCTTCATCCACCAGGCCAATGAAAAGCTCGATTTCGAAGTGATCAAAAGGTTCTTCCGGCTTTATAAGGTCAGGGAAGTGCCCGAAGGGATCATGCCCATGAGCATCCACAAGCTGGGCAACAGCTCGGTTGCAACCATCCCAACACTCTACGACAGTGTCAGGAAAGGAACCTGCGAAGGGGACCATGAACTCAACAAGGGCGACCTCTTGCTGCTTGCCTCCGTAGGGGCGGGGATGAACATAAACAGCATCGCTTACCGGTACCAGGGGTGATAATTTACGGTTTACGGTTTACATTTTTCGATTTACAAAGGAGTTTTTCCTAACATTTATCTTACATGCGCATGGGCGAGAAAATTCCATAAAAATTTCACATTACAGCTAAACACA
>CAZMOK010000099.1:0-6542 GCA_964567785.1 uncultured Bacteroidales bacterium | reverse complement strand
GGTGATTATCTTTATTACTACTTCACCCACCGCCATACCGATCCGCGCGACTCGCACACAAAGATATTTTCCGGGTGGAAGCCCTTTTTTACGAGTGCACTACCAGAAAAGCACGGGACACTAATCGCAGGGATCGCCTGCCTGTTGATCGACCTGGCCATAGGATATTATTTTTTCACCCTATATGGGTACACCGTATTGCTGCTTGCTCTTGCCGGCGGCCTGGTGGCAATTTTCTTCACTCCGCTTATGCTCCGGGGACTCAAAGAGCCTGTTGTGTTCGTTACTTTCGGCCCGCTCAGTATGCTGGGGATGTACTTTGTAATGACGGGTGAACTCAGCTACCTCCCGTTACTGGTTTCACTACCGGTAGCATCCCTGGTAACCATAGTGGCATACCTGAAAGGGGCTAAGTTTGATGTGAAGCAGGAAGGCGACACCCAGGTTGTGGTCAACCTGAACAGGAAAGTGATCATTTACCTTACGGTTTTAGCTTACCTCAGTCTTATCGCCCTGGTAGCAACAGGCATCATGCCGGTATGGACATTGGCCGGATTGCTTACCCTGCCTTTTGCGTTAAGCGTTTTGCAGGTTATCAGGAAACAGAGCAGTAAAATGCAGGACTACCTCTGGGCGGTGGTGCGTTCTATTTTCGCCCTCCTCTTCACAGGAATATTAATTGGAATTGGATATCTGATCTAACAATAACTTACAATGACAGTAAAGGAAACCATATCAGTCTGGTTCAAGGCTGCCAGGGCGCCGTTCCTGATCGTGAGCTTCATCCCTGCCGTGCTTGGCGGGATCATTGCCTATTATAACGGCTTTTTCGACTGGACTATCTTCATACTCGCAACCGTAGGGATCGTTATGGCACACAGTGCCGGCGACTTCGTGGATGACTACTTCGATTATATCAACGGGAACCTTGGAAACAAAGAACAGCAATTTCACGACAGTCCGCTGATCAGCGGCAAGGTCACGCTAAGGCAGGTGCTCATAGCCACCATCATCTGTCTTGCCATCGCCGCAGGTATTGGTGTTTACCTGCTGTTCGAGATAGGTATGCCTGTGCTTTATCTCATGCTGGCAGGGACATTCATTGTACTTTTTTACACCTCGCCCCCGGTGCGGCTGAACTACCGCGGACTGGGCGAAACGGCCCTTTTCTTCGCCTTCGGCCCGATGATCGTTGTGGGTGTTTATTACGTGCTTACAGGGACCATAACCTGGGAGCCGGTCTTTGCTTCCCTGCCGCTCGGTATTTTCACCATGAATGTAGGGATTGTAAGTAATACGTTTGATTATGAAGATGATGTGAAGAACGGCAAGAGATGCATTCCGGTCCGTTTCGGTCAGGCATTTGCCGTAAGGCTGATCATAATCGGTACCATATTGGCCTACCTTTCCATTGCAGCAGGTGTCATTCTTGGCTTCATGCCCACCTGGACGCTGATCTCACTGGCCACCATCCCTCTTGCCACAGGGGTTATTGTCAAGACAAACAAATACCGCGATACTTCCAACTACACTCCCGCCATGGGAATGGCCATCGGCCTTACAACCATCATGGGGCTGATGATTGTTGGCGGCTATTTAATTTAAAATTTACAGTTTACAATTTACAATTTCCGAAGTAGGTCGCACCAATAATGATACTACATCTCATCTGTCTGTTTATAGGTCTGCTTTACAGTAATAGCAGTAATATTTCCTTTAATTGTTAGTGATCAGGGCTTTTTATTGTTCTTTTTAGCTGAATTTACTGATTTTTGGAAAATTGCAACCATTTGTGTCACTTCCTTTAGAACTTCATCCATTTTATACCTGTCAGTATATATTTTAGATCTTTTTAATATTTTAAGATTTATTTGGGTTTCCCGAAGTTCTTTCAGTACAATACTGATTTTGTGTATAAAATCATTCCTTGATTCAGCGCTTTGTGCCTCTCCATAATTGAGTGCCGAGGATGAACTTGACCTTCTAACTTGTTTTATAAGATGAAAATAGTCTTCCAGATTTTGACTAGCTCTGAATAATTCAATAACCTTGACAGATATATCAATCAATCTGTTTTCAATATCGATCCTATCCATTATTAATTTTATGTATTAATAGCCGGACAGGATAAAAATACCTTGTTCGACTTAAGATTTTTTCAACATTTAATTAGAACGATAGATAAGAATTTAATAGTCAGATCTTTACATTTCCTCCTTTGTAAATTGTAAAATGTAAGCCGTAAACCGTAAATTCCATGGATTCAAAGAGAAACCAACCCTCCTGCACTCACTCCCTCCTTTGTAAATTGTAAAATGTAAACCGTAAACCGTAAATTTCTACCGTCTGCTGATCTCCGCCACGCAGTATCCAACTCTTTCTCCTTTTGAATTAAGTAATTGAAACAACCCTTCCCAGTAGGTGATCCCCAGCCGTGATTCGTTAAGGTCGTTATCGCCCAGCGGCTCGATCCTGTATTTGCCTTCTTTGAAAGGGATTTCGAAGTCCCACACAAGCCCGATCTCTGATTTCCCGAGAGTGAGGGAGGAGTCTGCCGATAAACTGAAATCAGAGAAGTATTCAGGCTGGTTGTCTTCATTTATAAAAGTGCCTTCTTTATGGTCCGTATCCGGAAAATGGAATAACATTACATTATCGCCATCATCAAACCTGAGCGAGAACCAGTTCCAGGTTGTGTTCTTAAAATTACCCCATTGCCTGTCGAACCAGGTTGTTCCGGTTACCTCTACCTCCTTTCGTTCTTTGCCTAAAACAAGCCTCCCCTCTGTAAGCATTGCCGGATAAGAATAATAGAAACTGTTCTCTTTCGGGTCTCCCGGGTGTCCCATCGAAACAATGCCATCTTCCCCGTGCCAGACTGCCGGATCACCTGCTTCCAGTTCGAGGTTATAACTGAAATCATCCGCTTTTGCGGAAATATAGATCCTGCTGTCACCAAGGATCAGGATGTTGTCACTGCAGTTTATCATTCTTTGATTAAAACTGTAAGTCTTGTTTTTGAAATGGTCCTGGTCAGAAAAGTATCTTTTGCCTTCAGAATAGTCAGACACAGCCACATGGGTGATAAAGCCCTCTATGCCAAACCTGACACCGTGAAAGATAGTGAACTGGTAGAAGTACAGATTATCCTTTGCGTCCTCCAGGTAGCCGGAAGCATACCACCATTCAACCTTCACTTTATGAGGGGGCCATTCTGCTTTTGCATTCAGGTTAGATGCCGGCACATAGGGTTTTAATACTTTCATGTTGGCACAGCCGGAAAAGACCATCAGCAGTGCAACCAGAAAGATCCTTAATGATTTGGAAACCAGAAGTGCAATCATCCTTAAACTTTAGGAATGCCTCTGCAAGATAAGGATTTTGGTTAAGAAACGAATACTGGAAAAGTCAATAAATTATCAGCAAACAGCCTTTCTAAATCTCGACCTTCCTGAATATCAACAGGCCGGCGATCATCAAAATAGCGATCAATACAGCCCAGTCGCCCAGAGGGATCTCTGCCGCAACAGGCTCATCCTGAACAGTTCCTTCCACCCCAAAGCTCAGGTTATATGAAGAAAACGCAGGGGCAAAAATTGTTGCCGGGGTCCAGGTCAGGAACGGAGCAATAAACCCTGTCGGGTCCTGGACATGATAGGGGTTTGAAAGGTCGCGCAACGGCTGGCCGAGGCTTTCGATCCACGCCCCGTCGAAAATCCCGAAAAAAGCCGGGACAACACTAACCCAGTACCTGCCTTCCGGCAGTTCAAGTGCGCCGGGAAGATTGACTTTTACATCATAGCTCACAAGTTCGTCGGCAGGCGGGCCGATCGTTGTCAATTCATAGTCGGTCAGGTTGATGTATGATTGAAGCAGCGCCCCCGGCATACTGATCCCGGGCATCGCTTCAAGATCTTCATAAATATATACATTGATGAACTGGGGGTTTCCGTTCAAAAGCAGGTAGGCACGAAAAGCTGATATATCCCATATATCGCCTTCGGGGATTTCAAAATCATCGGCACACTGGGCAAGGGCCGTGCCTCCGGGTGAAGCGAGAAATACCTGGTTAATGTAAGAAAGCAATCCGAAACTTAACTGGTCATAGAGCAATGCATCACGACCCGCAATGGATCCCTCTGTTTCTTCAGGTGGCTCCAGTGGTCCGATAAACAGGTCAGATTGCTGTCCTGCCAGGTTGACCGGTGAAAATAGTACAAGGGTAAGGCTGAGAATGAGCAGTTTTTTCATGATGGGTTAATTTTGATTCGTGGCTAATAAACCTTTTTATAATCTAAGATTAAAAGATCTTGTACGTTGATCCATAGCTTCTTGTTACGTTTTAAAAGCTGTTTTCCCCACTCCTTTGATTAAAAATTACTTTAACCGTATTGTTGACAATAAAGACAATTGAGACAATAGTGGCAATGAAAAATAATAACATCCCCCTGAATCCCCTTCAAAGGGGGACTATTAGCAACACCTATTCAAGTTTATATCAATTTATTAGCTTTGGTAGGCTTAAAAAATGAAACTGTAATGAAAAAGAATACGATCAAAATTCTTATGGCACTGATCTTTTTCAGCGCTATTGGTGCTTCTGCACAGGACAACGAAAAAAAGGAATTGCTTTCCGAGTCCACTTTCTCAGGCTTGAAAATGCGCAGTATTGGCCCCGCTTTTATGTCGGGCCGGATTGCCGATATCGTTATTCACCCTGAAGACTATAGCATATGGTATGTTGCTGCCGGATCAGGCGGTGTGTGGAAGACAGTCAATTCGGGCGTTACCTGGAAACCCATTTTTGATGACCAGCCCTCCTATTCGATCGGATGCCTGGCCATCGATTCAAACAACCCGCACACGGTCTGGGTAGGGACAGGTGAAAATGTAGGTGGCCGGCATGTTGGCTATGGCGACGGCATTTACCGCAGCAACGACGGTGGATCCACCTGGAAAAACATGGGGCTGAAGGAATCGGAACATATTTCAAAAATCATTGTCCATCCTGCCAACTCAGATATTATCTGGGTGGCAGCCCAGGGCCCGCTCTGGAATAAAGGTGATGAACGGGGCCTCTACAAATCAACCGATGGCGGAAAGACCTGGAAGAAAACCCTGGGTGACGACGAATGGACAGGCGTTACCGATATCGCCGTCGATCCGCGTGACCCCGACCGGCTCTATGCGGCTACCTGGCAGCGACACCGTAACGTGGCGGCATATATGGGCGGCGGCCCCGGAACAGGCCTGTACAGGTCGGTTGATGGCGGCGAAACCTGGGAAAAGCTGGAAAGAGGCCTGCCCTCCTCCAATATGGGAAAGATCGGCCTGGCCATTTCACCCGTAAATCCGGATGTGCTTTATGCGGCCATAGAGCTTGAACGAAGGTCGGGTGCGGTTTACCGCTCGGAAGACCGGGGCTCATCCTGGAAAAAGATGTCGGAAACCGTTTCTGGCGGCACAGGCCCTCATTATTACCAGGAACTCTATGCCTGCCCGCATAATTTCGATAAGATCTACCTGGCCGATGTCAGGATGCAGGTGTCGGAAGACGGTGGTAAGACCTTCTACAGGATGAAAGAGGTAATGAAACACTCCGACAACCATGCCCTGACATTCCGTCCCGATGACCCGGATTACCTGCTGGTAGGAACTGACGGCGGTGTGTATGAATCATTCGATGATACTGAGAACTGGAGGTTCGTTGCCAATCTGCCGCTCACCCAGTTTTACAAGCTGGCGCTCGATGATGCGGAACCCTTCTACAATGTATACGGTGGCACCCAGGACAACGGTACACAGGGAGGCCCGTCACAGACGGATAACCGGCAGGGCATAACCAATGAACACTGGAACATTATACTCTGGGCCGACGGGCACCAGCCCGCCACAGAGCCCGGAAACCCCAACATCGTATACGGGGAGGCACAACAGGGTGTGCTTCACAGGATCGACATGACCACCGGGGAGAGCTTCCTGATCCAGCCACAGCCCGGTGAAGGTGAAAGTTATGAAAGGTTCAACTGGGACTCACCTATACTGGTAAGTCCCCATTCACCCACAAGACTGTATTTTGCCTCACAGAGACTCTGGCGTTCTGACAACAGGGGAGACAACTGGACAGCCGTTTCGGGCGACCTGACCCGTGACCAGGAAAGAATTGAACTGCCCATTATGGGTAGCACCCAGAGCTGGGATGCTCCCTGGGATTTCGTTGCCATGTCGACCTACAACACTATAACTTCGATTGCAGAATCACCCTTGAAAGAAGGCTTGCTTTACGTCGGTACCGACGACGGGATCATCCAGGTTACCGGAGATGGCGGGGAAAACTGGACGCAAATAGAGGTTGGTGACCTGCCGGAGGTGCCTGAAACAGCCTTTGTCAATGATATCAAAGCCGACCTCTTCGATGAAAATACGGTCTATGTGGCGCTCGACAACCACAAATTCGGTGATTTCAAACCTTATCTTCTGAAAAGCACCGACCGGGGCAAGAGTTGGGAATCGATGGCAGGGAATGTACCTGACAGGACCCT
>CAZMOK010000098.1:0-7952 GCA_964567785.1 uncultured Bacteroidales bacterium | reverse complement strand
CCATCCTTTTTTTTCTCTTCCGGATGTACATACAATACTGTTACATCTGCATGTGGGGATACTGAACGGGCATGCCTCTCGATGAATAATCCCGGCATCGGGTCGAATTTACTGGGATACCACCTGGGCAGATAGAGCACTTTCATCTTATTCCCTTTTCGGGGAATTTCCTGCTTTTTATTGTTTTTACTTTCCTTGGCCTTTTCCGGCATTTATTGAAATGTTTAGCCTGGTTTGAAAAACATTTATTTTTATGGTTCAATGCCCAGTTCAGCTTCAATAGAGTCAACCGCGCTTTTCAGTCTTTTTTCTCCCTTTCCTGACACTACGTGATAAGGCACTTTCAGTTCATCAAGCTCCCGAATATACAAATTAAAGAGTTCCTGCCGCCTGTCGGGGTGCTCTCTTAGCGGGTCGTCTTCCCAGGGTAAATCGATATCGCACAGCAGGTAAAGGTCGTATTTATGGTCTTTTACCCGTTCGAGTATCCATTCATCGCAGGTACCGTATTTGAAAAGGCTCCAGATCTTAATGACTATCAGGTCGGTGTCGCAGAAAAGCAGCCTGCTGGCAGCGGCAGCAAGCTGCTCCTCCTCCCCAAGCTGCCCTCTTCCAATTATAGCCAGATCCTTCTGTTCATAATCCCTTCCAAGTTTCAGAATATATTCACGCGCATATTCAGGGACCCACAAAGTATTGTATTTTGACGCCAGTTTTCTGCTCAGCTCTGATTTTCCTGTCGATTCGGGGCCGGTTATGGATACTCTCTTTATCAAGCTATTCACTTCTCAGGATTATATAACAGTTTATTGTTCTGAATATTTCATCTTCAGCGACCTTCTCCATTCTATATACCCCATCACTGCTAGGATAAGGAAAACCAGGAACTGAAAGCTTGTCAGGATCAGGTTTTTATAGGTATAAAGGGGGATCGATATGAGGTCGCCTGCGATCCAGAACAACCAGTTTTCTATCTTCTTCCTGGCCATTAGCCACATGCCGACCAGGAAAATGGCTGTGGTGAGGGCATCCCAGAACGGGACATTGCTGTCGGTATATTCGCGCAATACAAAATTGAGGATGATAAAAAATACAGCAAAGGCTCCGGTGTAAAGCATCCATCCCCGCAGGTCCAGCACCGAAATAACAACCACTTTCCTGTTGCTGTCTTTGCGGCTCCAGTTGTACCAGCCATAAACGCTCATGATAAAATAGAAGAAATTTATGCCCATATCCGCGTACAACTTTGCGAAATAGCAGATGTAAACGTATATGAGCACGCTGATGATACCGGTAGGGAAAACAAGTATGTTCTCCTGTTTGGCAAACCATACACTTAACAGGCCAAAGATCACAGCGATGGCTTCAAGCCACGTGGTATTGAGGAGGTTCTGATGGAGTGTATCGAGAATGGAAAGAGTGAGCATCCTTATTCAACAGTATCAAGATCGGCGTTGACCAATTTCATTACGAAAACAGAGTGGGGTAATTCAAAGGATTTCCTGATCTCTCTGGTGAGTGCTTCCATCAGGAGATCGTACTCACCAAATATCTGTGTACTCATTCCACTGGTCCTGCAGGTGAGCCCTTTGTGCTGGTTCATCCTGTGGATGAAATCCCTGATCGGGTCTACGTATTCTTCGTTTAAAGGGTAATAACTTATTTCGATCGAGCACTTCATTTTTGTCCCAAAAATAAGCAATTAAGGGAATCCGGCAGAATGATGAAGCCCGAATGAATTAAACAGTACAACTCGAATGTACTTTATTATGAAATCATGGATCGGCTATTTCCTCGGGGGTTTTGCAGGCCTGAGCCTTTCAATAAGCATCTTGCGGAACTCCAGCTCCGACCTGTAAAGGAGGAAAACCTTTCTCACAGGTAGTATGTCCTTGAATTTATCATAATATTCAATCTTGAGGTCCACCATTGCTTTTTCCTGCTCAAGCCTTTGCAGGACCATTTCATCCAGCTCCTCGTCGCTCATCGTTTCAACTTTTCGCTCTTTGCCAAATCCTTTATCAATAAACTCTTTCTGCAGAGATTGCCTTTCAGCTTCAAGCTCATTGTAAAGGGGCCAGAATTGCTGCGCCTCTTCGGGCGAAAGGTCCAGTTTTTCGGTGAGAAAGCCTATTTTGTGTGCCCTGATCTTTTCCCTGTGTTCCTGTTTCCTTTTGTGAGGCTGTGCCGTGCCCTGCAATGTAAAAACGAATACCAGGGCAATTGCTGTTATTGCTTTCATAATATTTTCGGTTTAATTTTCGTAAAATTCATTTGCTGATGCACCACTTTCATAGAGGTACCGTAAAATATCCTCTTCGGTCACGGTGGAATCGGTTATTGATGATTCCAATATTTCTTCACTGCTGTAAAAACCGGCATAATTTTCTTCGGTTAGGTTGAATACAAGAGCCCCTGACAATTCATCCGACAGATACATCAACATATATTCCTCAGGGATCTCGTAATCGGTTGCAAGATATTCATCTGTTTCTGACTTGTTAACCACGAAAATGCCCGAAACAGCCGCAAGCAATATCAGTATGGCTGCTGCATAGGCTAAGGTGTTCCTCCTTTTTATAAAAGGATTTTCTCCTGCAGTATCTGTCTCTTTGATCCTTTCCATTATCCTGCCGGGAAGGGCTTCAAAATATCCGTCCGGGACCTTGAAAGAGTGGTTTTCTTTCAATCTGTAAGGCAGTCCGTCTGATTTGCCATTTTTATTCCGCATGTGATCCTGGGGTTTCATTTTGTATGTTTGATTACTTTCTTTCCGAAAGGTTTAATTTCAGTAAGTTCTTTTTTGATTTTTTTAACCGCATAATGGTACGAAGCTTTAAGTCCTCCCGTAGATAAACCCGTGATCCTGGATATTTCCTCGTATTTCATTTCTTCAAAATACTTCATGTTGAATACCATTCTTTGCCTGTCGGGCAGTAAAAGAATCGCCTCCTGGAACCTGGTGGCGAACTGGTCACCGCCGAAGAATGCATCATTGTGAAGTTTCTCGGTCAAAGATTCCTGATTGGTTTTTGCGTAAAAGATGAGCCTTCTTTTCTTTTTTCTCAGAAACCCCAAAGCTTCGTTCGAAGCTATCCTGTAAATCCATGTATAAAGGTCTGAATCGCCCCTGAATTTATGAATGTTCTTCCATAATTTGATGAATACTTCCTGCAGGACGTCGTCGGCATCGTCATGGTCTATCACCATCCTGCGGATATGCCAGTAGACCTTGACCTTATACTTATCAATAAGCAATTGAAAGCCTTTCTCACGGGTTTTGTTAACGGTGATTAGACTGAGGATCTGATTGTCTGTTACACTGTCCAAGGCGTGCTAATGATCTTTTAAGAAGTTAGACTCTACCCGGACAAAAAGGTTTAAT
The DNA here is from genome assembly GCA_964567785.1 of uncultured Bacteroidales bacterium. GTDB lineage: Bacteria > Bacteroidota > Bacteroidia > Bacteroidales > JAGOPY01 > CAZMOK01. The sequence goes on along the minus strand of CAZMOK010000098.1, from coordinate 4,567 downwards.
TAAAAGCGCATGTCGATCACTTCAACGTCAGGGTAGTCTTCCGGGTTGAACTTAAAATCGTTGGGGTTGAAAAGTACATTGGGCTTGAACTCTCTTACTGAATATTCAAAAAGGTTGTTGCTCTTATCGTAGATGGAAATTTGCAAAAGCCTGTCTTTATCCTTGTCCGTTTTCAGCTTGATGTATTTGTACGATTTGTCTTCCAGGGGTTTCAGTTCGATTACATGCACCTGGTGGCCCATCCATACTGTTTCTTCATCATATTTTGGTTTGTAGTCATCGGTATAGTTTGAAAGGAGCGTAGTTGGTGTAATGATGCTCTCATCTTCCTCATCAACCGAATTGATCTGTACTTCATTGGCTTCCCTGATGTAAGTCCAGATGGTTTCTCCGTCGTTGATCACCACCTGGCCGGCTATTTCAAGCCTGTATTTATCGCCTTTGACCAGAAGCACGCCTTGCTGGGTTTCATCTATCCCGGCTTTGTCGTTGCGCATATCGTAAGTGAATTCGATTTTGATAGAGCGGTATGATTCTGTTTTTTCCTTTACATCATTGAGTATCTCCTCTGCTTTTTTGTTCTGGGAAAATGCAGTTGAAAAGAGTATTGTGAGTGCGATCAGCAGGGTTTGAGATTTTTTCATTCTTCGTTATTTGATTCTTTACTATAAAGATCTTTCAAAAATTGTTCCAAAGCCATTTCGCTTCCTACCAGTACATCACGGGCCTTACTGCCTTCGAACGGGCCCACGATCCCGGCGGCCTCAAGCTGGTCGATAATCCTTCCTGCCCTGTTGTAGCCCAGTTTCAGCTTCCTTTGCAGCAGTGAAGTGGAGCCTTGCTGGTTCTGTACGATAACCCGGGCAGCATCTTCAAAAAGCTCGTCTCTTTCGTTCGGATCAAAGCTGTCGGAAGTCATGTCTTCTTCTTCCATATATTCAGGAAGATAAAAAGCAGATGGGAAGGCCCTTTGCGAACCGATGAAATCCGTAACATTATCAACTTCAGGAGTATCCACAAAAGCACATTGCAGCCTGAGCAGGTCGCTTCCGGTCGACAGGAGCATATCGCCCCGGCCTACAAGCTGATCAGCGCCGCCCGAATCGAGAATAGTGCGGGAATCTACCTTGGAAATAACGCGGTAGGCGATACGTGCCGGGAAATTTGCTTTAATGGTACCGGTTATGATGTTGACTGAAGGCCTCTGGGTAGCGATGACAAGATGTATACCCGTTGCCCTGGCAAGCTGCGCCAGCCTGGTAAGGGGGTTTTCGATCTCCTTGCCTGCAGTCATTATGAGGTCTGCAAACTCATCCACTATCAGCACCAGGTAAGGCAGGAACCTGTGCCCTTCTTCGGGATTCAACTTCCTTCCCACGAATTTTTCATTATATTCCCTGATGTTCCTTACCTGGGCATCTTTCAGAAGCTCATACCTGTGATCCATCTCAATGCAAAGGGAATTCAATGTCCTTACCACTGTCCTGGTCTCGGTTACAATGGCCTCCTCTGTATCGGGAAGCTTGGCCAGGAAATGCCTTTCTATCTTAGAAAACAAAGTCAGCTCCACCTTCTTGGGGTCGATAAGTACAAACTTGAGTTGGGAAGGATGTTTCTTGTAAAGTAGAGAGGTTATTATTGCATTCAGTCCTACTGATTTGCCCTGCCCTGTTGCCCCGGCCATCAGTATGTGCGGCATTTTGGTCAGGTCGGCGATATAACTTTCATTGGAGATGGTTTTACCCAGGGCTATGGGCAGTTCAAAACCGGTTTCCTGGAACCTTCTCGACGAGATCATCGATTTTATCGAAACGATCTCAGGACGCTGGTTGGGAACTTCAATGCCAATGGTGCCCTTACCGGGAATGGGTGCAATGATCCTTATGCCTTTCGCCGCCAGGCTGAGGGCAATGTCATCTTCGAGGTTCCTTATCTTGCTGATCCTTACACCCGGTGCCGGGATTATTTCATAAAGAGTCACAGTGGGCCCTATGGTGGCCTTGATCTTGTCTATTTGTATCTGGTAATGGTTCAGTGTTTCAACGATCCGATTCTTGTTCTCTTCAAGCTCCTCCTTGGCAACCGAGGTGGGCTCCACCTGGTAATCATTGAGCAGGTCAAGTTTCGGGAATTTATAATCAGGGAGATTAAGGGTGGGATCGTAGGTTGTGTCGAGTGTGCCTCGGTAATCCTTGTCTGAAGTTACTGTCGATTCCTTTTCCGTCTCTTCGATGGTCAGTTCTATATTGTCTTTTTTAGAAGAAGAATCTTCCTCATTTCCGGTATTATCCGGTTTCTTTTCCTGATCATTCTTTTCTTCTTTTCCCGGATTATCTTCCCCTTCGTCGACTGTAAACTCCATGGTGTTGTAACGGTCTTCCTTGAAAATGTTTGCAGCCTCTTTCGATTCCTCAGTTTCAGCCGGTTTTTTTGTTTTTTCCCTTTTCTTCCTGCCAAGGGGGATTATTCCTGATATCATGAGGTAGCTGACAAGTACAAATATTATGAGAAAGACAAGACCCACATTGCCGACAAAACCTGAGAGCCAGTCGGAAGCTACGTAACCGAAAACGCCTCCCAGGATCGAATACATGTCATGATGGTGAAAAATGAAACCGAGGGTTACCGAGAACCAGAGAATGGCAATGATCACAAAGAGCAGCGACCTGAAAGGGGCGAAGATCCTGAACCCTGTCATGGTCTTCAGGCCGGCAAGGAAAAGATACCCGATGGCGAAAAATGCGCTTACACCAATCCATTCTTTCATTAACTGGTGAGCAAGCGCTGCGCCAAGTCTGCCGGTCCAGTTATGGACCTTAATATCCGGATCGTTGAAGATCCTTGAAAATGAGATATTCGTGAATATGTCATCCGTAGACCATGTGAACCATGAAACCAGGAATGAAACACAGGCAAAGAAAAGGTAAAGCGATACCAATATGAGAAAGAATCCCAAAACCCTTCTTGCCATCTCGCTTCTCTTCGAAGCGGAGGCTTTAGTGGTGGACTTTCCCTTTATTTTCTTACGTGGTTTTTCTTCCGGCTTAAACTGGTTTGCTTTCCTTTTCATCTGGTCTTTTCAGGCTGCATCACAAAAGTATAAAAATATAACGGACTTCTTTGCTCTCGCTGTATTTAAGCACAACGATTTAATTTGGAATGATTCTAAAACGGTTTTCAGGTTACTTTTTACCCGCTTCGAAATTAATAAGTGAACCATCATCGCAATAACCCGTAAAAGAAAAGTTATGAAAACCAGACTTATTCTGATTGCGATATCAGGTTCCCTGCTCACCTTATCGTCGTTAATCTCAAGCGCGCAACAGTTTTCTTTTTCTGATCCATGGGGTGATGAAGGGATGACCTTAATGAAAAGTGCCGGTTCGGAAGTACAGGTTCTTTTCTCGGTCCATTCTTTCAGTCTGGAACAGCAACCAGGCAGGCCTTCAGGGGAAGTCCAGGCATTGCTTCCCGGACATTTCCTCGGGAACGATCCGGGAGCGCCGAACCTGCCCGGATCGGGATATTATATTGCAGTACCTAATGGGGCGGAGGTTGATGTTGAGATAACAGATATCAGGAAAGAAAGATACCAGGATATAAACATCGGTCCTGCACCTGAGATACCGTTCGATACAGAAGCAGGTTCATTGGTCTATGCAAAGGATTCGATCATCTACGGCAAAGATGCATTTTATCCCGTTGAGCCGGTTAAAACTTCCGGGATTTTTAAAATACGGGGCGTTGAAACTGTGATGCTTGGCATAACTCCTTTCCAGTACAATCCTGTTTCCGGGGAACTGGTGGTAATAAGGGACGTGCGACTAAAGGTGAGGTTCGAAGGGGGCAACGGTGAATTCGGAGAAGAGCGCCTCAGGAGCAGGCACTGGGACCCGCTTATAAATGACTTGCTGCTTAACATTGACCAGCTTCCTGATATAGATTATTCTAGGCGTGTTTCCGTTCAGAATCAAAGGGATACCGATGGATGCGAATACCTCATCATAGTGCCCGACGGTGCAGAATTTCAGCAATGGGCCGATACAATTAAAGATTTCAGGGTACGGGAAGGCATCACCACACAGGTTGTCACCCTTACTGAAATAGGAGGGAACACTACAACAGCCATTGAGAATTATATTGACAATGCCTATAATACCTGGGATATTCCACCTTCAGGGGTCCTGCTGATGGCCGATTACGGAACAGATCCGCTTTCCTCGATCACTTCATTTTCGTATTCACACCCTTCTTCTTATTCAGACAATTATATAACCGATAATACATATGCAGATGTAGATGGGGATGATCTGCCGGATATATATTTTGCAAGGATGGCCGCCAATAATGCAGCAGAGCTTGAAACGATGATCACGAAATTCATTGATTATGAAACAAACCCACCCACCGATCCCGGGTTCTATGACCATCCCATCACGGCGCTCGGTTGGCAGACCGAAAGATGGTTCCAGATCTGCTCGGAGACAGTGGGTGGTTTTTTCAGTAATGAGCTGGGAAAAAGCCCTGTCAGGATCAATGATGTTTACGGAGGTGATCCTTCAGTGGA
>CAZMOK010000097.1:1566-7997 GCA_964567785.1 uncultured Bacteroidales bacterium | reverse complement strand
TGATTCAATTTTTTTCACTGATAAAGGTAAGGATCAATGAAAAATGAACAATGAATAATGAACAATGAATAATTAATAATGAAAAACAATGTCTTACTATGTCTGGCTACCTCTTGCCATGTCTTGCAAAGTCTATCTATATCTTGCAAGGTCTAATCATGTCTTGCAAAAAATAATCACCATTTCTCACAGCTCTCAAAACTCAACTCTGTTATTGCTTTCCTTTATACCATTCATTATACTCAATTATAATATCCTCATGGAAACCAAAAGTATATCCTTCTTCCTTGTTCCTGATCTTTTCTGCCAGCTCTTCATAGTCATCAACGATCTTCGCCATATGCTTTTTGAACTTGATAAGATATTTCACTGCCGTGAGATTGATGGGTTTTCCCCCTTGCTTTATCGCAACATCCTGTGCTGTAAGGTCTTCCTCACTAAAGCTAAGATCAATCTTTGAATTGAGTATATTGTCCTCGTCAATTTTAACCCGTTGGCTGCTACGGCTTTCAGGTTCGTAATACCATCTGTAAAGGCAAATGGGACCATCGATCTTTTTGAGAAAGAAATTATGTTTTCTGATCGCATTGGTGGCAGCAAATTTGAACGATTCGTAATGCCTGGGCCCCACCTTATAGGCTTTAATATCTTTTGGTTTATATTTTATTTTACTGTCAGGATTGTCAGGGTCTCTGAAATAGAAGACCTTTCTCTGGTTGGCCACCAGGTTGCTGAGCAACAGGTGTCCTTCAATTGTGTCTCCGTCATTGGTAACAACATATCCTGGGTAAAGGCTCCACAAGTTGACAGAATCATTTAGCGGTTGTGCATTCACCCGAACCAGGCTAACAGTAAAAATTACCATAAAAATTATAAGTATCCTTGCTTTCATGATCTGGCAATTAATTGGTTCAAAAAAATAAATATAAGAATAACTCAGATATGATGCAAAGTTGAATAGATGAAAAACGTCCACTGGAAAATTGTAATTGGTAAACGGTTAATGGTGATTTCGTACCTTTGCCCCCAATTTTAAACTTACTGATTGTTAAGAAATTCCATTATAGGATGAAAAAGCTGGTATTACCCCTGTTTATGATCATCGTGGTGCTACTTGTCGCACCGGCGTGCAAAGACGATGACGATGGCTTCCAGCCAAATATCTTCACCCTCCAGGATGATATAAACCTGGGCATGCAACTCAGGGACGAGATCCTGTCAAACCCTTCAGAATATCCTGTAATCAACAAGTTGAGTAGCCCGGAGGCTTATTCACACCTCGAACGCATCAGGGATTCGATCCTCCTCACGGGCGAAGTTGACTATTCCGACACCTTCCCCTGGGAAGTATACCTTCTTGATAACGACACAGTACTGAATGCCTTTGCCACACCCGGCGGCTATATGTACTTCTACACCGGCCTGATCGAATACCTGGATAATGAAGCCCAGTTTGCCGGGGTAATGGGGCACGAAATGGCCCACGCCGCTGAACGGCATTCCACCAACCAGCTTACAAAAGTTTATGGTTTGTCGTTGCTCATCAACATCGTGCTGGGCCAGAACCCCAGCCAGCTTGCACAAATTGCCACTGATATCACCGCAGGGCTTGCAGTGCTGGCTTTCAGCAGGGACCATGAATACGACGCTGACCTTCACTCCGTCCATTACCTGTATCCCACATCTTACGATGCAAGGGGTGTAGGCGGCTTTTTTGCGAAACTCAATGATGCACCCCGGCCGCCGGAATTCCTCAGCACACATCCAAACCCCGATAACAGGCTGGAAAGGATAGAAGAAGAATGGCTTGAGCTCGGCGGCAAGGAGGGGAATGAATATCCGGATTCCTATCAAGACTTTAAAAATACTTTACCATAACCTTACAGATTATAGTAAATGGCTAACAACGACGACCTTCTGAAAAAGATAATCGCCCACGCCAAAGAGTATGGGTTTGTTTTCCAGTCGAGTGAAATTTATGACGGCCTCAGCGCCGTTTATGACTACGGGCAATACGGCTCCGAACTTAAAAACAACATAAAGGACTACTGGTGGAAAGAGATGGTCCAGTTCCACGAAAACATCCTCGGGATCGATGCCGCCATCTTCATGCACCCAAGGGTCTGGAAGGCCTCGGGACACGTTGACGCCTTCAACGATCCCATGATCGACAACAAAACCTCAAAAAAACGTTACAGAGCCGATGTGCTTGTTGAAGATCACATTGAAAAGATAGAAGGGAAGATCCAAAAAGAGATCGATAAGGCAAAAAAGCGTTTCGGTGACGATTTCGACGAAGAGCAGTTCGTAACCACAAACCAGCGGGTCCTCGACAACAAAAAGAAGATCGACGAGATCAAGGGCAGGCTCTATAAAGCCCTCGACGACGAGAACCTTCCCGATATCAGGCAGCTTATCGAAGACCTTGGCATTGCCTGTCCCATTTCAGGAAGCAAGGAATGGACCGACGTACGGCAGTTCAACCTGATGTTCTCCACCCAGATGGGCTCGCTCACCGAAGGCGCCAATAAAATATTCCTCAGGCCCGAAACAGCCCAGGGGATCTTCGTGAATTACCTGAATGTGCAGAAAACAGGTAGGATGAAACTTCCGTTCGGCATTGCCCAGATAGGAAAAGCTTTCAGGAACGAGATCGTGGCCAGGCAGTTCGTGTTCCGCATGCGCGAGTTCGAGCAGATGGAGATGCAGTTCTTCATCAGGCCCGGTACCGAGGACGAGTGGTTTGAGTACTGGAAAAAACAGCGCATGGACTGGCACCTCAACATGGGTATACCCGAAGAGCATTTCAGGTTCCACGAGCACGACAAGCTGGCCCACTACGCCCAGGCCGCCTTCGACATAGAATTTAACTTCCCTATAGGCTTTAAGGAACTGGAAGGGATACATTCCAGGACTAATTTCGACCTTTCAGCCCATCAGACCGAATCGGGCAGGAAGATCCAGTATTTCGACCCGGAACTGAATGAAAGTTATGTACCCTATGTGGTGGAGACCTCCATTGGACTCGACCGCACTTTCCTGGCTGTGCTTTCTTATGCTTATACCGAAGAAAAGCTGGAAGACGGTTCAGAGCGCGTGGTCATGAAGATCCCGCCGTTCCTGGCGCCCATAAAAGCAGCCGTACTGCCGCTGGTCAAGAAGGACGGCCTGCCGGAGAAAGCCCTGGAGATCTTCAACAGCCTCAAGTACGATTATATGTGCTACTATGAGGAGAAAGATTCGATCGGCAAGCGCTACCGCCGCCAGGATGCCATTGGAACACCCTATTGCATCACCGTAGACCACCAGACCCTCGAAGACAACACCGTCACCATCCGCGAACGCGATTCCATGGCCCAGGACCGCATACCGGTCGAGAAGTTGCATGAAGTGATTGGGAAAAGGCTAAGAAGATTTGAGATGTAGCGAAGCGGAATCCCGTGAACGGAGTGAAACGGGAGTTGAGTGTTGAGATGAATTCTAAATTTTGAATTAATCCGCGGAAATCCGCTGTATCCGTTTTACTGTGTCCGCCGCAGGAGGATCCGCGTTCTATGAATTTGGTGCGGGGTACGAGGTATGGGGTGCGGGGTGCTCTTTGCGGAAATTTGCGGGAGAACTTTGCGGATTTTGCGAGAAACTCAATCGCAAAGCGCTAAGCGCAAAGCGAGAAACTAATAAGTTGGCAGTCGGCAGTTGGTTCTGGGTTAATCCGTTAAAATAAAGGGTTAAAGAATTAGAGTTTTATTGAGTTTGGTTTTTGTGATTTGACTTTTGGGGTTTGTTTGGTCCGCCTCAGGCGGATGGGATTTGGGGTTTTTTCTTGGTATGGGGATTTCTCTGTGTTCTCTGTGCCTTCTCTGTTACCTCTGCGGTTAAAAAGCGGAGGGGCGGAGGGGCAGAGAAGCTCAGAAATTTAGAATTTAAACGCAGTACCCAGTACCTATTTTTCACTTCACCCTTCACAGTTTCAGACATAGGCGACAGGAATTTCTTGTGAAAACATTACGAAACAAATGTTTTTATTAATATCGCAATAGTAAATCTTTGATAATAGAGATTTCAGCATTCGGATTTCAATATTCAACTTTTATGAAATACCTCATCTTTGGTCTTGGAAATATCGGTCCGGAGTATGCTAAAACCAGGCATAATGCCGGATTCATGGTAGTAGACCGAATGGCAGCAGAAGCAGAGGCTGAATGGAAATCCAAAAGATACGCCTGGAGGGCTGAAGTTAAATTCAAAGGCAGGAATTTTATACTTCTCAAACCGACAACATTCATGAACCTGAGTGGTAATGCAGTAAGGTACTGGATGAAAAAGGAAAAGATTGAAACAGAGCGGATCCTGGTTGCAGTGGATGATATCGCTTTACCGTTAGGAACACTCCGCATGCGGGCAAAAGGTGGTGATGGTGGCCATAATGGGCTTATAAATATAATAGAGCAGCTTGGAACACAGATTTTTCCACGTTTAAGGATCGGAATAGGAGATGAGTTCCACCAGGGCTACCAGGTAGATTTTGTGCTTAGTGAGTTTTCAGATAGTGAGATGGAAATTGTCAATCCTGCTTTGGACCGGGCCGTGGAAATGATCAAATCCTTTGGCACGATCGGGATCCATAGGACAATGAATTTTTTTAACAAATAAAAAAACATCCCCCTCCCTTGTTGGGGAGGGGGAATGAGGGGGTGGGGTATAGATTCAGCTTTTATTTTACTCTTCTTTCTTCTCTTCACCGCCTTCAGCAGCGCCTTCGCCGGCTTCGCCTTCAGCAACTTCGCCTTCTTCGCCTTCTTCACCTTCTTCAAGCTCTTCTTCTTCTTCACCAACAGGTGTTACGGCAGCAAGACGCGTAGTAAGTACGCCAATCACGAAGCGCTCTTTGGCTTCCATGATCTCGTATTTCTCCTGGTCAAGTTCACTGATATGGATCTTATCACCGATCTCAAGATTGCTTATGTCGATCTCGATGTATTCGGGCATCTCGCCGGGCAGTGCTTTGATAGGAAGCTTCCTGAACTTTTTCACAAGGACCCCTCCGGCAACAATACCGGGCGCTGTTCCTTTCAGTTTGACCGGAACGCTAATAACCAGCGGCTTGTCTTTTTCAAATTCAAGGAAATCGGCGTGCAGCGTAAGGTCGCTTACCGGATGGTACTGCACGTCTTTCAGGATGCAATTGTACTTCTTTCCATCGATGTCCATTTCGATGAAGTATGTTTCAGGGTTAAAAAGCAATTTCTTCATTTCTATTTCGTCAACCGAGAAATGGATCTGCTCCTTACCCCCGTAAAGCACACAGGGGACTTTGCCCGCTGCCCGCTGCCTTTTAGCATCTTTTTTCCCTACGCTCTCGCGGGGAGAGCCGCTCATAGATACTGTTTTCATGGGTTTAGGATTTTAATTTATGAATGATTATTCGCCCTCTTTGTCTTTGAACTTGAAAAGAGAGCTTATTGACTTATAATTCTCCACGCGCCTGATCACTTCGGAAAAGAGATCGGCAGTGGATAAAACGGTTATCTTGTCCAGTTGTTCTTTCAACGGGATAGTATCGGTCACCACGATCTCTTCGAACGGGGAGTCTTCCAGCCTTTCATAAGCCTTCCCCGAGAAAACCGGATGGGTGGTTACAGCCCTTACACTGCGCGCACCCCTGTCCATGATCATGTCGGCAGCCTTGGTAATAGACCCCGCCGTATCGATAATATCATCCACCAGTATGATGTCCCTGTCTTTCACTTCACCTACCAGCGCCATCTTCTCCACTTCGTTGGGCTTTGCCCTTTGCTTGTATCCGATCACAAAGTCGGTACCTAATACCTTGGCGTAGGTTGCCGCACGGCGTGTACCTCCGGTATCGGGTGATGCCATGGTGAGGTTATTCAGCTTCAGCGATTTTATGTATGGAATGAAGATCGAAGAAGCATACAGGTGATCCACCGGTACATCGAAAAAGCCCTGTATCTGGTCGGCGTGCAGGTCGATGGTCACGATCCTGTTAACACCTGCAGAGGTGAGCAGGTTGGCGATCATCTTTGCCGCTATGGTTACCCTTGGCCTGTCTTTCCTGTCCTGCCTGGCGAAACCGAAATAAGGGATCACAGCTACGATGTTCTTGGCCGATGCCCTCCTGGCTGCATCCACCATCATAAGCAATTCAAAGAGGTTGTCGGCAGGTGGAAACGTTGATTGTACGATAAAAACATCCCGGCCCCGGATATTCTCCTCGAAGCAGGGTTGGAATTCGCCGTCGGAGAACTCGGTAACGGTGGTTTTCCCCAGTTCCGTACCGTAACTTTCTGCGATTTTTTCGGCCAGGTATTTTGACGTGCGGCCTGCAAAGATCTTGACCAATTTTCCGGGCATCATCAGGGCTTTTTGATTTTGCCCGCAAAGTTAGTGTTTTACTGTGAATTAGGCAA
>CAZMOK010000097.1:0-1466 GCA_964567785.1 uncultured Bacteroidales bacterium | reverse complement strand
TACCTTTGTGAAATAATTAACAACAAGATAAAAGATGATGAAACCTTCTCATATTGAGCACATTGGAATAGCAGTAAAAGATCTTGAAGAGAGCATAAAATATTACGAGGATGTACTCGGGCTGGAATGCTACGGAATTGAAGAGGTAAAAGACCAGAAAGTGAAGACCGCCTTCTTCCTGGTAGGCCAGACCAAGATCGAACTGCTGGAATCGACCGACCCGGAAGGACCGATAGGCAAATACATTGAAAAACGCGGTGAAGGCATCCACCACATTGCCTTTGCCGTGAAAGGGCTGGAAAAAGGGCTGAAAGAAATTGAAGCCAAAGGGATCCGCCTGATCGACCAGAAGCCCAGGAAAGGGGCCGAAGGGCTCGACATAGCCTTCCTACATCCCAAATCAACCCACGGGGTGCTTACCGAATTATGTGAAAACAAAAACGACTGAGCCCAATGGCAAACGAACGTTTCATCCACGACCGGAACCTGGAGATACAGGAACTGTTGAACAAGCGCGGTGAAGCCCGCAAAGGCGGCGGTGAGAAAAGGATTGCATCGCAACACGAAAAAGGCAAGCTGACAGCCAGAGAAAGGATTGAGATCCTGCTCGACGAAGGCAGTTTCGAGGAATACGACATGTTCGTGACCCACAGGTCGCACGAGTTCGGCCTCGAAAAACAGAAATACCTCGGCGACGGCGTGGTCACCGGCCACGGGACCATCGACGGGAGGGTGGTCTATGTATTTTCACAGGATTTCACCGTTTTCGGCGGTTCGCTCTCCGAAACCTTTGCCCTCAAGATCTGCAAGGTCATGGACCAGGCCATGAAAGTCGGGGCGCCATTGATAGGCATTAACGACAGCGGTGGGGCCCGCATCCAGGAAGGCGTGAAAAGCCTTGCCGGCTATGCCGAGATCTTCGAAAGGAACATTCTCGCCTCAGGAGTGATACCACAGATATCAGCGGTATTCGGGCCCTGTGCAGGCGGCGCTGTTTACTCCCCCGCCCTCACCGACTTCATCGTAATGAACCGCGAGAACAGCTACATGTTCGTTACCGGTCCGAAAGTTACCAGGACGGTCACCGGTGAAAACATCTCTATCGACGACCTTGGCGGGGCCCAGGTCCACGGTTCCAAATCGGGGGTAACGCATTTTATTTCGGAAACCGAAGAAGAAGGGCTGATGCTGATCCGCAAGCTCCTCAGCTACCTGCCTTCGAACAACCTCGAAGACCCGCCGGTTTCGGAATGTGAAGACCCCATCGACCGGAAAGAGGAGGGCCTGAACGAGATCATCCCCGAAGATCCCCACAAACCCTACGATGTAAAGGACATTATCTATGCTATTGTTGACTATGGGGAATTCCTCGAGATACAGCGTGACTATGCCATGAACGTGGTCACCGGCTTTGCCAAGTTCAACGGCATGCCGGCAGGGATCGTGGCCAACCAGCCCAACTACCT
>CAZMOK010000096.1:0-8137 GCA_964567785.1 uncultured Bacteroidales bacterium | reverse complement strand
GACACCTGACCGAAAACCCCCGGGTCCTGACATAACTATCGGTATTGACTGAGGTTGAATTGTATTGCAACAGCCAGTAATTGGAAAGGAGCAGTCCCGATGTGGTGGAAGACCAGAATATGGCCACTTTGTGCAAATCGGTGAATACACCGGTACCCTGGTGCTGACCTGCACCAAGCGCGGTGAAGCCACTTGCATTGTTTGCCCCCGTATTGGGTGAGTCCCAATGCGTTGTACCCGCTTCTTTCATCAATCCGCCGGCATCCCTGTCGCCACCGAGGAATTCGATCAGTTCCTGCCAGTCGTCATCGGTCGGTATATACCATCCCTGTGGACAGATCCCCTGTGAACCCGGCTCAATAACATAATCCATCATTTCATTCCATTCATAAAGCCCACCGTATGTATCACAATTTTCAGGCAGATCGAGGTAACAATACTTTTCGATGATCTCGTTATTTGTCATGGTAAAGGCGGAGCTGAGAAACTCGCCGACATTCAGGTTTTCTCTGAACCAGCATTGATCAGAGATCTGTATAGTACCATATTCCTGTCCTTCATAATCAACTGTTTCCATTCCCGGACAGGGGAAACCTCCGTTCTCAAAGACAAACTCATAGGATCTGCTTTCGAGGGGATTGTCCTGGATCATGTCCTGGTCCCTCCCGGCAAAACCAGTGAACTGCATTATGTCGCCCGGCTCGAAGGGAAATTTACGCCCATAGTCTTTTAACTCCTCATCACCTTCAAGGATCTTTCCAAGATATTTTACTGAAAACTTCCCAGACGGTATCCCACCATTGCTATTTGATATCATCCTGATCACCCGGAAATCCCCGTCATGAAGAACATTAAGAAAGTAGATGCCTGTTTCCGGGCATTCAACTTTAAACTTGTGCAAACCGTTATGCAGTCCAAGGTCTGCTTTATGCAACACTCTGCCGGAGACTCCTGAAAGCATAATTGAAAATTCTCCCGAGGATGGGATGTATATTTCAACCTCGGTAACACCATTAAAGGGATTCGGGTAATTCTGGTACAATGCCAGGTCATTTCCGCTCCGGTATATCTTCTCCCCTATTCCTGTTTCATATTCCAACCTTATCACCGTATCACTTCCATAGAGCATCGTATCAGAATTTTTCGAGACATTCGACACCAGGATACTGTCAAGTGGAACGTGAAGTCCCTGGAAGCTTGAGGTGAAGGTCAGGTCGATATAAGGTGTTTGAGATGATAGAGTGAAACTGAGCAAAAAAAACAAAATAAGAAGTCTGGCTGTAGTTTTCATAATAGAGTGCTTTTGGTTTTGCATTTCTCCTGAAAGTGCCTGCCGAATAGCGCTAGCTACAGTTATTTTACCATGGGGCACTTTTACAGTGGATAAAGATAATAAAGGGAAGCAACTTTTAAAAATCAGAGCACTTTTATGCCTGATGTTGTTTCTCAGCCGTCCTGATAAGAGAATCGATCGAGATACCGTATTTATTGCACAACCGGAAGAGTTCGGAGATCGACAGTTCCTTGACCCCCCTGATCCTACGGTAGGCGCTGTCGTAACTTATTTCAAGCGACTCCGATATTTCGTGCACAAATGATATGTTTGGCGGCAATGTTTCCTTTATCCTGGAAAACAACTCTTTCTGGACATATATTGCCTCATTCATGGGATGGATGGTTTAATTTACATAAAAAACAACTCGCCGGCACCTGTAAGATCAGGGTATTACATCCACCTGGTAGCCATTGGTGTTGAATTCCCCTTCCTTGAGCCTCAATTCATTCTTTATCAGCAGATCGGATGAACAATTAACGCCTGTTGCACCGTATTTTTCGATCACGAGGTCGTGGAAAAAGCTCCCTGAACCCTGGCTTATCTGAGAATTCATGTTTCCAAGCATATGCACACTGCCTCCGGTAGGATCGAAAACTGAAACAGTCGTATTTGATAAGAAATCCCCTTTTGTTCTGATAGCACCGCCCGAAATATCATAGCTCATAAAATTGTTTATCAGTCTGATGCCCACATCCTCAAAGTTCATAATACCTCCGGTCATTTCAAATGAATAAGAATTTGTTTGTGCCGGCCAGTAAGAGACGTCATTCCCTCCATAGAGATTGAAAATCCCGCCGTTTATCTCAATATTAGCTTCAAGGTCGAAAAATTCAGCTGCTCCCTGGTAGAGATTTATTGTACCATTGTGCAGGATATAATCTCCAAGTACATAATTTTCAACAAGGTCATTTGCAGTAAATGTTCCGTTGGTAAGCTGCAACGTTCCTCCCTGATCAAAATAGTCTGTTGTGACATTCGGTGCACTGGCACTGAGAGCAAGGATTCCCTGGTCGAGTAACAGGGTATCCTGAATTTCGAAAGTTGATGCTGTCACAAACGTTTCACATCCGGCGCCTCCGGCACCTCCGTTATAAACATTGGCAACTGTTGTATTGCCTGCTATCTCAATATGTTTGGCCGTATTCCGGTTCTCCAGGTTGTAGAATGTCTCCCCGTTGATCTGTTGTACATCAACAACATGTGTACCATTAAGGATCACTTTCCCGGTGCCTTCCGAGAAGCCTGTCGCACCGACATTATTGGTCCAGTCATCACCGAGGTAAATGGTATCGTTATAAGCGTTCAGGCTGCCCGATTCAATGGTAAGATCTTTTTTAATATGTAAAGCCTGACTACCATGCACTAACCAGGAAACACCTCCATCTACGAGTAAATTATTCAGCCAATTGTCAGTTGCCATCTGGATATAGCATCCTCCCCCGACGCCTCCGGAAAATTCCAGGGTGCCTCCGGAGGGTTGGAATTGAGATGCTATGTTGGATAGAAAGGTTCCGCCAACCCGTATTGTCCCACCTGTTATATTACCAATAAAAGATGGGCCTATGGAAATATGATTATACAGCACCTCAAGTATGGAAGATCCTGCCAGGTCAAGCTGTCCATCAAGTGAACAAAACCCCCTTGGGGCGGAATAAGATGCATCACAGCAAAAAACGCCTCCGCTCATATCAAGGTATCCTGTAGAATTAATATCAAACATTCCATGTATAAGGACATTCCCTCCACCATCAAGCACAAGGGCACCGTTCAGGCCGAAATCAGTGGCAACCTCCAGGTCACCGTCGGTATACATCCACATCCAGCCGCCCGACATGATATCAAGGTTGCCATCTACGGTGAGGTCATTTTCGTTTACTACGAACCGGCCACCGGGCGTGACATTCATATTGTTCAACACCT
Source organism: uncultured Bacteroidales bacterium (assembly GCA_964567785.1). Lineage (GTDB taxonomy): Bacteria > Bacteroidota > Bacteroidia > Bacteroidales > JAGOPY01 > CAZMOK01. The sequence continues at coordinate 4,881 of CAZMOK010000096.1, read as the reverse complement.
GTAAATCATGTGTGGAAGATGAGCTGATCCATAACCAGCTTGAACCGGTATTTTCCACTTCAAGGTTATAGAATGCGGCATCCGGGTCGTAGCAGTAGATGTACCTATCGTGCGATGCATTAAAACAGACTGTGTTACCGGAATTTATACTTGCATTTGTGCCATTCTCCCAGCGCCAGTTGCCGTTTACAAAGATCTTCCCGTTATTGATCACATCATTTGAACCGGATTCCCAGATAATATCGTGTACTATTATTGTGTCATTTGAAGAGGTCATCTCCAGTTCATCAGAAATGGTGAGGCGTTCATCAGCTTCAATCCTGTATCCTGAAACTTTTAACCTGCCTGACTGCACATCAATAGTATCAGCCTTTATGTATACGTTACCAGTACCACTTGGCCTCACATATAACTGTCCGCTGTTTACCACTACTTTATTGAATTCAGATTTTTCCCGGACTGCCTGCAAGGCTGTCAAACTGTATGACCCGTCGAAGGTCACAATTGAACCGGTACCCGCCAGGAAACCTGTTGCGGATGTATTTAAATCAAACCAGTCATTTCCCACCTTAATTTCAACGGGGTAAGCATCATCCGCATCAAGCACGGACCCTGATGAAATCTCAAGATTACCCTCAACATCAAGTATTGTCCCTGAATTAAGCTCGAATTCACCATCATATATATTCAGGTTATTGGCAATATAGATCGAAGCCCCATTACCTTCAGTACCTGATTCAAGCACTGCTCCCGGCTTATCGATATCCACATCATAAAAATCAGGGGAACCCCCAATAGACCCGCTTCCTTCGCTTGTATTGAAGATCACTTTTCCGCCGGTTGCACTAAAGCAGTCCCAGTTGTCAAAAAATCCCTGCTCGACTGAAATGGTACCCCCCGACATATTTCCATCGGAACCCGGGTTCAGATACACATTATCACCTCCATCAATGGTTCCGCCACTCATGTTCAGCGTACCCGAGCCCATTAAATAAGGGCCATTACCCGTCACTGTTATCAATCCTGAAGCCATATTGAACTCTCCTCCAATGTCCATAAGAGTTGCAGTAATTTCAAATCCATTCGGAGAAAAATAACCTTCGCTTACAAAATAAAAAACGTCCAGGTCGTAGGTACAGGAGGTCAGCTCTGCATCAGTATTGTTTTCTGTATAAAAGTTGGAGAAATAGCTGTTTTCATCTTCAATCCGAATAGTATTTACTGCGGGATAAGAACCATAATTATACACATTTGCCACTCCTCCATATCCAATGTAATCACATCCGTCGTGAAGATGCAGGTTTTCAAAATATATGTTGCTTCCTGAATATTGATATAGTTTACTGCCTGAAAGCATATTGAGTCCGCCGACATAACCGGGCTCGTACCCCATATAAATAGTATCATAAACATAGGTAAATGATCCTGAATATGTATTCAGGTTGCTTGCAATCTTAAGCATCCCATCCACTACAAGATCGCCGTAGTTATACATCGATCCCCCGGTCATTTGCAGTTCCCCGCCGGTTCCTATTTCAAGGCTCCGGCAGTAGTAGGTGAATGAACCTGCATAATCGATACTTATTGATGAAGGAACCTGGGGATAATTGGGGCACCCGGAGCCTATAAAAACATCAGTGGAAAGATCGGGAATATAGTTAAAGCCCCAGTTCGAGGCAGTGTTCCAGTCGGAGGAAGTAGTCCCCAACCAGTTGCCCTGACCGTCCCAGTGGATACGGCCGTAGGTATCGTATTCATAGAGGGGCCCTGCAAAATCACCGGTACAATTCGTAAATGTAATGCTCCCTTGATCATAGGCTGTTTTTCTTACGTTGTAATCAGCATCAGGGGTGGCTTCCGGAAATATGGCACCATCAATGGTAAAAGTCTGGCTGTTCTCTATTCTGAGAAGGGTGGCACCTGCAGCGGCAGATCCATATCTGAAAGTGCAATTATTGAATGAATGAGTGGGGTCAACAATTGCCCCGTCACGAATATAGACTCCCAGCACCCCCATGTCCTCAAAGATTGCATGATCGGCACTGATGGTCCCTCCGCTATACACATAGAAATCATACTCGAGGTCGTTGTTGCCTTCTACCATAGCCTCATTTCCACTGGAGCCTATAACTTCCAATGTCCCACCGCTGTAGACACGCAAATCAGAACCCCCTCCAACTTCCAGCCATGCATTTTCGTCGATAGAAAGTGTTGCATTGTCGTAAACGTAGACATTCCCCGTACATCTGTAATAGTTTCCGTTGAGGTCAAGATTACCCTCATAGAGATAGAGGTATCCGGAATTCAATGAAATGAGGTCGTCACTCAGATGGGTCGTCATTGCCCTGCCGCCATCTCTTGTTTCACTTGTTTTCGTGACAGAAGCCGGTTCTGTTCCTTCCCCTTTAATGAAAGATCTGTCAGCAGGGGCAACTTTATTAATGATGACATTGTAAAAATATCCGCCTGCGGCCGGGGGAAAGTCGATGTACTGGTCACCAGTGCCCATAAAACGCACAGTATTGTTCATAGTGCTGTAGAAGCCTCCATTTGTTGCCGACACTGAAAAGTCACCATAGAAATAGTGATTCCTGTATGTAGTGTTATCATGCCAGATACCGCTCAGGATATTCAGATCGCTCAGTACGGCGATGTTATCTATAGGACGAAAATATATACCGACCGGCTTATCAATCACAAGGTCATAGAAATCCTCCTCGCTGGCATTGGTATAAACATACTGGGTACCCGATCCGTTGAATGTAACTGTAGAGGTACCCGGGTTAAAGCCAATACCGGCAGCATCATAGGTTGTATTGTAGTTATACCAGTGGCCACCAACCCATATTTCAAGACCTGTATCCCCATTTGCGTTCAGACCTGCGTTGGCAGATATTACCAGACTATCGGTTACGATAAGATCAGAAGAAGGATTCATTTCTATGCACCCATCCACGATCCTGAGGTCATCCAGTATCGTAAATGTGCTTCCTGCATTCAGCTCAAGTCCGTAATAATTAGCAAATGTTTTATCCATCACAAGGTCATAGAAAGTCTCACTGGTAGTGATATCAGCCGTTAGTGCGCCATTGAATCTCACTTCGCCCTCACGTTCGTTGAAACCGGCATCGCCAACATAGTTGGTCCAGTCGCCGCCGAGGGTGATTGAGTAGTTGGAGGATGATACATCGAGTGTTCCCGTAGAGATGATAAGATCATCAGTCATAACCAGGTTTGAACCAAGGGAAATAGTATTTGCCCTGCTACCTCCTTCATCGGCAAAAACATCCGGGCGGGGATCGGATAGTTCAATATCGGGTCGAGACCGTTTGGCTTTGTTTACATTCTTATCTCTGGTTACAGTTGAGGATCCTTTATTTATCTCCATAAAACAGAAATTGTTCCCGGCGCCCTGGTTAATTGTATTGTTTGCTGTTCCGTAGAACTCAAACATACCCCCGGTAGGTGTGAAATCAGATCTGCTTGAACCGTTAAAGCTTCCATTTACCCTTATCCTCCCTCCTGATATATTTTCGGTCAGGGTATATGTATCCCACAGGACTATTCCTGGATTGGTGAAATCAAGAGTTCCGGCAGTCATTTCAATTAGAGCATTATTTGCCCATGCCCAATAGCTTGTATTTCCGGTGCATGACATAGTACCTCCGTAAATGTGTATCTCACCATTTAAATCCAGCCAACTGTCTTCAACCACATTAATCTCACCTCCTGCATTGAGGTACCAGACCCCCCAGAGGCCTAAATCCAATAAGTTGTTTACATTTAATGTACCTGAAAGAACATCCCACCCGCCTGTGGTATAGTCGTAGTTGGCTACATTGACTGTTGTGGAAGAGTTTTCCAGCCTTATAGCCGCCCCGCACTGTGATTCAAGGGTATCAAAATCTTCGGGATCATAAATATACTGGTGTCCGCTGCCATCAAAAATGACCCTGGTACCAGCCTGGATAAACCGCGACGGTCCGTGAACATTGTACCAGTTGCCACCGACATTGATGGTAAAACCATTGGGATCAAAATAACCCGACTGGATAGATACGAACCCGTTTACATCCAATACTGAAGAATAGGTATTGTCGAGTGACAAGGTACTGGAGCCACAATCTATTCGAAGATTATTTACATAGTCCCCGACATTCGGCTTGAAGTCGAGAGTTGGGTTCCCAGAAAATTCAAGAGTACCGCTCCCCAGTTGTATATGACTGTTATTCAATATATTAATAAAACCATCAACCTCAATCGTTTGGCTTGTGTAGCTGGAAAATGTACATCCAAAATCAATGTAAATATTGCCGGTAAGATACATCTTCTCGGTACTCATGCCACTATGTCCAACAGTTCCACCACTTGTCTTTTCCATTCTTATGTGATGAAAGTAGCTATCTGTTGACCTGGTACGGATATAGGAAGTGCCGGTGCCTTTAAATTCGGCCTTGCCATAATCCATCTGAACATTGGATCCTGCCTTGAAATCCCAGGTACCATATACTTCGATTTCAGGGTTAAAGTTGTTCGTTGTATGGTTGTCAATTGTAGAGCCGTTCTCCCAGTAGATGTTTCCATTTACGATCAAACGGGCAGGGTTGTCACTTATCTCCAGTTCTCCGTGAATATTTGCATTTCCCATGATTTCCAGGGTTTCATCCATAAGCCTCAGAACCGCGCCAGGATAAACATCCAGGTTATTACATGAGGCTGAAGAAACGTCCACCATGCATGTGATACTATTATCGGGTATTACAACGTCTTCTGATGATGTAGGAACATGACCCAATGACCAGTTGGAGTAATTTACCCAATAGGAATTGTAATCACCGGTCCAGACATTGATATCTGAAGCCTGCAGTTCACAAACCGTAA
>CAZMOK010000095.1:0-8423 GCA_964567785.1 uncultured Bacteroidales bacterium | reverse complement strand
CTTATTTTCTCCGCCAACCGGCACTTTGGTGATGAGGCAATTTCCCGGGGGGTGCCCGTTTGTATCAGTTTTCCTCCCTCGATGATCGAAAGCCGGTGGGCCAGTTTCGCCACCACCTGGTAATCGTGGGTTACGTGAAGTATGGTCTGGCCAAGGTTGTTTATCTCGTTCAGCAGGTCAGTCATTTCCTCTTTTAACAGTATGTCAAGGGATGAAAGGGGCTCATCAAGCAACAACACTTTCGGTTTCATCACAAGAGTCCTTGCCAGCGCCACCCGCTGGCGTTCCCCGCCGCTAAGGGCACCGGGAAACCTGTCAAATAGTTTTCCGATAGAAAGTTTTTCTGCGATTTCCGCAACTTCCTCTGCAATCCTTTTTCTATCATATTCCCCATTATTCTCAAGGGAGAAAGCAATGTTCCTGAAGACGGTTTTATGGGGAAACAGGGCAAGGTTCTGGAAAACAAGCCCCACATTCCTTCTGTTAAAAGGTTCCCTCGTAATATCTTTCCCTTCTACTTTAACGTTACCTCTCCTGATCCTGGCAATTCCCGAAATAGCTTCAAGGACAAGTGTCTTTCCTGAACCACTTTCGCCCAGGAGAAAATAATATTCCCCTTCTTTCACATCGAAAGAAACTGACCTCAGATGAAAGTCCCCGGCGGTGAGTGAGATGTCTTTAACGTGTAACATAACTCCTGCGTGCTATGAGACGGATGATTACAAAAACGATAAGTGCAATGATGATGAACAGCAATGCCACGGGCCTTGAAGCATCCAGTCCGAAAGAGGCAAAACGGTCGTAGATCATCACCGGCGTTACCATAGGATAGTAAGCAATAATTACAATGGCACCGAATTCACTCATTCCCCTTGCAAACATCATGATCATCCCTGAAATGATGCCGTTTTTTGCCAGGGGCATGGATATAGTGAGGAATGTTTTGGAGCGTGATGCCCCCAGGTTCATGGCTGCATACTCCAGTCTTCTGTCAACTGCCTCAAAGCTGTCGCGCGCCGCATTGAACAGAAAAGGCAAACTCACAAAAGCCATGGCGAGGATGATGCCCCCTATTGTTCCAACAAGGCTGAGGCCCAACCCTGCTGCTGCCTTTCCCAGGAAACCGTTTTTGGATATGACGGTGAGAAGTGCAATACCTGCAGCGCTGTGTGGTATTACAACGGGAAGGTCGATGAGCCCCTGGATTATCCTTTTCCCCCTGAATTCGTGCCGGGCCATCAGCCAGGCCAGTGGTATCACTCCCAGACTGAAGGTCAGCGTGGCACCCATGGCCGATGCCAGCGTCAGGAATATACTGTGGGTGACATCACGGTCCATAAGGGTCGACTTCATCTCAGGAAAGGTTGTCTGCACGAACATACCGGCAAGGGGCGCTATGATGAAAAGCAGCACAAGCCCGCCTGCCAGCATCAGGATGAGCGAAAACCAACTGAATCTTTTGGGCATATCAATATCAATTTGAATTTATATTGAAGGAAACCATTCCGGAATGATCACCGATCGTTCGGAGATCTTTGGGTCCATAGGCGGCTGGCCATTTTGCCTGAGTATTTCCAGGCCGTCTGTCAGGATGAAATTGATGAAACTCTCCGCCCCTTCGGGATTGATCCCGTTAGCAGGCAGGCAAACGCCATAGACCATTGCCTCGCCGCACCTGGTAATTTTTTCATCCCTTGAGGCTCCTGTAACCTCAACACAAGACTGTTCATACCAATGGTTAAGTTCCGGGTTGCTGAGGTTCAGGCTGTCGGGGAACAGCATCATGGCAAGGTTGTGCTGGAACAATACCGACCTGTAGTGAAAGATAAAGTCAATGGCGCCTGCTTCAAGGAGTGGGAGGAGTTCGGTGCCTTTCGGCCGGATGAACTTCCTGTCTTTGGAGAGAAGTTCCTCCCGGAATCCTTCAATCCCCGACTGTCTTTCAAACAGACCGGCCAGTATCTCAGTGCGGTATCCCGAGGGGTCGTGGTTAGGGTCAGACCTTCCGTAGTGGACATCTTCATATAACAATATGCTATGCCAGTTTGAAAGGTTAATGGAGTCGGTCCACCCGGAAGCAGGAAGGTATCCCAGTGCCATTTCATTTTTCGCAAAGCGGATGTTGAATTTTGCGTACCCGGGGATCATCAGTTCATCGATAAGGGTGTGATCGGCCACTGCGAGGATATCGCATGGTTTATCCAGTTCGGTGATCTTCCTGATGCAGGTAAGGCTTCCGGCCCCTTCCAGCAGCACCCTGACATCCGGATGCTGTTCTTCGTAAGCATCGGCCATTTCCCTGAACGGCACCGAGAGGCTACCGGCATGGAATACGGTTATCTCTTCCTTTCTTTCATGGCAGGAAGTAAATAACAATATCAGCAGAAGTAAAAACAGATAAATAGAATAGTGCTTCATAACACATTATGCCAGGTTAAACACAATTGTCCAAAGCTACTATTTTTAAAGGAAATGCGGTTGTTGAGTTTGTTGATAGGTATTTAACATAATATTTCACTCAGTGACTATAGTCAGTGGGTGAAGAAATAAAATCATTGGCTAACCTCTCACAGTCGACAATTTCTTTGAAAAAAATGCTACTCCTTGAAGAGCTTTACATTGAACGCTGACGGACCTTTCGGGCCCATCTCAACCTCGAAACTTACCAGGTTGCCTTCCTGTAAGTCATCAAAACTGTTGTTGATATGAACAAAAACGTCTTCCTTGGTCTCAGAATCCCTTATAAAACCAAAACCCTTGTTATCGTTAAAATAGGTTATGGTTCCCTTTCGGATAGGATCCAGTTCATCCATCTCATCTTTCTTTGGCGGGCTGATTTCAATCTCTTCAGGATCTACTTCCTCGATCTCTTCAGGATCAGGGGGTGCATCGGTCGGATTTCCATATTCATCAACGTAGGCGATCATGTCGTCGAAGTTGGTGTTCTTTTCCTCTTCTTTCTTCGCCTGGCGTTTTTGTTCTTTGGCTTTTCTTTTTTTCTCTTTTTTGTTTCTTACTTCTTTTTTTCCAAAAGTTTCTCGTGATCTTCCCATATAAATTGTTTACAGTTATTATTTCAATCTTTATTTTAACGCAAAATCCTTACCACATTAATTGCTAATATAAAAAAAATACCTGTCCCTGCCGTAAAGACAGGGACAGGTAGATGGTATTTTTCTTTATAAAATTGTGCAAGCTTATTCTACCACTTTCACATTGAAGGCCACGAGGCCTTTGTCTCCTTGTTTAACTTCATATTCCACTTCCTGGTCTGTCTGGAGACCTCCGTAAGGACTAACCAGGCCTGTGCGGTGTACAAAAATATCATCACCGTTTTCGGGTTCAATAAAGCCATAACCTTTGACTTCATTGTACCATTTTACTTTTCCTTTTTCCATGATGTTGTTCCTAATATCTGTTTTGATCTGTTTTCCTTGGTTTGGCTTCGTTCACCACAAGCTCCCTGTCGCGGAAGGTGGTGCCATTGAGCTCGTCGATAGCTCGAGAAGCATCCTCGTCGTTATCCATTGTTATAAATCCGAAACCCCTGCTCCTGCCGGTGTCTCTGTCTGTAATCACTTTTGATGAGCTTACGTCGCCGTACTCACCGAAAAGCTCTTCCAGTTCATGTTCATCAACCTTGAAATTAAGGTTTCCTACGTAAATGTTCATTTTTTAATTATTTAATGTTAAAGTTTTCAAAAATGGGTAGCCAGCCCGGCAAGGGAGACCTGAAGCTTTTTCATGAAGCTATGGTGAAATCTTTTATTCCGGCGTGACTTTGATCGAACCTGTTTTTGAAATTAATACTGGATCCAAAAAAAAGGCTGCTAGGGACTTATTGTCAGAAAGGCAATAAAAACTAAAAGCACAAATTCTCAAATCAATATCGGCACAAAGATACACTTTTTATAAATACCTCTGCTAATTATCTTTAATACATCTTACGCTGTACCCCATTTCTTTATTATAATCATATCTCGTAACGGCATCCGTGGCAGCTTTCAGCTCGCGGAGCCAGGTGAAATTACTTCCCCTGGCCGTGGATGTCCAGAAGTTTGCAAAGGTATTGATGCCCACAAAAAAACCGCTGAAATCCCTTTTACCTGCAGGAAAAACTGTGTATCCGAAATCATCGGTGCCATTACCGTTATTCATCCATCCGCCGGTGGATTTGATCCTCTTCCCGGCATCATACCCCCTGTCGCCCAGCTCGTCCCACATGAGGTCGCCCGGGCCGTATTCACTGTCCACAGCAGCTTCCAGCACCTTCCACTCCTCATCGGTGGGGACATGCCAGCCGGGAGGGCAGATCCCCCTCGTACCATTCTCATAAACGTACTGTATGGTTTCATGCCAGGTATAAAGCCCTCCGTATTCTTCGCAACTCATTTCATCACTATCATAGCAGTATTTCTCTATGATCCCGTTATCTTCCATAGCCTGGTCCACCGGTATCATCTGGCCAATGTCTAAATTTTCCTTGAGCCAGCACTGGCTCATGACCTGGACCGTATTATAGGTTTTCCCCTCGTATTCCACTGTGGGTGTACCCACACAGGGTATATTGGTTGCAAACTGAAAGGTGTTTTCACCGCTTTCATAGGTTGCTTCAACCAGACCGGAACCTGTTCCCCCTGAATAGCCTATGTAAAGCAATTCATCCCCCGGTTGAAAAGAGAAGTTCCCGTTAAATAAGCCCGGTTTGAGGTGATTTCCGCGATCTCTCACGCCCAGGTATGCAATTGAAGCATGAATTCCGGCAGTTTCCCCTTCCCTTATCAACTTGATGCTCTCCGAACTGTTTCCGGAGATGGCAGTGATAAAAAATACAGATCCCGCTCCTGCACTGAATTCAAGATCATGATAACCGCGTTTCATTGTTTGGTTGAAAGAAGCGACTGTCGTGCCTGACAGATCACTTACCCTGAGTGTTACATCAGTTTTACCGGCTGTGTAAAGGCTGAAAGTGGTTTTTTGCCTGAAAGGATTCGGATAGTTCTGGAACAACCTGAACCTGCCTGCATCATTGGCCAGTTCATCCAAACCAAGCTGGTATTGCAAGGTCAGCACTGTGTCGGGCCACTGAAGGATGGTGTCAGTGCCTCTTGTGCGGTTAAATACTTTAATGCTGTCGAGGCGTATATAGGTCTGATCGTTTGCTGCGCTGAATGTCAGGTCTATGGACGACTGCTGAGAAAACGCACTAATGATCAGTACAGCTAATACGCCGGTAAGTGTAATCTTTTTAAACATGACGGATGTTGATTTTTGTTTGACCTGGTGTTTCAAATATAATGGTTTTAATTACTTGTTCTTTACCCTGTGGAATAAATTCTACATAAAATCCGGTTTTTTTATGCGTGATTCTCAAATTTCAAAGCCATAAAATTCGAAAAGCACTAATTATCAGTGATGTATTTATTAGCCTTAACATATGGCATGTTTTTGATATTATCTACGTGGATTAAAAATATGGAACATGGACAAGGAAAAATACCGCGAGATTGAGAACCGTGAATGGATCGATTCTCTGAATTATGTTATTGAGAACAACGATGAAGAAAGAGTACAGGACCTGTTGAAAAGATTGCAGGCCAGGGCCATGAGCAAAGGCATAAAGTTCAGGTGCCCCGGTAACACTCCTTACATAAATACTATCGCCCCTTCTGAAGAGGTGCCTTTCCCCGGCAGCAGGGAGGTTGAACGTAAGATCAAGAGCCTCGTCAGGTGGAATGCCATGGCTATGGTAGTGCGTGCAAACCTCGAGTCGGAAGGGATCGGGGGCCACATTTCAACATATGCCTCTGCCGCAACCCTTTACGAAATAGGTTTTAACCATTTTTTCAAGGGTGAAACGGAGGATCAGGAAGCTGACCTCATCTATTTCCAGGGCCACGCGTCACCGGGTGTATATGCCCGGTCTTTCCTTGAAGGCAGGCTTACCGAAAAAGACCTTACCAACTTCCGGCAGGAACTGCGCAAAGGGGGTGGGCTGCCCTCATACCCCCACCCCAGGCTTACGCCTGAGTACTGGCAATTTCCCACCGTATCGATGGGGCTTTCCCCGTTGATGGCAATATACCAGGCAAGGTTCAACAAATACCTCGAAGACCGTGGATTGAAGGAGGCCGGAAGCCAGAAAGTATGGGCGCTGGTAGGTGACGGTGAAATGGATGAGCCCGAATCGCTTGGCGCCATCACAGTGGCTAAGAGGGAAGAACTCGACAACCTGATCTTTGTCATTAATTGCAACCTCCAGCGACTGGATGGCCCTGTGAGGGGCAATACCAGCGTAATACAGGAGCTTGAGGCCGCCTTCAGCGGGGCCGGGTGGCACGTGATCAAGGTGATATGGGGCAAAGACTGGGATCCCCTGCTGGAAAAGGACGAGGATGGGGACCTTATGAGAGTTATGGAAGAAACCCCCGACGGACAATACCAGAAATACGTGGTTTCGTCAGGAGATTACATCAGGAAGGATTTTTTCGGCAAAAGCGAGAAACTGCTGAAAATGGTGGAGAACTATTCGGATGAGGAGCTGGAGAAATTAAGAAGGGGAGGTCACGACCCCGTAAAAGTTTACAATGCCTTCAAGGCAGCAGTTGAGCATAAAGAAGGCCCGGTCGTTATCCTTGCCCAGACCATCAAGGGGTACGGGCTCGGCGAGGCCGGTGAAGGAAGAAATATAACCCACCAGCAAAAGAAACTGAACGAAGAGGAACTCCTGTACTTCAGGAGCCGGTTTGGCATACCGCTTTCGGATGAGAAAGCCAGGAAAGCCCCTTTCTACAAACCTTCGGAAGATACGGAAGAAATGAAGTACCTGGAAAAGAGGAGAAAAGAGATGGGAGGCTTCCTGCCGGAAAGAAAAGCAGAAGCGCCGCCCCTTGAAATGCCTGATGATAAAGTGTTTAAAGAATTCCTTGAAGGCTCGGGCGACCGTGAGTTTGCCACTACGATGGCAATGGTCCAGCTAATGGGGAAAATGCTTCGCGACAAGAATACAGGCAAACATGTTGTACCCATTGTGCCCGATGAGTCAAGGACGTTTGGTATGGATGCCCTTTTCAGGCAGGCAGGTATCTATGCCCACAGGGGACAGAAATACGAGCCGGTCGACCGTGAGAGCCTTCTCTATTATAAAGAAGCAAAAGACGGGGCAATCCTGGAAGAAGGCATTACGGAAGCGGGATGTATGGCCTCGTTCACCGCCGCCGGAACTTCCTATTCAACACATAAGATCAATATGATCCCGATCTTCATTTTCTATTCCATGTTCGGGTTTCAACGGGTAGGTGATTTTATATGGGCCGCCGCAGATGCCCGTACACGAGGTTTTCTCGTTGGCGGAACTTCCGGCAGAACCACACTTGCCGGTGAGGGATTGCAGCACCAGGACGGGCACAGCCAGCTATATGCCATGTCGGTGCCGTCGTTGAAAGCCTATGACCCTGCTTTTGCCTACGAACTTGCGGTGATAGTCAAAGAGGGCATCAGAAGGATGTTCGTTGAGCAGGAAGACCTGATGTACTATATCACCGTCCTGAACGAAAAATACCCCATGCCCAAAATGCCTGATGGTGTTGAGGAAGGTGTACTGAAAGGAATGTACAAGTACAGAAAGACCAGGAAAAGAAAAGGCGAGAAAGTGCACCTTCTGGGCAGCGGCGCCATCCTCAATGAAACCCTCAGGGCCGCAGAGATGCTTGAAAAGGATTACGGGGTAAGGGCCGATGTGTGGAGTGTTACCAGCTACAAGGAACTGTATGATGACGCCCGCGAAACCGACCGCAGGAACAGGATGAACCCCGACAAGAAAGCCGAAAAGACCTATATAGAAAAATGCTTTGAAGATGAAGAGGGCATCTGCATTGCTGCCCACGACTTCGTAAAAGCCATACCGATGACGGTCTGCCGCTGGTTCCCCGGAATACTGACCGTGCTGGGTACCGATGGGTTCGGAAGAAGCGACAACCGCAGGGCGTTGCGCGACTACTTCGAAGTTGACGACCGTCATATTGCCTATACATCGCTTCACAGCCTTTACCTCAATGGTAAGGTTGACAGGAAAACGTTAAAAAAGGCGGCCGAAGATCTTAAGATCGACAGTGAAAAAGAAAATCCTACAGATAAATAAAATATTGAGTCATGTTAAAAGAGGTAAAATTACCGGAAATTGCAGAAAATGTTGATGTTGCAACTGTTATCAGTATCCGTGTCTCCGAAGGGGATACCCTCTCGGAAGGGGATACTATAGCTGAACTGGAAAGCGACAAGGCCGCCTTTGATCTGCCGGCAGATTATGGTGGCACCATTAAAGAGATCAAAGTGTCGGAAGGTGATGAAGTGAAGGTTGGCCAGGTTATGGTGACCATGGAAACCGGGGAAGAAGGGAAGGAGGAGGAAGAAAAGGAACAGGA
>CAZMOK010000094.1:2064-8529 GCA_964567785.1 uncultured Bacteroidales bacterium | reverse complement strand
TCGAAATCCCCGCCGTTGACCTCCACCATCAGGAAACCCTCTTCAGTCTCAAGGTTCGGGCCGCGCCACCACCTGCCCGATACCGCACCGGCCGTAATAAAATGAGTCCCGAACACATAGATGTCTTCCAGGTAATGCAAATGGCCCTGCAGCACCAGCTTCAGGTTATGGTCTTCGAAAAGTTTTAGCACCTCTTTTGAATTGGTAACCACAATGCCCGGGCTGTTCGGCTCGGTGGCACTTTCGAAAACCTGGGCCCCAACCGTCATTAAAGGTATATGGGCGCTGATGGCCAGGGGCTGGTTTGTATCGGTCTCTGATAATTCCTCTTCGATCCACCTGAGCTGCTCTTTATCCACCCCGCCTTTGTATCCGCCTTCCCCGTTATCCTCAACCGAATCGAGAATGAAAAACTTCCATCCTTTATATTCCATTGCCTGGTACCTTTTGCCAATCCGCTTTTCAAACATTTTCTTCCCAAACTCGGGATGATCCGGGTCAGCACCACTCCTTTTGTACCAACCATAGATCTCGTGGTTCCCAATGGTGTTGTATACAGGCATGTTCAACCGGCCGATCATCCCGGTATAAATATCATACAGGCTGTCTGACCTTTCATAGGAAACTCCAAGGGCATCCATGATCATATCGCCGCCGGTGATCACAAAATCAGGTCCAAGTTCATTCACTTTATCGAGGGCCGACCGAAACCCCGCTATGGCATTCCTCTCAGGCTGGATATGGATATCGGTGAGAAAAGCAAAGGTGAACGAATCATCCGGATCTGTCACCTCCGTTTCCATCCCCACATTGCAGGAAAAAGGCAGGAAAATGCCAATTGCAAACAAGAAAAAGAAAAAAGATCTGCGTATCATGGTTCCCGGTTTTTTGATTGTTCTCAAAATTATACCAAATATAAACTCATGCCGTTTGTAGGGCAATTAAGTTTTCGTTAATATTGTAACAACCGTTATACTTGCATTCTTCAAACAATTCACAAAACTAAATGATAATGAAAATCAAAGATCTGCTAATCTTTCTGTTCCTATTTACCATGCCGCTCTTGCTGATCGGCAAGCATGGTGAAATCACCAAAGAGAACTACCCCAATGCCGATGTGGTGGTTGTGTTCGACAGCACCGTTTCCGATGTGCAGCCCTCGGGACTTACTTACGTTGACCACCATTATATGTACAAGATACTCACTGAAAATGGGGCCCTCCGCAACAACGTGGTGCGCATCGACTACGATCCGCTTTCGGCCTACGTTGATATTGTTAAAGTGCTTATCCACCATAAGGACGGCACTGTCACTCAACTCGACACTTCCAATGTGCTTGATTATCCCCAACCGGCGCGGGCCATTTACTGGGGCGCACGCGAAAAAATGATCGAGGTGGGAAGGCTCGAACCCGGCGATGCCCTCGAAGTATGGACCTTCAAGAAAGGTTTCACTTATGCCCTTCTTTTAGATAATAATGAAGATGAAAGATACATTCCGCCCATGCGGGGGCATTTTTATGATATAGTCCCCTTCTGGAGCAGCGATCCGGTTGTGGAAAAGGTTTACCGCGCCATCATCCCTGCCGACAAAACGGTCCAGTATAAAGTGTACAACGGCGAAGTGGCCTCTTCGTCAGTGCTGGATGACGGAAAGATGATCTACACCTTTATGAAAGAGGATATCAAACCGATGAAAAGGGAACCATGGATGGTGGCCATGTCGGATGTGGCGCCCAAACTGCTTATCTCCACAAGCCCCGACTGGTATGCCAAATCCATATGGTTCTACGGTGTGAACGAAGATTACGGAAGCTTTGAATGGACTCCTGAGATAAAAGAAAAAGTGGATGAGATCCTCGAAGGCGCAAAAGACGAAATGGATTCCGTTTCAAGACTGACCCACTGGGTTGCCGATGAGATAAGGTATTCGGGCATCTCGATGGGAGAAGGGGAAGGCTATACCCTCCACACCGGTGACATGACCTTCACCGACCGCTGCGGGGTTTGCAAAGACAAAGCCGGCATGCTCATCACTATGCTCAGGGCCGCAGGGTTCGAATCGTATGCCGCCATGACCATGGCAGGATCACGGATCGATTATATCCCGGCCGACCAGTTCAACCACAGTGTGACCGTGGTGAAGCTCTCCGACGGGAAATACCACCTCCTCGATCCTACCTGGGTGCCCTTTGTCAGGGAGCTCTGGTCGAGTGCGGAACAGCAGCAGGAATACCTGATGGGGCTCCCCGAAGGCGCCGACCTGGCAACTACACCTGTGTCGGATCCGCAGAATCACTTTGTAAGGATATTCGGCAACAGCGAAGTGGACACCGACGGGAACCTTACAGGATTTGTGACCCTTGTGGCCGAAGGGCAATCAGATGCCGCTGTAAGGCGGATGTTCACCTCTTATTATAAAGACCGCTGGGAACGTCGGCTCAAGGAAGAGATCAGGAGCGTGCACCCGCATGCGAAAATACTTGAGATCGAAATGCCCGATCCCTACGATTACATGAGAGCGCCCATCAAAATAAAAATTGAGTACGAAGTCCCTCATTATGCGCTTGTGACGGATGACGAGATCATCATTGAATCCTTTGTGGGCTCGGGAATTTTTAAAAGAGCAATGACCCATCTTTATTTCGATACCGGGATGGAGACAAGGGAATACCCCTTCAGGGAACGCTGCTCGAGGTATGTGAAATTCAACGAGTCGATCAAGCTGCCCGGCGAATATGAGATAGAGTATGTACCCGTTAAGGAAGCCTTCGCCGATTCAACGGCCTATTTTGAAGGGGGGTTCCAGGTGAGCATGTCGGGAAAGACCTTCCGGATGAACCTCGATGCCTCTTTCAACAAAAGGATCTACCAGCCTGAAGAGTGGCCCTCGTTCAAAAGGGCTGTGGAGGCTCAGAAAGCTTACATGGAAGGGCCGTTTATCCTGAGAAAAGCAGTAAAGGACGAGTAAAAGACCTTCAGAATGAATTTTAAAACAGATAATAAAGACCATACCATGAAATATATTTCTTTCATTTTTGCTGTTGTTTTTTTCCTGGCAGTGCCGAAGGCAAAGAGCCAGCAGGCTGAACAAGACGCCACCTACCAGAAGCTCATCAGGGAATATACCCTGCACAACGACGGATCATACGACTTCAGGGAGTACAAAGAACTCAGGCTGAACAGTCATTTCGCTTTTCACAGGCTCTTTGGTGAAACCTTCATCATTTACAATCCCGAAAAGCAGGACCTGAAGATCAATGAATCGTACACCACGATGGCCGATGGTACAAGGGTGGAAGCCCCGGAGAACGCTTTTAACGAACTGCTGCCACGCTTTGCCAGGGAGGCCCCGGCATACAACCACCTGAGGGAAATGGCGATTACCCACACAGGACTGGAAGTGGGGGCCACCATCTACCTTGACTATACCCTGAGCACTGAAAGCGGGTTCATGCCTTTCTTCATGGGCAAAGAAGAAGTAAGACAGAATGTTCCCGTAGAGGAGATGGAAGTGATTGTGAGGGTTCCCGAAGAACTATCACTGAAGTACAGGGTGCTGAACATACGCACGGCGCCTGATATTTTCCAGGAGAACGGACAGATGGTCTACCGCTGGTCATTCAGGAACATCCGGCCTCAAACCGGAGAAAAATATGCTTCTTCGGAAGAGGATCCCGTGCTTTTTTTCAGTCTTTTCGACCTCCAGCGGGCCTTTTTCTCCTTTGTGAACCAGGATGCCTTCAGGCATAACCTTCCGGCTGAAGTGGCCTCGAAGGCCGTGGAGCTTTCAAAACAGCAGGATGACGAAGTGAAACTTATCTGGGAAGCCCGGAAATGGCTTACTGAAAGGCTGCAGCATAAGGAAATCCCCCTGAGATATTCCGGCTTTGCAGTGAGGGACCTCCCGGAGGTCTGGGAAAGCACTTACGCCGGAAACCTTGAGATGGCGATCATGCTTTCCGATATGCTGGTCAAGGCCGGCATCAATGCCTATCCTGTTGCCGGTATCCACGATAATTGGTTTGGCAGGCAGTTAGGCAACATGGAAATGTTCGGGGAGTACCTGGTACAGGTCAATCCTAAGAAAGAAGGGCGTTTTTACCTGTCGCCCCATTCGGCAAACGGGGAAAACATGATCTGGGAAGTGGCTGACATGACCTTCATCCAGCTCGACGGGGCCATAGAAAGCGTTCGCACTTTCGAGGAGAAGGAGTACACAGCCGAAGCAGATATGGACGCAGTGCTCCGGATCCCCGACACGGCCAACCTGCTGGGCGAAGTGACCCTTGAAGTAACAAATGGCTTGAACCCCTACATGAAAGTCTACAACAATAAAAAACAGGCAGGGGCCCCGCTGAATGTCAAAGCAGACAATGAAAAGATCTCCATCGAAAAAATTACCGGCCCGGAAACGGAGGCCGTGATACCGTTCGAAGACCCCTCGGCTGCCAGGCAGGTAGAGGACTTCCTCATGGTTAGGTTGCCGGCCTTTAAGTACGGCGTGGACCAGTGGGAGCTGGGCTCTTTGCCAACTGAACGCGTTGAGACACTGGAACTCCCGTATCCCGTTTCGGAGAGCTATACTTATGAAATTGCCCTTGCCGGCGGATGGCAGGCCCTGGGTAATGAGGTTGAGCTGGAAAGGGAAAAGGAATTCGGCAGCGCGAAACTGGTTGTAAAGCCAAAGAGCAATTCTGTAGTCATAGAACGGCATATTACACTGGATAAAAAGAGATTCACACCCGGCGAATACGCCGATCTCCTTGAACTCATAGAAGTATGGGACCTGAAGAGGGGCAGGGAGTTGATACTCAAAACAGCCGGCTCGTCCGATTAAATACCCGATGTATTTAAGTTGCCAAGGCTGATTGTGATGATCCGCTTGCTTTCGGTCTTGTGGTCGGCAAAGATCTTCATAGTCACCTGGAGGTGCAGGTTGTAGATGTTGAGCATGGTTTCCTTGGATACGATCTGCCCGACCTTCGATATATCCGAGTTAATGATCCCCGAGTACCTTGAAATTTCCTTATCGATTATTTCATTGTGCCCTTCGTCGATTAATGACCGGTCGTAGCTGAGGAACTCATAGATATTTGCTATCTGTTCTATGGTCATTACCTGGAGGTTCTCGATCCCGTCGATATTGGTCATGAACCATTCATAAGTGTTCTGGTCGATTAAGCAGCGGTTGAGGGTGTCCCTTTCGAGTATCCTGGCATTGTTGATTATGGCCGATCCGTAGTAATTATTGATGAGCTGGAAGATGGTATCGCGGGTTATCGCATAGCGAAGGCTGATACTGCCGATAATGCTTCTGAGCTTGGGGAAAAGGTGATAGGCATTGTAGGCCCTCACGACCATCTCGAAATTAATGGCAAAGAACATGGCGTGCAACGGGGTGTCAAAGATGAGAAAGCCGCCGTCGCCGGTACTGATGAATGATTCCTCGATCTTTTCCTTGGTATAATATTGAAATACATACTGGTTATTCTCGATGCTCAGCCGCATAGCCTTGTCGAACATGATCTTGAAGAGCGAGGGGATGAGCGTTTGCTCCAGGTGCTTATAGTTACCATACCGGTAGATATCGATCCCCAGCACGGCAACCCGGGAAAAGCCTTTCAGGTTTATGTAGTTCGACATCTGTTCCAGCAGGTCTTCGCTGTTAGGGACGATGTTTACTTTTTCGTAGATCGACTCGGTATCGTACTCGTTGAGGAGGGCAATGATCTGGTCGAAGTCAAGTTTTCTGATCTTTTTCGACATTAGAATTGGATTTAAAACCGGTACAAAAGTAAGCAAGGATTGTTAATTGTTGTTAACATCTATAATATTACATATTTACCATATTACAACCATTTATTTTTCAGATATTTATAAAGGCATCCATTTCACCACACTTATTCACATTTTGTTAATAACCCATGTTAATTCAATGTTAACACATACGATAAAAAATACTTGATTTCAGAAACTCTACGATAGTATATTTGCTTCATCAGGTGATCGATAAAAGACTGGTTCGACATCTGCAGGAGCAACGGCAACGCTGATCCTTCGGGAGAGGCAGAGTCCAACTCCGGCCCGGCAGAGGCAACGCCGCCAGGCAGAGCCAACCCCGGGGGCTGAAGGAGGAAAAACCCGAAAGGGCGAGTATACCGGAAGTCAGCAGGTTAGAACCGGGGGAAAAAGAAGGAGAGCCGCAAGGCAAACCAGAATTGACCCTCGATCCTGAGAAAAAGTCCCGAAAGGGACGGATTCAAAAAGGATTAGTCACAATAACCATAACCTGACGTCTTTCGAAAGCTCCGGCTGACGTTAGACGAGCGGGAATCAGTTCTCACGGATTGGTTCCCGCTTGGTTTTTATATACCCGTATCTTCTTCCAAAAAAGCTATTCCATCTCAAATATTAAAAGTAAGAGCATTGAAAATGCCTTTGTGGTATGGTGTTAGGGTGTTA
>CAZMOK010000094.1:0-1964 GCA_964567785.1 uncultured Bacteroidales bacterium | reverse complement strand
ATGGTCTTGGCCTTGAAGGAAAGGACCGCGCCGATCACTGCCTGCTTCAGGCGCGAATGCTCGGTAACTACGGTTATCTTCCGGTCTTTCCATTTTTCACTGAGTTCATAAGGAGGGTAAACTATATTGACCACTTCACCTGAGAGATCGTTTTCCTCAAAATTGATGAAATACTCCTCGGTGATCTCCTCCCCTTTCTCGTGTATCTTTTTGCAGGCCTCATATATCCGCTGGTACATCTCCTCCCCGAAGCGGATGTCGTCCCTGGCTATCTCGGCAAAGATGAAGTCGGCTACCAGTATCTTTTTCACTTCTTCATCCCTTTTGCCAGGATTCGTGACAAAGGTCAGCTCGTGGTTAGCGTATGTGAGCAGGAGCCTCAGCAGGTCCCTTTCCTGGTAGCTCGAATCCGTGACATCCACCTCGGGTTTGGCGGTATCATCAAGGATCGGGGCCGGTTCTTCCTGCTCCACCTGCCTGTCTTTCTCCTTGTAAAACTTCTTCCGGAGCATCTTGTTCAACTCGTTCATCAGGGCCTGCTCCGATATGTCCATCAGGGTGCTGCACTCCTTCACATAGATCTGCCGGCTTATGGCATCGGGTATGAGTGAAATGCTGGTTACGATCTCCCTGATGAGACCCGCTTTCCTGATGGGGTCGCTGCCTGCCTCCTCAAGCAGCAGCCCGGTCTTGAACCGTATAAAGTCAGAGGCATTTTCCTCCAGGAACTCCTTCACCTCCACCGGCCTTTTCTTCCTGGCAAACGAATCGGGGTCCTCCTCTTCGGGGAAAAGTACGATCCTCACGTTCATCCCCTCTTCCAGTATCATGTCGATGCCCCTGAAAGAGGCTTTGATCCCGGCCGGGTCGCCGTCATATAAAATGGTGATGTTGGTGGTGTACCTCTTTATCAGCCTGATCTGGTCGGAAGTGAGGGCCGTGCCCGACGAAGCCACTACATTCCGGAACCCCGCCTGGTGCATCGAGATCACATCGGTGTAGCCTTCCACCAGCAGACATTCTTCCTCTTTGATGATATCGCCCTTGGCAAAATAAAGCCCGTACAGGGTCTTGCTCTTGTTGTAGATCTCAGAATCGACAGAGTTCAGGTATTTCGGGATCTTGTCGTCCTTTTTAAGGGTACGGGCCCCAAACCCGATCACCCTGCCGGAAAGGTTGTGGATGGGAAAGATGACCCTTCCGCGGAAGCGGTCGTATTTCTTGTCTTCCTTGATAACCGTCAGTCCGGTCTTTTCAAGGTATTCAATTTTATAGCCGGCATCCAGGGCGTGATTCGTGAAGGCATCCCATTCGTCCTGGCTGTAACCCAACTGGAACCTGTCGATGGTCTCCTTTGTGAACTCCCGCTCCTCAAAATATTTCAGTCCGATGGCCCTGCCCTTTTCGGTATCTTTCAGTTGGGATGTAAAATATTTGCATGCAAAGTCCGACACCTGGTACAGGGCTTCCCTTTCGTCGTGTGCCTTACGGTCCTCCTCGGTCTCGCCCTCCTCACGGACCTCGATGTTGTATTTCTTTGCCAGGTACCTGAGCGCTTCGGGATAGGTAAGGTGCTCATGCTCCATGAGGAAGTTCACGGCATTGCCGCCCTTACCTGAGCTGAAGCATTTATAGATGTTCTTGCCCGGGTGCACATAGAACGAGGGGTTTTTCTCGTCGGTGAACGGGCTGAGCCCCTTGTAGCTCTGGCCGCTTTTCTTGAGGTTGACGAACTCCCCCACCACCTCCTCTATGCGGGCGGCCTCAAATATCTTCGCTATGGTTTCCCTGGGTATCAACGGTTGTATTTATTTTTTCGCAGGGCGGATGGCGCCAGTTGCAAAGATAATCACTTATGATGGACGCCGGATTCAGGAATTCTGATTAATTTTAGGGCTGATGGCTGTCTTAAGGTAGATGAGGAATAAGAGGATAAGAGGTTAAGAAAACAGGAGGTTAAGAAG
>CAZMOK010000093.1:0-8636 GCA_964567785.1 uncultured Bacteroidales bacterium | reverse complement strand
CTCATTGTTTATTTTATGAACTGCTGGATTATTGCCGGAATTGCCCTGCCTACCAAAGCTTTAGCGACGGTGGGTCAAAGTGTATCGGTTTTACGGTGTTAGGGTAAGGCACAGAACCGAGAATATTGAAACTTGGAACTTGAACACCCATCTTGTACTTTGTAATGGAAAGAATTGGAACCCCGTGAACGCCGTGAAACGGATACAGCGGATTTCCGCATATTAACTCAGAACTCAGAACTTAGAACTCAGAACTTACTGCTGACTAACTTGACTGACGACTATCCTCCTGAGCCTCTGAGCCCCTGCGCTTCCGAGCTACTGTCTTCCCAGCGGGTACTTCAGCCCCTTATATTCGATCAGCTCGAGGGTTATGGAACCAATGTAGACGCCTGATTTGGCGAGGATGGGGATCTTGTTGCGGTCGTCGGTGACCCAGAGCATCATGGGGTAAGGCTCCTTGAAGAGATCGCCCTGCGCCACCTTGGGCTTGAAGCCCATGCAGTAGAACTTCCCCAGGCTGGTCTTCACCCAGTCGCGCCCCATGAAGATGATCTTGCTGCGGTACACCGAATCATCGAGGTGAAAATTAAGATAATAGGCATCGCCCGCCTCGGCCGTGTCGAAATCCATGGTACGCACGTAATAAAAGGCCGAAACAATGTCCTGCACGCCCGGGGTGATCTCCTTGGTTTTCTTGAAGCTGGTGGCTGTGAGGTTCTTATGGTCGAAATCAACCTCGTCCTTCAGCTTGAACTTCCCTTCATGGGTATCCCTAAGGAACCGCAGGGGCACCAGGGCCTGCTTGTCTACAAAAGAGGTGAACTTGTCTCTTACCTTATAGAAAAGCGTAAACAACCCGGTGGAATTGCCGGTCACCTCGATCTTGTAGGTTTCCCTTCCCCTGACCGTCACAGGGTCCTCGTAGATCTTCATGGTCCCGATGCCGGCTGTGAGCCAGTGGGTGAGCCAGGAATCATAGAAAACCCGGTAGGTAAGCTCTTCACCGTGGCCGAATTCATCATTCTCAACCGTGCGGAAAGCGTGATCCTGCGATAAACCAGGCAGGCTGGCCAGCCATAGAAAGGAAAGGAAAAGCAAACAGGCCTGCCAGTGGCGGTTTCTCCTCAGCTCTTTATGTTCCTCTGTTTTCATCAGGATACAACCACGTTGATGATCTTTTTCGGCACCACGATCACTTTCCGCACCGTTTTGCCCTCGATCCATTTTTGTGCCTGTTCATCTTCGAGCACCTTCTTCTCAGCATCTTCTTTCGAAATGTCGGCAGGCAGCTCGAGCTTGAACCGCAGCTTACCATTGAACGAAACAGGATAGGTAAAAGTGTCTTCCCTGATGTATTCTTCATTGAATTCGGGGAACTGCTCATATGAAACAGAACCCCCGTGTCCCAGCATCTCCCTTAGCTCCTCGGCTATGTGAGGGGCATAGGGCGAAATGATGATGTTGAGCGGCTCAAGGATGGCCCGCTTGCTGCACTTCAGGTCGGTCAGCTCGTTCACACAGATCATAAAACTGCTTACGGCTGTGTTGAAAGAGAATCTTTCGATATCGTCTTTCACCTTTTTGATGGTCTTGTGCAGTGCCTTCAGCTCGGCCGCAGATGGCTCATCGTCAGAGACATTGAAATTACCGTCCTTGTCGAAGAACAGCCTCCAGTATTTTTTCAAAAACCTGAACACGCCCTCTATGCCGTTGGTATCCCAGGGCTTGTGTATTTCGAGCGGGCCCAGGAACATTTCGTACATCCTGAGCGTATCGGCGCCGTACCTTTCGATGAGGTCGTCGGGGTTTTGCACGTTGTGCTTCGATTTCGACATCTTTTCAACCTCCCAGCCGCAGAGGTACTTACCG
Organism: uncultured Bacteroidales bacterium; assembly: GCA_964567785.1. Lineage (GTDB taxonomy): Bacteria > Bacteroidota > Bacteroidia > Bacteroidales > JAGOPY01 > CAZMOK01. Next base: position 6,764 of record CAZMOK010000093.1, on the reverse strand, counting down.
TCTTCGAGGATGAACTCCGCACCGGCAAATTCAGGCCTCCACTGCTTGAAAGCCTCGATGTCAAGCACGTCATTGTCGACCAGGTCGATGTCGACGTGCAGGGCAGTGTAATCGTACTCCTTACGCAGGTTATGCGATACAAAAGTGTTGGTGCCCGTGATCCGGTAAACGAAGTTGGACCTGCCCTGTATCTTTCCCTGGTTGATGAGTTTTTTGAACGGTTCCTCTTCACAGGCAAGGCCGGTGTCGTAGAGGAACTTGTTCCAGAACCTGGAATAGATCAGGTGGCCCGTGCCGTGCTCATCACCGCCGATGTACAGGTCAACATTCCGCCAGTACTCGTTGGCCTCTTTCGAAAAGTACGCCTTGTCGTTCCAGGGGTCCATGTACCTTAGGTAATAGCCACTTGAACCGGCAAAGCCGGGCATGGTGTTGGTTTCGAGCGGGTATCCCTCCTTCGTCTGCCAGTCTTTGGCACGCGCCAGTGGCGGGTCGCCGGTTTCAGTGGGGAGGTACTTGTCCACGTCGGGCAGCTCGAGCGGGAGGTCGCTTTCATCGAGCATGTAAGGCATACCGTCCTTGTAATAGACCGGGAAAGGTTCGCCCCAGTAGCGTTGGCGGCTGAAGATGGCATCCCTCAGGCGGTAGTTCACAGTGCCGTAACCTACACCCTCCTTTTCAAGGAAATCGATGGTATTCCTGATCGCTTCAGGCACCTCCATCCCGTTGATGAAGCCAGAATTGACCATGGTGCCCTCTTTGGCATCGTATGAGCCGGTCCAGTTGTCCGTGCCGGAAGCTTCTTCTCCTTTCCCGACCACCACCTGTATGACCGGGATATCGAAATGGCGTGCAAAGGCAAAGTCGCGGCTGTCGTGCGCCGGTACGGCCATGATGGCTCCTGTGCCGTAGCCCATCAGCACGTAATCGGCAATCCATATGGGCAGCTTTTCTCCGTTAACGGGGTTGATGCCCCAGGCGCCGGTGAACTGCCCGGTAATGCTTTTCACCTCCGACATGCGGTCGCGCTCCGAGCGGTTCTTTGCCCATGTCACATATTTGTCAACCTCCTCCTTTTTGTCGGGGGTGGTGATCTTCTCCACCAGTTCGTGCTCAGGGGCCAGCACCATGAATGTGGCACCCCATAGGGTATCGGGACGGGTGGTGAACACCTCGATGGTATCGTCGTGCCCTTCTATGCTGAAGTTGACCGAGGCCCCTTCGGAGCGCCCGATCCAGTTCCGCTGCACCTCCTTGAGCGATTCGGTCCAGTCGAGCGTTTCCAGCCCTTCGAGCAGACGCTGGGCATAGGCCGAGACCCTGAGGAGCCATTGCTTCATCAACTTTCTTTCAACCGGATGTCCGCCACGCTCCGAGAATCCTTCCTTCACCTCGTCGTTGGCCAGTACCGTCCCCAGTTCGGGGCACCAGTTCACCATTGTTTCCGAGAGGTAGGCCAGGCGGTAGTTCATCAGCACCTCCTGCTGCTCCTTTTCGCTCATGGCTTTCCATTCTTTGGCCGAAAAGTCATCAACCGGATCGCAGGCGGCATTCACCTGTGAATTGCCTTCAGATTCAAATCTCTTCACAAGCCCTTCTATCGGCTCTGCCTTATTGGTGTCGTTATTATACCAGTGCCGGAAAAGCCGGATGAATGTCCACTGGGTCCATTTGTAGTAAAAGGGGTCGCAGGTCACTACCTCACGGTCCCAGTCGTAGGAGAAACCAATGCGGTCGAGCTGATCCCTGTACCTTTTTATGTTCTTCTCTGTGGTAACGGCCGGGTGCGTCCCGGTCTGGATCGCATACTGTTCGGCCGGCAGGCCATAGGCATCGAATCCCATGGGATGGAGGACATTGAACCCCTCCAGTCTTTTATAGCGGGAATAGATATCTGAGGCGATATACCCAAGCGGATGGCCTACGTGCAATCCGGCGCCCGATGGGTATGGGAACATGTCGAGAACATAATATTTTGGCTTTTCCGATTTGTTATGGGCCTTGAAAGTTTTTTCCCTGGCCCAGTATTTCTGCCATTTTTCTTCTATCCTGTTAAAATTGTATTCCATAGTATAAGGCTGATGTCCTGTTATTAACAGGGGTGCGAAGTTAGGAAAAGAATGGCAAACTTTCTATCTTCGCAGCCATGCCGGCGAGTGAAGACAAATATTCAAAACGGAGGTACCAGAGTTCTTATGTGACCACACTGGTAAGTATCACCCTTGTGCTGTTCATGCTCGGGCTGCTGGGGCTCACCGTGCTTCACGCCAGGAAACTGTCGGATTACGTAAAAGAGAACATCGGCTTCAGGGTCTATATGAAAAGCACTGTGAGGGAGGCGGGCATCATGCAGTTACAGAAAATACTCGATGCCACCGAATACGTAAAATCGACCGAATACATCACCCCCGAACAGGCAGCCGAAGAGCTTTCGAGAGACCTCGGGGAGGATTTCATTGATTTTTTGGGCTACAACCCCCTGCCGCCGGCCATCGACCTGAGGCTGAAGGCCAGCTACGCCAATGTCGACAGCCTCGAGATGATCGAGACCGAGCTGATGAAGAACGAGGACGTGAAGGAGGTTTTCTATGTGAAGTCGCTCGTACATCTCATTAACAACAATATCAGGAAGATCAGCATCCTTTTGCTGGGCTTCAGCGGGTTGCTTCTTATCATTGCCATAGCCCTCATCAACAACACCATCAGGTTGTCGGTCTATTCAAAGCGGTTCATCATCAGGAGCATGCAACTGGTTGGCGCCACCCAGTCCTTTATCAGGCGGCCGTTCATATTCAAAGGTATTGCACAGGGTTTTTACAGCGCCCTGATCACCCTCCTCCTGCTCACCGGCATACTGTACTGGCTCAGAAATGAGTATCCCGAGCTGATGGAGCTCCAGGACCTGGAGCTTCTGCTGGCCCTTTACGGCCTGGTAATCCTGCTGGGCATCATCATCTCCTGGTCGTCCACCTACTTCGCCGTCCGCAAATACCTCCGCATCAAGGGGGATAACCTGTATTATTAGTGTTGAGTTGAAGCGAAGCGGAATCCCGTGAACGGAGTGAAACGGGAGTTGAGTGTTGAATTTGATGGGGGTTGGTAAATGTTTGTGGGAAGACATAGTCAGACGTGGTTAGAATTGTCGTAATTGTCTCTATTGTCAAGTAGGTGCTGCCGCACCTCGTAACCCGTAACACGCAACCCGTAACCCGCCACTCAGCCATTTAACACCCCCTTAACACCGAATGCTAAAAAAAAAGTAACTTTGCCCGCCTGAAAAGTTTTGGAAACACCCGGATATTTTTTAATCAATGAAAGAAAATAACAACATCTACCCGGTCTTCCACCGCATCCTCAAAAGGGAAGACAAGGAGAGGTTATTGAAGCAAAGGGCAAAGGTTATCTGGATGACAGGCCTCTCGGGCGCGGGAAAGACCACGCTGGCCAAAGCACTCGACGAGGCACTGTACAACCGGGGTATACTTTCGCAAATACTCGACGGCGACAACATCCGCTCAGGCATCAACAACAACCTGAATTTCACCGAAACCGACAGGACCGAAAATATCCGGAGGATTGCCGAAGTTTCAAAGCTTTTCCTCAATTGCGGCATCATTTCCATCAACAGCTTCATTAGCCCTACCGAAGATATCAGGCATATGGCCATGGACATCATCGGAAGGGAAAACATGATCGAGGTGTTTGTGAATGCCCCGCTCAATGTTTGCGAAAACCGTGATGTGAAAGGGCTCTATGCCAGGGCGAGAAAAGGTGAGATCAAGAACTTCACAGGTATCGATTCGCCTTTTGAGAAGCCAATGGATGCCGATGTGGAGATCAGGACGGACCTGATGACAGTTGAAGAAAGTACTGAGAAATTAATGGATTTTATCCTGCCCAGGATCGAATACCATGAGAAAAAACAATAAAATCATGACGGCATTCGATACCGGGACACAAAGCCAGGATGAAAAGAAAGACATAAGATCCATGGAAACCAGAAAATACAATCTGAACCATCTGCGCGAGCTTGAATCGGAGTCGATGTTCATTATGCGTGAAGTGGCAGCGCAGTTCGAAAGGCCCGGACTGCTCTTTTCGGGCGGAAAGGATTCGATCGTAATGGTACACCTTGCCAAAAAGGCCTTCTGGCCGGCAAAGCTGCCTTTCCCCCTGATCCATATCGACACCGGACACAATTTCGAGGAAACCATCGTCTTCAGGGATGAGCTTGTGAAAGAGCTCGGCGCCACATTGATAGTGGGATCGGTGCAGGATTCGATCGACAAAGGAAAGGTTACCGAAGAGAAAGGCTACAGCGCCAGCAGGAACTTGCTGCAGACAGTCACACTTCTCGATACCATAGAAGAGAATAAGATCGATGCAGCCCTGGGCGGCGGCCGGCGCGACGAGGAAAAGGCCCGTGCCAAAGAACGCTTCTTCTCACACAGGGACGAGTTCGGCCAGTGGGACCCAAAGAACCAGCGCCCCGAGCTCTGGAATATCTTCAACGGGAAAAAGCGCGTGGGTGAGCACTTCAGGGTATTCCCGCTCAGCAACTGGACCGAGATGGACATCTGGCAGTATATCTACATGGAACAAGTGGATATCCCCAGCCTTTATTTCACCCATGAGCGCCCGGCATTCCAACGCGACGGGGTATGGCTGGCAGATGCCCCCTTCATGAAAAAAAGACCCGACGAAAAAGTGGAAATGAAAAAGGTGCGTTGCCGCACTATCGGCGACATAAGTTGTACCGGCCTTACCGTTTCAACTGCCGACACGCTCGAAGACATTATCCAGGAGATCGCCGCCACGAGGGTGACCGAACGCGGTTCCCGCGCCGACGACAAACGCAGCGAATCAGCCATGGAAGACAGGAAGAAGGAAGGGTATTTTTAAATGAATAATGAACAATGAACAATGAGCAATTAATAATTAATAATTAATAATGAAAGCGTGGGAGCAGGGAATGACGGGAAGACGGGAGGTTAAGAGGATAAGAAAATAGGACGGGAGGACGGGAAAAGAGGAAAATGACTCAGGAGTATGGTAGCGCGGAAATTCAGAATTTAGAATTTAAATCCCCGTAACCCGCAACCCGTAACCCATAACCCGTAACCCGTAACCCGTAACCCGAACACCTGACAATAAAGACAATTTGACCCGCCTTCGCTAGCTCTGGCGGGCAAGGCAATAGAGACAATTGAGACAATAAGAAAAATAATAACCCCTAATTATGCCTGAGGAAAAATTCTCCAATAAAGCCTACCTCGACATGGAACTGCTGCGGTTCACCACCGCAGGGAGCGTTGACGACGGGAAAAGCACACTGATAGGAAGGCTGCTGTACGACAGCAAATCGATCTTCGAAGACCAGCTCGAGGCCGTGAAAAGGGCCAGCGTGCTGAAAGGCAACGAACAGGTTAACCTCGCCCTTCTTACTGACGGGCTCAGGGCCGAAAGGGAACAGGGGATCACCATCGATGTGGCATACCGCTACTTCGCCACCCCGAAAAGGAAATTTATAATAGCCGATACCCCCGGCCACGTGCAATATACCCGGAACATGGTTACCGGCGCCTCCACCGCCAATGCCGCCATCATACTCATCGACGCGCGCAACGGGGTGACCGAGCAAACTTACCGCCACTCCTATATCTCCTCACTGCTCCAGATCCCACACCTGATCATCTGCGTGAACAAGATGGACCTGGTGGATTACAAGGAAGAGGTGTTTGAGCGGATCAAACAGGAATTCAGCGCCTTTGCCGCAAAACTGGCAGTGAAAGACATCCGGTTCGTGCCCATCAGCGCCCTGAAAGGCGATAACGTGGTCACAACTTCCAAAAACATGAGCTGGTATGGCGGCGGGACCCTTAAATATATCCTCGAAAATATCCACGTGGCCAGCGACTACAACCATATCGACCCGCGGTTCCCCGTTCAGTATGTGATCAGGCCGCAGAGCGACGAGTACCACGACTACAGGGGCTATGCCGGAAGGATAGCAGGCGGCGTGTTCCGCCCCGGCGACAAGGTGATGGTGCTCCCTTCAGGATTTGTCACCACCCTGGAATCGATCGACACGTATCAGCAGAGCCTCGATGAGGCCTACCCGCCCATGTCGGTCACCTTAAGGCTGGGCGACGACCTGGACATCAGCCGCGGCGACATGATCGTGAAAGAAAACAATGTGCCCGAAACCGGGCAGGATATCGACGTGATGATGTGCTGGATGAGCGACAAGCCCATGAACGTAAGGGATAAGTTCTACCTCCGCCACACCACCTCCGAAGTGCGCTGCATGGTGAAAGAGATCAAGTACAAGGTCGATGTGAACACCCTGAACCGCATCGACGACGGCAAAGAGCTTAAGGTGAACGAGATCGCCAGGGTGTCGCTGCGCACCACCAAGCCCATCTTCTTCGATCCTTACCGCCGCAACCGCCAGACCGGCTCCCTCACCCTTATCGACGAAGGCACGTTCAATACCGTTGGCGTTGGGATGATACATTGAAATTGGTAAATGGGGCTGGGCGCTGGGTGCTGGGTGCTGGGTGCTGGGAAATCCCTGAAGTGTGAGGAGTGAAGCGTGAAGTGTTTAATTCATTGTTCATTAATTTATCACATAACTTTCCTGACTTTTTAGAAAAGCTTTCCCTGAATAGCGGAGAGATCCCTGCCTGCGCTTTGCTTCGCTGACAGATTTTGGCTCTGTGTAAGATCGTGCGGGATCTCCCGGCATTTCGGGAAAAAATATC
>CAZMOK010000092.1:7710-9056 GCA_964567785.1 uncultured Bacteroidales bacterium | reverse complement strand
TTCTTTTTCTTTGCTCCGTTTCGAGTGAGTACAGCAAGTTACGGATCTTATCCAATTCTTCGACGGAACTTCCGGCAAAACTGAATCCGGTGAGGTCAATTCCCTGTAGCCTCAGCTCTTCCGGGTGGTTCTTCTCAAGATAATCCCGGAGGTTCTGTTCATCCCTGCCTTCTTTATGGGTTGCTTTCAGGAACTGGAGGACCCTCAGTGCATCTATTTTCTTCATGCAGGCCTTAACGAACTGGTCCCGTTGTTTGAAGTTGTTTCTCAGCGGTTGCCAGATGTCCTCTTCCCCGAATTTCCCGGAAAGAAAATCATCCATCGGTGTAGGTACATTTTTCTCAAACAGATGAGGGAATTCACTGTAGGCCTGTGCCACCCTGTCGAAGCTTTCAGGCGAATAGACCGGGTACCCCGACCAGTCGCCGGCATTGCCCCTGATCATAGCCGGACCGGTACCAAAAAAGACCCTGTTGGAAAACCTGGCGGCCGGGAATACAGGTTCCCGGTTCCAGGTGCCTACCGGACCGTTCTTGGCCATTTTCTGCATGAAATAGAAATCCTCCCCGCTCTTAAACGGGGTAATCCCCCCCACTTTCCTGTAGGCCCATACCGGCACTGCCATAGCCGAGCCGATGGCCGTGAATGAATAAGGGCTTTCTATCCTGAAAAGGTTCAGGAGGTAATGCCTCATGTAGATTTCATATCGAAGTATCGACCTATCTTCCTCCGTATTACCTGTTAATTTATGGTAATAGGGTATGGCCAGTGCCACGATTCCAGGGTTATTCTCAAAAGATTTTGCCACAGATCCAAGGTAGTTTTTGTTGAACACAGTATCACCATCGAGGCAAAGGATGAGGTCGTTATCGTTTGCTTTGCCGGCAACCTGGTCCATGGCCGTTTTCCTGGCCCAGCCCACCCCGAAATTCTTTTTGTCCCATCCCCTGCCCCGGGAGCTACAGTCGATCACTTCAATATCAAAATCGTTGATCTCATTCAGTATCCCGATGGTCAGGGCGTTGTCTTCGCAGATGTGCTTCTTTTCAAGGTCGTCCCACCAGTGGTCGGGCTGGTTTACGCAGGCGGTCACCGTAAATTCGGTGAAATCCTGTTGTTTCAATGAATCGAGGAGGAACGGGACATATTCTGATTCATTGAGCAGGGGCAGGGCGATATGGATCTTTCTTTTGATAGGGCGAAATTAAGCATCCGGGGTCATCCGATGAATACCTCAGCAAAAAAAATAGAATCAATCGAATTGTAACAGGATTAATACAACTTCATCGGATGACTAAAATTAATGCTCCCATATCCCATCGTTGCAATGGATTTTTGCCGCCAAG
>CAZMOK010000092.1:0-7610 GCA_964567785.1 uncultured Bacteroidales bacterium | reverse complement strand
TGTTTCCTGATCAATAACAGACAAATTAAAAAGTAAATCATGCAAAGAATTACAAAATACCTCCATTATTACCGCCCCGATAAAATTCATGGTATGACTGATTTTTTCTATATTTGGCATTAATTTATAACGATTCTAAATTGAGACAGCCATGGAAATGAACGAAGTCCTTGACAAATTGCCAAAACACCTGATGGATTTGGTGATCGACCAGCCGTACAACGAGTACACGACACAGGACCATGCTGTCTGGCGTTACGTGATGCGGCAGAACGTCCGCTACCTTAGCAGGGTGGCCCACGGCTCCTACCTGGGGGGATTGGAGGCCACGGGCATTTCCATCGACAGCATACCCCACATGTACGGCATGAACAGGATATTGAAGGAGATCGGCTGGGCAGCCGTGTCAGTCGACGGGTTCATACCCCCGGCGGCCTTTATGGAGTTCCAGGCCTACAATGTGCTGGTTATCGCTGCTGATATCAGGCCGATCGACCAGATCGAATACACCCCTGCACCGGACATCATCCACGAGGCAGCCGGCCACGCGCCCATCATTGCCGACCCGGTATACGCCGATTACCTTAGGGAATTCGGTAAGATCGGGTGCAAAGCCTTTTCATCGGCAAAGGATTATAAAATATACGAGGCCGTGAGGCACCTGTCCATACTCAAAGCCAATCCCTACACCCCGGCCGAAGAGATCAGGAAGGCTGAGCAGGAGCTGGAGGAAAAAGAGAGTGAATCGGGCCCGCCGTCCGAAATGTCGGAAATCAGGAACCTGCACTGGTGGACCGTTGAATACGGCCTGATAGGAGACCTCAAAAAGCCGAAGATCTACGGCGCAGGTCTGTTGTCGTCCATAGGCGAAAGCTACTCTTCGCTGCAGGATGATGTCAAAAAGCTCCCGTACACTGTTGAAGCAGCAAAATATGCCTTCGACATCACCACCCAGCAGCCCCAGCTCTTTGTAACCCCCGACTTCAAATACCTGAACGATGTGCTCAACGAGTACGCCGGTACCATGGCGCTCAGGACCGGGGGCGTCGACGGGATCCTGAAGGCCATTGAATCGAACAACACGGCAACTGCCGTCTTCAGCTCAGGCCTGCAGGTGTCGGGCACATTCAGCGAAGTGATCATTCACCGCAACAGGCCGGTTTACGTAAAGACCGACAGCCCCACCATGCTCAGTTTCAACGGCAAGATGCTGGAGGGGCACGGCAAGGAACACCATAAAGACGGGTTCGGCTCGCCGACGGGACTGCTGAACGGTGTCGGGAAGCCCCTGGAGAACATGACCGGTGGCGACCTGGCTGAAGAAGGCATAGAAACCCATGAAAAGGTGACCCTGGAGTTTGAATCGGGCGTGATTGTAGCAGGCTACCTCGAGAATATCACAAGAAAAGAAGGAAAGATCCTTCTTATGACCTTCACCAACTGCAAGGTCACTTACCGCGACAGGGTATTGTTCGAGCCTTCGTGGGGCGTTTACGACATGGCAGTGGGCGAAAGCATCGTATCTGCTTATTCCGGCCCGGCCGACTCCAACGGTTTCGGGCTGAAGTTCCCTGTCCCCAAAGAAAAGACCATCAAAATACAGCACACCGACGAAGCCAAAAAGCTCCACAGGCTTTACGAAAGAGTGAGGAAGATACGGGAAGAAGGTAAAGGGTTTGACGAGCTGGACGACATCTGGAAAACCGTGAACGAAGCTCACCCCGACGAGTGGTTGCTGAAAATGGAAATACTGGAGCTGGTTGAGGAACAGAAGCTGAACAGCGGCCTTTCCGATATCATCAAAGGCCAGTTGCTGTCGTTCAAGGAGCGCAACCCAGGTTACAAGAACCTGATCGACAACGGTTTCGAGCTTATTTACCGCTAAGGAGGAATTTCAGGGCATCTGACACCATACCCGCATCGAGCAGTTCGCGTGCTTTCTTATGACGAACAGAGACGTCGTCCCTGTTGGATGCAAACCATTCTTTCACCCATTTCTGTTCGCCGAACTCCTTCAGCTCTTCCTCTGAGGGCAATGCTTCTGTGTTCCCCAGTTTACCCAGGTCGTTGCCGGTGAGCACGGTGCTGTTCCGGATCTCTTCCGGCAGGCCGTCGACCCCGATGCCGAGCTTTGCCAGCGGCTTCTCAACCTCGAAGATAGCATCGCCGAAAGCCTTTGTGTAATAGTTTGCACCAAGCCTGCCCACGAGTTTAGCCTTATAGGGATCGATCCTGCCCCCTTCGTCCAGGATCCCTTCATCGATGTGCATGATGAGGATCTCGCAGATCACGAGGTTCCCGGCACCGCCTTCACTGCCGGTCTCGATTATTTCCCTCACCTTGCATTCGAACTGTACGGGTGATTCTTTCACCCTGAAGGGCCTGACCCTATCAGACTTTTGCATGGTGAGGCCTGCCTTCACAAATTCGTTCGTCCCTTCGGGATATTCGGTGCTGGACAGGCTCATCTGCTCAACAATATCCCAGTTAACGGCATTGATGACCACTTCAGGCACCTTTTTTACATTATCGTAGGTATGCTTGGTGGTATTGTCGCGTCCCCTCCTCGAAGGCGAAAAGACAAGTGTAGTGGGGTTAACGCCAAAAGCATTGTAAAAGCTATAGGGCGACAGGTTAGGCCTCCCCTGTTCATCCACCGTGCTCGCAAACGCGATGGGCCTGGGGGCAACGCCTCCAAGGATGTACTGGTGGAGCTGCGGAAGCGGTATGTCAGAAGGTTTAATGTCAATCATATTTTCAGTGCTTATTTTGCGGGAAGGATCTTTGTCACAGATTCACCGAATCCGATCCTCACCCCGTCTTTTTTACCGTAACCCCTCATGATCACCGTATCGTTGTCGAGGATGAACTTCCGTTCCGACCCGTCGGGCATCTTGAAGGGTTTTGTCCCTTTCCAGGCGATCTCGAGCATTGAACCGAATGAACCGGGCTCCGGGCCGCTGATGGTCCCCGAGGCATACATATCCCCCACATTGATGTTACAGCCGTTCACCGTATGGTGGGCCAGTTGCTGGGCCATGTTCCAGTACATGTACTTGAAGTTGGAATGGCACACCTTGACGGGCTCCTGCCTGTCGGGCTGTATGAACACTTCGAGCTCCAGGTCGTAGCTTTTCTTTCCTGAGTATTTGAGGTAATCAAGCACTTCCGGTTTCTGCTCCGGACCATCGGTCCTGAAGGGCTCCAGCGCCTCGAGCGTGATGATCCAGGGTGAGATCACCGAGCCGAAGTTCTTGGCCAGGAAAGGCCCGAGCGGCACATATTCCCACTTCTGCATATCCCTGGCCGAAAGGTCGTTGAAGAGCACCAGACCGAAGATATAGTCCTCAGCCCGGTCAGTGCTCACACTGTCGCCCAGTGAGGTGGCCTTCCCCGTTACAAAGGCCATTTCGAGTTCGAAGTCGACGAGCCGCGAAGGGCCAAAGACAGGTAAATCGGCAGATTCGGGCCTGGTCTGGCCTTTGGGCCTGTGGATGTTGGTACCGGAGACCACAATGGAAGAGGCCCTGCCATGGTACCCTACCGGGATGTGTTTCCAGTTGGGCAGCAGGGCATTTTCAGGGTCCCTGAACATGGTCCCCACGTTGGTGGCATGCTGCTCGCTGGCATAGAAATCGGTGTAGTCGCCCACATGAACAGGCATATGCATGGTAACATCCTCCACGGGATGCACCACGGCTTTCAATGCCTCTTCGTTGGCTGCAAGGGAGTCGTTCCCTTTACGGAAGATCTCAGAGATCCTGTCCCTTACCTTTCCGGTGACTTCTTTTCCCAGGGAGATCAACGGGTTGAGCACCGGTTCGTAAAAGACGCCCAGGTCGTCTATCCCGAGGTCGTCAAAATAACCGTAATCGGCAAGCGCCGCCAGGTTTATCACTTTGTCGCCAATCCTTGTGCAGGGGACCGCCCCCCCGCCTTCCAGGCTGCCGATCCCAAACGGGATGTTCTGGATCGGGAAATCACTTTCTTTTTGGACTTCCAGCCAGCTCTGCAGGCCGGGGTCGTTTGCTTTTGTCTCTGACATAAATGATTGCTGGTTTTTAAAGGGTTCCCCTTAATTCCTGTTCTCTTTCAATGGCTTCGAACAAGGCTTTGAAATTACCTTTTCCGAACGACCGCGCCCCTTTCCGCTGGATGATCTCGTAAAACACGGTCGGCCTGTCCTGAACGGGCTTGGTGAAGATCTGCAGCAGGTAGCCCTCGTCGTCGCGGTCGATGAGGATGCCCAGATCTTTGAGGGGTTTCAGGTCTTCGTCAATCTCCCCTACCCTGTCGAGGACGGTATCGTAATAAGTTAAGGGCACATAAAGGAATTCCACGCCCCTGTCCTTCAGTCCGGCCACTGTTTCGATAATGTTGTCGGTGGCCATGGCCACATGCTGCACTCCGGCGCCGTTATAGAAATCAATGTATTCCTCGATCTGGGATTTCTTTTTCCCTTCGGCCGGCTCGTTGATGGGGAACTTGATTTTTTCGTTCCCGTTCGACATCACCTTGCTCATGAGGGCCGTGAAATCGGTGGAGATATCCTTGTCGTCGAACGAAACGAGTTGGCTGAAGCCCATCACCTGGGCATAAAAGTCGACCCATTTGTTCATTTCGCCCCAGCCTACGTTACCAACCATGTGGTCAACGTACTTGAGGCCCAGTGGCGCCGGCTTGTAATGGGGCTCCCACTTTTTGAACCCCGGCAGGAAAACGCCGTTGTAGTCTTTTCTTTCCACGAAGATATGTACGGTTTCGCCGTAGGTATGGATACCTGAGCGCACCACTTTGCCGTCCTTGTCTTCCTCGACCCTGGGCTCCATGTAGGGCTTTGCACCTCTTTTTACGGTTTCCTCGAACGATTTGGTGGCATCGTCCACCCACAGGGCAACCACCTTCACCCCGTCGCCGTGCTTGTTCACGTGATTGGCAATGGGTGAATCGGGCACCAGGGAGGTGGTGAACACGAACCTGATCTTGTCCTGCACCACGCAGTAAGAGTTTTTTTCCTTGTTTCCGGTTTCAAGGCCTTCGTGAGCAAGTGGCTGGAAACCGAAGGCAGTCTGGTAATAATGGGCTGCCTGCTTGGCGTTCCCGACATAGAACTCCACGTAATCCGTTCCGTTTATGGGCAAAAAATCCTTTTCCATCATTTCTGAATATTTATTGATTTTATTTCCTTTTGTTATTCTGTCCAGCTTTTATAATAATCCGGGTTTTCAATCTCCAGGGCCTGTTTGGTGAGCTTGAGCGATTTAAAGGTATCCACCATCACTGCCAGCTCTTCGGTCCCTTTCTGGCCTATGCTTTTTTCAACCGCGCCCGGGTGCGGGCCGTGGGTGATCCCGATGGGGTGCAGGGATATCATGCCTCTTTCAACGTTTTTGCGGCTCATGAACTGCCCGTCGACGTAATAGAGCACTTCATCCGAATCCACATTGGTGTGGTTGTAGGGTGCAGGGATCGATTCCGGGTGGTAGTCGTAGATCCGCGGTACGAACGCACACATCACGAAGCCGTCTGCCTCGAAGGTCTGGTGTACCGGGGGCGGCTGATGGATCCTTCCTGTGATCGGTTCAAAATCGTGGATCGAGAAGGCATAGGGATAGTGGTAGCCGTCCCAGCCAACCACGTCGAACGGGTGTGTGGCGTAATGGTAAGGGAAGATCATGTTATCCCTTTTGACCAGTATAAGGAAATCCCCTTCCTCGTCGTGGGTTTCGAGGTTGTCGGGCTTGCGGATGTCGCGCTCACAGAAGGGGGCGTGCTCGAGCAACTGGTTCGCCCTGTTCACGTACTTTTGCGGGAAGCGGAAGGCCGAGAAGGCCTCCACAATGAAAAGCCGGTTGTCGCTGCCCCTGAAATCCAACTGGTAGGTGATGCCCCGGGGGATGATGAGGTGGTCGCCGTATTCAAAATCAATCTTGCCGTACTTTGTTTTAAGGGTCCCCTCCCCTTTGTGGACAAAGATCATCTCATCCGCGCCACTGTTCCTGAAGAAATAGTCTGTGGTCGATTCCTGCGGCGCTGCCAGCGAAATGTGGAGGTCATCGTTCACGAGCACCGGTACCCTGGATTCCAGGTAATCTTTTTCCGGTTTTACGTTGAACCCTCTGAAGCTCCTGTGCCTCAGGTTCTTCTCTATGGCCACCTCAGGTGCCACCGAATAGGGCTCATCCACTTTCTTCACCAGCGTGGGCATGTTGATGTGGTAAAGCAGCGAATAGAGGTCATCGAAACCCTTTCTCGAAACGAGCTGCTCAGAATAGAGGCTGCCGTCGGGTTTCCTGAACTGTGTGTGCCTTTTGTGAGGTATCTTCCCCAGCGTATGATAATGAGGCATATCTTTTTTTATTTAGATTGAGTTTAAATTGAAAGCAAAGATATGAATTTTGATTTACTTTGCACGCAGCAACTTTTAATGAAAGCTCAGTAAAATTAATCATTTCAGCAAACCGGCAGGTATGTCAGCAACATTGTTCGATCCCATACAAATTGGCAACACAGCATTACGGAACAGGGTCATCATGGCACCTCTCACACGGAAAAGGGCCACGCGCGACAATGTGCCCACCCCCATCATGGAGACCTATTACAGGCAGCGGTCGGGAGCCGGGCTGATCATCAGCGAGGCGACCAACATCTCGGCCGGGGCTGTGGGGTACCACGACACTCCGGGGATCTACACAGAGGAGCAGGTGAAGGAGTGGAAAAAAATAACCGGTGCAGTCCATGAGGAAGGCGGCCGCATCTTTTTACAGATGTGGCATACCGGCAGGCACAGCCACCCGAAACTCCTGCCTGAGGGCAAGTGGCCCCTGGGGCCTTCTGCCATAGCCGAAAGCGGCGAGGTGAACACCCCGGAGGGGCATTTCCCGGCGGTGGTGCCGAAGGCCATGACCCGGGAGGATATTGACCGTACCGTGGCTGATTACAGGAAGGCGGCACAGAATGCGCTGAAAGCACGCTTTGACGGTGTGGAGATACATGGCGCCAACGGTTACCTGCCCCACCAGTTCCTTATGCAAAGCAGCAACCACAGGGATGACGAATATGGCGGCTCGTTCGCCAACCGGTTCCGCTTCCTGAGGAGGATCATCGAAGAGGTTACGGATGCCTGCGGCCCTGAAAAGACCGGGTTGAGGCTCTCCCCTGTCTTCACCAGGCGCGACATGGAAGACCCCGACAACATTGAGCTGTTTGAGTACGTGGTGAAGGAGGTGGACGGTTACAACCTGGCTTACCTGCACCTGACCGAGCCCATGAGCAAAGGGCCGCTGGTGGAGCAGTGGACGGGCCTGATCGCCCCGCACTTCAGAAAATTCTACCACGGCAAACTGATGATCTGCGGGGGCTACGACTATGAGAAGGCCCAAAAGGTGCTTGCTGAAGGCCATGCCGACATGGTGGTTTTCGGCCGCCTGTTCATTTCAAACCCCGACCTGGTTGAGCGCTTCCGCAAGGGCCTTGACCTCACCCCCTGGGATGAGGATACTTTTTATGAGGGAGGAGAAAAGGGATATACTGATTATCAATTATCAGTGATCAGTGATCAGTGATCAGTTATTAGTTATCAGTTATCAATGAAAGTGCAGGGGCTCAGA
>CAZMOK010000091.1:0-9100 GCA_964567785.1 uncultured Bacteroidales bacterium | reverse complement strand
ATACAGGATGGGTTTTCCTGAGTGGTTTTGGACTTCTAAGATAGGTTTTTTTCTGGATTTATTTCGTTGCCTAATGATCAGCCTCCACCTGTCCACCTACCCACCTATCTACCTCCCAACCTCCCGTTTCAACTCCTCAACCTCCGCCTGCAACTTCTCAATCAACTCCTGCTGCTCCTGGACGGCCTTTACCAGCGGCACCACAAATTCGGCATAACGCAAACCATATGTATCACCATCATTTGCCGGCGCATCCACACCGCTGAAGTCGAAATCGACCGATTTAGCTGCCTTTTCAACATCCTGGGCAATGAAACCGCTGAAGAATGTATGCCCTTTCCCTGACCTTGCGTACACCTCTGCTTTCTCATGGTGATCGACGCCCAGGAAATCATTGAGCGCCCGGATATCCATGTTGTAACTTACCGGCTCCAGTAACATAATGAACTCAAGCCCCGGCACATCCTGCCTTACATTCTTCTTGAATCTCTTGTCGGAAAGGTTGGTCCAGTTGGCATAGCCACCGATGCTGGTTACCGCGCCGTCGCCGATACGCACCTGGTTGCTGGCGGTGACCACCACTGCATCACCAAGTGCTACGGAGTTGCTGTAAGATGTGTCACCCGTATTCGCGTACGAACCGATAATGGTATTGTAATACCCCGACTTATTTGTTGTCCCTGCCTGGATGCCCAGGGCCGTGTTCCTGATGCCGGTGGTATTCCCAAATAATGCCTGGTATCCTACCGCTGTGTTGTACGACACAAGGTTAGAAGCCAGGGCCTCCATTCCAATGGCCGTGGAGTAATATCCTCCCTGGTTGAAATGCAAAGCTTTGTTACCCAATGCAGTATTGTACGAACCGCTGGTGTTGTAGGCCATTGAACTGACCCCTGCAGTGGTGTTGTATTCGCCATCCAGATTGTTTGATAAGGCAAGCGCACCAAGGGCGGTAAGATGATGGCCTGTAGTGTTACTGTAGGCTGCCTGGTTTCCCAGGGCAGTGTTCAGATACCCCCTGGTATTTCCAAACAATGCTTTGGAACCGATGGCTGTATTCTGATCGCCTTCCTGTGCACTTGCCCCTGTCCCGTTGTTGTACAGGGCGGAATCACCGACCGCTACAAGATATGAGTTGGTGGAATTTTCGGCCAGCGCTACCGAACCGATGGCGACATTACACCGGCCGGTTGTGTTTTCACTCAGCGATGCAAATCCCACCGCCACATTGTCGTTTCCGGAATTATTCGCCAGCAAGGCATTTGCCCCAACTGCAGTATTATTATGTGAAGCACCATTGGTCCACAACGCCTGGCAGCCATAAGCCGTATTATAGTTTCCGGCAGTGTTGACGATCATTGCAGTGTATCCCATGGCTGTATTTCCAAAGCCTCCGGCATTCGACGACAATGTTCCATATCCAACCGCTGTGTTCAATGAACCGGTTGAGTTACTTGCCAAAGCGCTCATGCCTAAAGCTGTCAGCCCTTCTCCACTTGTATTCAGGTGTGCTGCCTTGCTCCCGATGGCCACATTACCGGGTTTCTGGTTAAGCATCAATGCAGAATCTCCAATCGCCACAATGTCTTGTTGTCCGGAACCCTTGGATGCCGCCCTGGTCCCGACCACCACATTCGAGATACCACCCAGGTTGTTTTCAAGTGCCCAGGAACCTATGGCAATACTGTTCGTGCTGACGGTATCGCTGAACAGGGAGGCATAACCCAGCGCCACATTGTAATTACCAAATTTGTTAGTGTACATGGAATTTTGGCCCATGGCACTATTCCTGGCTCCGGTGGAATTCATCCAGAGTGAATTCGCCCCTACCGCTGTGTTTTCATAACCGCTTGAATTATATGCCATCGAAAACCATCCGACAGCAGTATTCTGATTGCCGGTGGAGGGAAATGACATAGCCGATGTCCCGACCGCGACATTGTAACTTCCCGAGGTGTTGCCAAGCATGGCACTGGCCCCCAGGGCTACATTATTGGAACCCGACTGATTTTCATACAGGGAAAACCGCCCCACAGCCAGGTTGGCTGCGCCGTCGATATTGCTGGATAAAGCATACCCGCCGAGGGCGATGTTTTCATATCCATTGTTATTGTTGAGCAGGCTTTTCTCACCAATGGCAATATTGTAGTATCCAATGTTATTGACCAGCGTGCAATCGCCAATGGCAATGATGTCCTGAAGCTGGGAAGCATTCCGCCCGGCATCCCTTCCTATCAGTAAACTCCCCTTCAATGGTTCAATCCGTAAGGAATCGATCCGGAAGCTGGGCGAAGTATAGCTCCCGTTATAGATCTCTATCAAATCATCATCCGGATACACTCCGTTGCCTGTGGTGATCTTTGTATCAAAATCAAAATCTGCGATCATTTCTGAAAACTCGCTGGTCAGATACTGCCAGTTGTTGTGTTCATAGTACAAAAAGCTTCCAACATCGGTTGCATAGATAAGCAGTCCCTGCACCGGGTTCGGGATGGCATAGGCCTGGGCAACGGTCATGCGCGGCACCAGAAATCCAAGTTCGGTTGATTTTACATCCAGGATCGCAGATGGATCCGGAGCAGATTGATCATTGTTGATCGCCACACCCTGGGGGAATCCTGATGAGGTAAAAAGCAGCACAAGAATTGCGAGTAGTAGTCCGGATTTTTTCATAGTCATTCAAATTTGAATCTAAATTACCGGCACCCGGATTAACGGCCTTGTGCTATTCTTGCAAGCCCTTGCACTATTTATGCAAAGTGGCTCCTTCCAGGCAGTTTTAAGGCCCTCAGGCCATAGTTGGGAAATGGTTTGATCGATGAAAAGGTTGAATCACACCTTCCGTGATTCCGAAGGGGATATGCCGTATTCCTCCTTGAACACCCTGCTGAACCAGGCCGGGTCATTGAACCCCACCTGGTAGGCAATTTCAGAAACCGACTGGTTGGTCGTCAGCAGCAAATGTTTTGCCTTTCTGAGTCTCACCGACCGGATAAACAGGGCAGTGGATTTACCGGTAATGGCTTTGAGTTTCCGGTACAACTGGCTCTCTCCCAGGAAGATTTCCCGTGCCAGGTTGGAGGCATTGAACATGGATTTATCTATATTGTTCTCTACAATCTGAGTTGCCTTAAAAACAAACTGCTCTTCGGGCGGAAGTGGTTGTTCATGATGATGCCCCACCAATTCCAATTTACTGTATTTCGCCTGCAACTGCTTGCGGAGCTTCAGCAACTGTTTGATGCGGACCATTAATTCCTTTTTGTCAAAGGGTTTGGTAAGGTATGCATCTGCCCCCTTCTCGTAACCTGCAATCCGGTCGACATCAGTAGCTTTGGCGGTAAGCATGATCACCGGGATATGGTCGGTACGCTGATCTGTTTTAAGGATATTGCAGACCTCAAAACCATTCATGCCCGGCATCATCACATCGGTGATGACCAGGTCAGGGATCTGCTCTGTTGCCATTTCGATGGCTTTTATACCGTCGGCTGCCCATTGCACTTTGTAATGTGACCTGATGGAATCCCGGATATAACCGGCCACATCCCGGTTATCTTCCGCAATCAGCACCAGCGGGTTCCCTTCGTCCTGCGGTACTGTCCAGTCAGAGTCATCTTCATCCTGGCCATCTTTGCCTTTTTTCAAGTGGCCCCTGTCAAATGAATAAGCCTGGTCCCTCACAAAAGGGGCCTCATTTGTAACCGGAAGCCGGATCATGAATTCGCTCCCTTTCCCCTGCTCGCTCTCAACGCGGATGGTCCCGTTCAGCATCTCAACAATCTCTTTTGAAAGGGCGAGACCGATACCGGTCCCGCTTTGATGGTTCCTCTTATCGGCTTCCACCTGGTAAAAACGGTCGAAGATGCGCTCTTTTTCAGCTTCAGGGATGCCAATTCCTGTATCCCTCACTTTGATGCAAAGCTTCCCATCAACTGCATCATGCCGCACATGGAAGATTACCTTGCCTTTGCTTTCCGTGAATTTTATGGCATTGGTCAGAAGGTTCGAGATCACTTTCGACAACTGCTCTGGGTCATAATCCATTAGAAGGTAGGGGCTTTCCGAGTAAAAGGTCAGACTGACCCCTTTTGCCTCTGCCATAGAGTTATGGCTTTCTACAATATACTGCAGCCAGGCAACAACATTGCTCTGTATGGGTTTGGGCTTCAGGTTTCCATCTTCCAGTTTCGCCAGGTCGAGCATTTGGTTCACAAGGTGAAGGAGGCTGTGTCCATTGCGTTTGATTGCCTCCAGTTTTTTCTGGAAATTCTCCTTGTCAAGTGTGCCTGTTTCTCCTGCGAGGTCATCGGCCACCCCCATGATCACGGTGATCGGTGTCCTGAATTCATGGGTAATATTGGCATACAGCCTTGTTTTCAGTTCGTCGAGCTCACGAAGCCGCTGTGTCTCCCTCCTGACCAGTTGCCGCCGTAGCAGGAGCCTGTATGCGGCAAGGATAAAAGAGATTGCCAGGACCACGTAGAGAAGATAGGCGGCAGTGGACTGCCACCATGGCTGCAGTATTCTGATATCCAGGCTGAAACCCCTGGTTTCCTGACCGCCCGATGATTTTAACACCTGCATCTGAAGCTTGTATCTTCCGGGTACCAGGTTGGGATAAAATGTTGACCCTTCCTGATTGGGCTCCTGCCAGCTTTGATCGGCACCTTCCAGCATATGTCTCAGTTCTATTCCGCTCTGGTACAGGTCATGGGCCGAGTAGGAGAATGAAAGGTTATTCTGGTTGGAGGCAAGCACCAGTTTCCTGCCGGGTTCGAAATCAATTTCCTCTCCATTCACCTCAATGCTGTTCAGGTAGGGCTGTGGAATGGTGAAGGTGATCTTCATGCTGTCAGGATGGAAGATACCTGTGCCATGGCGGTAACCGATGACAATGTGGCCATCATTGAGCAGGAGGAGCTTGCCGGGCAGTAAATTGCTTTTTCCCGTCCACGAATCGGTCACTGCCACCCCATAGTTTTCGTCAAACAACTGCATCCTTCCACTCGATCTCTGTATTTGCAAAAGACCGGATTCCGTGAGGCACCAGAGGTACCCGGAACGGTCGGTCACCAGGTCTGAAATACTCCTTACGGGAAGCGAACCTTTGCTGTGAAGGATGCTTACCCCTGCTTCGGGCTGTTTCGTATCGATAAAACCGATGCCGTTCTGTGCCGTGCCCGCCCAGAGTGTATCATCATATATCTGGCTGAAGCAGGTGAGATCATATGCCTTTTCTGCAGCGTCAAAATAGCGGGCCCGTTTGCTTTCCGGGTCATAAAACCCATAAGATCCGCCGTTTCGCCTAAACCAGATATGGTTGATATTGTCGATGGCCAGTTCTGTGATCTGCGGCAGTTCATCCTTCGATTTGAAATACTGGTACAATTGATCTACAACTACAAGTTCTCTTGTATTAAGATCAAATTTTTGCAGGCCATGGTTCGCAGATGCGATCCACAGATCCCCTTTACGATCCCGTTTGATGTCATTCAATGAGGGGAAACTCCCGAAAGTCACATTCAGGGCCTCTATTTGATTATCGGCAGGGCTATAGGCATAGATTTCATCCGAGGTTAAAAAGAGGATTGTATCGGCACTTATTCTTTCAAAACCTGCAACAATGTACTCTGATAAATTTTGCTTTGGGAATGAGATCACCCCGAAACGTCCGGTCCTTTTGTCAAACATGTGCAAACCCTCCCCCCTTCCATAGCCAAGTAACAGCAGGCTAGATCCGGGGATCTCAAACATCGCCCGTGTAAGGTACCAGTGATTCTCGTCCAAAGGAGTGAAAAAGTGATTGGTAACAGGTTGTTTCCCATGCTGCAAGACAAACGCTCCATTTTCTGATCCGAGCCAGAAGTTCTCCCCATCCACCAGGAAGAGTTCCGGTGCCAGCCGGTGTCCTCTGCTGTTCCTGATGGAAAAGTAGCTTGTGATCTCCCCGGATTCAAAATCCAGCACACCAAGGCCATCAAGGGATGAAACCCAGACACCCCCCGATGAATGAGGGAAATAGGGTGTGATCCTTTCTTCGGTCCTGTATTTACCATTGGCATATTGGCCGTAGCGTTTTACAAACGCACCTTTTTGGGTGTCGAATACCAGCATATCAAAATTCCAGGTACCGAGACAAAGTTTTCCATTCGGGCATGGCACCAGCATATTGAACTGGTTGAGTTCCCTCATGTATTGCGGATCGTCGTAGTAATACCATTGTAGGTTTTCGCTGGCTTTGTCAAATCTTAATAGCCCGGCCAGTGTAGCCAGCCACAGGATATCTTCATTTTCCGGATCCTGCTCAATGTCAAATATTTTATTGATGCTCCTTCTTTCAAGGAGGATCCCTTCGGGAAGGTCGCCCTGGAAGGTATAGTTCTTAAAAGTCCCCCCTTCATCTGAAAAACGGCTGAATCCTCTGTCGGTGCCAATCCAGAGGTTGCCCTGCCGGTCGTTGAAAACAACATTTACAGGCGCCTGTATGGAATGTTCTGTGCCAGGATCAACAGGATAACTCAGATAGTTTCCTGATACCGGGTCGAAAATGCTGAGGCCTTCAGTAGTGCCAATTATGAGTCTCTTCCGGAATTTATCCCACGTGAAACCGTTGCGCGGAATGGCATTGGCAAGTAACGTGTTCTCTTCGTTTTCATCTTTTTGATAGGTAACAGTGCTGAAACCATCCCACCGGCAAAAGCCCCTCGGGGTGGCCATCCAGATAAAGCCGTCATCATCGATCGTAATGGCTGTTATTACTGAGGAGGGAAGGCCATCGGCCTTTGTAATGTGGAGGGTGGTGAAAGATGGAGATTCTGAAGCAGGCTTAACCAATTCCTGGCCATAACTCCAAAGCCTTGCGAGCAGGAACACTGAAAGCAGACAA
Organism: uncultured Bacteroidales bacterium; assembly: GCA_964567785.1. Lineage (GTDB taxonomy): Bacteria > Bacteroidota > Bacteroidia > Bacteroidales > JAGOPY01 > CAZMOK01. The sequence goes on along the minus strand of CAZMOK010000091.1, from coordinate 2,211 downwards.
ATCCTCATCCTTCCCATGAAGAGCATATTCACCAACTATAGTTCTTTTCCTAAAAAGTAAACCAAAATAGGCAAAATAATAGATCAGTAATAATACCTGAAATAATACTTTACAAAGGAGCTTCTGTCGACAGGATAATTCATGACCAGAGCCCCCCATGGCTGCCCTAAGGGCATATGCCTGTGCTTTGGATAATTGTCAGGTACCAATCTGATAATCTCAAATCTGCCAGGATAGATCTATACGTAAAGTGCCCCACTCTACACAAGGCAAGTGAGGCACTTAATAGATTGATAAAAAGCTATTGAACTTTCAGAAACTTGCGCGTAACGGTATACTTATCATCAAATCTTATCAATACATAATATAACCCCGGGATATAGTCCACCATATCCAGCCTGACCGTATGATTGCCTTCGGTAAGATATAGTGTTTGATCATGAATTAATTGAATTGATGTGTTAAAAACCTCAAGCTTCAGTATGCTGGCCTCATCAAGTACAATTTCTAGCTTTGCCTGATTGTTTGAGGGATTTGGATAGAAATTCCCCACATGCCTGACGTTAGCAGACAATTCTTCTTCTGTCCCAACCATTATCGAACCCTCTGTAATATAAAGTATCAGCCCGGTTAATCCGGGTTCCGGCTCTGTGAGGGTAAAAGGGTAAGGTTCCATCAACTTACCGGGCATCTCCACCAGCAGGCTGTAACTATCCAGACCAATTTCACTGAATGAGAACATACCCTCTTCATCAGTGTAAGTAAAAGCAAAGCATTCATCATCCATAGTAAGAAGCATTACCTGGGCATCTTGTACAGGATCTCCTGTAAGATCACTCAGATCAAATACCTGACCGCTTACCTGTCCGATTCCACTATTCATGTCAGCCATTTCTGCCAATTCGATGTCATTGTTATAGCTGTTGGAAGTGAACAGAGAAGGAGTCTCATCCTCCCAGTGTATATTGCCTTCCCGGTAGGTCGGAGCGTGGCTTTCAAAAAATGCGGAAGTTGAGCCGGCTCTTGCATGAAGCAAATACTCTCCTTCATAGACTTCAGGAAAGAGATAATTTCCCGATTGATCAATTTCCGAGGTAAGCTTTTCCAAAACCATATTGTCCTCCATTTTATAGAGATCAATTGTACCTCCGTCCAGGCTGGTGCTCCCTGTACTTACGCTTCCTCCAACCTCGAAGGCCAGTGGGGGTGATGGAATGGGTGCCAGTTCAAGCCCGAACATGAAATTGTTTTGCATCACCCCGCCAATAACTGCCCTGTTACTGTCGTAATCAGGATAGCTAAACAGTCCGCCAGCCAAAGTACCTGTGCCAAGATATCCAAGTTCCATATAAAACCCCGTCTCTTGTCCCGAAGGCAACGATAATTGGACAAGGGTTGCATTACTCTCACCTTCCTGGCTAAATCCCCAGAGATATGGCCCGCCATCAGACCAGTTGTCGTAGGCAAACCCATAATAACTGCCAAAAATACCATCTACCCGGAGGGTGTCTACAACCATTCCATCACGGTTGAAAACCATGATATCTGTACTCCAGTTATTTGAGTAGAACAATGAATCATCATCATTGTATGCCAGCGACCTCGAGGCAAAAGGCAACAGAATGGTATCAACACAGATTTGATTGCTGAAATCCAGAACCAGAATCTTACCGGGTAAAGTAGGTATAGCACCATAGTAATGCTGGCCATCGTAAGCCAGGTCCCGTAACAGGCTGTCGGCTCCTATCATTTGAAATGAGTCAACCATAACTCCCTGCATCGTGTATTTCCTGATAAAATCAGCTTTCCAGCCTGTCACATAAATATGATCACCGTCGCTCTCCGCTGCAGTAGAGGTATAGGTGTTTCCTGAGGGGAATGGAATGTTAAAAATAGTTTCCCATTGATCACGGTTCTCCTGTATAAAATTATTCTTGCCCGCATCAGGAGCCATGTCGTAATACCGTATTGCCTCCTGGGCTAATATGTGCTGGCCTCCTAAGAGAACCATAATTGAAAGTACTAAATGTTTCATGGTATAGTTTTTTACATTGATTGGTTTATAAAGTAGGTCTTTTATGCGCCTGAATGGTTGTAAGGGAGATAAAAAACACAAATTTTGGTAAGAAAAGTCAAGTCAGGCAGATAATTTCCTGAAAAATCGTACCTTTCACAAGTAACCTCCGTGCATGCCAAAACCTGACCATACCG
>CAZMOK010000090.1:0-9112 GCA_964567785.1 uncultured Bacteroidales bacterium | reverse complement strand
GGGGAGGGGTTGTTGGATTAGTGTCGAAATTGTCTCTATTGTCAAATTGTCTTCATTGCCAGAGTGCCAGGTATGTCGGCATTAGGAAAAATTCCTTTGTAAATTGTAAACTGTAAAATGTAAAATGTAACTTTTCATGCGTTAAAATTTGTTAAATGCCTTTCCTGACAGTTGCCTTGTCTTTCAGAATTTTTTTCCTTTGCACGAAAATTCTGACGGTATGGACATTATCGTAGAAAACCTCACCAAGACCTACGGCGTACAAAAAGCGGTCGACGATATTTCTTTCAGGGTCAAAACTGGGGAAGTGCTGGGATTCCTGGGGCCGAACGGTGCCGGGAAAACTACCACCATGAAGGCCATCACAACCTATCTCATGCCCACACAGGGCGATGTAAAGGTGGGCAGGTTCTCTATTTACGACGACCCTGATAAAATAAAGCGACAGATAGGTTACCTCCCCGAAAACAACCCGCTCTATCAGGAAATGCCGGTGATCGACTACCTGAGGTATGTGGCAAAACTGCAGGGTATTGAAAAGTCGAAAGTAAAGGAAAGTATATTGAACATGGTAGACCTCTGCGGGCTGGAAGGTGAAAAGCACAAAAAGATCGGAGAGCTCTCAAAAGGGTACAAACAACGTGTAGGTCTTGCCCAGGCGCTCATTCACGACCCTAAGGTGCTCATTCTCGATGAACCTACAGCCGGGCTCGATCCCAACCAGATCGTAGAGATCAGGGAGCTCATCAAAAAGATCGGCCGGGAAAAAACCGTGATACTGAGTTCTCACATCCTGGCAGAGGTCGAAGCGACCTGCGACAGGATCCTCATTATCAACAATGGAAAGATAGTTGCCGACGGAACATCCCAGGACCTCAGGAAGAGAGCTCAGGGCAAAGAGATCCTGAAGGTCAGGATCGAAGATGCTGAAAGGAATGCAGTGCATGAAGCGCTCAGCAGCCTTGAATCTATCGAAGCCGTGGATTTCATACAGGACGATGAACAGCTCTATGAAGTGCAGAGCAAGACTGACCAATTCTCGCGCAGGGATATTTTTGACCTGTGTGTGAAAAAGAAATGGGTACTCACTGAGATGTCGCCGATCGAAACGAAACTCGAAGATATTTTCAGGGAACTGACAATGAATTAAAAAATATAACCAGCAAGTGCCATGAAACAGGTCTGGATAATTACAAAGAGAGAATTAAGTGCCTTTTTTGAATCCCTGATGGCATACATAATGATGATTGCCTTCCTTGGGTTCAGCGGTTTTTTCACATGGCTTTACGGCGCCGATGTATTCTTTATCAAGCAGGCAAGCCTCGAAGCTTTTTTCAGTATAGCCTACTGGACACTGTTTTTCTTTATCCCGGCAATCACTATGCGGCTTTTCGCCGAAGAGAACAGGGCCGGGACCATTGAATTGCTGCTTACACGGCCGGTCAGCGACTGGCAGGTCATTTTCGGAAAGTTCCTGGCTACCCTGCTTCTGATAGTCATATCTCTGGCCCTCACTTTTCCGTATTATATAACTGTAGCAAACCTCGGTCCCGTCGACCATGGTGCCGTATGGTCGGGCTACCTGGCGCTCATTCTCATAAGTGCTGCATACATAAGCATAGGGCTCTTCACAAGCAGCATATCCAACAACCAGATAGTTGCTTACCTGCTGGCCCTTTTCATCGGAATCTTCTTCCAGATCATTTTCGGGATACTCGGTTCCAGCACCTCGGGTGTCCTCAGTGAGGTACTTAGCTACCTCAGTGTCAATACCCACTTTGAATCCATAGCCAGGGGAGTGCTCGACCTCAGGGACCTGCTATTCTTCCTCTCCCTTATGGCCATCGGACTGATTGCCACGGAAGCTAACTTGTTGAAACGAAAATACGCCTGATAATAAATCTGATAACGTTACGACAGGAAATCAAAAATCAGGAAAAAATGAAGAAAAAGAGCTTTAAGCCGATAATTTCACAAATGCTTCTCTTGATAGGCATTATTGTGGTTATCAACATCATTGCCGCACAATTCTATTTCCGGCTCGATTTTACCGCCGACAAACGGTACACTTTAAGCAATGCCACGGTCGATATCCTTGAATCACTTTCAGAACCTGTAACCATAACAGCCTACTTCACTGAGGATGTCCCCTCCCAGTTGATGAACGTTAGAAAAGAGTTCAAAGACCTGCTTATCGAGTATGCAAATACTTCAGGCGGCGATGTTGTTTATGAATTCATCGACCCGAATGTGGACCAGGAAACAGAAAGGGAAGCCATGCAGGCCGGCATCATGCCTTCCATAGTCAATGTCAGGGAAAGGGATCAGATGACACAGAAACGTGTTTTCCTGGGTGCTGTTATCAGGATGGGAGAAGACAAGGAGACTATTCCCGTTATCCAGCCGGGAGCAACCATGGAATACGATCTCTCTTCAAGCATTAAAAAGCTTTCGATCGATGAGAAGCCGGTTATCGGTTATATCCAGGGCCACGGCGAACCATCGCAGGGAGCGCTTCAGCAGGCAATGGAATCTCTGGATGTCCTTTATGATATCGAGAACGTTGACCTTTCAAGCCCCGGTAACTTGCAGGGATATTCAGCCATTGCTATGGTTGCGCCTTCCGATACAATTCCCCCGGAGCATTTAGATGTTCTTGATGATTATCTCGCCTCCGGCGGAAAACTTTTCATAGCCTTCAATAAGGTAAGAGGGAACTTCAGTACCGTGAGAGGGGAAACGGTCTATACAGGGCTGTCAAAATGGCTTACCAACAAAGGCCTTTCGGTTGAGAACAGTTTTGCCGTAGATGCCAATTGCGGTACGGTAGGCGTTCAGCAAAGGTCCGGACGCATGAACTTCACCACGCAGATCAGCTTCCCCTACCTGCCAAGGATAAAAGAATTTGCCGATCATCCCATCACCAGCGGACTGGAAGAGGTGATGCTGCAGTTTGCAAGCCCGGTCAATTTCATAGGCGACACCACCTTGTCGTTCACACCCCTGTTAAAAACATCCGAAAAATCAGGTACGCAAACACCACCGGTATTTTTCGACATAAACAAGAAGTGGGGCGACAGTGATTTTCCTCTTTCAGGGCTCACTATCGGAGGGGTCCTGTCGGGACGAATCGTTGGCAACAACGAATCGACCCTGATCCTTATCACCGACGGTGACTTTGTCGTGAACGGTGAAGGTCAGAGGCCCCAGCAGCTCAACGAAGATAACGTAAACCTGTTTGTCAACTCGGTAGAATGGCTTTCAGATGAAACAGGCCTGATGGATCTTCGTACCAAAGGGGTTACCTCGAGGCCGCTCGACCCTGTTGATGACAGTAAAAAAGCATTGATAAAATGGTTGAACTTCCTCCTGCCCATTGTATTGATCATTCTGTACGGGGTTTTCAGGGCACAGCGCAGGAGAAGGATCAAGAAAAAAAGAATGGAGGTAGGCCATGTTTAAAAAGATCAACACAAAAATCCTTATTGTCGTACTGATTATACTGCTCGGCATCTACTTTGCCGCCAGGTTTTTCGACACAAGCGACAGATCGTTCAGGGAAATAATAGTTGAAGTTGAACCGGAGAAGGTCACCGAAGTTGTTATTAATGACCCGCAAAATAACGAGCCTGTGAACATCATGAAAGAAGGCGAACGCTGGTTCGTGGTCAAGCCCTCGGGAAGATACCCTGCCGATACCAATGTTGTGAAAAATATCATTGCGCAAGTTGGCAGCCTGAAGACAAAAAGGTATGCAGGCAAGGGAGAAGACCAGTGGGACAAATACCAGGTCACCGATTCAGCGGCCACCACTGTAGAGTTTAAAGACAAGGACGAAACCCTGACAAGGCTGATGATCGGGAAGTTTTCTTACAACATGCCCAAAAATCAGAACCAGCAGCAGATGATGGGAAGGCAGCAGCAGCAACAGGGCGATATGACAACCTACGTCAGGCTTTCTGATGAAAGTGAAGTTTATGCCGTAGATGGGTTCCTCAAAATGAATTTCAACAGGGATCCCGACTCGTACAGGGATAAAACGCTGGTATCTGTTAATCAGGGTGACATCCAGCGTGTGGAATTCAATTATAACGGCAGGCAGACACTGCTCGAAAGGACCGGCCAGGGATGGACACTGGGTGGTACCCAGGCAGATTCAGCAAGCGTGGAAAAGTATGTGAATACCTTATCGAAGCTCAGCAGCTCCAATTTCCTGGATGAGGATTATTCCGGCCGTCAGGCTTCCCGTAAAATAAATATTGAAGGCAACAATTTTGTGCCGATCGAGCTCGCCGCCTACCCGGTAAGTGATACGAATATCAATTACGCAATCTATTCCTCGCATAACCCCACAGCCTATTTCAACGGTAAGAAATCGGATCTTTTTGATAAGATATTTATCGGGGAAACGGAGCTCCTGCAAGACAAACTCTAAGCGATAAAGATTTGAGAGTAGAGTTTTGAGACCTCAACTCTATATGGTTACATCTTCTCCGGAACATTGATCCCCAGCAGCCCCATGGCCCTGGAAATAACATCTGCAATTACCCGGCTCAGACTGAGCCTGAATACAACCTTGTTTTTGTCGGGCTCCTTCAGTACCTGGACTTCCTGGTAATACTGGTTATACTCCCTGGCCAACTCGTATGAGTAATTTGCCAGCAGCGCCGGGCTCAATTGCTCAGCAGCCTCCTCAATCACTGCCGGAAACCGGTAAAGTAATTTGATTAGAGAGATCTCCTTTGGCAGTATCTCCATCCCATCGAAAATCGACAACCCCAAATCGACAATCGACAATCCATACCCCCGCTCCTCCCCTTTCCTCAGGAGTGACTTTATTCTTGCGTGTGTATACTGGATGAAAGAGCCTGTGTTGCCGTTGAAATCTATCGATTCTTCAGGGTTGAACAACATGTTCTTTTTCGGGTCAACCTTGAGGATAAAATATTTCAGGGCGCCCATTCCTATTGTCTCAAAAAGTTCGGCAGCTTCCTCAGTGTAGCGATCATCGATCTTGCCCAGTTCAGTGGTCACTTTTGCCGCGGTGGCATGCATCTCTTCCATCAAGTCATCAGCATCAACCACTTTCCCTTCCCTCGATTTCATCTTTCCTTCAGGCAGCTCAACCATTCCGTAAGATATGTGGCGAATATTTTCGGCCCAATCCCTGCCAAGGTCCTTCAGAATGAGCTTCAGGATATTGAAGTGATAATCCTGTTCGTTGCCCACCACATACAGCAATGATGAAGGTTTGTAATCATTGAAGCGCAATTCGGCTGTACCAAGGTCCTGGGTAATGTATACCGAAGTACCGTCGGGGCGCAGCAGCAGCTTCTGGTCCAGGCCGTGCTTCGAAAGGTCGGCCCACACAGAGCCGTCTGCCTTTTTATAGAAAACTCCCTTATCAAGCCCTTCCTTCACGAGTTCCTTGCCCAGCAGGTAGGTGGCAGACTCATGATAAATCTTGTCAAAGTCAACACCCATCCTTTCGTATGTCTTATCGAAACCTTCGTATACCCAACTGTTTAATTTATTCCATAGTTTGATGGTTTCCTCATCACCATCCTCCCATTTCTTCAGCAGATCGTTGGCTTCCCTTATGAGCGGTGAATTCCGGTATGCCTCATCCTTGTCCATGCCCTCTTCCATGAGCTTCTTCATTTCTGCTGCATTGGCTTTCTCAAATTCAACGTAAAGTTCACCTACAAGTTTATCACCCTTCATCCCCAGCTCTTCAGGAGACCTCTTGTTGCTCATCTTTTGCCAGGCAAGCATGGTTTTACAAATATGTATACCCCTGTCGTTTACCAGGTTGACCTTTTTAACATTCTTTCCGCTGGCTTTGAGGATCTCAGCAATGGACCATCCCAGGAGGTTGTTCCTGACATGGCCAAGGTGAAGGGGCTTGTTGGTATTTGGAGATGAATATTCTATCACCTCAGGGGCCTTGTTATCCGGGCTTTTAAAGCCATACCCCCGTTTATCTGCCGTTTTCCTGAAAAAATCGATCCAATATTCCGGTGAATAAGAAAGATTGAGAAACCCCTTGACCACATTGTACGACTCCAGGCCTTTTATGTTTTTCTTCAGGTAATTACCTAGCTCTTCGGCAGTTTGCTCCGGGGATTTGCGTGAATATCTCAGCAGGGGAAAGACTACCAGGGTAAAATCCCCTTCAAAATCGGGGCGGGTCCTCTGAACGGCAAGCGGTACCTTCTCTGCATTATAAAACTCTTTGATCCCTGCTGTAGCTGTCGCTATTATCTTTTCCTCAGTGTTCATTGATGGATGATTAAGGCAGGCAAAATTAGCCATTATCCTTCAGAAGGCAAACGGCAAAACCGGGCATTGCTAATTTTTCACAATCAGAAGGCATGCCTGAGGAAATAAATTCTACCTTTGCAAAAATTTTTATTTATGAAAAACTGAACTAAAGAAAGGATGTAGTAATGAAAAAGAATGTCATTATCATCGGTGCCGCTGGCAGGGATTTCCACAATTTCAACACCTATTTCCGTGGAAATGAAGATTACAATGTAGTTGCCTTTACGGCTGCCCAGATCCCCGACATTGAAGGTAGAAAATATCCTGCCGTTCTGGCCGGAGACCTTTATCCGGAAGGGATCCCGATCTATGCAGAAGAAGACCTGCCAACATTAATAAAAGAACTGAAGGTTGACGATTGCGTCTTTTCTTACAGTGACGTTACATACGACAAAGTAATGGCTGCCAGCGCCATTGTAAACAGTGCAGGAGCAAACTTCATGCTTCTCGGTCCTGATGATACAATGGTTAAATCAACCAAGCCTGTAATTGCAGTGGGTGCAGTAAGGACCGGCTGCGGAAAGAGCCAGACCTCAAGAAAGATTATTGAGTACCTTATGGCAAAAGGACTTAAAGTTGTAGCTGTAAGGCACCCGATGCCATACGGCGACCTTGCCGCTCAAAAGGTACAGCGTTTTGCAACTATCGATGACCTGGCAAAGCATAAATGCACTATTGAGGAAATGGAAGAGTATGAACCGCATGTGGAAAGGGGAAATGTGATCTATGCCGGTGTCGACTATGAAGCCATCCTCAGGGAAGCTGAAAAGGACCCCGACGGATGCGATGTAGTTTTATGGGATGGCGGAAACAACGACTTTCCTTTCTACACACCCGACCTCAATATTACCGTTGCCGATCCTCACAGGCCCGGACACGAGCTGAAATACTATCCGGGCGAAGTTACACTGAGGCTGGCAGATGTTGTAGTGATCAATAAAATTGACAGTGCTGCACCGGAAGGTATCCAGACCGTTAGGGAAAATATTGCAAAGATCAATCCCAACGCCATAGTGGTCGATGGTGCTTCACCCATTAAAGTTGACGATCCGGCAATCATCAAAGGTAAAAGGGTACTCGTTGTTGAAGACGGACCAACCCTCACCCACGGTGAAATGAAGATAGGCGCCGGTACGGTTGCCGCCCGGAAATACGGAGCAGCAGAAATAGTTGACCCGAGGCCTTTCACAGTCGGGAAGCTCAGTGAGACCTTCAAGATCTATCCGAACATCGGAACACTGCTTCCGGCAATGGGCTATGGCGACCAGCAGACCAAAGACCTTGAAACAACGATTAACAATACCGATTGCGACAGCGTGGTTATCGGCACACCGATCGATCTCAACAGGGTGGTCAAGATCAATAAGCCAAACACCAGAGTTTATTACGACTTGCAGGAGATCGGTTTCCCGAACTTTGAAGGGATCATCGATGAATTCATAGAAAAACACAACCTTAAGAAGTAAATTCTGTTGTTATAACTTTTAGGCCTCTTATCTTTTTAGCTGTTGGCTTTTAGCTGTTGGCTATTGGATCCTATTATAGTACCCACTCCCTCTGTCACCTTCGCAGGCCGTGTTCACATAAGCTGCAGCGGATGCGAACGCGAGGCAGGGAGGGGGATGGTTGTCTTGTCCTTAAACAGGCGCATAACAATAATCCAACAGCCATCAGCCAACAGCCAATTATAAATAATTATCAACACCCCCTGCCCTGCTGGATTTTTGTAATTATTTTTGAAGCCAAAACCGGAATCCATGCCTGAACTAAAGAACAGGAACCTGGTTTCGATCGAGGACTTCAACACACAGGAAAAATCCTATATCCTCGATCTTGCCAAAGGTTTCGAAAAAAAGACAACACAAAAGATACTGGAAGAGAAAGTTGTGGCCACTCTTTTCTTTGAGCCTTCAACAAGGACCAGGTTAAGCTTTGAAAGCGCTGCCTCCAGGCTTGGGGCAAAAGTGATCGGTTTTACCGATTCAGCCAGTTCGAGTGTTAAAAAAGGGGAAACACTCAAAGACACGATCCTTACCGTCAGTAATTATTCCGACCTGATCGTGATGAGGCACCCACTGGAAGGTAGTGCCCGGTATGCCGGCGAAGTCAGCCCTGTGCCTATCATCAACGCAGGAGATGGCGCACACCAGCACCCCACTCAGACCCTGCTCGATATGTATTCTATACGAAAGACCCAGGGAAGGCTGAACGATCTTCAGATAGCTTTTGCAGGAGACCTGAAATACGGCAGGACGGTCCATTCGCTTGTTTTTGCCATGTGTGACTTCGGAGCCACTTTCCACCTTGTTTCCCCGGTTGAGCTGAAACTTCCCAGCTATGTAAAGCAAAAGATCAAGGATCTCGACCTTAAGTATTATCAATACACCGACCTTCAGGAAGCCATCGAAGAAGTTGATATTCTTTATATGACCAGGATCCAGAGGGAACGCTTTTCCGATCCCATTGAATATGAAAGGGTAAAGAATGCCTATATCCTGAACAACGATATGCTCGGATCAGCAAAAGATAACCTGAAAATATTGCACCCCCTGCCCAGGGTCAATGAAATAGATGAAGATGTTGACAGCAATCCCATGGCCTATTATTTCCAGCAGGCAGAGAATGGCGTTTTTGTAAGGCAGGCGTTACTTGCTTCAATACTGGGAGTCGTGTGATTTAAGATTTAAGATGTAAGATTTAAAAATAATTCAAAACTTAGAACTTTTAACCACCGAAGCTTTAGCGAAGGTGGTCAAAACTCAGAACTCAGAACTCAGAACTCAGAACT
>CAZMOK010000089.1:2716-9342 GCA_964567785.1 uncultured Bacteroidales bacterium | reverse complement strand
TACCTACTATTTACTATTTATTAACCCCTGGCAACACCACCTCAACCCATTTCCCCGGCTCCCGTGCCTGTACATCGTTGTCGTACATCGCTCCGCATGAAAGGGCCGGCAGGTAAAATTCACCCAGGTAGGCGGCATTCAGAAGCACATTGAAATGTACGTCCTCGCCAATGTACAGGTCAAAATATGTATATACCCTGTCATCGCGAAAATCCTGGTAATCCGGCGTGTCTGTATCTCCCGGCGCCATGGCGCCCGATAAGCGCGTATTAATGATCTCCCATCCTGAGGGGAAGATCTGTGCCAGGGCCATATCAGTCAGGCGCCCCATGCTTCCGGGGTTTTTCACTGTTACCCTTGCATAGAAATCGGTTCCCTGTTCAAGCTTGTCCACTTCGATCCTTTCACCGTCCATATCATAATACCTCACCTTCATATCCAGGTTTTGGGATATTCTTCCCTGCCGGTCCTCCAGCGGGGTCCCCGAAGTATATACGGCAAGATAAATATCCTGTTCACCCGGGTTTGATACCTGGAAACCGACTTTTGTAGCATTTCCCGGTTCAATTGGGACCTGGTAGAACGGTTTGGGAGTTGTAACCTGCTTGTTCCCGGTATATTCCGAATCTATTTCAAAAACAAGGTCATCCGGGCCTGACCTGTCTTCCCCTATAAACTTAGAAACGGCCATCAGTGCGTATGCAGTGGTCTGGGTGCTGTACCACCTGTCCTGGCGGAGGTCTTCAGAGATCCTGAGCAGCAGCGGTATGGCCTGGTCTTTTTTATCAAGCAGGAGCAATGTTTCAAGGATCATGGCCCTGTCGCGCAGGGAGGACCCATAGGTTGAAGAGAAATACTCATATTCCGGCGGTTCCGTCCCGAGGTCCTTCATGAGCTCCCGGGCAATCTCCGGCTGTCCGGCCATGGCATAGGCTGCCGCCAGCCTCCAGCGGGCCGGCATGCTTGTATTCTTTTCCTCCCTGAGCCTGTTCATGGCCCCGATCTGGGGCTCACCGGCGAGTGCCAGCGTGTAAAGCCGGTATGCCTGTTCCAGTGTCGATTGTGTGTAATACCCCCTGAAATCAACAGTTTTATAGCGCCATTCATTGGCTGCCTCCTTCTGGTATCTTATCCAGCTTTCAATAAACCCATAGGGCAGGGTATAGCCCTTCTTTTGGGCTTCGAGCATGAAATGGCCGGCATACGAGGTGGCCCAGTCGTTGGCCCTTGTAGCGTGCGGCCAGTAACGGATCCCGCCGTTGGCCATTTGCATTCGGTGTAGCTTCCTGATGGCCGACCTGATGTTTTTATCATTCATGCTTTGCATCACGGGGGTTACCTCCATTACCGATCCCAGGAATAGCTGGGGAAATGCAGCAGAGGTGACCTGCTCAGCACAACCGTGTGGATATCCGAGGAGGTATTTCAGCCTGCGGCCGAAATTGACCGAGGGCTGCCCCGATACTTCTATCGTCACCTCATTGGTGCCTGCCATGCCCGGCAGGTCCAGGTCGAGGGTGGCCTTTTCCCCTGGCCCGATCACCCTGAGGAGTGATTTCTGCAACGGCGGGTTGGGGTTCCTGACCTCGATCTCAATTTCCTGGTAAGCCGTTTCACCGTTGCCCGAAGCGCTCACTTTCACCTTTCCGGTTCCGATGTTTTCGGATACCTCCAGTCCAAAGGTTACCAGCTTGTCACCGGGCTCATCAAATGTGACCTTTTCCAGGGAAGGCCCGGTAACTTCGAGCAGGCCGTCCGTTTCAATATTGACGGTCACATTCCTGTGGCCTTCTTCCATCAAAAAGACATTTACCGGCACTTTGACCTTCTCTCCGGGGCCCAGCACTCTTGGTAATGTGGCCAGCACCATAACAGGTTTTTTCACCGGTGTGGTTTTTTCGGCAGAGCCGAAGGCATTGCTGCCTGCCGCGATCAGCATGGTCCTTACCGAGCCTACATAATTGGGCATGGTAAAAGTGATTTCATCTTCTTCACCGCTTTGCAGTTCAAAGGGGCCGAAGAACTTCACCACCGGCCTGAAGCGGTTGACCTCCCTTTCGCCTTTTTCTTCTTCATCCAGTCCGCCGCCGATGGCCATCAGCCTGGTGAGCTCACCCGAATAGGCCCCTATGACGTAATCAAAAACATCCCAGGTCTTAACCCCCAGGGCTTCACGGGCGTAGAAGGTCGACCAGGGATCGGGGGTTTTAAAGCTCGTAAGGTCGAGCAGGCCCTCGTCAACCACTGCCAGGGTGTATCCCATGGGCCGGTTGTTCTTTTCACTCACTTTGATGGTCACCTCTTCTTCGGGCGAGAGTTCCCCGGGCATTTCGATCACAGGTGTGAGCTTTGTACCGGGGTCTTCAACCATGACCGGCTGGACCCCATAAAGCCTTATGGGCAGGTCGTTGGCAGTTTGTGCATGTGGTTGCAATAAAGTTATATGAACATAAATATTCGGTGACATTTCTTCCGTCACCCTGAAAGAATAGTCGGTCTGCCCTTCCTGGGGTTCGATCCAGAAAGCGTCAATGATCTCAGAGCCGTTCTCGAGGCTCATCAGCGCCCTGCCTGAGTTTGTTGACGGGAATGTGACCGTCACCTCTTCCCCCACCTCATATTTCTCCTTATCAACCGAAAAGGCCAGCATGGAGGCCCCTTCGGTCCTGTCGCCACGGTTGCGGCCGCCAAAACCGGGCCAGTCCACATAAACCGTCTTTCCCGCGGCATGTCCGCCTTCAGGGTCAGACACATGGACCAGGAAACGCCCCCAGTCGGGGTAGGGGATTGTAAAATCGACGGTAGCCTTCCCGTCCGGTCCTGTGGACAGGGTTTTCGTAAGCACGGGTTCGTGGAAATCATCGCCGTAGTAGGATGCCAGGTCGTTGTCGCCGGCATTCCACCACCACCTCCAATTCACCTTGAAAATGACCACTTCGAGGCCGTCAACCGCAACAGGGTTGCCCTCCACGTCGAGGGTTACCACCTCCACCGTATGGGTCGAATCGGTGAGGAGCCTGCCCCAGCGGTCGCCCTCCGGGGTTTTCACCCCCGTATATCTTTCAAAAGGTGCATAAACGGCCGATTTATAATCGAAACTGAAATCACCGCCCTGCTCGAACACCCGGCTGTAAAACGAGGCGTTGAGCAAGCCGGGGGCCCTTTTGGCCTTTGAAACCGTGGCCCTGAATTGAGCTTTCCCCCGTGCATCCAGCGTGTCATCAAAGATCGTTTCGGTGAAGGATTCAAACCGCCGTGTAGGGTCGGTGAAAGTGAAATCCTCATAACCTTCAAACGTATGATACCCCTTCCGCAGGGTAAGCTCCACCTTTGCCCTGAGGTTTCCGGCGGTTGCCCCGTGCAGCCACCTGGACGAAAGGGTCCCGCTGATCTTCCCGGAAGTTGTATAGACCGTGTCGCCGCCTGTATCCAGGTCTACCTTCAGGCGGTTGGGCTTCACCGTCTCTATCCGTACCCTTTTGGTAAATGTGGCGCCGCCGGCCATCACCTTTGCATTCCAGTTGCCGGTTGGAGCATCCGATTCTGTTTTCAACGTGAAGTTGTAGATCCCTGAAACAGGCTCCTTCTGCACGATGCGATCAACAACCTGCCCCTGGGGGTTGGTCAGTTGCAGTATGACCGGATGACCTTCGGGCAGGGAATTCTTTTCATCAAAAAGGATGAAATTCAGGAAAAGAGTATCGCCGGGCCTCCACACCCCCCTGTCGCCGTAAATGAATCCTTTCAGTCCCTCCTGCACACGCATGCCGCCCACGTCGAACCTGCTGAGTGGAAGAGAAGTGCCGTCGTCGAGGCGCAGGTACCCCTTCTGATTTCCTCTGTTGGCTATAAGGAGGTAGGGTTTCCGTTCCGTCCTCATACTGGCAAAGCCTTTCTGGTCGGTAACCACTGTTTCAAGCTTCTGAAGCTGGTAGTCGTAAACATCCAGGGCGATGTTGCCCAGGGGTGATGCAGTTAAAATGTCTGTAACGACAAAGAGCAGGGAGTTGTCGCCGGTCCTTTTGGCCAGGATTCCCAGGTCGGAAGCCAGCAGGTTGGTTGTTGCCCACCTGTCGGGGTAATAATAGGAGACATGGCAGGGATTGTCCCTTTCATTCCACCTGTACCCCTGGGGGTAACGGTTAAGACTGTAGTAACTCCTGTCGTCCCAGGCCCCGAACTCCTCTTCGAGGTCGTATTCTGCCGGGGTGGCCGGAACGGGTCCACCGTTATCGCCGTTGCAACTGTAGGTTGAGTATTCTTTCCTGAAGCTCAGCATTACCTTGTACATGGCGCCCGGGTCTTTTCCGATCAACTCCGAAAGGTCGGCCGAGTAGGCTTTCCACATTCCCGTTGATACATTTCCTTCGGTGCCCAGCGGGATTCTTTTCTTCATCACCGGCCTGCCCACCCGGGTAAGCTGGTAATCCCCGTCAAGGCGGTTTATCTGCAGGAATAGCGGGATGTTCTCTTCATATATCCTGATGACCGAGAGATCCACCGCATTGAGGTTGACCGCCTCGAAATTCAGTACGAGCCCGTCGGAAGAGGGGAGGATCACCCCTTTGCTGAGGAGCCTGACCTCAGGTTTCAGGTCTTCGAAGGTGATGGTGTATTCATGATCCTTGCCAAGCGACCTTCCTATGTTGTTCCGTATGCCGCTGAAGAGTTCCAGTTTCTGCTCCCCTGAAAGCCTCTCCCCGGGGTAGAGGATCAGGGTGTTGCCGGATGCGGATATCCTGACATCATCTACGTTTGAAAGCGCTGCCATGCCCTTGAGGTTCTGGCCTTTCCCGAGCTGATCAGAAAACCGCACGGTAACGCTCTGTTCCCCTTCACCCGAAACTTGCACTGAGGTGACGGTAAAACTCTGGCTAGCCGGTATGCGAACCGTATCGGTGAATTCCTTGTCCACCCCAATGGGAGAACCGTCCCACGAAAGGATCATCTCCTGTTCCTCGTTGCTGCGGGTGATGTTTTCAATGCTGAAAGAAAAGATACGGTTGTCCTGTTCAGGGATCCATTCAATATCCAGTCCGGCACCGCCGATCGATGCCCGGGCAATTCCTTCAACAGAACTGATGGGGGCTACATCGGCAGTCAGGAGTTCCCCTGTGAAAACATATTTTTCCGTACCGGTTTGCTCATCCTGCCGGAGCCCTTTGCTCCTTACCGTAAAATCCTGTTCTATAACCGTGACATTGAAAGAAAAGACCAGGGGTTCTTCCCAGTTGCCGGGAAAAATCTTATGCATCATCAATTCCACAGAATATTCTTTTCCCTGTGAAAGAGGTTCGTCGGGAACGAATTCAAGCGTGTTGAATTTCCGCAGGTAAAGGTTTCCCTCTGTTGATGGTTTGATCCTGAGGACCGACGCATCCGGCGGGGTTTCTTCACTCCACCCGTCAGGGATCTCGTTCAGCCTGATCTTTATAGACGAGGTGGCTGAGATGATGCCTGAGGTGTAGGCCGAAATGTAATTTTCCGCTTCTTCGGGTGAGATCTCTTTTTTGGTTTCCCGGCATGCGTTCAGGGAGATCAGGATGCCTGCGATAATGGCGGCGACAGGCAAGAGCTTTCTGGTAAGATCCATTTTTTGTCGGTTTTGGACCGGCCGTGGGGCCCGGTTGTTTTTACAAAAAGGTAAAGATAATGCCTGGCGTTGTTTTTTTAAAAAACTACCGGAAGAAAGTAATTATTGCCGGCGAGTGGAGGATTTAAGATTATTTAAGAGGAATGAACAATGAGCAATGCACAATGAACAATGAATAACAACGTCTTGCTATTTCTTGCTACTTCTTGCTATGTCAAACAATATCGAACAATCTCTTACCATTTCTGACCATATCCTACTACATCCAACAATGCGGCCGCATTTATCACTTCACACTTCACTCCTCACACTTCACGGTTTTCCCAGCACCTAGCACCCAACGCCCAGCACCCAATTACCGACTTGTTCCAACAATTTCAAAACCAACCTGTTTATAGAAATAAAAGAATAACGGCCATGAAAAAATACACCACGACCGCTTTGATCCTTATACTTACTTTATCAACCTTAGCAGTTTACAGCCAGGTGGCTTCGCCCGGGTGGGTGGAGTTTGAGGTTGAGCGCCTCGACCTGAACCGGAAAGGCATGATGGTGCTGTCGGGGTGGGCGGCGGCCAACATAATCGGCGGTTCCATAGGCTGGGCCACTGCCAAAGGGCAGAACAAGTACTTTTTCCAGATGAACACCTTCTGGAACGTCGTCAACCTGGGACTGGGGATAGGAGGGTATTTTACCGCCATAAACGCAGATCCTTCAGTCATGACCTCCTCTGAGATACTGAAGGGATACAACTCCATGCAGAACATCTTCATCTTCAATGCGGGATTGGATGTAGGGTACATGGCCATCGGCCTGTATTTGATGGAGCGGTCGAAAAGAGCAACAAAGAACGTGGACCTTTTGAAAGGCTACGGCTCCAGTTTGATTTTGCAGGGCGGGTTTTTGTTTGCCTTCGACCTGGTGATGTTCTTTGTACACAAGAGCAACGCGGATTTGATGTTGTACCCGTTGATGAGCGGCGATGGCATTGGAATCGGGATGAGGTTTTGATCATGGACGATGGACGCATGGA
>CAZMOK010000089.1:0-2616 GCA_964567785.1 uncultured Bacteroidales bacterium | reverse complement strand
GATCCACGGTCCATCGTCCAAGATCCATGTTCCATGAAGGAAAGATTATTAGACGGCAGAATTGAATGCTTTGGGATCAACGACCGGCAAAAAGGCCTTGTGCAGATAAGTGCCTTGCAGCAGTGAAAAGGCCATTCCTCTTGTGGTGGAATAGGAGATCGAGTTCAGGGTGGTGTAAAACTGTGCAGGCAGGCTGCCATTCCGGAGCAGCGCCGAAATATCCTTTATGCTGTAGATGCAGTTGGTCTTGATATCTGCCAGCCTCGTCTTTCCGTCATCATGAATGATCTCCACCAGGGTGATCACGGCAACAAACCGGTTTTCCCTGTTCAGCTTGTGTTCGGTGCTGATGTTGAAATGATAGCCTTTGGTCTTTTGCGGCACTGTTTCCGGGGACTCCATGGAGAAGCCCGCCAGTTCGATGCTTTTCAGTTGAAACCGGATGTCTGCCGTTGATTCTGTTGCCTCTTCATGTTCATAATGGCCTGTTTCCCATTTCATAACATCCTGGATGCGGACGGGTGGATCATATGGAAGCGGTTCATCGTGTGCAACAGGCACATGAACGCAGATGGCTTTGTAAACAACCCTTTCACCCGCCCTGTGAAGATTCAGCAGGGATACTCCTAGCACATTCCCGATATCCACCAGTGTCTCCAGAGTGAAGTTGTGGGTACCGCCCAGCCACCTGGTAATTTCCGACTGTTTCTTATTGAGTGCAAGTGCCAGGTCTTTCTTCTTCCATCCTTTGGCCACGATGCCATCTTCGATCATGGCTGCGATTTGCATCTTTGCCTCGACCTTTTTGTAATCCGTTTCCGACACCCCGGAAAGAAGGCCACGAATGGATTTGCTGCTGTAATTTTGTGCTTCTTCAGTCATCACGCTGTATCTTTTGTGAAATCAAGATCACCGGTAAATGCAAGGCCATCGCAGGTGAACCCGATCTCTTTCTCTTTTATTCTATGATTGATTTGCGTGGCAATTTCACGTAAGAGGTAATTAGCTTCCGTTAACTTGCCGCTCTCCTGAAATGCTTTTAACACTTTAGGTTTTTCGCCACCGCTTCCCAGGATTAGGATCATTGTTCCATACCGGATGCAATAGAGCCTTAAATTTTTCTCCGGTTCATCATACAATGCACAAACCCCATCGCCCGGATTGCCCTCGTGCAGTTTGAAGTACTGTTCCCGTGCCCCGGTTTTGTCACCCATAACCTTTAAACGGGCGATAATATCCCTGAGTTCACGTTCAAGTGAATTATTTTCTTCCAAAAATTTGTCAAACAGGGTGATTTCGTCATCATCCGGCAATACTGAATAGATTGAAGCAGTTTCACCGCTGAGTTCATGGAGTTTGACAATTCTGAATTTCATTGGCCATGAGTGCAAATGTAATATAAATTAACATAAAAGTAAAATAAATGATACCAACGATCCGGAATTTCGGATTAATCGGCGGCAAATGAAAAAATACCTGTTGATAAGTCGATTTTTTTCATGGACGATGGACACATGGATCGTGGAGCATGGAACTTGTACCATTAAATGTTCCATGTTCCATCGTCCACGGTCCACGATCCATGTTCCATGAAGTAGTTCCATGGATATGACAAAGTATTACCTGTCAGTCACTTGCATTCAAATTATGTTTGTTATAACTTTGGGTTGATAACCAATTAAACCCAAAACCATTATGAGTAATTTTACGCTTTTCATTGTTTTTGTATTTTTTTCAACGATTGCTTCCGCCCAGGTGACGGTGACCAACGACCCGGACTACGATACCACTCATGCATCTGCACTATTTGAGGTGAAAGGCACCTCGGGAGGATTGCTCTTACCCAGGGTGACGACATCACAGCAGAAGATGATCCCGAATCCCGCAGCGGGCCTTATTGTTTTCAACACAGATTCATCTGATTTTTATGGATTTGACGGCTCTGTCTGGAAAGCGCTCTGGGAGCCAACAGACACAATTTCAAGCTATTGTCCTGATAGCATCGAATACAGTGGTCAGTGGTATGTAACAGTACAAATTGGCAGTCAGTGCTGGATGGCAGAAAACCTGAATGTGGGGACCCGGATAGATGGCAGCCAGGACCAGCAGGAGAATCCAACAGTTGAAAAATATTGCTATAACGATGATGTAAACGAATGCGACACCTATGGCGGGTTGTATCAGTGGAATGAGATGATGCAGTATTCCACCCAGGTCGGTGCGCAGGGGATCTGCCCCGATGGATGGCATTTGCCGAGTGATGAGGAATGGAAAATACTGGAAGGCAATGCAGATACGCAGTATGGTGTTGGTGACCCGGAATGGGATGGTAGTAGTAGATTTAGAGGTTATGATGCCGGAAAACGTTTAAAATCCACTACAGGATGGATTGCCAATACCGGTACAGATGTCTTTGGATTCACTGCCCTGGGAGGTGGTTACCGCAGCACCGGCGGTACATTCGGCGACCTTACCATTAACGGTAGCTTCTGGTCGTCTAAGGAACTTGACAGTAATGGTGCATGGAACCGTCGTTTCGGTCACGACAGCGATGAAATTTACCGTGGCCACTACAGTAAGGACAACGGTTTCTCCGTGCGGTGCCTGAAGGACTGA
>CAZMOK010000088.1:3263-9690 GCA_964567785.1 uncultured Bacteroidales bacterium | reverse complement strand
AAAATAACTTTGTTTTCTGTTCTGATTAAAGCCCGGATAGTATTACAATGGATAAGCTTCTGCCGCCTGAAACGCCAAAGCTTTCAATTCCTGATCCTGCCTGGGTATCCCATATTTAGTTGCAATACTTTTCCATCTCCTGACAGCTAATACAACTTCTTTTATTATTTCGTCAGCTCTACCCTCACTGATCCTGAAGAACTCACAAACCTCTTTGGCCAGATTTATATCCAGAGAATTATCAGTATCGGAAATATTCAACCTCAAGCCGTTGCCTGTCTCAACCGGATTGATGTCATACGCTGGTGACAAGAGCCACCCTTTATCACTTAAAATGAATCCATGATTCCTAAGATGATCGTCAGTATTTGAAACACAAATGCTAAAGACAATTCTTCTCCATAATTCTTCAAGATCCTGGTCTACATTAGCACCATGATTCATTAAAAACTCAACAATTTCAAGATAACTGGCACCATCTGAATGATCTTGTCCATCCTTATACTCTAACATAGTAATAGCTGATGCGAAATGTATCCGCTTATTATTCTCTGTGCGATCAAATCTTTTAGTTAAGAAGGTATAATGATCCGAAGAAAACTTTTGAGCTTTTGATTCAGCCATCTTTATCCCTGCAGAAATGGCTAATTCGTAAGTAACAATCTCCCACCCTCCAATATTACCTTGATCATTCCTGCCTGGAAATTTAGCAATCCATAAACTTCCATCCTTATCAACAACACTGGCTTTTGGTCTTGATCCACCCAAAGAAGATCCGGGAGCTGCCAGCATACTGATCCATTTTAGATATTCCGGATCTTTAATTGCATCTTCCTCTTCCAGCTTCAAACTAATCTGTTCTAATTCATAAGCAGAGGTCCACGGAGGACTTGCCATTTCCCTGTTATCATTTAAAAAAGGACCATCTTTATCCAACTTAAACCTCAAGCCTCCCATTCTGTGACCATCATATACACCTAAAAGATAGTCTGTCTCAAATAATTTTTGCTCTGTTCTGTTCTCGTTCCTGGCCATCGCTGCCTCTCTCCTTCTCATAAGAATCCGTCCCCATCTGTCAGGAGAAGAGTCTAGAAATATTCCAAAATTATTCTGATTGTCTCCGGGAAAATGTAATCCGGAATATAGCTGCAAATTTGGATCTAATAATTGCGAAGGGCCATTTTTAAGCCATTCCTCATCATATTCAAATGAAAATACCTCGTTTCCCTTCAATTTTTCCGAATGAAGTATCCCCATCAGGAATGGATCATCAAGCTCTTGCCAGTGAGCATATACGTATATTGATCTTTTAGTACTTTCATTTTTCATTTCTGGCTCTTTCTTTTTGGTGCCCGCTCATTAGTGCTTATTCTTGCATCTTGAAGTTTCCTTCCTAATTCATCATCTTTGCCCACAAGGGCTAAGTCCTTTTCCAAACCCAGCACTTGAAGTACAAGCAAATAGGATCCTATGCTAACTGTTGGACTTCCTTTCTCAATAGCAATTAACGTCGGTCGACTAATATTTGCACGTTCAGCAACTTGCTCCGAACTTAGTTTTCTCCGAAGCCGGGCAAGTTTAATATTATCTCCTAATTCAACAAGAATTCGCTTTGTCTTTGGTAATAAAATTATCCTCTTCTTTGACATAACATTAAATATAATTTACAAATATAAGCATATTTGTTATTTATATTTTACATTATGTGCATTTTTATTTGAAAACTTCTTTTCCTGCCTGGCTCTACTCGATTGTGGTGCATTATAAAGAGACGACAAAATAGCCCATTAAAAGCCTTTCAATATTAAAGAAGAATCTGTAACTTTGTATCCAAATGAAGACAGGTTAAAATGTATATCATTGAGAAAACTGTTGAATTTGATAAGTGGCTAAGAAGACTAAAAGATTTTAGAGCTAAAGCCAAAATCTTGTTTCGAATTCAAAAAATTGAAACTGATGAGCACTTTGGAGATTGTGAAGCAGTTGGTGATGGAATTCGGGAATTAAAAATAAACTACGCGAAAGGCTATAGGATTTATTTTAAAGAATCAGCCGGAAGAATAATTATATTGCTCATTGGTGGAGACAAATCAACCCAGCAGAAAGACATTGAACGGGCAAAAGAAATCTATAAAAGATTAAAAAAATAAATATGAAAACTTCAAAATTTGATATAGCAGACTACTTGGATAGTAATGAAATGATTGCTGAATATCTTAATGCTGTTTTGGCAGAAGGAGATGACTCGGATGTTATTACAGCAATTGGCCATATTGCAAAATCAATTGGAATGACAAAGATTGCTCAGGAAACCGGATTAAGTAGAACAAGTTTATATAAAGCCTTATCTGAGGGATCTAAGCCTCAATTTGATACAATTATGAAAGTCTTGCGAGCAATTGGAGGACAGATAAAAATAAATCCGATAAATGCCTGAAGCCAAAACGCACTACAACAACAAGTAAACCCAATGCCTGGTCCATCTCAAATCAGGAAAATGTTTCTTAAATTATCTATAACCTAAACCCGGAAAAAATCGCAAAAATGCCGGCACTGGGCTTACTTGCCAAACGGTAACGGGCATCGACAACCACAACAAACTACTGGAAGATCCACCCAATAAGTTCCGGGATATCCAAATAGATGAAAGATTCAGCCATGTATACCGGCCGGTATGCAGGGTCCTTCGCCGTCGGCAAGCCTTTGGCGGCCGATGGGTGTGAGAGGGCGGGATACGATGGTTAAAAAATAATCTTTATTTCTGCTCCTTTTTGAAGATTATTTTTATTGTCTATAAATTGCATGCATATTTGTCAATAAACTATACAATTATTAAATTTGTTATAACCAAACACATTAATTATTAGGTAATATATCACAAAAATGATCAAAAGAAATTACTTATTTTTCATCCTTCTTTTATTACAAATAATTACCACATCATGTTGTCTAAGTGTTGAAGATATTACCAACGATGTGGATTCCTTTAGTTAATTAAAGGAATAAAATATTTTCCTTGCTAACTTACAGGGAGCAAATAAATATTCATTATTCATAAACCAAAATAATTAAGCATGAAAAAATTTATACTTTTCCTCTTAGCCACGATCTTTTTAATGCCGTTCATTGGTGCGCAGGGAACCTGGACCATCATGAATACCGGAAACACAGATATTCCCTCCGATGAAATTGTCAGTCTGGGAATAGGCCTAAACGATGAGGTATTTATCGGAACCCCCGGAGGATTGGTCAGTCCAAGCCATGTTTATACCTATAACGGAGCAACCTGGGATGAGCTGGGATGGATCGGTTCGATTAACGAACTAAAACCAAACCCCCTAGGATATAATTCAATTGCAACACCATCGGGTGTCTATCATTATGACGGAACCGACTATATTGTTTTCGATGCCAGTAACTCAAACCTCACGGCCAATGCTATCTCCTGCATTGATGTGGCTCCAGACGGGATGGAATACGTTGGCATGACAGCTTCCGGATTGGTTTTTTCGGGTGGTCTTGGTATATACGATGGAACAGGATGGGTTATTTACAACAAAAGCAACTCACCGCTTCCAGTGAAAAATGTGATCTCGGTTATGAAAAGTCAGACAGGCCCACTATTTATCGGGACAAGTGGTGGTGGACTCGTTACAAAAGAGGGTGAAAACTGGGAAATCTATGATACCGATAACTCGAATATTCCCGGAAACTTTCCAATCTGTATGGCTGAAGCCTCCAGTGGAATGGTATGGGTCGCGTTTAACAATGGGAGTATTGCCACCTTTGATGGCCTGAATTTTGACATCATCAAAGAACCTAACAGCAAGATTTTTCCCAACGCTACAGCAAGCGCTATGTTATTTGACGCAAACCAGACACTTTGGGTGGGTTTTGAAAATGCCGGATTGGGGAAATACAACAATACCGACTGGACATTCTATACTAGTTTAAACTCGGAACTTCCCCACGACAATGTTACCGGTCTTGAACTTGATGATGAGGGGAAGATATGGATATCGACCAGAGGTGGTGGAATGGCCGTTCTGGATCCTCAACCCTCAGCAATTGCTACCCTGGATGCTTCGAAGTTGAACATCTATCCAAATCCGGTTGAAACCTCCATGACTCTCGAATTACAGTATGTATCGGAAGATGCTGAGCTCACTGTTTATGATATGACAGGCCGGAAAGTGCTTACTTATGAAGTCATTGGGAAAAAGCAAACGGTTGATTGCAGCGTACTCAAACCAGGCTATTATCTTATGAAGGCTGTTGGTCCTGAACATGGGTTGATGGGAACCAGGTCATTTTTGAAAAAATAGTGCTTTAATCTTATCTTTCATCATTTTTCCACCTACTTTGTCTTGACTTTTGTACAGATAAAAAAAGGGGGAGTACTTCCTTACTTAGTAGTTATCGATATGTCTATGGACATTAAATGAATATATAAGAGTTATTTTATCTGTAGTCTTGTCATTCATTTATATCAAAATATAATTTGATATAATGGTAAGGATTATAAATGTATGAATATCCCTGTTTAAAGAGGTTATTCCTAACAGCATTCTAATAATTCAAATAAGCAATCAATAGTATTTGATATTTCAACCCTTATATCCTTGATTGTATTGGAAAAATAATTGTGATGGGGTTTCATAAATTATTAGTTTCAAGCGTCTTCAATTTCTCTAAAAAGCTGACATTCAATACCATTTATGCCACTGTGAAGTTTATAGCAAAAAAGTTGTCCATCGAATTATTATTATTCGATGAACAACTTTTTTCTTGTTCTTTAAAATGCACAATGGGTAAATGTATATGTATTATTACATTCCCAAAATCCTCATTTCGCCTCTATAAAGTTGATATAATAATACCCCATATTTTCCTTAAAACCAACGCATTTTCCTTCAATATTGACTGTTGAATTCTTTTCTGTCATGGCTTCACTATCACTATTAGTATAGAGTTTAACATACAGGCCTCCCAATCCTACAAGGCTCGACCCGGTATAATAGCGTGCTGTAACAACATATTTGTACTCTTTATACTTGGAAGATTCGTTTTTCTTGATATCGCTGAATTTCAGATCCCACGAAAAAACCTTGTCCTTCATAAAGTTTTCGTACCAGCGTTCAGCGGCCAGTTCTGTTGCTTTTTTGAAGAAAATGTAATGAGTGTTTGGATCATTGTAAAATTTGGTTTTTGCCTTTTCAACCTCATCTGGATTTTCAGATATCTTTTCAAATTCTTTGCCGAAGGATTTGATCAGTTTGTCACATTTTTTACCAAGCACACTTTCAACATCTTCGTATCCATATTTTCCTTTCACCTGCAATTCGTAAAGTGACAGGTAAACTCCATCATCGGTATTGTTAGCAAGAATTTTTGCTCTGTAAGGAGAGATCAAAATGGTAAAATTGTAATAACTGGATAAAATTTTACCTTGTGAATAGTTAAATGTTTCAACTTGAACTTCATTGTTATCGTACATTTTAGCGGCGATGGCAAGCATATCATCAAGGTTAACGCCAGTAATAGGACCATAGGTATACCTTGCGTCCTGAGCATAAGATTGAAGAAAAAAAGCAATCGATAAAAAAAGTGTTAAAAATTTCATGTTTTAAATTTTGGTTAATAAATAATACCTACTCTTACGATTTTCAGCAATACTCGCCCCGATTTTAAGGTAAACGAGGAAAACCTATTCATGTCATTACGGGAGGACAACCCTCACCTCTTGTCCAGCATAATTATTATCAGTACAATTTTGAATTATCAATAGTCATATCAATTTCTAAATCTAACTATTTAGTATTCGTTAAACAGAATGGTGAAAAACTGAAGGCTCTAAAATTCATTGCTCAAATAATAAGAAGAACTGATTTCTTTTTGATTATTTCGTATTAATATCGGTATAATATTGAATCAACTAAGATATAAAAATTTATTAACCGCCAAATAATTATTCCCGGAAAAAGGCTCATCAAAATAAACTGCTGCTAAAGTCACAAATTAATTTTTTGGTATTGGAATTTAAAGGTCTAACAACTATCCTCTTATTTGCACGTTTTGTGGGTATAATTAATCTTGTTTTAACCTAACCCTCCGGCCAACTGCATCCTGCCAGTGCATTAAACATGCATGACCTTTGGGAAAAAATTCACAGATGAGTTCCAACGACAAGCAACGCCGGATGTATTTTTTCCATGTCTGCTCGATATCCTGAACAGGAACGAACCGGATTTTGAAGCAACTTACCAGGAACTGAATTTTAATAAAGAGATTTCCTTTGTAGAATTTTTATCTTCTGGTATCTTTGGATTCATAAGGAAACGGCTGATGTTCTCATTGCCAAAGACATCATTCAAAAACCGCTGCAAGGAAGGAACTCATCGATGACGATCTCTTTCTTATGATCTTG
>CAZMOK010000088.1:0-3163 GCA_964567785.1 uncultured Bacteroidales bacterium | reverse complement strand
AAAAACCGCTGCAAGGAAGGAACTCATCGATGACGATCTCTTTCTTATGATCTTGCTGACCTGCGCACCACTACCAGCCTGGACACCAACCCGGCGGGCTTTCCCCGGCAGTGGTCAGTGCCTTCTTCAAGGAACATGGATCTTTGGATTTTGATGACATCAGAAACAGGCTGTGGGCTGCAATATTCCTGCTCTCTCTTGAGGAATCTGCTGAGAAAAAAGTGGAAAGATACAGGAACAGGGAGGATTAGCACACTACGCCCCCCTACTGATTGGCTCATTCACGATACATTACCTTAAATCATTGAAGAACTTCGATTATCTGAAATTTGGCGCCGGCACCGTGAACCTAAGTGACAAGGATAATGAACATTTCAGACTGTAAAGCATTTATAGGCATTAAAGGGCGGCAGGATGACAAAAGAACTGATACAACACGAAGGATTTGAGAAAATAAAGGCTGATTTTCAATACCTGATCTCCCTGTTTAAGGAGATGCTGTCAGGGATAGGCGAAGGGGACCTGGCAGAAGCTTTGCCGTTCGACAGTGCTGCAATTCCCGAAAAAAAAGGCGGTTCTGATGAAAAGCTGACCCAGGCGATCGGCATTTGTTTTGAATTGCTGAACCTGGCCGAAGAAAACGCGGCCACCCATTACCGGCGAAAAGTCGAAACGAAGTTTGGCATAGAATCCACCCGGGGATCGTGGGGAGAAACGTTGCACCGGTGGAAAACTGCCGGAACAGGTGAACGGGAAATTGCGGAAATGCTCCGGGAAATGAAGGTAGTGCCGGTTTTGACAGCCCACCCCACAGAGGCAAAACGGCTGACCGTCCTCGACATCCACCGGGAACTGTACCTGTTACTGGTCAAGAAGGAAAACCCGAATTGGTCTGCTGCAGAACGGTCGGTACTGAAACAGGAAATCATCGGTTTAATGGAGCGCTGGTGGCGTACCGGTGAAATCTTCCTTCAGAAGCCAAGCCTGGAAGACGAGAGAAACAACCTGATGCATTACTTTGTGAATGTATTTCCTGAAGCCGTTCGGCTAACCGATCAGCGGCTGCAGGATGCCTGGGATACAATGGGCTTTTCTCCTGAACTGCTCGAATGGCCGGAGCATTTTCCCTTAATTCAGTTCGGCAGCTGGGTGGGTGGCGACCGCGACGGCCACCCGTTCGTTACGCCGGAGTTCACGGCTTCCACCTTGCGGTTGCATCGACAGGCAGCGCTGAAGATGCTGCGCAATCAACTGAACGACCTGGCTGCAAAACTCAGCTTTTCCAGTTACCGGAACTCTTTTCCAAAGGAATTCCTGGATGAGATCCAATCGAAGGCCGCATTGCTTGGTGAAAAAGGTCAGGAAGCGCTGGACCGGAACCCGTCCGAGCCATTGCGCCAGTTCATCAATCTGCTCCTGGTACAATTGGATCATACCCTTTCAGATAACCCTGCAACTGAACAGAACGGGTCTTTTCAATCTGCGGATGAACTGTCGGCAGAGCTGAAAAACCTGAGACAGCTCCTGACCGGCCTGGGTGCGGCAAGAATAGCAAAGCAGTGGCTGTTCCCTGTTGAGCGGATGGTACAGTGTTTTGGCTTTCACCTGGCAAAGCTTGATATCAGGCAAAACAGCGCCTACCACGAAAAGGCGGTCAGCCAGGTTTTGGCGGCTTCAGGCTATGAAGACTGGGATTATGCCGGTTGGAATGAAAGAAAGCGGTTGTCGTTCTTAAATGAGGAATTGAAAAGCAACCGGCCATTCCTGGTGGAAGGAAGATCATGCGGACCGGAAGCAGACAATGTCCTTGGCTATCTCCGCGAGGTCAAGGCCCACATTGATCAATACGGCACGGAGGGTATCGGCTCTGTCATTGTCAGCATGACACGGAGCCTGAGCGATTTGCTTCTGGTCTTTTTGTTCCTGAGGGAAGTGGGGCTTCAGGACACCACCCTTCCTGTGGTTCCGCTCCTGGAAACCATTGACGACCTTATTGCCGGTCCCGGAATTTTGTCTGCTTTCCTGGATCACCCGGTCATGAAAGAGCAGCGTAAAGGTACACAACCCTTTACCCAGGAAGTGATGCTGGGTTACAGCGACAGCAACAAGGACGGCGGCATACTGGCCAGCCGGTGGAATATTTACAAAGCAGAGGAAAATCTTACAAAAGCAGCCGCTGAACGGGGCGTAAAGCTGTGTTTCTTTCATGGCCGCGGAGGTACGATCAGCCGGGGAGGCGGCAAGATACACCGGTTTCTTGACAGCATGCCACCCGGCTCAGTGAGCGGTCACATTAAAATGACCGTGCAGGGAGAAACCATCGCCAACCAATTTGCCAACCGTCTCACTGCGACTTACAATCTCGAAATGCTGGTGGCGGGAACGGCAAGGCAAGCCCTTATCGCCGGCGGTGAAACCAGGGACGGACAGCTCTACGAAATGATGGACCGCCTGGTAGAAAAGGCAGGAAAGAACTACCGGAAATTGCCCGGTCACCCGCAGTTCATGGATTTTTACACCGGTGCCACACCCATCGATGTGCTGGAACAAAGCAAGATCGGCTCCAGGCCGGCGCGGAGGACAGGCCAGCGCTCCCTGAACGACCTCCGTTCCATCCCCTGGGTGTTCAGCTGGAACCTGTCCAGGTTCAACCTCACCGGCTGGTTCGGCACAGGCAAGGCCCTGGGTGAATTCGAAAAGGAATATCCCGGATACTTTGAGCAACTGGTCCGGTTAGCCAAAGAATGGCCCTTCCTGAAGTACAGCCTCATTCAGATTGAATCGAACCTGTTGAATTCAGACACTGATATCATGAAGGCATTCGCCGGTTTAGCCCCTGATACACAGGCCAACCGGGAACTGATGGATATGATCCTGACCGATTACCAGACCTGCCTCGATGAGATTGAAAAAATAATGGGCGCTACTGTTGAGGTACGGCGGATCTCCAGGTTGGAAGACAATAAATTGAGGAATAATGCACTGAAGGTGCTTCATGAGATCCAGATCGACCACCTCAGAAAGTGGCGGGGCATCCGGGAGACCGGTCCAGAGAAAAGCGATGAATATCTTTTACCGCTGTTGTTGCTTGTGAATGCCTTATCCGGCGGGTTAAAAAGCACCGGTTAACCAAACAAGGAGGTAATGGGGTGGTTTTAAATAG
>CAZMOK010000087.1:0-9690 GCA_964567785.1 uncultured Bacteroidales bacterium | reverse complement strand
GCGCAAAGGATCGCCAAAGCGGACTACAAAAAACTGTTTTATTTGCCCCTGATTTAGTATCTTCACGATACCAAATTTCTTCTGTAACATTACCGAATCCAATAAAAAACAAAATGAAAAAATCGATCAGTATTACAGGTATCATGATTATGTTACTGCTAGGCATCTCACTTGCAGCAATCAGTCAATCAACACCAAAGGAGTTCGCCGAAAAGTTCTTCAAAGACTATGCTGAACAAGGGGCTTCAGTAGCCCTCGACAACCTCTACTCCACAAATGAATGGATGACTGGAAAAACCGATGCGATCACAAACCTGAAAAACCAGCTTGAAGGTCTCGACCAGGACTTTGTTGGGGATTACTACGGATACGAGCTGATCACTCAGAAAAACCTGACATCAAGCTATTCCTTGCTAAGCTATCTCGTAAAGTACGACAGGCAGCCCATACGATTTACCTTCCACTTCTACAAGCCGGATGATAAATGGAAGATCCACAGTTTCCAGTTCGACGGCGACATTGACGCAGAGCTTGATGAGGCTTCAAGGATATACCTGCTTGATTTCTGGGAGTGATTGATTGGAGCCGGTATATTTCAAATCAGGTTTTTTATTCTCTTCCAGGAACCTTACCTTTGAAATAAACCAGATTAATTTGTCTTCTATGCTTAAACTGAAACTATTATTGTATTTCTTTCTTACAGTCTATTTATCAACATTTTATACTTTTTCCACTGCACAGTCGTTTAAAAATCCTGACAGCCTTGCTGTTAAGATCGATTCGATAATCGACCAGGTCATGACAAAATGGGATGCCCCGGGAATAGCCATCGGCATCGTAAAAGACAGCAGCATAATTTTCAAGAAGGGCTATGGTTACAAGAATGTGAAAAACAGGGAGCCGGTTACCCCGAAAACACTCTTCTCCATCGGATCCTCGACCAAATCTTTCGCAGCCACTGGTATCGGGATACTTGTGGATGAAGGGAAAATGGAATGGGAAAAGTCAATACGGAACTACCTTCCCTATTTCGATCTGAAAGACAATTATGCAGGTAAGAATTCCACAGCAGTGGACATACTCAGCCACAGGACGGGCCTGCCGGGTCATGGTATTATGCAGATTGCCATTGCCCGCCAGTACGACCGTGAAGGGATCGTAAAACGGCTTAAATACCTGGAGCCTTCAGCGCCTTTCAGGACCAGGGCACAGTATCAGAACCAGATGTACCAGGTCGCCACAGTTCTGATAGAAGAAGTGGCTGATACAACATGGGAGGCTTTTACACGGGAACGGATCCTGGGGCCCCTTAATATGAAAAACACCACCTATGCCCACTCAGATGACTTTTATGGCAATGAACTCCTCACGACCAGGTATACATACACACCTGATAGTACCCTTGCCCCGCACGGAATGATCGATCCCTGGATGAGAGAAGTTTCGGGGAGCGGATCCATCTATTCCAATACAGATGACCTGTGCAACTGGATAATATTCAACAACAACAGGGGCGGATTCAACGGCAGGCAAGTTATTTCAAAAGAAGTGATGCGCTTTCTCCATCATCCGCATATGTGCCGCAGTGATATCATAGGGCCGGAGATGTATTTACATTCCTATGCCCTCGGATGGGATGTGCTTGCTTACAGGGGACACCTCCTGTATGCAAAGCCGGGGGGATACATTGGGATCACCTCACAGATCGTTTTCTTACCGGAAGACAATATCGGGATCGTAATACTCGCCAACCTGCAGTCGAATATGGCCTACTGGATGCTGACCGTTGAAATTACGGATGTTGTGCTCGGACTTGAGCCCTTCGACTGGTTTGGAACTTATTCCGGGGCCATTGAGGCCTACAAGGAGCAAAATATAGAAAATCAAAGACCTTTCAGCAAAGAAGAAAAGACACAACCACCTTCAAAGCCCCTGGACCGTTATACCGGAGAATATAAGAATGAGGGTTACGGAACCATAGAAATATCCAAAAAGAATGATGGTCTACTGATAGATTATATTGACGAGACTAAAATGATGCATTACGATGCGGATACCTTCCAGGCCTACCAGCTCTATAAATATTATAAATTCAAGTTTGAAAAAAACGAAGAGGGGGAAATATCGGCCCTTAAAAGCGACTTTGAGCCGCAGGTATCTGAGATAATTTTTAGGAAAGAATGAAATATCTTTATCCAATGAACATTAAAGACCCTATAACTGTTTGAATTTCAGTGATAGCGAGGTATTAACCTAATTTCAACAGAAAACAATTTCACCACGATTAAATGGAAAGACTTGTTACTTCAAACCTCAAACTTGGTATCATAGCCGGCGGTCAGCTAGGCAAGATGCTTATTCAGGACGCCAGCAAATGGGATATCATCACGTATGTGCTTGACCCGGTTGAGAACTGTCCTGCAGGAAGCATCGCATCCCACTTCACACAGGGCGATTACCTTGACTTCAACGACGTGTACCGGTTTGGCAAACAGGTGGATGTGCTTACCTACGAGATAGAGAACATCAACACTTCTGCCCTGCACAGGCTGAAACAGGAAGGTGTTAAGGTAGTCCCTGATCCGGCCATCCTCGAAATGATCCAGGACAAGGGACTGCAAAAGGAATTCTACGAGGAGAACAAATTCCCGACCTCTTCATTCAAACTCTATTCAGGTAAGGAAGACATTGCCAATGCCGTTTTCACAGGAGAACTCAAATACCCCTTTGTACAGAAACTGCGGAAAGGAGGATACGATGGCCGGGGCGTTTCAGTCATAAACAGCAACAAAGACCTGGAAATGCTTCTCGATGGACCATCAGTGATCGAGAAAAAGGTTGACATCGACAAAGAGATCGCCGTTATTGTGGCAAGGAACGAAAAAGGTGAGATCAGGTGCTTCCCGGCAGTAGAGATGGTTTTCGACAAAAAAGCCAACCTGGTGGAGAAACTGGTCTGTCCGTCGGAGATCAGCGATGAAATGGCAACAAAAGCAGGGAAAATTGCTGCGGGAATTATTGAGAAGCTTGACATGACCGGGCTGCTGGCAGTTGAACTCTTCACTGACAAGAAAGGGAAACTGCTTGTGAACGAAGTTGCCCCGCGCCCCCACAACAGCGGGCATCATACGATAGAAAGTGTGATAACTTCGCAGTTTGAGCAACACCTGAGGGCTATACTGAACCTGCCACTGGGCAGTGCACACCTGAAAATGCCGGCAGTGATGATCAACCTGCTTGGTGAAAAAGGGCACGAGGGGCCTGTAAGGTATGAAGGGCTGACCGAAAGCATGGCCATCGAAGGCGTGAAAGTACATGTGTACGGCAAGAAATTCACACGTCCGATGCGAAAAATGGGCCATGTGACAGTAATGGCCATGGAAATGGAAGAGGCTGTGAAAAATGCCGATAAAGTAAAGGTACTGATAAAAGTCAAGTCATGGGACAAAAACTCGTAAGCATAGTAATGGGCTCCGATTCAGACCTGCCGGTTATGGATCAGGCTGCCGGTATCCTTGAAGAGCTGGGTGTTGAATATGAACTCGACATTGTTTCGGCGCACCGGACCCCTGAGAAATTATTCAGTTTTGCTTCTGAAGCGCATGAGCGGGGCATAGAGGTGATCATAGCTGGCGCCGGCGGTGCCGCCCATCTGCCCGGAATGGTAGCTGCCATCTCTCCCCTGCCGGTAATAGGCGTTCCCATAAAATCCTCAAACTCAATTGACGGATGGGATTCGGTGCTTTCGATCTTACAGATGCCGGGCGGCGTGCCGGTGGCAACGGTAGCCCTCAACGGGGCCAAAAACGCCGGTATTCTGGCGGCGCAGATTGTTTCTGTAGCCAATAAAGATGTCAGGGATAGGATAATCCGGTATAAAAATTCGCTCAAAGAAAAAGTAACTGAAAAATCGCAGAGAGTGAAGAATAAGTAGTTTTTCACATCAATTGATCATTCCTCTGATGACGATTTGTTGCCTTTTTTGTCGGAGTTATCCACTGTTTTAACAATAAAGCCCATTACCACGGTACCAATAACCCCCAATGCAATAATTACGAGAATTACGGTAAATGAAGAGACAAAGAAAATAACAGATATACCGATCATTACCCACATTGTGCCGATGGCCTGGAACTTTGTCTTCTTCATCATTCCCTTTTTATAATAGAAGTCATCGATATATGGTCCGATGTATTTATTCGTTATCAGTTTCCGGTAAAGCTTTTCTGAACTTCTCATATAGAGGCCGGCAGTTAGGAGCACAAAAGGAGTTGTAGGCAAACCCGGTATGATGATACCTATTACACCGATCGCCAGAGAAATTGTTCCCAGGATAATATACAGGATCTTTATTAAACTCATTTTCTTATCACTCGTTTGGCATAATCATGCCGCACTTTTCAGCCTCCAAATATAAGTCTTTGTCTGTACAGGTATCTTCAGGAATAACTCGAATAAATTTTCTCAGATTTTTCAACAAAAATTTCTTTGCCATGAAATTCATAAGGAAACTTTCCTTATTCCCTTGATCATAAGATAATAGTTATATTGCTAATTTTGCTCGTCATCCATGAGCAATGAAAACTTACTCAGCGAGGTCTGGCTGAAAGCTTCAATTCTTGGTGCCATTTGGGCTGCTTCGGAGATCATCCTTGGCAGTTTCCTCCATAACCTGCATGTGCCCTTCAAAGGGAACATCCTGACAGCCATAGGCTTTATCCTCATGATTTCGGTTTCTTATAAATGGAAGGACAAAGGGCTTTTCTGGAGAAGCGGGCTGATCTGTGCCCTTATGAAGACCATGTCGCCCAGCGCTGTGATCTTTGGCCCCATGGTGGCCATCTTTGCGGAAGCATTACTACTGGAAACTTCGGTGAGAATACTCGGAAGAAATGCTGCCGGGTACCTTCTTGGCACCTCCCTCGCCATGAGCTGGATCCTCGCCCAAAAGATCTTCAATTACATCCTTTATTATGGATTCGATATAGTTGAGATATATGCCGGATTGCTTGATTATGCTGAAAGGCAATTAAACACCCAGGTTGATTTTTTCTGGCTTCCGGTATTAATTCTGCTGGTCGTTTATGTACTTTTCGGATGGCTCACAGTTTTCATCGGTATGAGAATTGGCAGAAGGTTAATAACTCAATCCGCAGGGGATGTGCCACTTATACAGAAAAAAGCCAGCGCCTGGCAAATAAACAGGGAAAGGGACTTTCCTTATTCCCTTAAGTGGTTAGCGTTTAACATTACAGCTTTGGTCGGTACGCTGATACTTATCACCACGACCCCATACTACATCTGGATGCCCCTCTCCCCTGCCCTCGTCACGATATGGGCACTTCGCTACAAAAGAGCCCTTCGCCAGATCTCAAAGCCTAAGTTCTGGATCTTTTTTGTTTTTATCACGCTACTGTCATCAATCCTTATAACAACAGTAAACGGTAATGAGAATACCTGGCAGGATGGGTTTATGATTGGAATACAGATGAATTTCAGAGCAGCGGTTTTGATAGTGGGATTCACAGTTCTCGGCACAGAGCTGTATAACCCAGGAATAAGGAACTATCTATCAAATTCATCTTTCAGGCAGCTTCCGGCTTCTTTGGAAATAGCTTTTGAATCTCTGCCTTTCATCATAGGCAACCTTCCCGATGCCCGAACGTTTCTCAAAAAACCGGCTTCAGCTGTAAAAACACTTATTGGTTATGCAGAATACCGTTTTAGTGAACTGAGCTCGCGGCATGAACCTGTTATATTATTAATTACCGGAAAGATTGCAGAAGGCAAGACCTCTTTACTTATAGATCTATCTAACAGGCTGAAAGACATAGGTATACCTACAGGCGGATTCTATTCTCCACGGGTTATGAAAGATGACGTGACAACCGGTTACAATATCGTTGATGTATCTACAGGAGAATCATGGGAATTCCTGAAAAAAGCAAAAGAGAATGAAATAGCAGACATAGGTAAATTCCGGATGAATAAAGAAGCTCTTGTCAAGGGCCATCAATTGCTGTCACCCGGGAACATCAGCGGTAAAAAGGTGGTTATCATCGACGAAGTTGGCAGGCTCGAGCTTGAAGGACAGGGCTGGAGAAAAAGTGTTGATTACCTTTTGTCCTTATCTAATATCTGCCTGGTGGTATCAGTCAGAAAAGAGTTCACAGAAGAAGTAATCCGAAACTTCGGCCTCAGAGATCCCGAAGTTTTTAAAGTTTCCCACGCAAATCCTCAGGATCTCTCAAACACCATAATCTCCAAACTCAATATCAACATCAACACCTAATCATTCCTTATCACTCAACCCAGCACATCTTTCATTGCCCGGGCAAGATCATTTATTGCAGCCTCGCCGTCACCGGTAAAGGCAGATCCATGCATGGGTGCCAGTGTGTTAGGCTTCAGGTCGGCAAGGCGTTTAAGAATTTGCTCCGTCTTTGGCGTATAAGGAAGATATCCTGCCATCGGGCTCTGTTCATAAACTGTGATTGCTTCCTTGAAACGGCCTACCACGTCAGAACTGGTTATTGGTTCTACATCCCCGTTCTGATGAAACAGGTCTGAACAGAATAGCGTCCCGGTATTCTCCTCATATAATAAACTTGCATCCCAGGCGTGCGGGACATTCGGTGTGTTCAGGAATTTAAAACTGAATTTACCGGTCGAAAATCCCTCACCATCCTGCAAGGGTTGTGCAGGCCGCTCAGCAACCACATCATCAACGCTAACGTTTTTTGCAACAAAGCTGCAGAATGCAGAGGCATCAGGAGCAATCTGCTGCCATTCCCGCAAGGCCCCACATTCATCTGCTTCAAAATGACTGAACCCAATCCAACGGATAGTTGCCGGATCAAGTACCCCGGATACTGCTTCTTTTATGAGAGGAAAAAGCCCTCTCATTCCCGTGTGGTAAAGAAGCGGCTCTTCATCCTTGACAAGGAACTGGCTGAACTGAAGCTGGACCTCAGGAATATAGGTAGTGATCTTAAAAATGTCAGTGGAAATTTCTGTGATGTTGTTCATATCTAATATTTTTTTTGGTTATATGATATCAAATTTAAATCAAAAAGGTTCCGATGTCTATTACCTGTTCTAATACCTATTTAATCCATGTCTAAAAAATAACTTACAGATAACATTGACATACAGACATGCAATTCACTCACTTAAATATAGTCCTAAGTCTAATGAATGTAATTTCCAAACTTCAAAAACGTTTGTATTTTAACAAGACTCTCATGCTTACGAAAGAACTAATATCATGAACTACCTGTACAAGCTCCCTGTTTTTGTTTTGCTGCTTTCTACAGCTTCGCTATTCAGCCAGAGTGGCCTGGTTGCCTACTACGACTTTGATGATCTTGAAAACAATAAATTCACTGATGCATCTCAATACTCGAACCATGGTACCAGCTACGGGGCAAAATTGATTCCCGGAATCAAAAACAACGCCCTTTCATTTGATGGTATCGATGACTATGCAAGAATCCCCGGAGACGGACAAGCCCCGCCGGAGATCTTTTCCGGTTTGGGAGAAGGTTCGATATCAGTATGGTTTAAGGTTGATCACATCCCCACTGAATATGGTATTGCTCCTATATTCTACTATGGCTCAGAAGAGAAGTGCGATTTCTTTGATGCAGCGAACCAAGGTCTCATAATTGAGATTGGCCACAGCCCCATCCACTATGGCTCTGAAAGAATCTATTTTACGATCTGGAAAAATGGCTGCACTTTACCATCCTTTTGTTATGATTCAAAATATGCTGTCCCGGTTGGGGAATGGCAGCATTATGTGGCCGTAGTTGCTGAGAACTATAACACCGGGTACCTTAACGGTGAGGAAATGACTGATCGCAGGTATAATTTTGGGAATTCAAACTATTCGCAATTCTTTGAAGACGCCGTGGTGCATGAAAAGCTGTGGCTCGGAAAAGGCCATTGGGACCGCACTAACCAGTATTTTGATGGAGCTATCGATGAACTAAGGATCTATGACAGGGCTCTTTCAGCAACCGAAATAATGAATCTTTACTCCGATACCGTTAACACAAATGTGCAGGAACAAATTCAGGGGAAGACTGAAATCAACATCTATCCGAATCCCGTGAACAATAAGCTTTACTATGACCTCAACGGACTCCCAAATGACATGAGTTCGATAAATATCATGAACATAAATGGTAAAACTATTTTAAGGAAAGATATATTCGGATCGAAGAATTCTGTGGATGTCACCGCACTGCCTGATGGTATGTACTTTATAAATTTTATCGGTCAAAGAACAAGTATTTATAAAACTTTTATCCTTATTCAATAATAAAGGGACGATGTCCCATAAAAATTGGGACATCGTCCCTGTTTTAAAATATTTCCAACCAAAAACATTTCGTGTAAGTGAACGGTTATTATTTTTGAGGCAAATATTCTTTTAATAAATAATGATGAAACTGTTCATTTCAGGTTTTCTGGTTCTTTTTTCCCTCGTTGTCATCGGCCAGGATAAGGTAGAGAAAGAATTCAGGGTGAAGAAAAAAGATGTTCCGGCCGAAGCTAAGAAGTGGTTCAAAGATGCCTTCGAAGGTGCCAGGAAAGTCAACTGGTACTACGAAGAGTCTTCAGGTAGAGGAAGCTATGAGGCTAAGTTAAAATACAGGGGGCTTGATTACAGTGTTGAATTTGATACCACAGGGAAAATTGAAGATATCGAAGTCAGACAGGAATGGGAGGGCCTCCCGGATGAGACGAAAAACAATATAAACAACTACTTCTTGTCTAACTACATCAAGTATAAAGTCTTAAAGATCCAGAAGCAATACACTGGCTCCCCCGACGACCTGGAAGATCTCATTGATGAAGATGAAACAGAAGGCATAACCATAAGGTACGAAATTGAATTCCACGGAAAGACCGAAGATGAGAATGAACTGTGGGAAGGACTTTTCAGTTCAAACGGTTCATTGATAAAGGTCAGGAAGATAAAGATGATGCCCACCAATAATTTGGAATTCTGATGAGATTTTTATTCTTGCTGCTCGCTCTTTTATTTTTCAACTTTGGAAAGGCTCAGGAAACCATATTTGCCTCAGGCACCCTTCCGGAAGTTTCACTGGGCTACAAGCTGAGCAGCAGTTACAAGATCAATACCAAGATCGAATCATTTCATGCGATATATTCAGACCCTCCGTTCGAAGCGAAAAACTGGGATTACAGGCACAGGGGCACCGACATACAGCTTTTTGCCGGCCGCAAGCTTAACCCTTTCAATTCGCTGGCCATTGGTTATCAATTCGGTTTAGAACCTGATGATCCTGCTTCGCACAGGACCATTCAACAGTTCTCATTTGTGAGGAGGCCGGGAAATATTCTTTTCGGACACAGGTTCAGGACTGACCAGACCTTTGCAGCCAATGAATCTCCTGAATTCAGGGTAAGGTACAGGTTATCGCTCGAAATACCCCTGAACGGGCTCTCGATCGATCCGGGAGAATTTTACCTGGTTGCCTCCGAAGAGGTGATTTACGGATTCCGGGAAAGCCGGAGTTCCATTGAAAACAGGATCAACCTACTTGTTGGCCATTATTTCAGGAGTAAGAACAAATTACAGTTCGGCCTGGATTACCGAACCGGAATTCAAGAAGATCTTTTTGCGCATATTTTATGGCTGAAGGTTGGATGGTATGT
>CAZMOK010000086.1:0-10107 GCA_964567785.1 uncultured Bacteroidales bacterium | reverse complement strand
GTGTGGAATCCCCCCCACAACCGTATATGCAGATCAACACTATATTTTCCGTATCTTTCCTTTAATCAGGGCCATACATTTTGTACCTTTATATGGCACCACTTTTGACCAACTTCTTATAAAATCATTAATTTAAAGGTAATAGATTGAATATGAAGAAAGTAGCTATAAATGGCCTGGGAAGGATAGGAAGAGCGGTCTTTAAGATAGTGCAGGAGACGGATGCACTGCAACTGGTGGCCGTAAACGATCTTGTTGAACCCGAAAACCTCGCGTATCTAATCAACTACGATACTGCCTATGGCAGGTATGAGAAGAAGGTTGAATATACAGAAGACAAAATATTGCTCGGTGACGATGAATTCATTGTTTATGCTGAGGAAGACCCTGCCGGCATACCCTGGAAAGAGCATGATGTGGATATTGTATTTGAGTGCACCGGTATGTTCAACACCAGGAAAGACCTTGAAAAGCACATTCATGCGGGAGCCAAAAAGGTGATCCTGTCAGCGCCGCCAAAGGACGATACCATCGAAATGGTGGTCTTCGGCGTTAACAAGCCATCGGGCGACAATGACATTATTTCCTGTGCCAGTTGCACGACCAACTGCATAGCGCCTGTGGTTGAGATCATGGACCGCCACCTGGGTGTTGAAAAGGCCACGCTCACAACGGTGCACGCTTACACTTCAACCCAGGGAATAGTGGATTCACCCAATAAAAAGATAAGAAGAGGCAGGGCTGCTTCAGCCAACTTCGTTCCTACAACTACAGGGGCCACAAAAGCCGCTGTAAAAATACTCACCCAGCTCGAAGGAAAGTTCGAAGGCTCTGCCATCCGCGGTCCTGTCACAGTTGGATCGATATCGGACATGAATTTTGTGACAAGCAAAAAGACCACAAAGAAAGAGATCAATGACCTATTCATTGAGGAAACGCGGTCAGCAAGGTATAATAAAGTCCTTGCCGTTACCAATGAGCCACTGGTGTCATCGGATATCATCAAGGACAGCCGGGCATCGATCGTCGACCTTGACATGACCATGGCCATTGACGGCGACCTGATCAAGGTTATGAGCTGGTATGACAATGAATGGGGATATGCCTGCCAGATGATAAGGACAGCAGAATATCTCAAGAATTAAGATAATATGTGTTGGCTTTAGCTGTCAGCCATAAGCCAACAGCCAAAAGCAAAAACTATGTATACAGCGCTATTATTGATACTGATTGCCCTTGCAGTGTGGATACTGGTAAGAGGCGTTAAAAAAAAGAATTCAAGCCTCATAACCTCCGGTGTGGCCCTCGGGGCTTTAACGTTCCTGTTTTTCTGGCTGATGGGCTTCTGGGGCGAAATGCTCTGGTTCAGCAGCACAGGATTCGTAAAGCGGTTCTGGATCTTCGAACTTAACAGGTATGCCTTTATCTTCGGAGGACTCGTAGCAGGGTATTTTATTGTATATCTCGTGAGCTACTCGCTGAAGGGCGAAAGAAAGGGGTTGCGGATAGGCGCTTCATCCATAGGAGCGCTGGCAGGGGCCCTCTGGGGGGGAGCCAACTGGGATAACTACCTGAAATTCATGAACAGGGTCGATAGCGGCGTTGCCGACCCGATCTTCAACAACGATGCCGGATTTTACCTGTTCACCCTCCCTTTCCTCGACAGCATCTATATCATCCTGATCAGCCTTTTTGTGATAAGCCTTGTTGTGAACATCATCGGGGCCTTTTCAGTCGCTAAAGTGGGCGCCGGGTACAAAATAAAAAGCAGCAGGGAAGAAGAAAACGGGAAAAGGTACCACTCGCTCTATCTTTCGGCAGGTTTTTTCCTGCTGGGACTGGCCTTCATGAAATACCTCGACAGGTACCACCTGCTCTATTCCAATTACGGAGTGGTAAGCGGGCCGGGATGGACCGATGTACACATACGGCTGCCGGCACTGATAGTGGTCACTGTGATCACCATTCTCGCTGCCGTAATGGTAATGATACCCATGGCACGCAGGACGGTGGGAAAACTGTCGCTGAGGCTCGATAAAAGAGTTACCAGCAAGCCGCTTTCAAACACCATGGTGATATTTGTCTATACTTTTATCCTTTGGTTTGTGGCACTTACCGTTTTGCCCGGCATGTTCCAGTGGCTGAAGGTTGAGCCGAACGAACTGAAGCTCGAGGATAAATACATTGCGCACAACATACGCATGACCCGCAAGGCTTTTGCCCTCGACAGGGTGGAAGAGCGGGAATTCCCGGCAAGCGAGGTTTTTACCAGGGAAACCTATGAGCAGAACAGAAATATTTTCAACAATATCAGGCTCTGGGACCACCGCGCCCTCGATGCTGTTTACAAGCAGTTCCAGGAAATAAGGCTCTATTATGAATTTTCTGATGTTGACATCGACAGGTATTACATTGACGATGAATACCGCCAGATGATGGTCTCTGCCAGGGAAATGGAACTCAGGAACCTTCCTAAGCAAAGCAAGACTTTCGTCAATAAGCGGTTCAAGTATACGCACGGATACGGCATCACCCTTACCAACGTAAGTGAATTCACGGAAAACGGCCTTCCCGACCTGCTGATCAAAGACATTCCCCCTGTAAGCAGGTATACCAGCCTGGAAGTTGACCAGCCCAGACTTTATTATGGCGAGCTTACCAGGGAGCATGTGGTTGCCAACTCGCGTGAGGAAGAATTTGACTACCCTAAAGGTGAAAAGAACGAATATTTCAGTTACGACGGAGACGGTGGTGTTGCCATTAGCAGTTTCTGGAGGAAGCTGCTGTTCGGATGGAAATTTGACGGCACAAGATTCCTTTTTTCAGGATATCCCATGGAGGAGAGCCGCATTCTTTTCCACAGGCAGGTAAGTGAGCGGATAAAGACAGTGGCGCCTTTCCTGAACCTCGACGATGATCCCTACATAACACTGGTTGACGGGCAGCTTTACTGGATCCAAGACACATACACAACTTCATCATATTATCCCTACAGTGAGCATTTTGATGTGAGGGAAGATGTGATGTACAGCCAGGGCGGCTCTGTGATAGGCTCGGAAGCCGGATGGAAGCTGCACGGAAAGAACTACATCAGGAATTCAGTTAAAGCTGTGGTAAATGCCTACACCGGTAAGGTTGACCTTTACATTTTCGATGAAGGTGACCCCATTATCAAGGTTTGGGACAAGATACTCCCCGGGGTCTTCAAGAAAAAAGACCAGATGCCTGACGGACTGATGAACCACGTGAGGTACCCTGCTGACTTTTTGCTTGTCCAGGGGCTGGTTTATGCAAAATACCACATGAACGACCCGACTGTTTTCTATAACCAGGAAGACCTCTGGATAAGGGCCACTGAAAAGTATTACGGCAGTGTACAGCCGGTTGAACCCTACTATGTGATGTGGGAACCGCCTGAAACCGCTGAGCAGGAATTCATCCTCATGATGCCTTTCACCCCAAAGAACAGGCAGGTGGCCATTGGCTGGATAGCCGGGATGTGCGACGGGGAGAATTATGGCCGTTTCCTGGCCTATAAATTCCCCAAGGAGAAAAGGATACTTGGACCGCAGCAGGTTGAAACCAAGATAGACCAGGACAGGTTCCTCAGCGGCCAGCTTACGCTCTGGGATCAGCGGGGCTCAAACGTAATCCGTGGAAATGTGCTGGCTATCCCCGTCGACAATACAATAATCTATGTCGAACCGATCTATCTTAAAGCTGAGACTGCTGCCTATCCCGAGCTGAGGCTCGTTGCCATAATGCATAACGACAACCTGAGCTATGCCGAGAACTTTGAAGAAGCTATCCGTGGCCTTTTTGAAGATGTTGAACCTGCGATCGGCCCTGAAGGAGCCCCGCAGGTGCCGGGCACTCTTGAAGAGCTGATAGAAAACGCCAACAGCGCTTTCAATGAATACCTGCGATTTACAGGAGAAAAAGATTATGAACAAGCTTCCCGGTCGCTCGAAAAGCTGGAACAGAACCTGGATGAGCTTTATGAGAATTACAGAAAAGAGAAAACCGATAAATAATTATGAATAATGGACCTGATCAGGAACTTTTCGGATATCGGCAGTGATGACACCTCCCTTGTGGGGGGGAAGAATGCTTCACTGGGTGAAATGATCGCAAAGCTTGGAGGTAAGGGGATCAACGTACCCGATGGCTTTGCAACCACGGCAGAAGCCTACAATCATTTCATTGAGGAAAACGAGCTGAAGGAACCTCTTGAGAAACTGATGAACGACCTTGATACAGGGGAGTACAAAAACCTTAAGAAGATTGGTGAGAAGGCCAGGAAGCTTATTCTCGATGCAAAAATGCCGGATGACCTGGAAAAAGCCATCAAAGAAGCCTATAAAGAATTAAAGGAGAGGGAAAAAAATATGCAAAGTGTGGCTGTGCGAAGCTCTGCCACCGCTGAAGACCTGCCGGAAGCCAGCTTTGCCGGGCAGCATGAATCGTATCTTAATGTAAGAGGCGCAGATAATGTGGTGAGCTCGGTG
The DNA here is from genome assembly GCA_964567785.1 of uncultured Bacteroidales bacterium. Taxonomy (GTDB): domain Bacteria; phylum Bacteroidota; class Bacteroidia; order Bacteroidales; family JAGOPY01; genus CAZMOK01. The sequence goes on along the minus strand of CAZMOK010000086.1, from coordinate 5,599 downwards.
CAAAAGTGCATGGCTTCCCTGTTTACCGACAGGGCCATCAAATACCGGGAAGATAATGATTTTGACCATATGGAAGTGGCCCTCTCTGCGGGGGTTCAGCGTATGGTCAGGTCCGACAAAGCCTCGGCAGGGGTGATGTTCACGATCGATCCTGAAAGTGGTTTCGATAAAGTTATTTTTATTACCGGAAGCTGGGGCCTTGGTGAAAATGTGGTCCAGGGAAATGTGAAGGCCGATCAGTATTATGTTTTTAAATCAGCGCTGAAAAAGAACTTCAGGGCCATCCTCCAAAAAAAACTGGGGACAAAGTCGAAGACGATGGTCTATTCAAGCTCTAAAGCCCATCTTACAAAAAACAACCGTACCCCCAAAAAGAAAAGAGATAAGTATGTGCTCTCCAGCAAGGAGATAGAAACATTAGGGCGCTGGGGGATCAGCATAGAAGAATTGTACGATAAGCCTATGGATATTGAATGGGCCAAAGACGGAAATTCAGATGAGCTGTTCATTGTGCAGGCCAGGCCTGAAACTGTCCATTCTTCTAAAAAAGAAACAGGAAAAATAAAGACCTACACGCTGAAAGAGGAGAGCAAGGTACTTGCGGACGGTACGGCAATAGGCAGTAAAATTGCATCGGGGAAGGTAAAAATACTTAAATCACCCGATGAATCGGATAAGCTGAACAAAGGTGATGTTTTGGTGACACAGATCACCAACCCCGACTGGGACACCATAATGAAGAAGGCTTCGGCAATTGTGACCGATAAGGGTGGCCGGACCAGCCACGCTGCCATTGTGGCTCGTGAAATAGGCGCCGTTGCCATAGTCGGGGCCGAAGATGCAACCAAAAAACTGAAAAACGGCCAGGAAGTCACGGTTTCATGCGCAACAGGCAGCGAAGGAAATATTTATGAAGGCATCCTTGACTGGAAGGAAAGTGAAGTTGACCTCGGGAAGCTCGAAACCCCGAAGACCGGGGTGATGCTGATCCTCGGCGATCCGGGGCAGGCGTTCAAGTATGCCGGGTACCCGGTAAAGGGAGTGGGCCTTATGAGGCTGGAGTTTGTGATCAACAACTCCATTAAGGTACATCCCCTGGCCCTTCTTAACTATGATAAGCTGGAAAACAAATCGGTGAAGAAAAAGATCAGGGAGCTGACCTCAAATTACGATAACAAAAAGGATTACTTCACTGATAAACTCTCACATGCAGTGGGTACTATTGCTGCTGCATTTTATCCTGAGGACGTTATCGTGAGGCTAAGCGATTTTAAATCGAACGAATATGCAGGGCTTATCGGCGGTAAGGAGTTTGAGCCCGAAGAAGAAAATCCGATGCTTGGTTTCAGAGGGGCTTCAAGGTACCATCATGAAAAATACATTGATGGTTTCAAGCTTGAATGTGAAGCAATGTGCATAGTAAGGGAAAAAATGGGGCTGACCAACCTGAAGGTGATGATCCCTTTCTGCCGCACTGTTGATGAAGCAAGGAAGGTGCTAAAACTAATGGCGGGCCAGGGACTCAAGAAGTGCTGTAATTTTCTTGATATCTATATGATGGTGGAAATTCCCAGCAATGTAATGCTGATAAAGGAATTTTCAGAACTGTTCAGCGGTTTTTCGATCGGATCGAACGACCTCACTCAATTGACCCTTGGGATAGACCGGGATTCGGCAGAAGTAAGCGGTTTATTTGATGAGAATAACCCTGCTGCAAAGAAAATGATCTCGCTGGCCATAAAAGGTGCGCTGAAAACTGAGACAAAAATCGGACTGTGCGGACAGGCACCAAGCGATTTTCCGGAGTTTGCAGAATTTCTCGTTGAGGAAGGGATCAATAGCATATCCTTTAACCCGGATGCAGTGTCTACAGGCATAAAAAACATTCTTAAAGCAGAGCGGAGGAAATATGGGTAAAAAAGTACTTTTAATAATAGTTGATGGCTGGGGAATAACCGAAGACAAGCAGTTTTCGGCCCCTGACCAGGCTGATACACCCTTTTTTGACAAAAGCCTGGAAGAATATCCTGATTGCAGAGTAAAAGCAAGCGGCGTTGCAGTAGGGCTGCCTGAAGGCCTGATGGGTAACAGCGAGGTGGGCCATATGCATATAGGCGCAGGAAGAGTTGTAGAGCAGGACCTTCTGAAGATCAACCTGGCCATAAAGGACAAGACCCTGCACAATCACAAGATCCTGCATAAGCACCTTAGGAAAGCGAAAAAACATAAAAAACAGGTCCATTATATGGGCCTGCTGTCAAACGGAGGAATACATTCCCATATCAAACATCTTGAAGCGCTTTGCGACATAGCTGCTGAGCACGACATAAGTGATCTTTATATCCATGCCTTTACCGACGGAAGGGACACCGATCCGAAAAGCGGTGTCAGGTTTATCAGGGATCTTCAGAAACACCTGAAAAAATCAACCGGACACATTGCCACCGTAACGGGCAGGTACTATGCAATGGACCGCGACAACCAGTGGGACAGGATCAAGGTTGCCTATGATGCCCTGCTTGAAGGCAAAGGGACCAGGACCGATGATATAATCGGTGCTGTGAAAGAGAAATATGCGAACAACGAAACGGATGAATTCATCAAACCGATCGTGGCAACCAAAAAAGGCTCTGACGAACCGCTTACAACCATCCGGGAGGGCGACATGGTGTTGTTCTTCAATTTCCGGGCCGACCGGGGAAGACAGCTCACACGGGTCCTCACACAGGAAAAGATCAAAAATGAAGGGATGAAGCCCCTGGACCTTGATTATATAACGATGACCAGCTATGACGCAGATTTTAAAAATATCCATGTGTTGTTCAAAAAGGAAAACCTCACAAAAACCCTGGGTGAAGTTATATCGGAAGCAGGCCTGAGGCAGATAAGGATTGCAGAGACACAGAAATATCCCCATGTAACCTATTTTTTTTCAGGCGGAAGGGAAAAGCAGTTCAAGGGCGAAAAGCGCATCCTGGTGAAGTCATCAGATGTTGCCACGTACGATAAAAAACCCGAAATGTCGGCCAGGGAGATTAAAGAGGAAATCGTCCCTAAACTCAAAGAAAAAGAGGCTGACTTTATCTGCCTGAATTTTGCCAATCTTGATATGGTTGGACATACGGGTAATTTTGAAGCTGCCAGGGTGGCAAGTGAGGAGGTTGACAAGCGCACAAAAGAGGTGGCAGAGACTGCAGTTGAAAATGATTATACAGTGATCATAACCTCAGATCATGGCAATGCCGAGTTCATGAAGAACGAGGACGGTTCGATCAATACAGCGCATACAAATAACTGCGTGCACCTGATAATGATGAACGGCCCCGAAAAAGTCAAACTGCACGATGGAAAGCTTTCAGATATTGCCCCCACCATTCTAAAGATAATGGACATTGAAGTCCCGAAAGAGATGACAGGCTGTTGCCTGTTCAAGGAATGCGATTAGGTCTCAATTCGGATATTAAATATGGAAAATAGCAACAACAAACATGGTGGCCATGATGATCATCATGATCATGGAAGCCACCATAAACATATGGCAGAGGATTTCAGGCAAAGGTTCTGGATATCCCTGGTAGTAACCATCCCTCTGCTGGTTCTGTCAACAACAATTCAGGGATGGCTTGGCTACGAGCTGGAATTCACTGGCAGGGGCTATGTGATCTTTGCCCTGGCAACATTCCTTTTCTTTTATGGCGGATGGCCTTTCCTGAAAGGGCTGGTTGACGAGCTGAAACAGAAACAGCCGGGCATGATGACCCTCATCGCCCTGGCTATCACAGTGGCTTACCTTTACAGTTCTGCCATAGTGTTCGGATTGTCGGGGAAGCCATTCTTCTGGGAGCTGGCAACGCTTATCGTAGTGATGCTAGCCGGCCACTGGATAGAGATGCGGTCGGTGATGCAGGCCGGGAGTGCGCTTGAAAAGCTTAAAGAATTGATGCCCGACAAAGCCCACAGGATCAAAGGCGATGATACCGAAGAAGTTGCCGTGAACGAACTTCAGTCGGGAGATAAGGTGCTGGTGAAACCGGGTGAAAAGATCCCTGCCGACGGTACTATTTATGAAGGTTCTTCGTCGATCGATGAATCTGTCATCACCGGTGAGTCGAAGCCGGTCGAAAAACAAAAGGATGACGAAGTTGTGAGCGGTTCACTGAACGGGAATTCATCCCTGAAGATCGAAGTGAAAAATACCGGCGGGGATACCTACCTGTCGAAAGTGATCGATATGGTAGAAAAGGCCGGGAAGGATAAATCAAAAACCCAGAACCTTGCCGACAGGGCTGCGTTCTGGCTGACCATTATAGCCATATCAGTAGGTGTTATAACACTCACAGGGTGGTTGCTTGCCGGACGTGATTTTAATTTTTCCCTTAACAGGATGGTGACGGTAATGGTCATTGCCTGCCCCCATGCACTTGGACTGGCCATACCCCTTGTGGTTGCCATATCCACCTCCGTTTCGGCTAGCCACGGTTTGCTGATCAGGAACAGGACCAGCTTTGAGAACTCCCGTAACATCGAGGTTGTGGTGTTTGATAAAACAGGTACCCTGACAAAAGGAGAATACGGTGTTTCGAGATATGGTTCATTGAATGATGATGTTTCGGATGAGGAGGTGTTGAGACTGGCTGCCGGACTCGAGAAAGAATCGGAACACCCTATTGCAGCCGGGATATTGAAGAAGGCCGGGGAACTGGAGATAGAAACCCCCAAAGCCGAAGGTATGGAGAATATTACCGGCGAAGGTGTGAAAGGAAAGATAGAAGGCAAAGAGGTGATGATCGTAAGCCCAGCCTATCTTGATAAGGAAAATATCGAACTAAAAAACAAACCTGACCAGGACAGGCAGGAGACCCTGGTTTATGTTGTTATTGATAACAAGGCAGCAGGATTTGTTGCTTTGTCTGACAGTTTGCGGGAAACTTCGAAAGAGGCGATCGAAAAGCTCAGAGACATGGGCATTGGATCATGGATACTCACCGGCGACAATGAAGAGGTTACCAAAGGCATTGCTGCTGAACTCGACCTGGACGGCTATTTTGCCGGTGTGCTTCCCGATCAGAAGCAGGATAAGATCAAAGAACTGCAGGATGAAGGGAAGGTTGTGGCGATGACCGGCGACGGGGTCAACGATGCCCCGGCGCTTGCCCGCGCAGATGTGGGAATTGCCATAGGCTCAGGCACGGATGTCGCTGCTGAAACGGCAGATATAGTGCTTGTTGAAAGTGACCCGCTGGATGTCCCGAGGCTGATCTCTTTTGGCAGGGAAACCCATAAAAAAATGATCCAGAACCTGATCTATGCAACAGCTTACAATGTGGTGGCACTGCCATTGGGTGCGGGCGCCCTTTACTGGGCCGGGATCATGATCAACCCTGCCGTGGGGGCCATACTGATGAGCCTCAGCACTGTGGCGGTAGCTATAAATGCGCAGTTCCTTAAAAGAAAAATGAATAATTAATAATGAACAATGAACAATGAACAATTATCTAAACTTTTTATCCTCCGTAACGAAGTGAAGGAGGACTAAGCTCTAATCTCTGATTCCCAGAACCCAGCACCCAGTACCCAGCACCCAGCACCCAGTACCCAG
>CAZMOK010000085.1:7693-10139 GCA_964567785.1 uncultured Bacteroidales bacterium | reverse complement strand
CTCAACATTCAACACTCAAACCTAAAAGGCTACCTTTGTACCCTGTAATGGCAAAGAATGGTTTCCAGACCGGGAAAGTGATGCTCGTCTCTTTCGGGCACCTGATGCACGACATCTACTCTGCCTTCCTGGCCCCATTGCTGCCTCTGCTTATCGATAAGTTTTCCCTATCCTATTCGGGTGCGGGGGCGCTTAGTTTGCTCCAGAGGTTACCTGTGCTGTTCAATCCTGTTATAGGCGTTATGGCCGACAGGCTCGCCATGAGGTACCTCATCATCATAGCGCCTGCTGTTACCGCTACTACCATGAGCCTTGTGGGTCTCGCACCATCACTGACGGTTGTCATTGTTCTTTTGCTTGTAATGGGCATCAGCTCGGCCCTTTTCCATGTGCCTACTCCCGTTATGGTCAGGAAAATCAGCGGAGATAAGGTAGGGAAGGGGATGAGCTTTTATATGTTCGGAGGTGAGATGGCCAGGACGCTGGGGCCGCTGGTGGTACTTGGGGCTGTCAGCCTGTGGGGCATGGAAGGGACATGGCGGCTGATACCTTTTGGCATAGCTGCTTCTGTATTATTATGGTTCAAACTTCATAACGTCCATATTTCAGAAGACCTACGGAAAAAGAAACTGGAATCAGGAATAAAACGGATCTTTATCGAGCACTGGCCGCTGTTTGTCGTTCTTATCGGGATTACCTTTTTCAGGGCAATAATGAGGGCTTCCCTGACAACATTCCTCCCTACCTACATGGAGGATATTGGCAGGGGATGGGAAATAGGGGGCGTGTACCTTTCGGTGCTCGAACTAGCCGGTGCCGTTGGTACCCTTTTCTGGGGAACCGTTTCTGACAAGATGGGACGAAGGCTTTCATTGCTTATCATAGCTGCCGTTTCACCTGTCCTGATGTACCTTTTTGTCGATGCATCCGGATGGGTATCCCTGATCATCCTTGTAATGCTTGGTTTTTTTCTCCTTGGCACAACCCCGATCCTGCTGGCCCTGGTCCAGGACCGGTCGAAGGAACGGCCTGCCTTCATGAATGCCATGTTCATGACCATCAGCTTTGGAACAGGGGCGATAGCAGTTTTGCTGGCCGGCGGTATTGCCGACATAACGGGTATCAGGGAAGCATTCAGGATATCATCCTACATTGCCGTTGGTGCTGTGCCTTTCGTGCTGATGATCCGGAAGAGGTAAAAGAAAAAAGCTGCACACTGAATGGTGGCAGCTCGAAAATTCCTGGGGACGTATGTTAATAACTTGGCTAAAACCACTGTAAAATTAATTAACAACCGCCCTGAATCAAAATGATTTTTGCTTTTTTTAGCAAATGAATAATTTTTAATGAAATTCGTAAGCTTTGATTTAATATTCGTAAAACTGAATATTAAAAAATTGTTCAAAAATTCAATTTGCTCCGCAACGCATTAATCAACTGGCTTTCTCTTTACCGGCATGGTCATGCACCTGGCGCCTCCTCCGCCCCTTGCAAGCTCTGATCCCTCTATGGAGATTATACATTTTTCACTGGATGCGATGTCTACTTTATCCTCGATTACATCCTGCGCCTTTAGCACCTCATAACCATGTTTGTTCAGTTCTTCCACGGTATAGTTGTTTCTTCCGTATCCGATGATCCTGCCCGGACTGATGGCAAAGAAATTAGCGCCGCTGTGCCATTGCTCCCTTTCCTGGGTCCATACATCGGCCTTCCCGCCGCAATGTATCGGTTCAAGCTCCCAGCCCAGCTTTTTCAGTGTATCCGGTATGTTTTTTTCCTCATTTATCTCTACCCGGCTGTTATCAATCTTAATATGGATCGTTTTGTACCGGTTGGGCTGAAGCACTACCGGGTCGTATACCATACATTCATGTTTGTTCAGGAACGTGAAAACCATGTCGAGGTGAATGAATGATTCCCCTTTTTCGGGAAGTTCCTGCACGATAATATGCCGTGTACCCTTCTTTTCCTTCAGTTTTTCTACGATTGCATCAACGCCGGCCGGGGTAGTCCTCGAGCCGATGCCAATAACCAGGACGTCGTCCCTGGCTATGAGCACATCACCGCCCTCTATGCTCAACTTTTCACAGCCAGGTGCCTTTGCCTGGGGACTGAATGTCTTTGTATTGAAGTTGGGATGGAACCGGAATATGGCTTCCATGATCTGCGATTCCCTCTCCCTTACTTTGCTGGCCATTTTACCGGTCATCACCCGGTCGTATATTGCTATGGCGGCATCCCGCATAAAGAAAAAATTATGGAGGGGCCTGATGGCATAGCGCTGGGGGTTGAGGAAGCGGGTGAGGCTGTCGCGCTTCATTGTCACACCCTCGATAAGCAGCTTGGAAAGTTCTCCGGGTTCTCTTCCGGCAAGTTCATCGAACAGGGCCGGATCTACGGGGTCATTGCAGATCTTTTTCAGAAGCCCTTCTTTCACTGTTTC
>CAZMOK010000085.1:6532-7593 GCA_964567785.1 uncultured Bacteroidales bacterium | reverse complement strand
CACCATGAAAAAAACCGCGATCATATCAGGAGCCTCACGGGGGATAGGGAAAGCTACGGCGAGAAAACTTTCGGTACTCGGGTATAAAGTAGCCCTTCTTTCGAGGAATGAAAAAGAGATGAACGAAACCAAACAACTGCTTGAGATAACCGTGGACGACGTGCTGGTGATTCCCACCGACCTCAGGAAAGAGGAGGAAGTGGAGAAATCGGTAGGGGCAATAATGAAGAAGTTTGGCCGGATCGACCTGCTTGTCAGCAATGCCGGGGTTGGTTTTTTTCACAAAGTGGAAAGCATCTCCAACCTCGAGTGGGACGAGATCATGGAGGTGAACCTGAAGGGCAACTTCCTGATGACCAAAGCTGTTGTCCCGGTCATGAAAAAGCAGGGCAACGGGCACATCATCGGTGTCGCTTCCGATGTATCAAAGAGGGGAGAACCCACCTGTTCGGCATACTGTGCCAGCAAGTATGGCCAGGACGGCTTTTTCCACTCAGTGAGGAAAGAGTTGCGGAACGACGGCATCAAAGTTAGCGTTGTCTATCCCGGACTGGTGGATACCCATTTTGGCGACCGCAACCCGGGCAAAGATGATGAATTCTCGATGCTCCGGCCCGAAGACGTTGCCGATGCCATAGCCTATATTGCCGGCGCCCCGCCACACGTGGTCATCGATGAACTGATGGTCCATCCGCTGGGGCAGGAGTATTAGTTTTAAGGTGTTTAAGTTACGTGTTGCGGGTTGCGCGTTACGAGGTACGGGTAATCAGAGCTTAGAGTTTAGAGCTTAGATAATTGTTCATTGTTCATTGCTTTCCGCTTCTTACCTGCTGACCTTCAACTTTTTAATTATTAACTATTAATTATTCATTGTTCATTGTTCATTACTTTCCGGCCTTTGCGAGAAACGAAATTATCCAGTCGGATTTCTTGATGGAACACGGATACAGCGGATTAATTCAAAATTTAGAATTCAGAATTTAGAATTGACTTCCTCCGCTTCTGAGCCCCTGTGCTCCCGTGCTCCCATGCTACCGTGCTCCCGCGCTCCCATGCTCCCG
>CAZMOK010000085.1:3788-6432 GCA_964567785.1 uncultured Bacteroidales bacterium | reverse complement strand
TGTCGATTGTCGATATTCGGAGATTTCTCCTATATTTATCCAATATTGACCCCACATCAAAAAACCTGCACCATGAAACATTCAACTGCTTCTCTTGCTGTCATCCTCTTTATTTTTTTATTTTCCTTCTCACTTTCCGGACAGCCGCTCAAGCCTGTCTGCCAAAATGATTCCGTATGGTTCTACAGTATGGAATTCCTTTCGGCCCAAAAAGGATATATCAGCGGAACATGCTTTACTTCCTATACTGACTATTTCATTTATACTGATGACGGCGGTGAAACATGGGATTTTAACCCGGCCGCAGCGCTTCCCCGGCATATGCAGATGCTTTCTGAAGATCTCGGGTATGCGGGGGGCCAGGATGGTGGCTTCTGGAGGCTTTCCACACCGCCGAACGACTGGGAATTTCTTGGATTCATCAACCAGCCTGTTGATATCAATGCGGTTCACTTCCTCGATTCGCTCAATGGGTTCGTTGATTATGCATATACTGAGAACGGGGCAGCTACATGGGAGTTTACAAGCTATTCAATGCTCGACTATCACTTTTTCAACGAGAGTGAAGCCCTGGCTGTTGACTTTGACTACATATACAAGAGCTACGACGGGGGAATGACCTGGGAGGTCAAGGCCGGTCTGGACCAGTATGGCCCTGCCAGTTTTGAGGATATTCATTTTGTGAATGAGGATTTCGGACTCGTATGCGGTAATTGGCTCCTGGGGCGCACATTGGATGGGGGTGAATCCTGGGACCTGGACCTGGATTTTCTGGTACAGAATTATACCGTTCATAAATTGATGTCTTTCGGTCCCGGCCTGCTGTTTGCGGTAGCGTCGGATCATGATGATTACGGTATGCTCCTTCAAAGCACAGACCAGGGTAGTTCCTGGCAAATGATCGATTTTAAGGATGATATCCGGGACTGCCGGAAGGTCAATGATACACTGGCCTATGTGATCAGTGTGAACGGGATACTTTACGAACTGGATGTCAGCAATGCGCCCTTCGAACAGATAAGCCCTGGACTTATCGAATCGGAGCCTGTATTTGAACATGACCGGTACAGCGGGATTTTCAAGGACCTTTTTGCCATGGACCATGAAAGTAGTGACCTGTTCTACAGCAGCACCACAATGTCTAATTCTGTTGTGTTCATGGACACAGTATTAACGGGACTGACAGGAAATACCGGTTACACTTCAGGAATATCAGGCGATGGGCAAAGGTTATGGACTTCTGGTTATACATCCGGCTGGCTTTCTGCAAAGGAGATGCTGTTTGATGAAAATATGCTTCTTTGCATGGGTTGGTATAACGGAAACCTGTTGGTGGGTGATTCCAGCTATTCCAGTGCCAACGACAATGCATACATCATAGCCTATTCCCCTGGCGGCGAATTGCTCTGGAGCAATGTGTCAGGAATCCCTGAAAGGGTTATGCCAGGATCCCTTGCCGTCGGTAATGACGGCGATGTATACCTGAGCGCAATGATCGAGAACCAGCCCGGGTTAAAAGGTGATCACGACCATACCCTCGGGTTGCTCCGATACAGCCGTGCAACAGGTGAGCTGGTATCCATGCAGGAGGTCCTTGGGTTTTCTGATAACTCATCCTGGATGGATGAACGGAAATTCCCTCTCTGTTTTAATGAGAACGGGGAAATATACATGGCAGGGATATTCGACGATTCACTTACCATAGGGGGGCAAACGATCTATTCCCCCGGGGATGCGGATTTCGTCGTATTTAAACTGGATACGGAAGGTGATCCTGAATGGTTGCTGCATGGCGGAGGTACAGGTGAGGACAACCTGACCGATATTGAATTGGGTACTGAAGGAGCCATCATTGGAGGCACATCCTCTTCATACTTGCTGAATTTCGGCGGTGAAGAGATTGAGATCGATTCAACCGAACAGATGTTTATCTCGAAGATCTCGGATGATGGCCAGGTTGAGTGGTTTGAGCATTCAGAAGAGAATGTGCACGAAGCATCCTTATCATTTCTTGACCTGATCGTAGACTCAAACGATACGATATGGGGACTTGGCACCTTTTACGGCAAGGTCAGGTTTGGCGAAGATTCGCTCATCGCTGCAAATCCAAAAGACTATTATTTGATCAAAGCGGGATATGATGGAGGGCTGGGTGCTTTCGGCCAGGTACCGAATGTTTTTTACCAGCCCTCAGGATCTCTCCTCGGTACGGGTACCAGCTTGTGCCTTGCGGGCAAAACAGGGTCATACGGTTTGTTTCCTGACGACACGATCGGGGAAAATAAGATTTATGTAAGGGAGATCAATAATGATTTTGTTTCAGTGCCCGAACAAGCACATCAGGATATAATAGCGGTACACATATTCCCGAATCCGAATGACGGAAACTTTATTGCAAGGGTCCCGGGTTCCGGTGATTGCCTGCTTGAGATCTACGACCTTAGAGGCGTGAAAGTTTTCAGCAGGGTGTATCAAAACAAGGGAACCGGTTTCAATGTCCGGACCAGCCATCTCAATCCGGGGATCTATGTTGTGAGGATCATTGATGAGAAGAGGGTGAGGACGGGGAAAATGTTGATTTATTAGTGTTCAGTTTTCAGTGTTCAGTGTTTAGTTTTTAGTTAAGAGGGATGAGGTGTGAGGT
>CAZMOK010000085.1:0-3688 GCA_964567785.1 uncultured Bacteroidales bacterium | reverse complement strand
TGAGGTGTGAGGTGTGAGGTGTGAGGTGTATGGTTTACAGATACTCCGGAAGGGTTTAATATCAATATCTCCCCTCCCCGTTTTGAAAATATCCTGAAATATACGCTGCAACAGTGTCGGAGATCATCTCGTAGCCATGCTCATTGAAATGACAGCATTCATCATTGTAAACGGTTTCCGGAGTGTTTCTGAACATCATGGTCAGGTCGGCATAGTTGATGTTCCCCTTGGTTAACTCTTTGCCCTTATTGATAAGAAAGGAATACCCTTTTTGAACAGCCGATTTATATAGAAAAGGCCCTTCCACGTAAGCAATTTCCATTTCTTCTTTTGTGAGCGTTTTTGAACCGGGGACATACTGGTTGGGCTGCAGGAAATGAAAATACTCAAAGTCAGCAGACCCTGCGAGCATACCCATCAGCAGCGAAGCATTCTTCCAGTATTCGGCCAGTTGGTCGAAGTATTCTGTTGTGTCGCTGAAATGTTGCGGAGGGCCGGTTGTTTGATATTGAGCGGTTTGAAGTTCAAGGGCCTTTTTCAGTTTCCTGTCAGCTTCAATGATTTCGCTCTCTTTTTTAGTATCAATGACTTTCCAGAAGAATAACCCCAGGTTACTGTGCCGGAGTCCCGATGCCACGAAGAATTTTGTCACACGCTCTTTTTGCTGTCTTGCTTCAGCCTGGCTTGCCAGCAGGAGCTGTTCTTCCACGTTCAGGCTGTTCCTTGATAACAGGTCCCAGTGCCGGGGATAGGAAGGATGGATGTTCAACTGGAGGTTGTCACTGTAAGGCAGGACGATCTCATTGAACCCGTCGAGGTTTATCACGATATCAAAGTGAACGCCCAGAGAAGAAAGGTAATTCAGGGCCAGTAGTTGCTGAGGCTGCTTGAACCCTCCCAGTGCGACTGAAAACAGCTTTATCTTACGGTTACCAAAAGCACCGGTCTCTTCCAGTTTACGGGCAAGATAATCACCCGAGATCTGGTACAGCAATTTTGCAACCGAGCCTCCTGTGAGACAAACAGCAATTGTATCCTTCCGATCAGTGGAAAGAGGTTCCGGTCCCGGAAATCCGAAGCTATTGTAGCTGTTATCAGGTTCATGGACAAAGCCGAGGTAAGGGTGAATCAGCCTGTAGGCTTTGGTCCGTGGCTGATCCTGTGGGTCTTGAGGTTCAACGGCATTGGAGGCTTCCCATTCTCTTCGCAATTCGTCTTTCAGGTTTTTTCTGGAGAAGGAGGTCTTCAGGAATATCGGTGAGAACAGGAACGGTAAAACCTCAAACAGGATTACGATCACAACTATATAAACGACCGTAAATAAAGTTTTCTTTAAACCCTTTTTCATCCTTTTTATTGATTTTTGATCTTTTACCTTTCCTTCCTGCTTAGCTTGAGACAGAATGTAAATATATGTATGCAAGTATCATAATAACAGTGTTATAGGGTCATGTTTAGGCTTCTTGAGCAGCAAATGGGTAACAAAAACTATTATTTAATTAAGGTTGAAATATTTCTTGATAGAGTCCTTCAATATCTTCCGCTTCTTCTCTTGTTAACTTCTCAAATTCTTTTTCTTTAGCTCTTTTGGATAATTTCCCCTCTCCCTGTTCCAGGAATCTCACTAATAAGGCGATCATCTTGTCCGGCATTTCGTATGTCTGTTCGACTTTGTGCTTAAACTCATCGTACTTTTGCAGGTAGTCAACTTCGAGAGGTATAATCTCAACGATGGTTTGTTTCACGCAACTATAAAGAAATTCAGCCATTTCGGTGGCATCAAAATACCGGTACAAGTCAATAGTGTCATTTAGCACCTCCACATTATTATCTGCTGTTGGCTGCCATTCAATCAGGTCCAATCTTGGTATAGAGTAATGTTCAAGTACTTCACGGTATTCGTCAATTCGTTCAAGTATAGCAGCGGAAACCGGAAAAATCAGGCTTTTTCCCGTGAATCCTTTACGTGACAACACATGATGGACCAGGTAACGGTGAATTCTTCCATTCCCGTCGACAAATGGGTGGATAACTACAAAGCCAAATGCAACCACGGCAGCTGCCAAAACTGCATCAAATCCGGAATCCTGAAGTTTTTGTTTCGTTTCAATTAAGCCATGGATCAGTTGAGGGAGGTCCTGCCACCGGGCTGATATGTGATCAGGAATCGGTGTACCGTGATCTCTGTCATGTTCTCCAACAAAACCACCTTCAGTTCTCCATCCGTATTTTGTGAATCTTGGATTTTCAATGACGATTTGTTGCAGCCTTAACAGTTCTTCCTTCGATAAGGGGTTTCGGCCTGCCTGACCGATGGCTTTGCCCCACCGTTGTATCCTGTTTTGGGGCGGACTTTCACCCTCAATGGCGTAGGAGGCCTTTGAGTCCTTGAGGAGTACAAATGCTGCCGCCCGCATGAGCAGGTCACGACGAACAGGACTTAACGAATTATCCAGCTTTTCATTCAGCTTTGCAGCAATATAAGCGTCCAACTTCTCTGTTCTTCTGATAAGCGGACAAAAATCCTTTACACCTGGAAGGTTATTCCGGACCCGGTGACGAGGTGAATTTTCCCGGGGACCTGGATATTGCAGCTTCTCGTCCAGGGCATCCACATAGTTCCCGGTTTTTATATCGGGAATGGTAAGGGTTTCTGCTGTTAGCCACTCATAAAAGAACCAGATGCGCCTTGCATACTGGCTGGTTGGTTCCCGTTCAATAATCGCTGTTATATCATTACCTGCAACCTTGCTAAACAGAGCATGGAATATTCCCAGGTCAACACCTTCGTATTTCAATGCAAAAGTCAAGTGTCCCGCCAGGGTGTCTTCGGGTTTGTGACGGGGTGTAAATACTTCCCATTCATCCGTTCTGTATCGTTTATGCTTTTCACTGATCAGAGCAACTCTATCAGGAAGGGGAACTTCAAGGTCATGGGCAGCAATAAGTGCAGCATAACCAGCAAGCATTCCTTTTTCCGGGGCAGCCCTCTCATGAAAAACAGTTACTTTATGTGAGTATTGATTATTACTCATGGCATCTTATGAATTATCTTTACCAAAGATATGAAAAAGGATTACACCACGTGAAAAATAATTATTATTGTTATTTATTCATGAAATTAGATTAGCATCAGTTAAAGTATCAGTGGGATTTATGGTAGCAGGGTCTTTTACTTTCCGATACAAAACTTACTGAAAATATTCCCCAGGATCTCATCCGTGGTGATCTCCCCCGTGATCTCGCCCAGGTGGTGCAAGGCTGTGCGGATGTCCACGGTCAGCAGGTCGGACGGGATGTTTTCCTCAAGGCCCTTGATAACCGATTCAACGGCTTCTTTAGATTTTGCCAGCGCTTCGTAATGGCGTATGTTCGAGACCAGCGTCGTATCGCTTATGTCGAGCTCCTTCACGGCCTCCACAAGGCTATCGGTGATCAGGTTGATGTTCTCCTTCCGCTTCGCGGAAACAAACAAACACTCCATCTCAAGGAACTCCTTCAAATGCTTCGGCGCCTCCATCAACTGATCCATCTTGTTAGCAACAAGAATGAACTTTTTCTTATTTAGAGATCCTCCGCCTCTCTGCCTCTCTGCCTCTCCGCCGTTCGGGTGTTCTGGTCCTCCTGCGCTTCGCTCCGGAGGATAAATGTTTGGGTGTTCCGGAAGTTCAGAGTCCTGCGGCTGCCG
>CAZMOK010000084.1:0-10153 GCA_964567785.1 uncultured Bacteroidales bacterium | reverse complement strand
TTAATTGTTAATTGCCGCTGGCTTTTTCTGATCATTTAATAACAGTGGATTCAATTTTTTAAAAAATAATGGTGAATTTATTTGGTTTATTTTATAAACTACTTTATATTTGTGCATTATTAACTTATTTAACTTATAAAAACATGAGCGAAAAAGAATTAACACCGGAAGAAAGCTTTAATATCATTAATAAAGCCATCACAAACTTTAAGGTGAATTACAAAGAGAGTGCACAGATATTTCTCCTCTGGGGCTGGCTGCTCACGCTTGCAAGCCTTTCCAATTTTATCATCTTAAGGATATTGCACAGCAGGGAAGCCTACGAACTGATGGGGCCGCTGAGCCTTGCAAACTGGGGTTTCTTCATTTTAACCGGGTTTATCATCCTGTTTTTTTTGCTGCGTAGAATGAACAGGAACAAGAAAGTATACAGCTACCTTGAAAATTACATCAACAAACTCTGGCAGGTTGCCGGGGCTTCCTTTATTATCGGAACACTGGTTTGCATCAAACTGGAGATAATGCCCCCACCCATCATGTTGTTGATCGCAGGCATTGCAACCACCACGACAGGTTGGCTTTTAAAATTCAGGCCTCTCATCATAGGAGGGATAGTCTTCTTTGCGTTCAGTGTCGCTACAACGTTTGTGACAAATGAATACATTTCATTGCTGACCGCCGCGGCCATCCTGTGCGGTTACGTGATTCCGGGATATCTGTTAAAATCAGCAAAAGCTTAGAACCATGTATAAAGACCTGGATCCCCTGCTACACTCGCAGCTGCGGCTGGCAATCGTTTCCATGCTGATCAATATGGAGAAAGTAGATTTTACCCATGTGAGGGAAGAAACAGGGGCAGCTGCCGGCAACATCAGCATTCAGATAAAGAAACTGCAGGAAGCGGGATACATCAAAGTTGAGAAGACCTTCAGGAATAACTACCCGAAAACCATGCTGTCAATTACTGGTAAAGGTGTCAGGGCTTTTGAAGCCTATGTGAATGACCTCAGGAAATACATTGATCCGATATAATTGGTTTAATAATTTCAGATTGTGTTGACCAGTTGTTTGAGCTTGAATTCGGGATGAAAAACAAGTAATGAAATGGCTGATCAAATAATGCGCCTCATGAGGAACAGTGGTAAACTTATTCAATGTGTGGCAATCTTCCCGGCTCAGTTATTTTTCCGTACCAGTTTTTTTCCTTATTCAGGAAATTGCCCGAAATAGTCTGAAAAAACTCCTTCGTTTTTGAAATAGCTTTTTGGTGTAAGCCCTGATAATGTTTTAAAATCATTGATCATATGCGACTGGTCAAAGTAACCGCATTTGTGTGCCAGTTCAGTCAAACTCAAACCGGGGTTTTTCGACTTCTCGTAAATAGCATTTTGAAAACGGACAATCTTTAAAAACTGTTTTGGTGTTGTGCCTATGGAGTCAATGAACGTGCGTTCAAACTGTTTTCTGCTTAAAAAAGATCTGGAAACCAAACCATCGATATCCAGGACACCTTTGGCCTGATTTATCAGGTCTACAACATGCCTGATCCTTTCATAAGTGTATTTTCTCTCATTTTTGCAAATCTGGTTGATCAGGAACCTCTCTGCAATTAGTATCCTTTGTTCAAAGGTTTTTGCCGATAACAGTTCATTTTCAAGTTGATCAACTGTATCCTTTATGATTAATTTAAGGGGAACGCTATGGTTAAAGATTTCTTTTATGGGTAAATCCAAAAACATAGATAATCCGTGTGGAAGGAAGTAAATGGCAAAAAGAGAAAGGTTTCCCGTTACTTTCAGGTCGTGGTAGCTTTTCAGTTGCCCTGTTAGTAGGATATTATCACCAATGGTTTTCTGCGGGTCTGAGGCCCTGGGTTTGCTGTCTGTGTAGAGTATCAGTTCAAATAATCCGTTCGGGACAATCCTTTGGACATACTCCTTACCTTCAGGGACACAATTCTCCAGGCTCCAATAGTGTTTCACATATTGTGATAAAAAAACCGATGGTTTGGAAATATTATAATCCATACCCTTCTTTAAGAGTCTTCTGGTTAAGTGTTATAAATCAATTCTCGTAAAGCCCAACTTTGTTACCTTCCGTATCAGAGATCAAAGCAAAATATCCCCTGTTTTCCGCTTCAACTTTTGTCTTATCCTGTATAATTTCGCCACCAATTTCAGTTACAGTTTTCAATACAGCAGCCAAATCTCTCCCTGCATCAAAGCTCACTAAAACACCTTCTTTTGAAGGATTGAATCCGGGCGCCTGCGAGATTGCACCTTCTCCGTTCGGGAAACATGCCATTTTTTCTTTTCCGAAATCCATCACCTCTATTTCAATATTGAACACTTCTCCGTAGAACTTTGCGGCCCTTTGAATGTCTGTTGCGGGGATCTCTACCCAGGAAATTAATTTTTTCATCGTTTAAAAGTTTAATTTGTAAAAAAATCTAACGACGCAAAAATAGATGCGGGTCGATTCCCGGAATTGTAAAATTGCGACATTCTCATAATAAAGTCCAACTTCTTTATAAAGCGCCTTCTAGGTTGATAAGCAAATAATTTGTTAAATATCTGCATTTTTAGGCCACTTTGGTAATTTTTATCCTCCGGCTTTTAGTAACATTGCCCTGGCCCTGAAATACTATTTGTCTGCGGCCTTTTTTATCGACAGGGGTCTCCTCCCGTGTAAATTGAACTATCAGTCTATACCAAATAACCGCTTCTATGAAAAGACCAGTTGACCCGCCTTCGTAGGGGCACGGCGGACGAAGCAACTGAGACAATAAAGACAATAGAGACAATTTGACAATAAGATACATTAACATCCCCCTAAATCCCCCTTCAAAGGGGGACTTATTCATTCTTAGCAAAATACTCCGATACGATCTTTGCTTTGGCCTTTCCGACTGACTTTTCCAGTTCTTCCGGCGAAGCCGCCTTTATTTTCTTCACCGACTTGAAATCCTTCAGCAGTTTTGAAGCGGTGTTTTCGCCTATTCCGGGTATTTCGGTGAGCCCGGTCTTCAGGGTTGATTTTGTCCTTTTCTTCCGGTGGTGGGTGATCCCGAACCGGTGGGCCTCGTCCCTGAGCCGCTGGATCACCTTCAGGGTTTCTGATTTCTTATCGAGGTAAAGGGGCACCGGATCGCCGGGATAGTAGATCTCTTCCAGGCGTTTGGCAATGCCGATGACGGTCACCTTTCCCCTCAACCCCAGCTTCTCAAGGCTTTTCAGGGCTGCATTGAGCTGCCCCTTGCCGCCGTCCACAATGATGAGCTGCGGGATGGGCTTATCCTCTTCCAGCAGCCGCCGGTACCGCCTGAAAACGATCTCTTCCATCGAGGCAAAATCGTCGGGCCCAGTTACGGTCCTGATGTTGAAATGCCTGTATTCTTTCTTGTCGGGTTTGGCATCCTTGAACACCACCATGGCAGCAACCGGTTCATGGCCCTGGATGTTGGAATTGTCGAAGCACTCGATATGCTTCGGGGGCTCCTTCAACCTGAGGTCCTTCTGCATTGTTTCGAGGATCCTGCGGGTATGCCTTTCAGGATCGACAAGCTCTTCCTGCTTTTCTTTCTCAAGTTTGTAATACCTGGCATTCCGCTCCGAGAGGTCGAGCAACTGCTTCTTGTCGCCCCGCTGCGGCACGGTGATCCTCACCCCGGGTATTTCCACATCCAGCCCCACCGGAAGAAGGATTTCCTCCGAATCGCTTTCGAAGCGCTGGCGGAGGTCGGCGATGGCCAGGCTGAGCAGGTCTTCGGTGCTTTCGTCGAGCTGCTTATTCATCTCGATGGTATGCCCCTGCACCACGGCCCCGTTGATCACTTTCATGTAATTCACAAAGGCCTCGTTCTGGTCTTCGATAATGGAAAAGACATCCACGTTGCTGATCTTCGGATTCACCACCATCGACTTGCTCTGGTACCTTTCGAGCAGTTCGATCTTTTCCTTCACCAGTTGCGCTTTCTCGAACTCGAAATTCTCCGCGTACCGGTCCATCCTGTCCTTCAGCTCCTTTAACACCGTGCCTGTATTTCCTTTTATTATGTTGATGATGTCGTCGACCGATTCGTTATAGTCCTCTTCGGTCTGCAGTCCTTCGCAGGGGCCCAGGCAATTGCCGATATGGTATTCGAGGCATACCTTGAACTTGCCTGCCTTTATGTTCTTTTCGGTGAGCCTGAGGTTGCAGGTACGGATGGGGTAAAGCTGCCTGATAAGGTCAAGCAGTGTCTTCATCACCCTGACCGAGGCATACGGCCCAAAATACCTGGAGCCGTCATCGATCATGTTGCGTGTGGGGAAGATCCGCGGGAACCGCTCATTCTTGACCCGTATCCAGGGGAACGATTTGTCGTCCTTGAGCTGAACGTTGTACTTCGGCTGGTACTTCTTAATGAGGTTGTTTTCAAGAAGGAAAGCATCGAACTCGGTATTCACCACCATGTGCTCGATGCCGGCGATCTTACGCACCAGCATCCTGAGCCTCCCTCCCATCAGCCTGTCACGGTTGAAGTAAGAGGCAACCCTTTTCCTTAGGCTCTTGGCCTTGCCGATGTACAGTATCTCCCCTTTCTCATCGAAAAACTGGTAGATGCCCGGCTTGTCGGGCAGGGTCTTTACGATCAGTTGCAGGCGGTCAGTATGTTTGTTTTCAGCCAAGAAGCCCCTCCCCCGGACCCTCCCCAACCGGGGAGGGGAGCAAAAATTTCAATATTTCCGATTCTGCATTCCGCATATCCGAATAACTAATAATCCCAGCTCACTGCAATTCTAACATCAGAAATCAAATATCTTAAATCTTATTTCATAGCGTCCCACCCCTGTGCCTTCAGCTCGATCAGGGTTTCGGCGGTGCTGACCATAAAGGCGCCTTCGGTCTTTTCGGTCATATGGCCTATCACCGAGATCTTCAGGTCGTCCTTGATCTTTTCGTAGTCTTTCTGGTCGATGGTGAAGAGCAGCTCATAGTCTTCCCCGCCGTTGAGGGCCGCGGTCCATGGGCCCAGGCCGAACTCATTGGCTGCGTTGACCGTTGTGGGGTCCATGGGGATCTTTTCCTCGTAGATCCGGCATCCCAGTCCGGAGTTTTTCGACAGGTGCAGGCATTCAGAGGCCAGCCCGTCGGAGATGTCGATCATCGAGGTTGGGACGATCCCTTTCTCACTGAAAAGCCTGACCATATCCGTCCTGGCTTCGGGCTTGAGTTGCCTTTCGAGAATGTAATCATGCCCTTCCAGGTCGGGCTGCATGTCGGGGTTGTCCTTGTAAACGCTTTTTTCCCTTTCGAGGAGCAGCAGCCCCATGTAGGCAGCGCCAAGGTCGCCGGTAACACACAGCAGGTCGTTGACCTTAGCACCTGTACGGTAAACCACTTTATCCTTTTCCACCTCGCCGATGGCGGTGACCGATATCAGCAGTCCTGTAACGCTCGACGAGGTATCCCCTCCCACCAGGTCCACGCCGTAGCGTTCGCAGGCCAGGAGCAGCCCTTCATATATCTCCTCCAGCGCCTCCACCGAGAACCGGTTCGACACGGCAATGCTGACGACGAGCTGTTTTGCCTCACCGTTCATGGCTGCCACATCGGAGATGTTCACCACAGCAGCTTTATAGCCCAGGTGCCTGAGGGGTGTGTAGGTCATGTCGAAGTGCACCCCTTCCACCAGCAGATCGTTGGTGACGATCATGTATTTGTCGCCGGCATCGATCACGGCGGCGTCGTCGCCCACGCCTTTCACAGTCGATTTGTTCTTCAGTTTGATGTTTTCAGTGAGCCTGTCGATGAGGCCGAATTCACCGAGCTCCTTCAATTCGGTGCGCCCTGTCCTTTGTGTTGCCATTGCGGGTGTTTTAGGGTGCAAAGGTACGTAATTAGAGTTTAGAGTTCAGAGTTCAGAGCGGGTTACGGGGAACTTTCTCATGGAACATAAATGGTACACGTTCCATCGTTCACCGTCCATGTGTCCATCGTCTATGAATCAGTCCTGCCTTGATTCAATAAGGATCTCCAGCAACTTGATCGCTGCATCGGAGATGACCGTTCCCGGACCGAAGATGGCCACGGCGCCGGCCTTGTGGAGGAAATCATAATCCTGCGAAGGGATCACACCCCCCACTATTACCATAATGTCTTCTCTATCGTGGTTTTTCAGCTCTTTGATAAGCTGGGGGACGAGGGTCTTGTGCCCTGCGGCCAGGCTGGAAACGCCAATGATGTGGACATCGTTCTCCACTGCCTGCCGTGCCGTTTCTTTGGGTGTCTGGAAGAGAGGCCCGATATCCACATCGAAGCCGATGTCGGCATAGCCGGTGGCCACTACCTTGGCTCCGCGGTCGTGGCCGTCCTGCCCCATCTTGGCGATCATGATCCTGGGACGACGTCCCTCCAGTCCGGCGAATTCATCTGCCAGCTCACAGGCTTTCCTGAAGCTTTCATCATCTTTCGATTCGGAGGAATAGACCCCTGAGATGGAGCGTATCACAGCTTTGTACCTTCCGAAGACCTTTTCGCAGGCGTAGGAGATCTCGCCCAGCGAAGCGCGCTTTCCGGCAGCATCCACCGCCAGTTCGAGCAGGTTCCCCTCCCCTGTTTCGCACGCTTTGGTGATGGCATCGAGCGCGGCCTGCACCTCGTCGTTGTTCCGGTTGTCGCGGAGCTTCTTCAGTCTCCTGATCTGTGACTCCCTCACGGCGGTGTTGTCCACCTCGAGGATCTCGATCGGGTCTTCTTTCTCACGGCGGTATTTGTTCACGCCCACAATGGTATCCTTGTGCGAGTCGATACGGGCCTGCCTGCGTGCGGACGCCTCTTCGATCCTCATCTTGGGCAGCCCGGTCTCTATGGCCTTGGCCATCCCGCCCAGGCCCTCGATCTCCTGTATATGGGCCCATGCCTTACGGGCAATTTCGTGGGTGAGCTTTTCAACGTAATAGGATCCCGCCCAGGGATCTACGGCACGCGTTATCTGCGTCTCTTCCTGGAGATAAATCTGTGTGTTCCGTGCAATCCTGGCCGAGAAATCGGTGGGCAGGGCAATGGCCTCGTCGAGGGCGTTGGTGTGCAGCGACTGGGTACCGCCCAGCGCCGCGCCCATGGCCTCTACGCAGGTGCGTGCCACGTTGTTGAACGGGTCCTGCTCGGTAAGGCTCCAGCCCGAGGTCTGGCAATGTGTTCTGAGCGCCATCGATTTGGGGTTCTGCGGGTTGAACTGCTTTACCAGCTTGGCCCACAGCATCCTGGCGGCACGCATTTTAGCCACCTCCATGAAGTGGTTCATGCCTATGCCCCAGAAGAAGGAGATACGCGGGGCGAACTTGTCGATGTCGAGGCCCGCTTCAACCCCGGTGCGAAGGTATTCAAGACCGTCGGCGAGGGTGTAGGCCAATTCGATATCTGCCGTGGCGCCGGCTTCCTGCATGTGGTAACCGCTCACGCTGATGGAATTGAACCTCGGCATGTTCTTCGAGGTGTACTCGAAAATATCGGCAATGATCCTCATGGAAGGTTGCGGCGGGTAAATGTAAGTGTTCCTCACCATGAACTCCTTGAGGATGTCGTTCTGGATGGTGCCCGTGAGCTGCTCGAGCGAAGCGCCCTGCTCCAGCCCGGCAACAATGTAAAAGGCCATTACGGGCAGCACGGCGCCGTTCATGGTCATCGACACCGACATCTTTTCAAGCGGAATCTGGTCAAAAAGGATCTCCATGTCGAGGATGGAGTCGATCGCCACGCCGGCCTTTCCTACATCTCCTTCCACCCTTTCGTGGTCAGAGTCATAGCCGCGGTGCGTGGCCAGGTCGAAGGCCACAGAAAGGCCCTTCTGACCGGCAGCCAGGTTGCGGCGGTAAAAGGCGTTGGAATCCTCTGCGGTGGAGAACCCGGCATACTGCCTGATGGTCCACGGACGCATCACGTACATCGTGGAATACGGTCCGCCCAGAAAAGGCGGCAAACCGGCCACAAAGCCAAGGTGCTCAAGCTCCTTCAGGTCGTCTGAAGTGAAAGCACTCTTCACGGGGATCTTTTCGGCGGTCATCCAGCCGTCGCCAATATGTTGTTCCTTTTGCCATTCCTCTCCGGGTAAGCCGGTGGAGGGGATCTGTCCGATGTCTATTTGATGGAAATTAGGTTTCATCACTTTCAATGTTTTCCGTTTTAACTTTTCAGCCCGGGTATCCCGAGCAATTCATGGAATCCGGTCAATGTCTCGAGCACATTGCTCCTTGTATGGATGAAGTGCTTCATTCCGGCTTCTTTGAGTTTCTCCACCGAATCCTTCGGATAGCCGGCCAGCACCAGGTGGGTCTTGTCGTTTAACTTTTCAACTATTTCGGGCACAATGTCCGGGTATTCCTCGTCGGAGCTGCAGATAACCACGATCTCAGGCTTGCTGTCGAGGCAGGCCTTCACTCCTTCGTCGGTGGTCTTGAAGCCCAGGTTATCGATCACATCATAACCCGCACAGGAGAAAAAGTTCCTCGAGAACTGCGAACGGGCAATGCGCATGGCCAGGTTCCCGTAGGTGAACATGAAAGCAACCGGACGTTTGTTGTTCTTTGCATACTGGTCGGTGCGGAGGCGGAGCTCCTCAAACCCAACGGAGATCCTTACGGGATGGATCGTCCTGAATTCGGTGTTTTCCGGCTCTTCTTTCACTCCCAGTAATTTCCGGGGGTCGTCCGTGTCGATGGTCTCGCTGAAGTTGGGGTACTGGTTGGTGCCCAGGATATAGTATTTCCTTGTCGCCACGGCCCGGAGCTTCTCACCGGCCGATTTGCTGATCCTGTCCTGGATGAACGACGACCTGACTGCCTGGATGAACCCGCCCTTTTCCTCCGTTTCGAGGAACAGCTTCCAGGCTTCCCTGGCAATGGAATCGGTAAGGGCCTCGATGTAATACGACCCGGCCGAAGGATCGACCACTTTGTCGAGATAGGACTCTTCTTTGAGCAGTAGTTGCTGGTTGCGGGCGATCCTTTCGGCAAATTCGCCGTCTTCTCCCATGACCTCGTTAAAAGGCCTTACGGTCAGTGAGTCGATACCGGCAATGATCGACGACATCGACTCTGTCGTACTCCTGAGCAGGTTCACATAAGGATCGTAGAGTGTCATGTTCTTTCCCGAAGTGATGGCATGGATGTTCATTTGCCCAATCTCGTCACGGCTGGGACCGTACGATTTAACAATTTTGGCCCAGAGCCAGCGGGCAGCCCTGAATTTGGCTATCTCCATGAAGTAATTGGAGCTGATACCAAAACTGAACTTGATATTGGGGGCCACATCGTTGATGGAAAGCCCCATTTCGGTGAGGCGGGTAAGGTATTCCACCCCTGCCGAAAGGCTGAAGGCCAGCTCCTCGACTGTCGAGCTCCCTGCTTCGTGGAAATTCACCCCGTTCACACCTATCACCTTGAAATGCGGAAGGTGGGCGGCAATCTCGATGAGTTTCTTGCAGGTTTCAAGGTCCCCGGTTTCGCTTTCGAACCATTTACCTTTGGTGATCAGCCTGCCCAGCGGGTCGTAGTTGATCGATCCGTGCACTTTGGAGAACTCCCTGTTGTAGTGTTGCAGGTTTTCGTAGTGGTTCTCCATGAGGGCAAGGGCATGTGCGCTGCCGTTGAAGTTTATTTCCACGATCTCGGCGAAGATATTCTTCAGGAGGACGTCGAGGTCTTCCCTGGTATATTCCTTTTCCGGATCGAGGTTGAAGCCGAGCGAGTCGATGCCTTTCATGAGGATGTCGAGGGCTTTTTCGTTGGCTTTCTCCAGGTCGGTTACCTTCATTTCCTGCCTGACGAACCAGTTATTGTCGTGCACCTTCTTGCCCCTGACGAACGGGAAATTGCCCGGGTATGAATCGAGGTGGTCCATTTTGCCGATATCTTCCCTGCGGTAGTAAGGCCTGGCGTTAAAGCCTTCGCCTGTGCGCCACACGAGCCTTTTCTCGTAATCGGCCCCTTTCAGGTCCTTCAGGATCTTCTCTTCATATTCGGAGGTGGCTACCGGCCTGAACTCCTCAAAGAGCTTATTAGTGGGTTTATCCATTTTTGTAAATCTTTAGAAATCACCAATGCAGGTGCAAAAGTACAACATCTCGACATGGCGGCAAAGGGGAAGGGGGTTTATTGTGAAAAAATTAACA
>CAZMOK010000083.1:0-10257 GCA_964567785.1 uncultured Bacteroidales bacterium | reverse complement strand
TCCAGATGTCTTCCGGATGTCATCCCTGTTACTTATTTTCTATCCCCGCAATATTTTGTAATTATACCTGTTTATTTGACCAGAGCTTACTGTCCGCGTGTTCAATAGCGTACAACCAATGTGTTATTATGAACACCCCAGACAGCACGCCAAAGAGTCTTTCGCTTATCTATCTATTTGATTATTAGCAATAAAATAAAACTGGCACATTTTTAGTTAAATAATACGTTCAAAACCAAATTAACACGATTATTATGGCGCACGTAAACGTGAAAACAGTATTAGAAAAACCCTTGCTCACGGTTTTCCTCTTCCTTGCCGGGTTTATTTCAATGAATACCGGACTTCTGAGGGCTCAGGAAGTTGAAACTGAGTTTTCGCTTGACGACTGCATCAACTATGCAATCGAAAACAACATCGACATAAAGAAACAAATGCTGGGTGTTAAGGCCGTGGAAGCCGATCTTCTCCAGAGCAAACTGATAATGCTCCCCGACCTGAACGCGGGCGGCAACCATGTGTATAACTGGGGCCAGACTATAGACAGGTACACTAATGAGTTTGCTACCAACAGGGTGCTCTCGAACAACTTTTATCTCAGCAGCAACCTTACCCTGTTCAACGGACTCCGAAAGATAAACACGATGAAGCAAAACGAGATAGAGCTAGAGGCTTCACGGTACGACCTGGATTATACAATGGATAACATTTCGGTTACCATCGCCGGGTTCTACCTGGATATATTGTTCAATGAAGAGCTCTTAATGGTGGCAGAAGAACAGCTTTCCGTTACCAGCCAACAGGTTGAAAGGATGCAGAAAATGGTGGAAGCAGGGTCTATGGCCAAAGGCGACCTGCTGAACATCGAAGCTCAGGCAGCAACAGAGGAATTACAGCTCGTGGAAATGCAAAACAATGTGCAGCTTTCATACCTGAACCTGATGCAGTTGATCGATTATCCCGTTTCGGAAGCATTCAGCATTGAAAAACCTGAACTAAGGGCCATAGAAGCCCCCTCAATTGCCATTAAGTCAGACGATATATACGATATTGCCGTGAATAACCGTCCCGAAGTGAAAAGCGCTCAACTGCGTGTTGAAAGCGCCGAAAAAGGAATCTCACTGGCAAGGAGCTACCTCAGCCCTACCCTGTCGCTGAGCGGCACATGGGCCACCGGTTACTCCGGAGCAAGAACAGAAGGGCTGAATCCTTTCCAGGAAGTGATACCTTTCGGGTTTACCGAAAGCGGGGAAAATGTCTTCGTTCAGACCGAAAGTTTCGAGGAGTTCCAGACAGTGCCGTGGGACCAGCAGATCAGGGACAATAATAACCGTACAGTAGGCCTTAACCTACAGATACCTATCTATAACGGATGGCAGGCAAGGACCGCCATCAACAAAGCAAAAATTGCCAGGGAGGAAGCAAATTATAACTTACAGCAAACAAAGCTCGAACTGAACAAAGAGATCCAGCAGGCTTACCTCGATGCGGTTTCCGCACTGAAAAACTACAATGCCGCCGAAAAGAAAGTCCGGGCACAGCGGGAGGCCTTCAAATATGCCCAGCAACGGTTTGATGTGGGTTTGCTGAACTCAGTGGAATACAATGAAACAAAGAAAGAATTGACAAAGGCCGAATCGGAATTGCTGCAGGCCAAATACAACTACATATTCACAACAACAGTGCTTGATTTTTATATGGGAAGACCTTTGTCGATCGAAAATTAATATGCTTTCAGAAAGATGATAAAGCTAAAAGAGCTTCATAAGACATACGTTACGGGTAAGAACAAGCTCCATGTGCTGAAAGGGATCGACCTTGACATTAAAAAGGGCGAGCTTGTTTCTATCATGGGTTCTTCAGGCTCGGGAAAATCCACCCTTCTGAACGTCATAGGTATCCTCGATGCCTATGACCAGGGGGAGTATGTGCTCGACGGTATCCCCATCAGGGAACTTACCGAAACAAAGGCTGCAAAATACCGGAACGACCTGATAGGCTTTGTGTTTCAGTCGTTCAACCTGATCTCCTTCAAGAACGCCATGGAGAACGTGGCCCTTCCACTGTATTACCAGGGGGTAAGCCGCAGGAAGAGAAACAAGGTGGCCCTTGAGATGCTCGACAGGATGGGGCTCAAAGAATGGGCCCACCACACACCGAACGAACTCTCGGGCGGGCAGAAACAACGTGTCGCCATAGCCCGTGCCCTGATTTCAAGGCCCAGGGTCATCCTCGCAGATGAACCCACCGGCGCCCTCGACTCGAAAACTTCGATGGAAGTGATGGAACTCTTCAAAGAGATCAACAGCACAGGGATAACCATCCTGATAGTGACCCATGAAAACGATATTGCCGGTGCCACCGACCGGATCATCAGGCTGAAGGACGGACTGATAGAAACCAACAAGGAAAACGGCAACGGCAGATCCAAACCAAAAAGTTCGGGGGTCATCATGAACTGGCTCAATACCAAATCCTGATCTACCGTACATGAGACTTGGAATATTTGATATCGACAAGTGGCAGGAGATATTCTCCACTATGAGCAAGAATAAGATGCGCACCTTTCTCACAGGGTTCAGCGTAGCCTGGGGTATCTTTATGCTTATCATACTCCTGGGATCGGGAAACGGGCTGGAAAATGGAGTAAAAAAAGAATTTGAGGGGGATGCCACCAATACCATCTGGGTGAACCAGGGTCAGACGAGCGTACCTTTCAAGGGGCTGAAAGCCGGCAGGCCCATTCAGTTCACCAACGAAGACTATGAAATCGTAAAAGGGAATGTAAGGGGAATCGATAAGATATCCGGAAGGCTTACCATCTGGCAAAATAATCTTCTTTCCTATAAAAATGAATACGGAAACTATGATATCATAAGCTGTCACCCGGGTTTTGGCTATTATGAAACGTTGGATATCACCTCGGGCAGGTTCATAAACCAGGAAGACATTAACCGGTCGAACAAATTTGTAGTGATCAGTGAAATTATAAAAGATGCACTGTTTAAAGGTGAAGATCCGATGGGAAAGTATATCGAGGTGAGTGGGGTGCCTTTCAAAGTTGTGGGAGTTTTCAACGATCTTGGCGGCGACCGAGACATGCGACGGGTTTACATCCCCCTCACCACCGCCCAGAAAGTCTTTAACCAGGGAAACAGGATCTACAATATCTGTATAACTACCGAAGATGTAACCATCGAAGAAAGCCAGGCAATGGTGGAAGACATAAGGCAAAACCTGGCCATAAAACACAAATTCGACCCAACCGACATCCGTGCAGTAGGCATCAGGAACAATGTGGAGGAGTTCAAGAAATTCCTCGACCTGTTTGCCGGTATCAGGCTCTTTATCTGGATCATTGGAATAGGGACCATCATTGCAGGGGTTGTAGGGGTGAGCAATATTATGATGATCGTGGTAAAGGAGCGGACAACTGAATTAGGGGTTCGCAAAGCGATGGGCGCAACACCATGGTCGATCATCGGCCTTGTACTGCAGGAATCAATATTGATTACCGCATTCGCGGGATATGTTGGCCTGGTGCTGGGGGTTGGCCTCCTGGAACTCGTGTCACCGTTTTTCGATGAAATGGACACGTTTTTCAAAAATCCCCAGGTCGATTTCAGGATCGCCTTAAGCGCCACCTTGCTGCTGATTATATCAGGTGCGGTTGCCGGTTTTGTGCCTGCAAGAAAAGCGGCCTCGATACAGCCCGTGGAAGCACTGAGAGATGAATAAGATAATGGAAATAGCATGAAGCTGATCGATTTAGACAAGTGGAACGAGATCTGGAGCGTGATCAAAAAGAATAAGCTCCGCACCTTTTTTACCGCTTTTGGGGTATTCTGGGGGATCTTTATGCTGGTCATCATGCTTGGGTCAGGCAATGGCCTTAAGAATGGCGCCTACCAGGGAATGGGCAATATGGCCACCAACAGCTTCTTTATGTGGACCCAGCGTACCACCATCCCTTATAAAGGTTTTCCCAGGGGCCGCTTCTACAATTTCCGCAACAGCGATACGGAAGCGCTCAAAAAGAACATTAAAGGGATAGACCTTGTTGCCCCAAGACTGCAGGCCTGGGGATTCCGTGGCGGTGGCAGCAATGTCATCAGGGGCGAGCGTTCAGGTGCATTCGACATTTACGGCGACACCCCCGATTTCAATGAAATAAATCCCACCACACTGGTAACCGGCCGCTTCCTGAATAATATCGACCTGAATGAGAAAAGAAAAGTTGTGGCTATCGGCAAAAGGGTTTTTGAAGAACTCTTCCGGCCCGATGAAGACCCTATTGGTGAATATGTCAAGATACAGGGGGTCTACTTCCAGGTGATAGGAGTGGTGCGATCAAGGCAGAACGGCCACCAGGCCGAAAGGGACAACCGGTCCATTTTCATGCCCTTTACCACCCTGCAGAAAACCTATAATTACGGGGATATAGTAGGATGGTATTCCATCACGGCAGCAGAGGGCTACAAAGCATCTGATATCGAAAGGCAGGCCAGGAAACTGATGAGGGAAAGGCATAAAATACATCCCGACGATGACCGTGCCGTGGGTTCGTGGAATATGGAAGAAGAGTTCAATAAGTTCACAACACTCTTTGCAGGGATCAATACACTGATCTGGATCGTTGGGATAGGAACACTCTTTGCCGGAGTGGTCGGCGTGAGCAATATCATGCTTATAGTGGTGAAAGAAAGGACCAAGGAGATAGGGATCCAGAGGGCCATAGGCGCAACACCCGTCAACATCATTGCGCAGATCATCGTTGAATCGGTCTTCCTTACCACAATAGCAGGTTACCTGGGACTGGTGCTCGGTGTGGGGCTCGTTGAACTGATCAACTACTTTCTGGTAACCTCAGGAGCCAACACGGAAATGTTCGTTAACCCGCGTGTCGACTTCGACAAGGCCATCTCGGCCCTGACCATACTGATCGTTTCAGGGGCCCTGGCAGGATTGATACCTGCACGGCGTGCCGTGGCCATAAAGCCTATAGAGGCACTGAGGGATGAATAGAGAGGAGCAGAAACAGGAACAGGAATAGGAATAGGATTAAGAATAGGAACAGGAATAGGAAAAATAGTATATACCATGAAGACTTTTTTGAAAATATTGTTAGGCGTGGTGGTTGTTTCGGTTTTTGTTTACACCATTTACTTTTTGTATGAAAAGTCGCAGGCAAAGCCGGTAGAGTATGAAACGGCAACTCCTTTCATTGCCGACAGCATAGTGAAAAAGACCGTTGCCACAGGCTCTGTGGTGCCCCGAAAGGAAATCGAGATAAAACCACAGGTTTCAGGCATTATAGATGAGTTGTTCGTTGAACCGGGCGATATGGTTAAAACCAACGACCTGATCGCCAGGATCAAGATAATCCCTGACATGGTGAGCCTCAACAATGCCGAATCGAGGTTGAACAGGGCGCGTATCAATTACGAGGATGCCAAAAGGGATTACGAACGCCAGAAAGACCTTCTCGAACAAGGGGTTATCGCAAGGGCAGAATTCGAAGATTACGAAGTGGCATTCAACAATGCCGGCGAAGAGCTCGAATCGGCCGAAAACAACCTGCAGCTTATTAAAGAAGGGCAAACCAAGAATACTACCGAAACCACCAACACACTCGTCAGGTCCACTATTGAAGGAATGGTGCTCGACGTGCCTGTTGAGATCGGCAATTCGGTGATCGAAAGCAATACCTTCAACGACGGTACCACCATTGCCAGCGTGGCCGATATGGGCGACATGATCTTCGAAGGCAAGATCGATGAAACCGAAGTCGGGAAGATCGAGGAAGGCATGCCACTCATCCTGACCGTAGGCGCTATCGACGAAGAAAAATTTATGGCCGAACTCGAACATATCTCCCCTAAAGGCGTGGAAGAAAACGGCGCCATCCAGTTTGAAATAAAGGCCAATGTGGTTCTCAGCGAAGGTAATTTCATACGTGCAGGCTATAGTGCAAATGCCGACATTGTGCTTGAGAGGGTCGACAGCGTACTGGCCATCCAGGAAAACCTGCTGCAGTTCGATAATGATTCAGCTTATGTTGAAGTGGAAACCGCGCCCGACCAGTATGAAAAGCGCTATGTGACCACCGGGCTGAGCGATGGCATCAACATCGAAATACAGGAAGGCATCGGCAAAGACGACAAGATCAAGAAGCCTTTGGCCGAAATGCGTTAAAACCGTGCAACGATCCTGCATTCTCATCAGCTTTGTTTAAATATATTCAGTAATTTCGTGGTCCTTGTGAGAATTCCAAACCATAAAAAAATAAAGCAAATGAAAAGAATGAAACAGTTATTGCTGGGAATGACAATCCTTGCAATTCTCTTCCAGGGATGCCAGCAAGCACCAAAAACCGAAGCAGAAATGGAAAGCGAACGTCAGGGCCTTGTACCTGAAAACGGCGACCTTATGCCGGTAAGCAAAGAAAACGTTGCCGACCGGGTAGACATATATGTGCCCTTCGAACTCACTGCCGACATCAGCCATCTTTCAGAAAACCACCAAAAACTGGTAAACAAACTTTTTGAGGTAGCCGACATTATGGATGGCTTATTCTGGGAACAGGCCGTGGGCAATAAAAAAGATTTTCTTTCCCGTATTAAGGATGAAAACGCCAGGAAATTCGCAAAGATCAATTACGGCCCATGGGACAGGCTCAAAGGAAATGAACCCTTCCTTGGCGGTGTGGGGCCAAAACCGGCCGGAGCCAATTTCTACCCTGCCGATATGACAAAAGAGGAATTCGAAGCTTTTCAAAATGAGAACAAAGAAAGCCTCTACACCCTCATCCGGAGGAATGACGACGGATCACTGAAAACTGTCTGGTACCACGAAGCCTACGCCCCGCAACTTAAAAAGGCCTCAAAGTTAATGAAGGAGGCAGCCGAACTTGCCGAAGACGAAGGCCTTAAAAAATACCTCAACATGAGGGCCGACGCTCTTCTTACCAGCGATTACCAACCCAGCGATTTCGCATGGATGGAAATGAAAACATCACCCATCGACTTTGTGGTTGGGCCCATCGAGAACTACGAAGACGGCCTTTTCGGATACAAGGCTGCCTTCGAAGCTTTCATCCTGATAAAGGACCGGGAATGGAGCCAGAGGCTTGAAAAATACGCCGCCATGCTCCCCGACCTCCAGAAAGGGCTTCCCGTAGAAGATGAATACAAACAGGAAATACCGGGCTCGGATGCCGACCTCAATGCCTATGAGGCCGTTTATTATGCGGGGGATTGCAACGCAGGAAGCAAGACCATTGCCATCAACCTGCCCAACGACGAAGAGGTACAGTTGAAAAGCGGTTCGCGCAAGCTGCAGCTCAAGAACGCCATGCAGGCTAAATTCGACAAAATACTCGTGCCGATATCCGGGATGCTGATCGATGAAACGCAGAGAAAGCACGTCACCTTCAACGCATTCTTCAGCAACACGATGTTCCACGAAGTGGCCCACGCAATGGGAGTAAAAAATACGATCAACGGGGAGGGAACTGTAAGGACAGCGCTCAAGGAACAATACTCCCCCATCGAGGAAGGCAAGGCCGATATCATGGGCCTGTACCTCGTTACGAAACTTTTTGAGAACGGAGAGCTTGAAGAGGGCGAACTGATGGATTATTATGTGACTTTCATCGCAGGTATATTCAGGTCGAGCCGCTTTGGCGCCGCCAGTTCACACGGAAAGGCCAACATGATGCGCTTTAATTATTTCTGGGAAAAGGGAGCTTTTACAAGGAACAACGAAGGCACCTATACCATCAATTTTGAAAAAACTAAAGAGGCCATGGAAAGCCTTATGCAAAAGATCATTTACATCCAGGGCGACGGTGACTATGAATCAGCCAAAAAGTGGGTTGCCGAAGAAGGTGTGATCAGGCCGCAGCTCAGGGAAGACCTCGACAGGCTTAACGCTGCCGGCATCCCCGTTGATATAGTCTTCGACCAGGGAAAGGAAAACCTGGGCCTCTGAGAAAAAAATAAAACTTCAAACAGAACACTACCATGAACAGAAAATTTATTGACGTCTTTTCCAGGATCTTCCTGGTTTTATTCATTGCCGGATCGTTCTCCGTCAATCTGAAAGCTGCAACCCCTCCCGACCCGGACGAGGGAATGTGGCTCCCCATGTTTGTTAAAAATCTCAACTACGAGGAAATGAAAAAGATGGGGTTGGAACTCACTGCCGAGGAGATTTACAGTATCAACAACTCGAGCATCAAGGACGCCATAGTTGGTCTGAGCAACAGTTCTACACCTTCCGGTTTCTTCTGTACAGGAGAGATCGTCTCTGACAAGGGCCTGATGTTTACAAACCATCACTGCGCATACGACAAGATCCAGTCGCACAGCACTATAGAAAATGATTACCTGAAAGACGGCTTCTGGGCTATGAGCCTGGAAGAAGAGCTGCCGAACGAAGGTCTTACGGCTACTTTCTTCGAAAGGATGGAAAACGTGACCGACTCGATCATGCCTTTTCTTTCCGACACCATGACAGAAGCCGAAAGGAGCGCCAAAGTGAGGGAGATCTCCGCAAGTATCAAGGAAGCCGCTTCTGAAGATGGCAGGTACCATACCGTTGTCAAAGGACTTTTCAGCGGTAATGAATATTATCTTTTTGTTTACAGCATTTACAAGGATGTCCGTCTTGTAGGTGCACCTCCGTCATCGATAGGTAAATTCGGAGGCGATACCGACAACTGGATGTGGCCGCGCCATACCGGCGATTTCGCAATTTTCAGGGTCTATACTGCCCCTGACGGTACACCGGCCACTTATTCGGAAGACAACATCCCCCTCAAGCCAAAGCACCACCTACCTGTTTCGCTCGACGGGATAAAAGAAGATGATTTTTCCATGATCTGGGGATATCCCGGCGGCACCGACCGTTATATGACTTCCTACGGGATCGAATTCCAGCTCGACTATTTCAACCCGACCATTATCGACGTACTGGGCGCCAAGCTGGAAACCTGGAAAGAGTTCATGGATGCCGACCGTGAGATCGCCATTAAGTATGCCTCTAAATACTCCAGTCTTGCCAACTTCTGGAAGTACAGCATAGGCCAGTCGAAGGGCCTCAAAAAGCTGGATGTTTACGGTAAAAAGAAAAAGCTTGAAAATCAGTTCACCGACTGGGTAAACAACGATGAGGCCCGCCAGGAAAAATATGGCGAGGTGCTCCCCGGAATGGCAGATGGTTACGCGTCAATGAGCGAGGTCTTCAAGCCTGTGGTCCTTGGTTTCTTCGCCGGTTCCGGCGGAGCCGAGATATTCGAGCTGCCGCAGCAGATGAGGTCTGTTTACCAGATGCTGGAAGAAGATACTGATGAATCGATTGTAAAGGAAACCACTGCAGGAATGAAGGAAACCGTTGAGGATTTCTTCAAGAACTACAGCGCCCGTGCCGATCAAAAGGTGTTTGCCGTAATGCTCGAGATGTATTATGAAGAACTTGGACGCGAAAATATGCCTGAGGAATTCCTGAAACTGCTCGACAAGAAAAAAGGTGATTTCGACGAACTTGCCGAATATGTTTTCGATAAGTCGATGTTCGACAATAAGGAAGAGGTAATGGAGTTCCTTGACGATCCATCCTTCAAAGATCTCAAGAAAGACCGGGCCTACACACTTGCCATAGCCCTTCAGAACAATGCCATGCAGTCGATGGGCGGGTACCGGGGCGTTCAGAGCAGCCTTGGGAAGTACGAAAGGCTTTTCATCCATGGGCTCAGAAAGATGATGCCATATAAGGTTTTCTATCCCGATGCAAATTCAACCATGAGGCTTTCTTACGGAACGGTGCAGGACTATATCGCCGCCGATGCTGTAAGGTATGACTATAAAACCCATCTGTATGGCGTTATGGAGAAGGAAGATCCTTCGAACGACGAATTTATCGTTCCCGAAAAGCTAAAACAGCTATTCAAGAACAAAGATTACGGCCCGTATGGAAAAGACGGCAAGATGATCGTCTGTTTCCTGACAAATCATGATATTACAGGCGGAAACTCAGGCAGTCCCGTAATCAATGGTAATGGTGAACTGATCGGCATAGCCTTCGACGGGAACTGGGAGGCCATGAGCGGTGATATAGCCTATGAGCCTGAACTCCAGCGCACTATCAACGTCGACATCCGTTATGTGCTTTTCGTTATAGATAAATACGCCGGCGCACAAAACCTGATCGACGAGCTTACCATCGCTCCGAAGAAAAAGAAGACCGAAGTGAAAA
>CAZMOK010000082.1:2353-10299 GCA_964567785.1 uncultured Bacteroidales bacterium | reverse complement strand
ATATGGTTCACAATGTATTTATTGGTTTTCGGCACAAAGCCAGTAGCATTTTGGAAGCCTCAGCATAACCAGAATACATTTCTGAATAGAAATCATTCTCAAGAAGATTCATCTCGCACAATAGATCAAGTATAGCAACGCATTCGAAAAGCGACCCTCTAGCAATTGTATAGAAGTGTTTCTTATCGTTAGCACTTGCCCTGCCTGTTCCTTCTGCCAAATTGAGCAAAATACTCAAAGAAGCTCTCTTCCATTGATCAATAATGTACTTGTCAACCCCTCCAGACCTGTTAAAGAACTTTAATACTTTTACATTGAGTGATTTAATGTTCTGATAAACCTTCAACTTCTCAAAATCAAACATCCTCAATCCTCCCACACTTAATATTTCCCATCTAAACACTCAAACTCAAACTCAAACTCAAACTCACACTCAATTTGCGGAGAGAGGGGGATTCGAACCCCCGATACCCTTTGACAGGTATGCCGGTTTAGCAAACCGGTGGTTTCAGCCACTCACCCACCTCTCCAGGTTAAATTCCAAAGCTCTCAGCTCTCAGCTCTAAAACGGTGTGCAAAGGTATGAAAAGTTTTATTTTCTGCAATCGGAAAGTAAACTTACTGTAGCCAGCGATGATGAGAAAATAAATAATTAAGGCCATAAAACTAGGATAAACATAATGAGAAAAATATATCCGGATTTTTGCTTATGCTGCTAGATCTAATAAAAGATGGAAAATTATGCAGCTTTAGGATATCATCCTAAAAAACCAGTGGTGCAATTCAAGTTGAAAACCGAACCGGCTTGATCACGAACCACAGACCAAAAAACGATACAAGTGCAGTGATAATGTAAAACAACAAACTAATACTCACGGCCAAATTTTGATCTATCCCCAATATCTGTGCGCCATAAAGGAATGTCAGTTCACGAACCCCCATCCCCCCAATCGATATGGGTAATACTGCAATTATAGAAGAAACCAGAAAAACCAGAAGGTACTCCGGGATATGTCGGCCTGCCCCCAACGCCATTAATATCATGTAGACGCAGGCCAGTTGCAGTAACTGTACCCCCATTGATAACAGGGATGTTCTCAAAAGTACCGCAATAAAATGCCGGTAGAACAGAAGACAGAAAAGATAGAAACCCAAAATGGCTGCCGGGATCAACAAAAAACCGGTCCAGTTCCACGAAAAGGGCATTCTTATTACCGAGAACAGGAAAAGAGCTATCACAGCCAGGGCAAGCATACCGGAAAGCCGATCGGTCAACACGGCGCCGAAAAGTTTACCCGTGCCGGTCCTGTAATGCTTTTGCAAAAGATAGATCTTGTATCCATCCCCGCCGATCCCTCCGGGCAGGAATAAGTTATAGAACATACCCAACAGATATAACCTGACATTCAGCGAATTAGAAATAACAAGACCTGATCTTTTAAAAAAGATATTCAACCTGATGGCCGAAACAGCTTTCGAGGCAGCAAATAAAAATAAAGCAGGGATCAGAAACCAGATATCCGATTGCCCGATCAATCCAATGACATTGGAAAAATCTATTTGTGTGAAGACATAATAAAGAGCGCCTGCTGTTAAAGCGAACTTTATGAGGGTCTTTATGAATCGCTTAATCTTTGGGTCCACAAAGTGTGACTTTTTTTACGCGGTAAGGTTTTTTATTTTGTGATTCGTAATATGTCCGCATCTGGTATTCAATAATTATCCCGATGGTGATCATCTGGAATCCGGCCAGGACCAGCAGTATACCCAGGATAAGTAATGGTCTGCCCCATATATCCTGACCCATCAGTTTAATTACCAGGAGATAAAGATTTATTATTATCCCCACGGTAAAGATCAGGATACCCCAGAAGCCAAAGAAATGCATCGGCCTTTGCATGTATTTTTTAAAGAACAGCAACAGTATCAGGTCGCTTATTACTTTGAAGGTTCGTGACAGGCCGTATTTGGATCTCCCGTTCCGTCTGGGATGGTGTTTTACTTCCATCTGAGTGATAGAAGCTCCTTCAAGCGCTGCCAAAACTGATATGAACCGGTGCATTTCACCATAGAGGCCCAGGCTCTTGGCAAGGCTAGCCTTGAAAACCTTAAGTGCACATCCATTATCTTTAATCTTCACACCACTGGTTTTCAGAATAATATAATTTGCAATAGCAGAAGGGATCTTCCTTAATAAAAATTTGTCTTTACGATTTTTCCTGATGCCAACCACCAGATCCCAATTGCCTTCCTCAGCGACCCTTACCATTGACGGGATATCGGAAGGATCATTCTGAAGGTCTCCGTCGAGGGTGATGATATAATCACCGGAAGCGTAATCTATTCCGGAGTAGAGTGCTGAACTCTGACCGTAATTCTTTTTGAATTCGATGAGATGGGTATTAGGGTCATTTGCCTCCAGGACATTATCAACCGTCCTGTCAGTGGAGCCATCATCCACGATAATTATCTCGTAATCGTACCCTTTGAGAGATAGATTTATTTGCTCTATGAGAGGTTTTACATTTTCCTCTTCATTGTAAACCGCAATAATAAGTGAAAGCTTACTCATTCGGGAGTTTCAATTATGATGACAAATATAGGACAAATACATACCTTTGGGCCGGGAAATTTAAATTAGAGAAAAACGATGGATCGAATCCTGGTAACCGGGGCAGCAGGTTTTATTGGATATCATATTACTCTCAGGTTACTGGACCTGGGTTACCATGTGTATGGTATCGATAACCTGAATAACTATTACGACCCATTGCTGAAATTGAAGCGCCTGTTAACCTCCGGAATCAATCTGGACGATTCCGGAACTGAAACTCCTGTGATAAGTAGTTCTTACCCCGGGTACACTTTTGAAAAGATGGATATTTGTGACCAAAAAAAGATATCTGAACTTTTTGAAGAAAACGAATTTGATTACGTAGTTCATCTGGCAGCGCAACCCGGGGCAAGATACAGTGTTGACCATCCCGGGATTTACATCTCAAGCAATATTAGTGGATTCTTCAATATCCTTGAAAAATGCAGGCAGTTTCCTGTCAAACATTTGATCTATGCAAGCAGTTCAAGTATATATGGTAACAATACCAAGATACCTTATTCCGAAAATGATAAAACAGACGCACAGGTAAGTCTTTATGGGGCCACAAAGAAATCAAATGAGTTGATGGCTTACTCTTATAGTCATTTATACGGCCTTGCCATTACGGGATTGAGGTTTTTTACAGTTTACGGCCCATGGGGGCGGCCTGATATGGTTTATTTTAAATATACCGAAGCTATTGAAAAGGGAAATCCCATTGATGTATTCAACCATGGAAGGCTGGAAAGGGATTATACATATATTGATGATATTGTTGACGGGGTCATCAGGCTTTTACCATTAATACCAGTCTTAAAAACACCTCACCAGGTTTATAATATCGGGAACTCACATCCGGTTATGCTACTGGAACTCATAGAGATACTAGAAAGCCTCCTGGGTAAGAAGGCCATCAGGAATATGCTTCCCATGCAACCTGGTGATGTTCAGCAAACCTTTGCCAACTGCTCAAAGCTGGAAGCCCTTTGCGGTTACAGACCCGGTACAAAGCTTGAGGAAGGCCTCAGAAAATTTACTGCATGGTATTTCAATGAATATTTGACAGTAGGATCCCCTGAAGCACAATGACAGACCGAAATCTAATAAAAAGACCCTACCTGGTTTTAGCGCTGTTCCTGGTCCTATTTTTTCCTGCCTTTATGATCAACCTTGAAGATCAGCCCATTATCGAGGATGAAGCAATCAGGTCGCTGGTTGCCTTCGAGATGTACAAGAGTGGTGACTATATTACTCCAACCATAGGAGGGGACCCATATCTGCGAAAGCCTCCCTTATACAACTGGTTCATTGCCGGATCTTTTGCCCTTTTCGGAAATTATTCGGAAACTGCTATCCGGTTTCCCATGTTGATATCGCTGCTGTTCTTCTCCCTGACCATCTTTTTCTTTGTACGCAGGGAATTCGGGACCCTGATGGGTACCCTAAATGCGCTAATATTCATTACCCTTGGCAGGATACTGTTGTATGAATCCCTTCACGGATTAATAGACATTGCCTTCTCCTGGCTCACGTACCTGTTCTTTATGCTCTCCTACATTTTGTTCAGA
Organism: uncultured Bacteroidales bacterium; assembly: GCA_964567785.1. GTDB lineage: Bacteria > Bacteroidota > Bacteroidia > Bacteroidales > JAGOPY01 > CAZMOK01. Next base: position 6,135 of record CAZMOK010000082.1, on the reverse strand, counting down.
AGAAAGCAGTACTTGTGGCTGTTCCTTGCAGCCTACCTAATCACAGCAATCACGTGGCTTATGAAAGGAATTCCTGCTCTGGTTTTTGCAGGAATATCCCTGCTTGTCCTGTTCATTTCGCAAAAACAGTATAAAATGCTGTTCAACTGGCGCCACTTTGCAGGGATAGGATTATTCCTGGCCTTGCTTTCTGTTTATTACCTCGCATATTTCACCATCAATGACATAACTCCTGATAAGCTTTTCGGTACGCTGTTCGAACAAACAACCAGGCGGACCGTTGTTCGTTTCGGGATATTGCATACTGTAAGACACTTATTCATGTTCCCGTTGGAGATGCTCTACCACTTCCTTCCATGGACCATACTCACTTTAGCCCTTCTTGCCCGCGGAATGCTAAGGAAAATATGGTCAAGTGCCTTCCTGAGATACAATATACTCTTACTGGCATTTAACATAATAGTCTACTGGACATCTCCTGAAGTATATCCGCGATACATCTTAATGCTGGTTCCGTTATATTTTGCAGTAGTGAGCTTCGCATACACTCAACTCAGGGCACGGGGGCATATTATTGCCACGATAATTGAATATGCCTTCGGTATTATGCTGATCCTGTTCATTATTGTTCCATATACTTCCCTCTTTCTTGAAGTTTTCAAGGTTGTAAGCAACCGCTTGCTAATTTCGGTTTTGCTTTCTATTTCAATAGCAGCAATTGGGATAATCTACTGGAGGTCATCCAGAACAAGGCTTCTATGGTTTGCCATCGGCCTGCTGGTATTACGCATAGGTTTCGATTTGATAGTACTACCTACCCGGCAGCACAATACTTTTGAAGTATTGATGAAAGAATCAGCAATTGCCCTGGCTGAAGAAACAAGTGATGAGGAATTGTATTGCTACTGGAACCCCGGCTATGAACCTGATTTCTATTACTACCAGGGACATTTGAGATTTAGGTTTCACTATTATCTGTCTTCTGCTCGCGACAGGATCCTTTATAACAAGTCGGAGAAAATATGCGGCCCTCTTGTCATATCCAACCCTGAACATATCAGAGGGGATTCCGTTATTGTTGTTGGAAAGGTGAGGCAAAACCTGGATGATACCAGGCCGTTTCCGCTTTTCAGATTTCATTGTAAATAACAGGATGCAACAAATGCATGCATATAATACCTTGATTATGGCGCTCCCGGTATGTAACTAAGGGTGATACAGCAGGGCAAGAGTTGAGGTGCATAAGAATGGACCGGGATTAGGACTAGGAAAACTTATGTTGAAAACAATGCTGTTCTGGTGGAGAAAACAGAATTAAGCTGGGAATTTTTCTAACTGATAGTAAAATCTATGGCAGTTGCCTTCTGCAAAAAGTGAATTGGCCTTATGAATCATAAAGCGTCATTCATCCTTCTGGTCATAAACAAAAAATTGGTTTCAAATAACACTTCCGTTCTATAATGGATTCGATATCGTTCAGGTTATTCAGGGCTTTTGGAGATTAATTCTTAATTTCACAAAAAAAAATGCAATGATTGCCCTCATCCATACCCATTCCCTGCTGGCCTGGTTATTACTTATCCTCCTTCTTTTATCTGTAATCGTTGGTATTGTCAAGAGTACCGGAAATAAAGAGTACAGGAACCCTGTGAAGCTCCTCTTCCTCAGTACCATGATCCTTGCCCATCTTCAGGTTGTACTTGGTATAGTGCTCTATTTTTCAAGCCCTAAAGTGGTTTTTTCTGAAATGACCATGTCTGTGGCCCTGTACCGCTTTTTCACCCTTGAGCACCCGCTCCTTATGATCATAGCTGCATTGCTTATAACTGTAGGTTTTTCCCGTGCAAAAAGGAGTGTAAGCTCAAAGAAAGCCTTCAAGAGTGTTTACATATACTATCTTATAGGCCTCGCCCTTATTCTTCTCCGCTTTCCCTGGAAATACCTCTCCTCGATCGGTTCAGGATGGTTTGTGTGATTACCCCGGGTTAAGTTTTAAACTCTTTCAAGGACAGTTGATATCCCCTGCCCTACTCCGATGCACATGGTGCAGAGCGCATATTGCTTCTGAGTCCTCTGAAGCTGGTAGTAAGCTGATGTGACTATCCTGGCACCACTCATACCCAATGGATGTCCGAGCGCGATGGCCCCGCCCAACGGGTTTATACGGCTGTCATCATCCTCAAGGCCCATGGTGCGGATACACCCCAGCGATTGTGAGGCAAATGCTTCATTCAGCTCTATGATATCCATCTGACCAAGGTTCATACCAATGTGCTTCATGAGCTTTTCAGTTGCCGGTACCGGCCCCATACCCATGGTCCGCGGTGGCACACCGGCTGCCTTCATACCCAGTATCTTCACCCTGGGAGTAAGCCCGTATTTCTCAACCGCTTCCGCAGAGGCTATCAGCAAGGCGGCTGCCCCGTCGTTAATGCCTGAAGCGTTGCCTGCCGTAAGCGTCCCGTCAGGACCTGTAAGTACCTTCAATGAAGCCAGTTTTTCCAGGGGCGAGAACCTGGGGTGTTCATCCTTGTCCACTATGACCGGATCGCCCTTGCGTTGAGGTACTGACACTGGGATGATCTCTTCGGCCAGGCGGCCGTCCTTTTGTGCATTATGGGCTTTTTCCTGGCTCCGGTAGGCAAATCTATCCTGGTCCTCCCTGTTGATCTTTAGCTCTTTAGCAATATTCTCGGCAGTCACCATCAGCGACTCGGTCCCGTAAATTTTATCCAGCTTTTTATTGATGAAACGCCACCCGATCGTCGTATCAAATATTTCGGGAGTCCTTGAAAAGGCTGCTGCGGGTTTGCTCATGACATAAGGCGCCCTCGACATGCTTTCCACACCCCCTGCAATGATCAGTTCCGCCTCGCCGGTCCGGATTGCCCGCGCAGCAGTGCCTATAGCATCCATGCCTGAACCGCACAGGCGGTTGATGGTCACCCCGGGAATAGTTTCGGATAATCCCGATAGCAGCACTGCCATCCTGGCTACGTTGCGGTTGTCTTCACCGGCCTGGTTGGCACATCCCATCATCACATCGTCCAGTTCCATCCAGTTAACGCCCTGGTTACGGTCTATGATGGCTGAAATCGGAATGGCCGCAAGGTCATCAGTTCTGACCGATGAAAGGCTGCCTCCATATTTTCCTACGGGTGTCCTGATCGCATCACAAATAAAAACTTCTCTCATGGTAATTCCTTTGATTCGTTTTATAGCTTTTCGAGTTTCGGCCTGATAAATTTAAATGTATGGTAGAAAGCTTCTGCCAAACGGTCCACTTCCTGCTGGGTCACTGCGGTTGAAAACATGCAGGCACAGGTATTGATCATCATTATTTTCTCTTCATAGAATAGATAGTCGAGCATTTCCCTGATGACTGTCTTTTCCTGTTTATTCTGATAAGCTTCCCTGTATGTTGTGGGAGGGACCGGTTTCAGGTGGACCCTGAACATCGAACCGGCACCGGTTATTGAGAGCGGAACACCGGCAGCTTTAATGGCCTCTTCTACCTGTCGAATGGCTTTATGGGTGATCTCGTTGATCTCTTCTACTGCGGTCCTGTCAAATAGTTCCATAGCTGTTAGTCCTGCAGTCATGGTGATCGGGTTGGCCGAGAAAGTACCGGAATGAGGGAATGGCAGGTTCTCCCGCGCCGGGTTCAGTACCTGCATCACATCAGACCTTCCGCCAAAGGCCCCTACCGGGAACCCCCCGCCAATGATTTTGCCAAGTGCGGTAAGATCCGGCTTCACAGAATAATCCTCCTGTGCCCCGCC
>CAZMOK010000082.1:0-2253 GCA_964567785.1 uncultured Bacteroidales bacterium | reverse complement strand
TTTTGCCAAGTGCGGTAAGATCCGGCTTCACAGAATAATCCTCCTGTGCCCCGCCGTAGTTGACCCTGAAGGTGACCACCTCATCAAATACCAGTAATGCGTTGTTCTTCCTGGTCCATCCATAAAGCGCCCGAATAAAAGGTTCTGTTCCTTTTAATAACCCTACCCTGTGAGGCACGGGATCAATAAGCACACAAGCAATGTCCTCTGCATGCCTGTCAAGGATCGAAAGGGTCCGGTTGATATCGTTGTAGGGAAAAATAATGACATCATCAAGTACGCCCTGCGGGGTTCCTTTGGCCAGGGGAACGCTGTTCGGGCTGTCAATGCTCCCCCACTTGTCGGGGCCTGCAAACTGGCTTACCTCGGCAAAGTCGTAAGTTCCATGGTAAGCCCCCTCTGTCTTGGCAATTTTTGGCTTCCCGGTAAACGCCCTGGATGCTTTGATCATTGCCATCACTGCTTCGGTTCCGGAGTTTACGAAACGGATCTTTTCGAGCCCCGGGGCCCTTTCATTCAGGTGCTTTGCAAATTGGTACTCCACCTCCGAAGCGAGCGTATAGGCGGTGCCACGCTGCATCTGGGAAACAACCGCCTCAACAATTGCGGGATGGCAATGACCATGGATCAAAGAGGCCATGTTGTTGGCAAAATCAAGCCGTTCCGTGCCATCGATATCTGTAACATAGCAGCCTTTTGCCTTTGCTGCATAATGTGGATGTGGCTTGTGAAAAACAGTGTTCCTGCTAACCCCGCCCGGAATGATCTTAACCGCCTCAGCATATATTTCCCTGCTTGAGTGCGGTTCTGCTAAAACACCTGGAGAGACCTTTTTCATCAATCTAAGTTCAAAATAAGTGGCCCAAACTGTATAATTATTTCAAAAGCTTCGCCTCTGTAACTTCCTGCAGGTATTCATACGTTACCCCAGGGGCCATCTCCCTGATCTTTAACCCTTCTTCTGTCACATCCATAACAGCCAGGTTGGTATATATCCGGTCAACCACTCCTTTTCCTGTAAGGGGGTAAGTGCATTCCTTTACAATTTTTGATTTACCGTCCCTGGTTGTGTGCCTTGTAATAACATAGATGGATTTAACCCCGGCAACAAGGTCCATGGCTCCCCCAACAGCGGGTATCGCGTCAGGTGCTCCGGTCGACCAGTTTGCCAGGTCCCCTTCCTCCGAAACCTGCATGGCCCCCAGCACACAAAGGTCGATATGACCACCACGGATCATGGTAAAGCTGTCGGCATGGTGAAAAAAGCAGGCACCCGGGATGGAAGTAATGCATTTTTTCCCTGCATTGATGAGTTCAGGGTCTTTCTGGTCATCAGGCGGGACAGGCCCCATGCCCAGCAAGCCGTTCTCGGTGTGATATATCACCTCGATGCCTTCAGGCACATGGTCGGCCACCATTTCGGGCATTCCTATTCCCAGGTTCACGTAAGAGCCATCCTCAATGTCGCGGGCCACCTTAGCCGCCATTTCACTTTTGCTCCAACCTGCTTTGATTTCCTTGTCTACCATGGGTACCTCCTTCCTTCTGCAACCAGCACAGATTCATGCTGCGGGTTGGGTATCTCTATTATTCTTTTGACAAATATTCCCGGTGTTACGATGCATTCGGGATCAAGATCTGCAGGCTCTACAATATTCATGACCTGTACAATTGTATTGGCAGCCGCGGTACACATGATCGGCCCGAAATTCCTTGCTGTTTTATTATAGATAAGATTCCCGTAGCGGTCGCCTGTCCTGGCTTTTACCAGTGAAAAATCAGCTTTGATGCCGTATTCCATTACGTACTTATGACCGTTGAATTCCCGTTCTTCTTTCCCTTCTGCCAGTGGTGTATTCACTGATGCAGGGGTGTAAAATGCGGGAATGCCTGCCCCGCCAGCCCTTATGCGTTCGGCCAGCGTACCCTGCGGCACCAGTTCCAGTTCTATCTCCCCGTTATTGTATAATTCGGGAAAGACCATCGAGTTGGCTGTGCGCGGGAAGGAGCAGATCATTTTGGCCACCTGCCTGTTCTCAATGAGCGCTGCAAGGCCCACGCGTCCGCTGCCGGTATTGTTGCTGACCACAGTCAGGCCCTTTGCCCCCTGGTCGATCAGCGCATGGATCAGTTCAATGGGGCTTCCGGCTTCGCCAAAACCCCCGATCATGACAGTGGCTCCGTCAAAAACATCCTTTACGGCCTCTGCTGCTGAAGGAAAGATCTTATTTATCATGTTCCTGCTTTTTTATT
>CAZMOK010000081.1:0-10468 GCA_964567785.1 uncultured Bacteroidales bacterium | reverse complement strand
TGAGTTCTGAGTTCTGAGTTCTGAGTTCTGAGTTCTGAGTTAAAAAGAGTTTGGTTTTTGTGATTTGAACTTTGGAATTTGTTTGGATTTTGGGATTTGGGGTTTGGAGTTTATTTCCCTATAGCTCGTAAACTGAAATTTCTGAAAGATCACTTTTTCCCAGTCCTGCCTTTCCTGCATATGAGGATGTAAGGATGTCTTCGGGATAAAAGCCGGCGAGGTCTGACGAATAGACATCCAGCGCCACCGGGTCGGTACCCAGCAGGATCCTGCCCGGTGTGGAAGTATCGCCAGGGCCGCGGGGGCCGTTGTTGAACCCACATTCAATGGCGTCCACAATGCACAGGTCGGGCTTGCGGAGCAGGTTCAGGTCGGCTATGCATTGCGACAGGTATTCCTTTTTGGCATAGGTATATTCACCGTCGGAAGAATGCATATGCCGGTTTGTGTAGGATGACGACGCTCCCATCAGGTTTTTCAGGTTCCCCGAAAAGATGGTCCCGGCGTGGTGCTTGGCCACCGGGATATTGATAAACACGTCCACATCGAGGAAATCACGGAAAACCTCTGCTTTCTTGAGTTCGATGCCTCCTTGAATATCAGCTTCGACTCTCTCATCCGAGTAAGAAATGGATGAGATCAAACCGGCCTGATCTTCAAAACCCAGGCTTTTTTCCCAGTAGCCCTCCGGCACCGGTTTGAAGCAGATGACCTTTGAGGCACCGGCATCGAGGCAGGCCTTTGCCACTGCCAGCGGTATGTCGGGGGTGGTATAGAATCCTTTGTGCTTCCAGGGAGAATTGACGAGCATCCCCACCGTGTCACCGGCACCTACAAACTTACCGGTCCCTCCTGCCGCTTCGAGCAATTTTGCAATGTCGGAGGGTATGTCGCCTGCGGCGATGCTGAGGATATCTGCCTCCAAAGGGCCCGGATTGCCCCTGAGGCGGAAAGGCAACAGATTGGAAACCACGAGGGCTGCGCCACCGGCCAGGGCGCTTTGCCTGATAAAATAACGACGGTTGATCCTTTTCATAGTTACAGATTGAGGTATAAATATAGGAAAAAAACTCATGTTCACACGTTCACATATGGCCATGGGCGCATGGGACATTTATGGGCCATGGAATACAAATGCAAAATGTCCCATGTGCACATCGTATATGAAAAGGGAAGCTTGGAATCAATGCTGAAATTTATTATATTTACTGTTTCTAATACTCCTGGTATGAAAAGAAAAATTCCAGTCGTCACTTTCTTCTTTCTGTTTTTCCTTCAACTGGCATCCCAACCCGTGATCACCAGTGAAAACACCCCGGAAGCGGGACATGAATATTTTTTCCAGATGGCTGAAAAGCCGGGGATACAACCTCCCCCTACCGGTGAAAACATCATATGGGATTACAGTGATATAGAATTATTACAATCATTTGAATCGAAAGGATACATAATGCCCGCCCTATTGAAAGAGCAGGATGAAGAATATCTGGATCCTGTTGACCCGGATCTTTACAACTTTTCGAGCCTGGACACTAATCTGCTGTATTATCTGGATGATAATTCTTTCAAACTGGCTTTTTATTACGATACCTATACCAGTACGCATATTGGTTTCACCGGTTACCTGGACTGGGGGATTACACTCCTGCAATTTCCCTTTACTTATGGTGACAGCATCAGCGATGAAACTAATTTCGGAAATGACTCTGAATCCCTTACCTTAAAGGCAGTGGCTTATGGAAGGCTAATTCTGCCAGACACAACCTATAACCCGGTAATCATGCTCCACCGTGATGATTATTTTCTTTGGGATCATGGAATATCAGGCGCCCATCAAGTTTACTCAGAAAAATTCCTGGATGTTTATGAGTTTTATTCAGAGGATTCAGACCTGCCGGTTTTCACGATCGAATTTGACTTTTCACATGCTATTTATGATGACCAGGAATTTTGGGAATATGATACCACCTTAATGGTTTATGATCATACAGAAATATTGAATTCTACAATGATCAGTGAGAACCAGATCGACTGCTCAGTAACACCCAACCCTTTCAGCGACCGGACGGTTTTTGAAATAAGCTGCCCGGTTTCAGCAAATGCATCACTTTTGATTTTCAACAGCTCCGGCTTAAAAGTTGATGAGATCTACGGGATCAGCCTGTCGCATAAAAAGACCACGATTGAATATATCAGAAGTCCGGGCCTCAGTTCAGGAGTTTATTTTTACCTTCTGAAAGCCGGCAACAAATCAGCCAGCGGCAAACTGGTTTTCAGGTAATCCCCTCTGTCATGTGCACATGAAATAAAGTGCTACCCGGTTCAATGATCTCCAGAAGGAGTTGACCCGGATCCTTTACTTATTCATCATCGAACAAATACCAGTAGCCAATCGTAATGCTGAAATTCAGGTTATGATAAGGCTTGTATCCATCTGGTTTGGTGGTTCCTTCGGGGAATTTAGCCAGATCAAGCAGCCCGTATCCGAACCTGAGATCAAGTTCCAGCTTTCCCGGTCCCAGTTCCCTGCCTATCCCTCCCCCCAACTGGATACCGAGGTCACCCCGCCGGTTCAGGTCAGGGTCCAGCAGTATCTCGTCTCCGTTCCGGTTTGCAGACTGGGCCCAGCCTATCGGTATTTTGTTGCCATCACTATCCGTCATTGTGCCTTTTAGCTTATAATTATAGTAAAGCCCAAAGAGGAAATGATATTGGATCAGGGAGGTGACTACCAGGGCCTGCAGACCAAGATTCATTTGAAGAACATTAAATTTTTCCTTGATACTGCTTTGCATTGAGTTCATGGCCCGCTCTTCATAAGTATACTCTGTTTTTGATCCCATAATGGTATATCCCAGTTCGCCCCTTACCGAAAGCAAATCAGTGAACTGGTAATTACCCATACCCATGATAGTTGGCCCGGCGATGAATTTGATGCTGGAATCATCAAATTCGCCCCACTTGCCTGATGTTTTACAAATGTTGATACCGGCACGCCCTCCGGCACTCCACTGTGCTGCTGCTGTAACCGTTACAAGAATGGAAACAACGATGATGATCGATTTTTTCATGATTTAATTGTTTGGTTTTGGAGGTTAAGACTTGATACCAGTCTCAAATTTAAGCCATTATGACCCAAATGTCAATATACTGCATCAAACAGGGTCAATCGCCGAATAACCATATAGCCTTACATCATCCTTCTTTTCTTACTTCTTATTGCCTTAATTTATAAGGAAGCAGCTTCAGGCCCCGGATTGAATGTGGAAATGTAGTATTCATTTTCTCATTAGAGTATGTGCACATGGGATGTCAGATTTAAATACAAAATGTCCCATGTGAACATGCGCCCATCGTACATGTATGTGGCATTTATTCCTTACTTTCGTTTTGGAGAAGGATTCATCAATTACCCTTTCAAGAATCAGCATTAAACAAGCCGCTCATGGCATTAAAAAGGCAACCCGGTCCGCAGGTGACCCTTTCCGTTGACCTCAGTAAAATGGAAAAACATTTTCCGCCTGATATGATCCTCAATCACGGCAGGGCCGGTATCCTTATGATCGACAGGAACAGGTACGACCGTGTTGAAAAAATGCTTTCAAGACTTACCATTACCGGATCAAAGACCGTACATGAGATGTGTTATATACTGCTCTGGATGGAGGAGGAAATAGTGCATGCCTCGGATCCCGGAAACCTCGAAGGGGAATTCAACCGGATGTGGCTGGAAATTGAAAAACTCCAGGATTTCCTGTTGAGCCACCGGGTCACTTCCATTACCCTGGAGGGTGAAATGACCAGGGATGCCCCCGGGAAACCGTTTGTTGTGAAAGAGGATATCAACATCGATAAAATATGCGACGGGATCCGCTCGGCCTTCAGGGATGAATTCAACCATGGCAAGAAGAGGCGGAGAAGCAAAGGCAGGACCGAGTGGCAACGAAGAAAAATGGTGAAAGTGAGGGACAGTTTCCTCAGGTACCTAGTCACTGTTCCTGAACTGGATAGACTTTCACTGGAGCAGCAATCGGAATTGTTCGAGAAGCTGGCGGGTATGCCGGGGGTATGACATACCGGATAAGTTACTGGTAAAGCCAATTACCGGCAACCAGTTCATTTAGGACCAGAACTTTTACAGTTCCGCGAAATAGTCTTCCGTCTCCTGGTATAGTTTGGTGATGTACTTGAGGGTAATCTGGTTGGGCTTATCCATCACCTCGTAAAAGTCCCATTTTTCATTGCTTTCGGGATCGACCAGCCTGGCGAAGTACAGAATGAACTCGTTCAGTTCATTTTTGTATTCGCTCTCCAGCTTGATGAACCGGCCGTCGCCAAATACATCATCCAGGGGCTGCAGCCAGCGGAAAGAGTTTGGAAGCTCAAGTATGAGGTCTTTCCAGTGATCCAGGTTCTGTGTCGTCTGCCCATCCCTTATCAGGTATTCTATCTTCTTGGTTTCCTTCAATATTGTTGAGGATTCATCAATGATCTTGTCGGCAGTCTTGAAAACATGGTTTTTGATGATCTCTTTCCGCCTTTCGTTGCGCTCTTTTCTGCGCGACAGGATGGAATTCCAGATAAATGCCCCGGCGGCAGCGATAACTGATAGTGCGGTGGCAATGTCGAGTCCGATGGATAAGTTTTCGATCATAATTCAGTTTTTCGCAAACTTACTGATGCCATTGATAAAATCAAAACAAAGATGGATGAATGGCTAAAAACTACGATAAGCTACCTGGAAAACTTTGAGGAAAGGCAACTGAAGGAATGGTGAGATAAGGCTACCGATTTTGATCTATAGGATGAATAAAAGCAATCGCTATAAAAGCTAATCGAAAATTATCAGCTGATGTGTGGGCGAGGGAGGGGAGTGAACTTAAAGAGGCGGGTCAATTTCCAATGATTGTAATTAGAGTAAAACCGAAAGCATATCTGTCTTCTATTTAACTGGACTGGATTCATAAGTTGAACACGTAACCTATTTTTATTTCCAGGAATGCACCCCTGGCAAATAATTCCTTTATACTCCTTCTTGAGAAAATCAATACGTGGTTGGTAGGATGGATACGAAGAAGAACTGGATGTCATTAAGCAAGGTTTGGATGATATATTGAGGTACTAAATAGTTGATCTGCGACATGTGCATATCGATATCCGTTTTATTGAATGATCAGCTTTTTTCGCAGGCAATCATTCTTGCAATGGATAACCAGCAGGTACAATCCGGGTGAAAGCGTTGAAACATCAATTCGTCCAAATCTGTCCATACTCAGTGATAATTCCCTTCCCGATGGATCGACCATTATAATATCCAGTAATTCGGATGGAGAAATGGGGGCAACATATACAAATTCGCCGGCTGGATTCGGGTATATGTGTACCGAAGGTGGACCTTCTTCTCTCACATTTACCAGTCCGCACTCCTCCTTAACTTCATAAACAGAATTGCACCCCGGATCATTATTGCTTATCTCTATCGTTCCAGTGGGCGATGTGAGATATGTGCAGATGCTGGCCACATCACAGTCCGATAGCAGGTCGTTCCCGGAAACTATAAATGTTGACATATTTTCATTCAGGTCTAAACTATCCAATCCAGACAAACTCTCAAGGTTCTCATTAAACTGAATGGTCAATGAAGCCACTATGGTACCCTTATTTCCATCCAATCCATGTAAACTGTTGAGCATTGCATTGTTATCAATGTCCAGATGGTAGACATATTCCAAAGCCCCAAGGCCTTGTACATTTAACAAGGAGTCATTGTCTGATATCTCCAGCTGATAAGATACAGTTTTTAAACTGTCAAGGCCACGCAGGCATTCCAACCGGTCATTATCAATGATCTTCAATACTTCCACGAATTCAAGACCTGACAGTCCCTGTAAATGCTGCAGGTTCTCATTGCCGTTGACGTATATATAGCCTGCTTCAGTCAGTGATGACAGATTATCGATATCATTCAGAGAAGAATTGGATGCAATATCTATCTTATAGGCGTAATTCAATGAATCAAGTCCGCTCAGGCTCATTAAAGCCGGGTTTCCATTAATGGTTAAAAAAGATATCGTTTCAATGCCTTCTAATCCTTCAATGTTTTGAAGGCTCTCATTGGAGATTATGGATATATTGTTGGCAAATGTAAGTTCAGGGTTCAGTGCATCCAGATCCTGAATTGACTGATTGTACTCAATATACATGGAACCCATAGATAACACGGAATCAAAGCCAATAAGACTTTCTAAAGCATAATTTTCTTCAATGATCAATGAGGATATTGATACCAGGGAAGTAAATCCACTGCAGTCGTTCAGGGAATCATTATTTACGATGCCCATACTAGTACCAACTGATGCTAAATTGTTAAAACCGGAAATGATGGAAAGACTGGGGTTATCCCTTATGTGGAACGGTGCCTGGTAGATGCTTTGCAGATTGTTGAATCCACTGATCTCGTAAAGATTGTTATTCCCCTTTATCAGCAAGGAATAATCCCCGTAATAGTGATCAAAGCCTATATGATGAAGAGCTTCAAATCCCGGAATATCGGCAAGGGAATCATTATTTACGATCTCCAGGTGGCCGTCTATGTACTTCAAGCTGTCGAAGTGGGCAATGTCAAAAAGGGATGGGTTGTCATGGATTAAAAAATAACCATTAATGCTGTCAAGATTATTCAATCCGTTTAATGTCAACAGGCCTTGGTTTCCTGAGATGACCACCGGTCCATTGACCTTTTCCAGGTTACCCAGGTCAGAAAGGTTGCCCAGGCTGTAATTGTGCCTTATGTAAAGGTTGCCATAATAATTACCATATCCGCAGACCCTTAGGTTGGACAAGCCCCAGAGGTTGGGCAATGCCAGGTTACTGTCAATATAGACCCGGTTTACGGTATCCAGTTGGATCAGGGCATCGATGTTGCTCAGGCTGATATTGCGGTCTATTTTCAAACTCCCCTTGATATGCTGCAGGTTCTGAAGTCCGCTAAGATTGGTGATTGAATCATTTCCCTCAATGGAAATTGTGGAAATACTATTCAGACCCTCCAGTCCGGTGAGGTCCTTGAGGGATATATTATCCACACATAAGAAGGCACCAACGGTATCCAGGGCCGATAGGGGAGTCAGGTCGGCCAGATTCGGATTGTCTTCAATAGTGAATATACTCGTAACTTCATCCAATGATGACAATCCATCCAGGTAGACCAGGTTAGGGTTGGATGTTAATTTAAAGCTATAGCACTGGGTCAGGTTATCCAAACCGGAAAGGTCATGCAACCCATTGCACTGGTCGATCATCAGATAATTGATTTCATTGATTCCCTGCATACCGTCAAGGTTTATCATCGAGTCGTTTACAGAGATCTCAAGTTTATCGATGTATGAACTGCTTGCATTAATTCCGTTCAGGTTTTTCAGCTTTGGGCAGGATATGATCTTCAGGTAGTTTAGCGTATCAAATACCGCCATTCCCTGCAGGCTTATCAGATTGGGGTTTTCATTGAGATAGAATGATTGTCTCACGTCGGTTAAGCCTGACAGGCCGTTGAGGTCTGTTAAAGAAAAGCATTCCTCAATTCTCAGGTGATCTGCTGATCCCAGTGCCTCCAATCCTTCCAGGTTGACAAGTGAATCATTTTTTCTAATAGACAAATATCCTTCAATGGCCGATAATTTACCGAGGCCACTCATATTTGTCAGAAGGGCATTATTTTCAATGGTCACATTGTCACCTACATATTCCAGGCTGTCGAGACCAGATAGAGAGGGTAAATTGGGCAGATAATGTATTTTGAGGTCTCCCAGTATGGCATTAACAGCAAGCAATCCATCCAGGTTTGTTATGCTGGTTCCGATAATCCGCACATCTCCTTCAATTTCATTGCAACCAGGGTAGTTGGCCTGAAAGTCATCGATTTGCTCCTGTTGTGTGAAAATGATCCCTTCTGGCAGGCATGATTGAGGGAGTCCGGCCTGGTGAAGGGTAAAAAGAAGAACTAACAGCAGCAAGATCTTTTTCATGTTGCACAAAGATCTGGATCTTTCATGGAAATATTGTCCATTGAATAATTTGATCCGGTTAGGGTATTTGCTTTATTACAAATATAGTGTTTCTAAAGATATTATCTGAAGAATTACAGGGGGGGCTGCACCTCCCCGGGCATGGTTTAATCAACAATATATGGAGAAACACTCCCAAATCTTTAGAAAAAAAGATTTACCTTTGCATCCGCATTCGGATAAATTGTAAGGTGAAAGAATCGGGACACCGACTATCGCCGAATCGTTCAATTCGAATATTTTTTCGGGGTGTGGCGCAGTCTTGGTCAAGCCAATTAAGTATCACAAATACAATACATTACAATTTTTTCTTAAATAATTCATTCCTTTCTTAAATGTTTTGTCGTGATTTTGTCACTCTCTTAAATTCCTTCTTTTTCTTCTTCATTTATTTGTCATTAAAGAAATAATGTGATCATACTGGCAATAACCCCCTAAAAAAAGGATATATTGTAAGTGAATTGCAATTTGATGATACATTTTTATTGTCTTTTCTCCAAAAGGCATGGTATTTTCGCCTGTCACCCATTTAAAGAGCTCGTCATTAGCTTTAACCTCATCTGCCAAACCGTGATAATTAGCAATCGCAGGATTTAATCGAGTCAGGGCTTTTTTTAGCCTTTCTCCCTCTGGGACTTCAATAACATCCCGTTGAAATCCATCGGAGTATTTATATGCCCACTGTAATCCATAGGTCGTTTAGGATCTTGGGTTCCACTACTACTCAAATTTACTCTACTGATTTGGTGAATGATGAAATACTCAACACAATTTAGTTCAGTGAATGACATTTTAAAGGCTTAATATTTCAGCGATTTTTTCCTTTACTATTATTTGGCGTTCTTCTATAACCATGGGATGAATATGTGCGGATAATATCTCATTATAACTGATGTTATCTGTAAGTTTTTTTAACTCGGTTTTAAGAAATTGTTTTATCTCTTCTTGTGTATTTGAAATTTCATCGACAATTGATGTTCGGTTATCTATAATATATATAACATCTTCAAAGTCATGGCTGGTACGATAATCCTCTCCTCTGTCGTAAAAGGCTTTGAGCTTAGTTGCCAGAAAACAGGGTGCTGATAGAATCCAGATTTCTTCATCCTTTGCTTTTGCACTCCATAAATCATCAAAACCTAATTTATACCATTTGTTTGTATGCCCCATTGGACCCCCTTCTGCTGGGATAATATCTATGTCTATTTCTTTGTACTTATATCTGCAAATGGATGGTCCAAAAGGATCTGGATGAAATCCTAATTTAGCAAGCTCTTCTTGTAACGTGCTCCAGTCACCAAGGCTTAGCGCATTCAGAGTCATATCTATATCACTGGTAGGACGAATTTCATCTGCAGCAGGATCGTCTGTATAAAGACTAATAACCGCCCCACCGACAAAAACCATTTGATCTTTAAGTGATTTTAGTGCTGCAGCAACTTCTGCAACCACTGATATATTTATTACTTTATTCTCCATTAAGGATACGTTTTCTTAATTCTTGAATGGCAATTTCCTTTTCTCTTGCCCTACCAACTCTAATTGCATCTGCTAACGCTAATAGTTCATATAATTCATTGTCTCTTTTTATGGCTTCGACCACCGATGGATAAAGCGGAATGATACTTTGTCCACGAACATTACCTTTACCTGATGGCCACACATATAATTCAGAACTGTTAATTATGCTATTTAGTGGAGGAGCAGAGTGAGCAGTGGCAAATCCACGAACTATTGGACCCGGGTGTTGTGGAAAAACATATGCTAATCCGTACTGCAAAAACTCCATCAATGCCATGCGATTTACATTTTTACCACGAGAATCAACTAACCTGGCATATCTTGATCTGCTTATCGATTCACTTATTTCAGATTGACTCATACTTAGTTCTTCTGCAAGTGGAATTTGGAACCATTCATGTTCTTTATTTGCAATTATTTTAAGTAAGATAACTACATCTTGTGGACGCATACTAGATTTTAAACTTTTCATAGCATTATCATTATTGTGTATTGCGATATGCAATAATACAAAAAATTATATTTAATATCAAGTATTTTCACAACTATATCGCGTATGGCGATACGCGATATAGTTGTGATTGTATTACAATCTATACATTCAAGCTCAACAAATCCCATTAATATATTTAATTTATTAATGAGTTTAATTAGTCAATGTTGACAAAAATTGTCTTAGTTATTTCATCAAGGTTTGTTACAACAATCATAAAGGTATTTCTATATCAGCCTTTCTTATATGTTAAATTTCCAGAGTACAAATCCTTTGCTTGCATACTTTTTCTTAGCATAACAACTTTTCTGAGTGGTTAATTTTCGTTTTCCCATTGAAAGCATTATCTTTGCACTCCCAATTCGGGGTGTGGCGCAGTCCGGTTAGCGCG
>CAZMOK010000080.1:0-10780 GCA_964567785.1 uncultured Bacteroidales bacterium | reverse complement strand
ATTATTCATTTTTCATTGAATAATCGTATTATTGACAAAATTTTTAGCCATGAAAAAATCACTTCTGGTATTAATAATTGCTTCGCTGTTTGTCGCAACAGGAACCAAAGGACAAACCAAAACCTATTTCTCCTCGTCAGGTGAAATGATCTTTTCATTTGCAACCCTGGAATACACGGTTGAAAATACGGTTTACGACAAGGGGAACATTATGAGATGGTCGCCGGTTTTCAATTTCCAGAACCTTTTCAACGTCGATCCTTCAAAATATGTTGGTTTTTTCACCGGCCTGGGGTGGCGTAACGTGGGTTTCATTCACGAGGAACCGAATTCGGGAATAAAATATAAATACCGCACCTATAACCTTGGCCTTCCGGTAGGAATCAAAATAGGCGACCTGAATGGGTTTTTTGTTTACGGGGGTTATGAAATTGAATATGCTTTCAACTACAAGGAGAAAAGGTTTGTGAATGATTCAAAAGTGGATAAGGATGTTTACTGGTTCAACGACCGGGTAACTCAATTCCCTCAAAGTGTGCTTGTGGGTATCAATTTCCCATACGGTTTCAACCTGAAATTCAAATATTACCTCACGAATTTCCATAACCGGGACTATATAGCCATAACCGATGGCAATGAGGAGAAACCTTATGAGCCCATTAAATCTAACGTATTCTACATTTCCCTGAATTTCGGCCTTTTCAGCCCCGCCAGGAAACACTATGACCCCAGGAAGTGGGAGGAGGTTTATTAAACTTTAGAGTTTAGAGTTGAGAGCTTAGATAGTTCTGAGTTTAATGGTTGTTGGCTATTAGATTAATTGTCTCAATTGCCTTGCCTGCCAGAGCTTGCGAAGGCGGGTCAAATTGTCTTTATTGCCAACTGTCAACTGCCAACTTTCCTTTTTAACCGCAGAGGTAACAGAGAAGGCACAGAGGACACAGAGAATCCATCAACCAACAGCCAAAAGCTAACAGCCATAAAAACTCAGAACTCAGAACTCAGAATTCAGAACTTAATGCCTACTACCTACTGCCTACTTTCTCATACCCCTTCTTATTTAGATAGTCTCCCAGATTCTCATTTACCAGTGATATAATCTCGGGGGGGATGGAGTAATGGCCGGGCTTGTGGCCCTTGTATTCCGCCAGGCGGTCCTTGATCTTTTCGACAACATCCGGAGACGGCGTTTCCCCGAACTGTTCGTAGATCTTTACGACTGTGTCAAGCGGCGCTTTGATGAAATCCTCAAACCTTACCTCAACCAGGTTCTCCTTTCCTATGTCATTCTTCACTTTCTCATATTCCTCATCCATCCTGATGAAGAGATCCAGCAGGCACCTGTTGAACTCCTCATTGGAGATCTCCCTGAAACCAACCCCTTTAACAACCTCTGTAAAAAAAAGATTTAAAGACGACAGCACTGAATATGGATCCCTGTAAAGGTAAATGAACTTCGAACCGGGATAATACTCCTTAAGCTGCTTTATCCTGAAGGTATTGGCGGGACTTTTCGATAACAAACGCTTTCCTCCCTTGTTCTTCTGCGCATCCAGTATCATCCTGTTATAAACCCTGAGCCATCTTCTCCTCCTTTTAGGCGACATCCTGTCGAGGTAGAGGCTCCGGTCACGGGCATTCTTATAATCATTTGGAAAATAGAGAAAATGATAAAAGCTGTACGGAAATAAATTAGCAAGCGCTATCTCTTCTTCCTGTGCATCATCGAGCGACAGTTTCAGGTTATCGACCGGCCGGCGCCTGGGCATGAAGAACTGCACCACCCATTTAAGTGGCCGCTGAAAGAACATCAATTCCGGGAAGATGGTCTGGAAGGTGCTTACATAATGAAACCTCGGGTCTTCAGATAAAAGCTGGTGCATCAGGGTTGTGCCACTTCGCCAGTAGCCAACGATGAACCAGGGTGGGGCAGCCTTTTTCCCGCGGGGCATGGTAAAGTACCTGATGCCCCTGTTGATCCATCTGAAAGGTTCGAGTATTATGGCAATGATCAGTGAAAGTATGGCACGCCTGGTATATTTCAGGTCGAAACCGCACCTGAAGGCAATTTGAAGGAAATTACCTATGCGACTTCCAACGAACGATGAAAACGGAAAGCGGAATTCTTCGTCTTTGTTGTTATTGCCCATCCTCTGACCTGACCGGAATTAATAATGCCCAAAGGTATCATTTCCCTGTGTAAATTCCCATTTTTGGCGGTAATACTATGCTATCAGGTCGTAGCGCCTGATCCATACTTCCATCTCTTCATCGAACGATCGCCTCATATGAAGGAGTGGCTGTGTTTTAATGTACTTAAGGACTGCAGGCAGTTGAGAGGCACTCACTGAAAAAGCATTGAAACCTTTTTGCCAGGTAAATCCGTTATGCACCAATCCATTTCCTTTCAACCATCTCGTCGCAGTTTGCTTGAGCCACCGCACAGCCTCGGGCAGCGACTTGTAAAAAGGTAGCTGGATAAGAACATGTACGTGGCCCGGCATTATATGTACAGCTTCCGTAACCATTCCATATTTAAGCGAGGCCATTCTGATGTCCTGGTCGAACAGGATATTCTCATGAGCCTTTAAGGGTTTCAGGTTATGTCCGGGTATGAGGACCAGGTGCACCCACAATTTGCTTCTTATTGTTTCCATAACATGGGTTTTTATGAGCCCATTTATCGGTGAAAACCAAAAAAATACCTGTTGAAAGAGTGACTTTTTTTTGAACTTTTATGGGAAGACTTATTTTTCAAGCACTTGTATCAGCCCTGCAAGGCTCTTCCCGGTGCTTCTCAGTAGCTTACCGGCATTCTTCATTGAATCCTGGAGGCTCATAGGGCGGTCGGTAATCGAAAAAAGCGCATCAAAGCCTTTTTCGTAAAGCACTTCATACCCCTCACCAAGGGTCCCTGAAACGGCAATTACTGGTTTGTTATGCTTTTTGGCAACCTGTGCCACACCATAGGGAGTTTTACCGAACTGGGTCTGTCTGTCGATCTTGCCTTCACCGGTAATCACCAGGTTGCATTTTTTGACCTCATCTTCCAGTCCTGTCATCTCACTGATCAGCCGGAAGCCGTTCCTCATCTGTGCATCACAGTACGCCATGAACCCAAAGCCAATACCTCCCGCAGCCCCGGCGCCCGGCTCATCCCTCAGGTCTTTACCGGTGATCTTTTCAGTCAGATCGGCTAAGTGGAGAATGTTTTTCTCAAGTTTTTCAATTTCGTCTTTGCCGGCCCCTTTTTGCGGCCCATAGACCGTGGTGGCGCCATCATAGCCGGTCAGAGTATTATCCACATCACTTGCCAGTACAATTTCAACATCTTTTAATCTTTCATCGAGTCCCGAAGTATCAATTTTTTCAAGTGCAGACAGGCCTCCTCCTCCTTTTGGGATGGAGTTACCGTCTTTGTCGAGTAGTTTTATCCCCAGGGCCTGCAGCATTCCCGCACCTCCGTCATTGGTAGCGCTGCCTCCAAGGCCTATCACGATCTTTTTGCAACCCCTGTCAAGCGCCTCCAGGATCATTTCACCGGTACCAAAAGTGGTCGTTTTAAGCGGATCCAGTTCCTCATCCTTCAAGAGTTCAATGCCCGATGCTGCCGACATTTCCATGACCGCTGTCCTGCCGTTGTCGATCAAGCCGAACTGCGCTGTAGTTTCTTTCATCAGGGGGCCATGGACTAACGCTGAAACCTTTTTCCCGCCTGCTGAATCAACCAGCGCATCCACTGTCCCTTCACCTCCGTCGGCTACGGGAACGATCACAACAGTTGCTTCCTGCATTTTTTCCAGTATTCCTTCCCGGAGGTATTCCCCCACTTCCTTCGATGACAGGCAGTGCTTGTATGAATCGCTGGCAATAAGTATTTTCATCATCGTTAACCTTTGATCAGCCAGGCCGTCTGGTAAGGCGCAAGTTTCAGCGCTTCACCCGGGGAAGTGATACTTTCTTCTATCAAATCCCTGAACTTATACTTACCCCGGCTTATTTTATCCATATTCAAAGATATCTCTTCTTCTGTGAGGTTGGTTATTGAAAACAGCTCATTGTCTTTTTGATCATGCCGTCGCAGAGCAAATATTTTCTCACCGGCTTCGATCAGCTCCTGTGGGTTTTCAGGCCCAAATACCTTTTGTTCTTTCCGTATCCTGATCCTTCTTTTGATCTCGTCAAGGATGTATTTCTTTCGTTTGTCTTTTTCCAGCTCATTCACCAACTCCCTGAGATCCCATTTTCTCCTGTTCAGGGTCCTTGCCCTTCCTGTTTCCTTAAAACCTTCATAATAATTTTCGGTGGCCAGCAGACTGTGGATATAAAAGGCAGGTATCCCCTGCAGCGCCATCATTACAGTCTGTGATGCCATGAAACGCTCCGCCTGGTAGTTATCCACACCGTTGCTGCTCCTTTTCATTGCATCAAAATAGGTAATGTTCAGTTCGTAAGGACTGTCGCTACCGTCGGAATTGCGCTTTGTGCTTATGCGGCCTCCGCTGGCTTTAACAGCCTCATAAAGGTCCTTTTTCTCTTCTTCGGGCAGAAGTCCTTCGAGAGGCCTTACCCCTATCCCATCGTGGGAAGCTGTAAAATTGAAGTAGGTACAGCCCTCGGGTGGATGAGGCATTTCTTTGATCCAGTCGTTGAGATATTTTGAGTTCCCGTTGAAAAGGGCGTGCAGCAGCAATGGGGGCAGACTGAACTGGTAGATCATATGGGCCTCGTCACCATCTCCGAAATAGCTCAGGTTCTCTTTGTTCGGAACGTTGGTTTCAGTAAGGATTATGGTCCCCGGCTTAACAGTTTCGGCAACATCCCTGAGCAACTTTACCATCTCATGTGTTTCGGGAAGATGGATGCAGGAAGTGCCTATCTCCTTCCAGAGATAGGCTATGGCATCAAGCCTGATGATCCTCGCTCCCCGGTGGATATATTCCAGGAGTATCCTTAACATCTCTTTCAAAAGCCTGACGTTTGAAAAGTCGAGGTCGATCTGGTCATCACTGAAGGTTGTCCACACATGTTTCATGCCTTCCTTTGTCCTGACCGGGGTAAGCAGCGGCAGGCTCCTGGGTCGTATAACCTTTGAAAGATCAGTGGAAGGATCAACTTCAATAAAAAAGTTCTTTCCGGGTGATTTTCCTTCCAGGTAATTCAGGAACCATCCGCTTTTTGAGGAAATGTGATTGATAACAAGGTCGAACATCAGGTCATACTCCTTCCTTAGTTCATCTATCTCCTTCCAGGTACCTAATACGGGATCCACCTGCAGGTAATCGATCACTGAAAAACCGTCGTCGGAACTGTATGGAAAAAAAGGAAGTAGGTGGACCACTGAGATCTCCTCTTTTAGCTGATCATCAAGAAAACCCTTCAGTACGGCCAGGGGCTTTTCACCCTCCTTTTTTATCGAGTCTCCGTAGGTTATAAGGATGACATCCTTGTGGCTCCAGAGCCTGCTCTCCGGGGAGCTTATTTTATAGTCCTGAACCAGGCTCAGGATGTCGTCTATCTCAGCTTCACTGATCGATTCCCTGTAAATATTCTTCAGCCTGTTACGGATCTTTTGCGATAACACAATGAATTTACAGTTTACGGTTTACAATTTACATTTTAAAAAGGAGCTTTTCCTAACACCTTAACATTTATCCTCCGTAGCGAAGCGAAGGAGGACCCGAACACGTATCAATCCTTATTATCAAGCTCCACTGCCTCGTGATACCAGTCGAGGTAATCGGGGATGGCGCTCTTGACCCTTTTCCAGCTTGGGATGAAAGAACCATGATCCGGGTTTTTCAGCACCT
The DNA here is from genome assembly GCA_964567785.1 of uncultured Bacteroidales bacterium. Classification (GTDB taxonomy): domain Bacteria; phylum Bacteroidota; class Bacteroidia; order Bacteroidales; family JAGOPY01; genus CAZMOK01. Next base: position 4,970 of record CAZMOK010000080.1, on the reverse strand, counting down.
CAAGGCCTGCATTGTACACCATGGTGGCAAAAATATCGACCATCCGCTCCTCGCCATGCCTGTCGTAATCGTAACCGTTGATCACAGCATCGCTGTTGTATTGTTCCACAAGGTCGAGGGCAATCCTCAGGTAAGTGGACCTGATCGACCTGAACATACCGTTGGAAAAGACGATGCCGTTCTGGGCCAGCTTGATATAGATTGCTCTTGCAATATCAAAGGTCATCCTCGACAGGCCCTTTTCAGGGTTATCTTCAGAAACAGGCTGGTGCTTATGGTCGTACCTGTCGGCAATATCTACCTGGCATATCCTGTTGAGCGAGTTATTCCGGTGGACTTCTGAAAGTATTCCCACTTCCAGGCCCCAGTCGCTGGGGATCCTGATAGTTTTTACAACATCGGCCCGCATTGAGAATTCCCCGGCCAGAGGATACCTAAAACTATCGAGGTATTCAAGATACTCCATAGGCCCGCAGAATTTCTTCAATGTCCTCAGCAAAGGAGTCATAAGCAGCCTCACTACCCTGCCTCCCAGTTGATTGCTGTTCGACCTGTAATAATACCCTTTACAGAACCGGTAATTGAAATTTGGGTTTACCACAGGATAAAAGAGCCTGGCCAGCAGAAGCCGGTCATAAGTGAGTATATCGGCATCGTGCAGGGCAATGGCTTCCGACCTGTCGCCGGCAATCAGGTACCCAAAGCAATACCAGGCATTTCTGCCTTTCCCCATTTCTTTAGGCGCGAGCTTTTCGATCTTCAGCATTTCATCCAGCTCTTTCAAGCGGGGCCCGTCGTGCCACAAAACCCTGTGGCGCTGGGGAAGCTTGCTGAAATATTCTTTAGCATGCTCAAACTCTTTTTTATTGGCGCGGTCGAGGCCTATTACAATTTCATTCAGGTAGGGAACTTTTGCAAGCTCGTCAACTATATGGCCCAGAGCAGGTCCGCTCAGCTCTGAATAAAGGCTTGGTATAACCAGGGCCATCGGCCTTTTTTCTTTCCATTCCTCCAGTTTCCCTTCCAGGTCCTGATAATCCCTGTGCCTGAGGTTATGCAGTGTTGTTACTACTCCGTTCTGATAAAAATCACCCATGGTTCAGATAAATTTTTGTAATTGATTATTGTGATCAGTGATTCATAAAAGATACAAAATCTTTCTGAATTTGATATAACGCCTCTAAGTCATCCGATGAAGATGTAAACAATTGATCCTCAAATCCGGATTGGATCGGCACTTAGCAATCCTATTCATCGGATGACTTTCTTAACTACAATTTCTTCGTGAACATCTTCACGATCAGGGGCTCGAGCTTTTCTGCAATAATGCAATGGTCGAGTTTTTCACTAAGTATCCCGAGATTATGCCTTACAAGCTTGTTTCTTCTTGAAGGCTTCTGCAGGATCTCATAAGCCTCATCTACAAGCTCATCTGTTAGCTCAAGGTTTTCTATTGAGGGAAGGTCGAAACCGAGATCCTCGATCTCCTCTTTATAGATATCATATTTATTGATCACCACCGGCAAACCAAAAGATATCATTTCCAACAGGTTGTTTCCATATCCCTCCACTTCGCTGAAATAGGTCCCTATGCCACCGTAGGCAGAAATAATCGAAGGTATTTCTGCGAATTTGTAATACTTTTTATCCACAATAATATCCCTGTGCGAAAGGATGATGTTTTCTCCGAAGATCAGTATCACATTGGCATCGGGGCTGCCATCTTCCTTCTCCTTGAAATATTCCCTGAGGAATTTTTTATATTCCACCTCAACCTGTTCATCTCCGGAATGGCCACTTACAAGAAGAACAACGCACTTTTTTATTCTCTGTGCCCTGTATTTCTTTTCAAGTCTGAAGGCAAAATCAATGGCCACTTCTATCTTCTTCCTTGGCACGATACGGGTGTGCTGCAGCAGAATGGCAGTTTCTTCGATCTCAAACCCTCTCTTTTCAATCTCATCTTCAAGCCCTACATCCACCATGAACGAATCATTGTAGTTATCCTGCGGGGGTTTTACAATTTCATCATTATCCCACGACTGTGATTTCCAGTCCCAGGGAATGTTACTCGTATTTGGCACAACTGCAGTACGGTCTTTAAAGAACAGATCCAGTTTTTCAGCATTGTACTCTTTGAACAGCCGTTTTGCGAGGTCAACCTGCCGGTGGTTTATAAACGCGATACCATCCAGATAGGTGCCCGGAAGATATTTCAGGTATTTCTGTATTACATGGTTAGGGTTACTGAACCTGTCGCGTTCAAAAAACGAATCGTGCCACCATACCATTACCTTGGGCCATATATAACCTTCATTGTGTATCTCTTCAATATAGTACCCCAGCCCGACTGCTGTAATAAAGTTATAGGGATGAGAAGTGTTATGGGCTATCAGCAGGTCAATCTTATTCTCATTGATGAATTCCTTTATGACCCTTTTGGCATATAATGCTTTATTGTGTATCAGTTCATCAAGTCCAAAGGGAGCCTTTCCGCCGAAATTATGGAGTATGGTCTTATGAGATTCATTCTTATGCCAGAAAATATCATCTGTCTGGGCATTAAACCTGGGCGAGGAATGGGCTGCCAGGAAATGTATTTGTCCGAGCGGCACCTCCAGGTCGTTGACCATACTGTTCACGGCCTGGTCGATCACAATGGAAACGCCATCGTTCTTTCCAATCAGTGAATGTAAAATCCCTATGTGCAGATGCGAAATATCCATGTCATGAAATTATGTCAAGAAACTGGGAAAGTTCTGTAATGACGAAATCAGGCCTGGTTTCGGATACCAGGGGATGCTCAGATCTCATTCTCAACGACCTCTGGTCGCCGGCAAAAAGAACTGTTTTCAATCCTGCCTGACTTGCAGCATAAACATCGTTCAGCATATCGTTACCTACATAGATCGCCTCCTCAGGAGAGATATTAAAATTGCTTCTGAGTGAATACCCGAGAAGGCTGAACAGTTGATGATCGGGCTTTGCTCTTTTTTCCCTGAAGGAATAGATCGTAAGCCTTGGATCAAAAGGCTCTATTTCCATGTTATCGTCAAAGTTGCCATTGAGATAATAATTCATGAACAGTGGAGTATAGGCCTGTGCATTGGAAACTATGCCAAGAGGGATATCCATGCCATGGACCTCCTGTATCACCTTCCTCATTCCGGGCATTGGATAGATCCTGTTGCTCAAGAGCTCAAATATATAAGCCAGCAATTTTGTATTGCTGAACTTTCCCTCTTCCAGAAACCCTTTACCAATAAAATATTGCACTACCACTTCCCAGGTCTCCAGGATGTCAACTTCAGGATAGGCAACACCGTTTTCGGATTTGTTTTTTTCATGCTGCCTTTTAACGCATGCTTTAAACTCATCAAGTATCATTCTGAGTAATTCTTCCCTTGTCAGTCCGTTCCTGGTAACAACCCGGATCCTGGCTTTATCAAGGGCTTTCTGCAGGTTCCTGGTTAAAAGGCTTGCCTCTTCCACATCTCCTGAGGCCGAGATCAACAGCGTACCATAAATATCAAAGATCACTGCCCTTGGGTTGAACCTACCGGTAAAGGGCTCAACTCCTGTTTCCAGAGGGTGCATTTTCTCGCTTTCCTCAAGAAAAGGCCTTATAGATTCCAATAAGTCGTTCTCCATACTTCTCCAGCGAATATTTCTTTCTGATTATATTGATATTTTCATTGATCACCTTTTCGGGTACGTCTTTAAGAAGACCGTCCAATGCAGGGTTCATCTCTCTGATCTTTTCCCTGAAACCTCTTGAATTATTTGCCTTCCTGATTACCTCCTTTTGCACGTCAGCGGGAAGATCCGAAAAATCCTCAACGGAACCGGGAACGGATATTTCAGTGTAAAGATTATCAAAGATCAAGCCCTCACGCCTGAAATCAGAAGTAAGATAAGGGATGTCCCTACCTGTTACAGGTGTGCCCATTAACCACGGTTCCAGGTAAACCATTCCGAAACCCTCCCTGAAACTGGTTGAAATGCAAAAATCCGATCCCCTAAGCACATGGATGAAATCGAGCTTCTTACCAACCTCGAAATATACTTCGATGTTTTCATCACCCACAAACTCCAGCCATTTTTCATACTTCCTGATCTCGAGCGGGTTTTGCGGGGGCAGGGTCACCATCCACAATGCCCTGTCTGAAAAAAGAACAGCAAGGAGCAGGAATTCACCAATATTCTTTCTCTCAATTACCCTCACCGGGTAAGTGACAATTATCTTAGAGGATTCGAGCGACAGGGTTTTGATGATCTCTTCCCTCGACTCCTTTCTTTCCGGCAATGGTTTTTTATTATCAAATATTACCGGGTTCGGAAGTATAAACCTTCTTTCCTCACTAACACCAAATCCATCCAGCCTGTTCAGGTCGAAATCATTCAACGTGGCAAAAAGATAATTTCGTTCATCGGGATACATGGTTTCTTTAAGATCGAGGTCCATGCCATCCCGGATCACCTCGTTCAGGAAATCCATGTTCCATTCCCTGTCTTCTGCAAAATCATGTGCATGGTTCACCACTTTGTAACCCGACTTGATCAGGGAAGATATAACGGCTGTAAAAACAGGGTTTTTACCAAGGTTGAGATTGTGCGTATGAAAGATATCATCCTTGTCTGTATGACTGGTGATAAAATCCTTTATCTCCTCAAACAGGGTGTATAACCCAACTTTTTCCCCTGCCGGGGGAAAGATATAATTAAGCGGATCAAAAACGACCGGATCCACACCGAGTTCCCTGAACTGGTCCTTGTTTTCGCAATCACCGCAAAACAGCCGGATCTCAGGAGGGGTGTCAAGCCTTTTCAGGGCCCTGATCTGGGATTCAATGATCCTTGTAACCCCACCCGGATTGAGATGATAATGGAAGATGTTTACCGTCATCCAGCTTTTTTTGTAAAACTACAAATGTAGGGATTATATGGAAAATGAAGACCGTCATCAGTCG
>CAZMOK010000079.1:0-10955 GCA_964567785.1 uncultured Bacteroidales bacterium | reverse complement strand
ACAAGAAACTTGACCAGCAGACCATCATCGACTGGATGCACAAGGATGTTGACGGTTCCCACCCCTTCTATTCAAACCTCCTGGCCTACTACCGGTTCAATGAAGGTGAAGGGTTTACGACAGAGGAGGCACTTTCGGGCGATACAGGTGAGCTGGGAGGATATCCGCAGTGGATGAATTACAAGGGAACAGGGAGGTTCAGGAACTTTACACAACAGAATAACAGGCCCCACATAAAACTTGAAACAGGGAACTATAACACCTCCAACCTCGATTCTTTGCTGATGGTGGATACGATCGCAAAAGGGCCTTTGATGATCGTGATGTATGAAGACACACTTGATCCTGCCTCTCCCACGGATACCCTTTCCAAATGGCCTGTTTATTACGACAACTATGTTTTCGACCCAAACGGAAACGCCACCGATTCAACTTTTGTGACCCCGGATGGCACCCTCATTAAAGATACCCTCTATTATTACGGGGAGCCTTATGAAGTGATTGTGAAATACGAACTCGGCAGGTTTATCACCCCTTACGGCATTAACGTTGACCTGGGCGACGGATGGACCTGGGTCTATGATGTGACCGACTTCAGGCCGTTCCTCGCCGATTCGGTCCACCTGCAGGCAGGGAATTTCCAGGAACTGCTCGACCTGAAGTTCTACATGATCGAAGGCACCCCGCCCAGGGAAGTGAAGAACATTCAGCGGATGTGGCACGGGTATCATGCCCTGAACAATTTTGAAACACTTGTACCCCCTGACACCGTCCAGCTCGATCCCGAAGCAACGGGCTGGAAACTGAAGATCACAACCTCCGGCCACGACTGGGACAATTCCACCAACTGCGCCGAATTTTGCGAAAAGACCCATTGGGTGGATGTGGACGGCAACACTGAATTCACCTGGGAGATCATCGACGAATGTGCCGATAACCCTTTGTACCCGCAGGGAGGCACCTGGATATACGACCGCGCAGGCTGGTGCCCCGGCGACAAAGTGACCGAAAGGCACCTTGAGATAACCGACCTGGTCACCGCCGACTCGGTAATCCTGGATTATAACTGCGATTCGGACCCCTACGGCAGGTACCTGCTGAGATCCTACCTTTTTGAATATGGCGATCCGAATTTCAGCCTGGACGCCAGGGTGGATGAGATCATCTCACCTAACAAAGGTGAAATTTACAGCCGGGTCAACCCCATGTGCGGTTCTCCCGAAGTGGTGATCTGCAACTCGGGCAGCACAACACTTACAAGCCTTGACATTGAATATGGCCCGGAAGGAGGGATTGTGCAAACCTACAACTGGACCGGCTCGCTTGATTTTATGGATACAGCCCATGTGATCCTTCCCCCTGTCGACTGGACCGGCTGGAATACAGGCCATGAAACATTCAATGTCATAGTAAGTAATCCCAACGGTGGGGAGGATGAGTATGAACTCAACAACACCGCATCATCCGGGTTCGAACTCGCACCTGAATACCCGAACGAGTTCATAGTGAGGTTCAAGTCGAACAAAAGGCCATGGGAAAACTACTGGCAGATAGTTGACACTGATGGTAACATAGTTGAAGAAAGGGACGGTTTTGAGCCTGACACTGAATATCGCGATACCCTGCTGCTGGATGATGGCTGTTACACTTTTACCATGTACGACTCGGGCAACGACGGCATCTCTTTCTGGGCCCACGGATTCCAGGGCACAGGATACCTCAGCTTCAGAAGACTTGATAACAGTACACTTCACGTTTTCACAGGCGACTTCGGAGCATGGACAAGTGTCAACTTTACGATAGGTCTTGCAGTCAACACACAAGACCTGCACTTAGAGGATTATGTTGAAGTGTATCCCAATCCTGCGACTGACAACCTGAATATTTCACTGGCATTAATGCAGCAATCAGATGTCAGTATCAAGATATATGATTATTCAGGAAAAGTTGTGAAATCTGGCGACTTTGGCAATATAGACAATAAGACAATTCATTTGAACACATCGGATCTGGCACCTGGTTTATATATTTGCAGGATCATAAAGCAAACCGGGATCATTAGCAGAAAGATCGTTATCATGTAGATAAGGGCAGAGATCATTATTTACTCTTTACTATTTATTATTTACTATTTACTTTGATACCTTTGCCGAAACCATTTCACCAGAACAGACAGAATGCAATCCGCACCTATAATCAGGATTGAAGATCTTACAAAAAGCTATAAGGGTTCTTACGAACCGGCTCTCAACGGTATTTCATTCGATATACCGGAAGGAAGTGTATTCGGACTGCTGGGGCCAAACGGTGCGGGAAAGACAACCACCATAAGCATCCTTTGCGGATTGATACCAAAAACCTCGGGCCGGATCACGATAAACAACAAGAACCCCGAGAAAGAGCTGAACGAGATAAAAAAGCTTATCGGCATTGTACCGCAGGAAATAGCCCTTTACCCTACCCTGAGCGCCCGTGAAAACCTCAGGTTCATCGGAAGCATGTATGAACTTAAAGGACGGGTGCTTGAAGAAAGGATCGAAGAATGCCTGGCTATGATGGGGCTCGACAAGAAAGGCAACAGGCTGATAAGGACTTTCTCAGGAGGGATGAAAAGAAGGGTGAACCTGGTGGCAGGGATACTTCACCGGCCGAAAATACTCTTCCTCGATGAACCCACGGTTGGTGTTGATGTTCAATCGAGAAACTTTATTCTCGAACACATCCGCACCATGAACCGGAAAGGCACCACCATCATATATACCTCTCACTACCTTGAGGAAGCCGAGCAATTGTGTGACGACATAGCCATAATTGATAACGGGATGATCCTCCTTGAAGGAAAAATGAAGGGTCTGCTGAAAAGCAAACCGGAATACAAAGACCTTGAAAGTATTTTCATTAATTTGACAGGAAGGAGGTTAAGGGATAATTAAATGCACCGGTTTTTCGCAGCCATAAAAAAAGAAGCCCTTCTGATGGTGAGGGACAGGTCGGGGCTGTTGATCCTGTTCCTTATGCCTGTGGTTCTTGTTATCGTAATGACACTTATCCAGGACATAACTTTCAGGAATGACGATAATAGGCTCCTGGTTGTACTTTTCCTTGACCTTGACGGGGATGAATTCGGAAATGCGGTAGAAGAAGGGTTGCAAGAATCGGGCTACTTCGACCTTGTAAAAGTAACGCAAGATAAGGCTCTCAAAGAAGAGGCTGTCATGGAACTGGTTTCGGCGGGAGAATACCAGATAGGAATAATTGTGAAAGATGGCGCTACTGATGCGATCAGGGAAAATGCAATGATGCTCACAGAGGATCTATTTGCTGGAACCGATCAGATAGAAAAGGAAAGCAGGACCGGCAACATTGACATTTATTTTGACCCCGTAATTGGTGCTTCTTTCCGGCAGACCATACTGAGCAATCTTCAGAGCCAGATCTCCCGGACAGAAATGAGGATCCTCTTCCAAACCATCTCCAAAAGGCTGGAAAGCACATTCCCAGGGTTCGGCAAGGCAGATATCAGTCAAGCAGCAACCATAAAGATCGAAGAATCCTATGCCAAACGTTCTGATGTGGAATTCGTCCCGAATTCAGTCCAGCACAACATACCCGGATGGGCAATCTTTGCCATGTTTTTTATAGTCATTCCCTTAACAGGCAATATCATAAGGGAAAAAAGCGAGGGCATCTCTCTCAGGCTGCACATGTTCCCGAAATACAGAGGGGTTCTGATCTCTTCCAAAATAGTTGTGTACTCCGTGGTTTGCCTGCTCCAGTTTATTGTGCTGTTACTTGTCGGTATTTTCGTTTTCCCATTCCTGGGGCTCCCCTCACTTGAGATTGGCGCCAATATCGGAGCATTGTTTATAATTACGCTCGTAACGTCTTTTTCGGCTATATCATACGGCCTTGCTATTGGATTTATCTCTACAACGCATGACCAGGCAGCATCCTTCGGTACAGTTTCAATAATAATCCTTTCGGCTCTAGGGGGATTGTGGGTCCCGACATTTCTCATGCCAGAGGGCATGAAGACTGTAGCCTCTTTCTCACCGCTAAACTGGAGCCTCGAAGGTTATTATGAAATTTTCCTCAGGGGTGAAGGACTGGTAAGCATACTTCCTTATGCATTGAAACTCATCACTTTTTCGGCAGCGATGATAATCATGCTGCTGATAGTACAGTTTATAAGGAAAAGATAATACACTTCTAAAATAATTTATCCAGCTTCATTTCGTTTAACATATTAGATTTGCGAGTTCAGTTACAAAAACCAGAAACCTATGAAGAAGATCTTCCCGATTATTTCAATGTTATTGTTCATTTTTGCTTTTGCTCTGGGTTTCAACGTTCCTGCAGATAATCAAGAACCTCCCCCGGTGCCGGAAGATGAACTTGCCCTTGGTTTTCCTGAAGATGTTATGGGTATCATGGAAAGATCGTGCTTTGGTTGTCACACTGCAGGATCATCAAACAAGAAGAGTAAGTTCAAGCTGAATTTTTCGAAATGGGACGATTGGAAAACGTCCAAAAAAATAGGGAAGCTCGATAAAATATGCGAGGAAGTGAAAGAAGGGGAGATGCCACCGGAAAAATTTATTGAAAAATATCCCGACAGGGAACTCAGCGAAAATGAAGCGGATATTGTTTGTAAATGGGTGGATACGGAAGTAGATAATCTGATTGGAGAATAATTTTCTGTTTGTATGAGAAAGATCTTTACGGTTTTTTTGTTTCTGTTACTTATCGCATTAATTGTTATCCAGTTCTTTCAGCCTGAAAAAAACTATCAGGAAACCACCACCGAAAGCTTCGCCTTTCAGATGGAAGTTCCGGAAACAGTAAAAAAACATCTTGTAAATAGTTGCTTTGATTGTCATTCAAACCAGACCCGTTACCCCTGGTATGGCCGTGTTGCGCCGGTTTCATGGATCCTCAACAATCACATCACAGAGGGAAAAGAAAACCTGAACTTATCTGAATGGGGTCAGTATTCAAAAAGAAAGCAGCTAAGCCTCCTGAACGAGATCTGTGAATCGGTATCCGACCGCAGCATGCCATTAAAGAGTTATGCTTTAATACACAAAGATGCAGAGCTGTTTGATTTTGAAATAGAAGAGATCTGCGCCTGGACGGACGAAGCTGCCGAAAACCTTATAAACAACTAAACGTATACATTCCTCATGGCAGGCGGCAACGGCAATAATGCCATTGATGTGCAGTTTGGCACGTTAGCATTTATTATTAACGGTTTCCGCCAGGAGACTGTTGATGAAGTTGGCAGGGAGGCAAGTAAGGCCTTCCCTGAGGCCCTCATTTTTCTAGCCCCTGAGATTAAAAAAATATCTCCCGGTAAAAAGCCGGCCGGAACTGAAAATATTTTGTGTACCGGTACCGGAGGGTCCAGGTCTGAAGCATTCAACAACTGCCTTGAAAAAGCCCTTGAGGCCGACACTGACCATATTGCAATAATCGATGCCAACCGTATAAAGGAGCCGGCATATCTTCTCAGTAAGATCAGTACCCGGACTGCCGGAAAGGAGATTACAACATTCCTCGTTGACGAATCGGCACTAATCAGGGAAAATTCCAGGAACCCCGTCTTCCAGATATTCAGGAATTTTCTCTTCTGGGCAGAAACAGGTTTCAGGACAAGTTTGCAGAAAGCACCTGTGATAATTTATCCTGCACGGCTGATAAGATCATTTAAACTGACCCCGTTCAAAGAAGGCAGAAAAAGGGAATTTATCATAAGGGCGATATGGAAGGGTAAACCGGATATAATACCATTGGCATCCACCGCTGTTAAAAAACCCTCAGGCAAAATAAACAGGAGGTTTTTGCCCAGCCTTTCACAGCTTTTCCTCATGCATACATGGCTATTGCTGAAATCAATATTTTATATTCAGCCAAAGGCTGCGATCAGGCTTTTTACTGTTGCAAACCTGAAGGCTTTTATCAGGAAAGAGCTCCTGAGTCCGGGTGAGCCGGCATATATCAAAGCCCTTTCAGTGACCATAGGTATCTTTTGCGGCATCATACCCCTGTGGGGATGGCAGACTATCATAGCCATCACCCTGTCATTGTCATTCCGGCTTAACAAGATGATCACCATAACAACTTCATCAATAAGTATCACACCGCTTTTTCCTTTGATACTTTACCTGAGTTACTATACAGGAGGTTATTTTATTGGTGATGTCCCTTCGCTCGAAGCAAGGCAGGAAATAACGCTGGAATTCGTAAAAGTACACTTCCTGCAATATTTTGTCGGTGCCTTTATATTTGCTTTTGTTGCAGGGATCTTAACAGGACTGTTTACCTGGGGGGTATTAAAGATATTCGGTGTGGGACGAAAAAAAGATCAAATTTCGGGGAAGTGATTTAATAAGCGCTTAACAGCCCATACCGCAAATAAAATTTAACTTTGTGCCAATCTACTTGAGGTGATGGAATATAATGTAGAAGAGTTCGACAAGATAAGGCCTTATGAAGACAGGGAGATACAACCTGCTCTGAAAAGGATAACCGAGCAACCACAGTTCCCGTCTATAGTGGAATACCTGTTTCCCGGGGTGCCGGCTGAAAAAATTGCGGCACAGATGACACAGTTCAAAAGTGTGAGGGAATACCAGCAGGGTATTATGTTGAAGGCTTTTGACAAGGTAATTCACAAAACCATAACGGAATTGTCTTTCAGTGGTATTGACAGCCTGAGCAAGGAAGTGCCTTACCTGTTTGTTTCAAATCACCGCGACATAGTCCTCGATTCTGCGATCATTCAGTACATCCTTGTTAAAAACGGCTTCGACACCGGAGAAATTGCATTTGGGGACAACCTGATGCTGGCCCCCATCTTTGTGGATATTGCCAAAACAAACAAAGTACTCACTGTTTTCAGGGGTGGCACACTGAAGGAGAAGCTCGAAAATTCGAGGAAACTTTCGAAATACATCCGCTATGTGATCACCGTTAAGAAGCATTCGCTCTGGATAGCCCAAAGGAATGGCCGCACCAAAAACGGCATTGACGAAACTGATCACGGCCTTCTGAAGATGTTCCACCTAAGCGGTGAACATATGGACCCTGAAGATAGCATCTCAATGCTGAATATCGTGCCTATCAGCCTCTCATATGAATACGAGCCATGCGACGATCTTAAGGCACAGGAGAACATACTTACCCGGACCGAAGGGTACGAAAAGAAACCGGAAGATGATTTCAAAAGTATCTTAATGGGCCTCAAGCAAAATAAGGGCAGGGTACACGTTCATTTTGGCACTCCCATCACCAAAAAAAAGATGGAGGGAATGGCGGGAAACCACAAGAATGATTTTTTTAATAACCTCGCCCGCTTTATCGATAAGCAAATAATTGAAAATTACAAGCTATGGCCAACCAGTTTCATTTCGTTCGACCTAAGCGAAAAGAAAAAGGAAAACTCAGGAAATTATTCTGATGGACAGAAAAACGCTTTCATTGATTACTTAAGGAAGAGAGCTGAAGGCCATGCCATAGATCCGGATGATATGGAGAAGGAGATGCTGAACATATACTCAAACCCTCTGAGAGAAAAATCAAGCTTTTGATCTAAATTCACCCAAAGGATGAAAGAACTCATAAACAAGTACTTTAGCATATTTTCTTTCCTGCTGATCATTGTGATCGCCTACCTGGGTTACGCAAATACTTTCGAGGTTCCGCTGCAATTTGATGACGGCGCACACATCCGTGATAACGACAAGATCAGGAAATTCGAAAACTACACAACCTACCGCCACTGGAAGAACTTCAATAACCGACCCCTGGCTCATTATACCCTTGCCCTGAGCTACCACATGAGCGATTTTGAAGTTGATGAAAGAGGCCGTGAAACCATCGACACCAGGAATTTCCATATATTCAACCTCCTGGTTCATATGCTGGCGGGGATATTTGTCTTTCTCCTTGTCAGGGAGATCCTGTCGGTGCCTATGTTCAGGAAGAAATATCCCGCCAGGGTGGCGAACCTGATTGCCCTGTTCACGGCCCTGGTGTTCGTTGCCCACCCCATCCAGACACAGGCTGTGACCTATATTGTCCAGCGAATGACTTCCATGGCGGGGATGTTCTACATATTATCCGTCTTTTTGTATTTACGGGGCCGGAATCTCCAGGTAACGGCAAGGAACATAAATAAGGATGTAAAACAACAGGCAGGATTCATCAGGAGGATACACCGGAATACGGTCAACATATCCCCTGCTTCGCTCCTCCTGATAGCAGCAGGACTTATGGCAGGCGTGCTTGGCATTCTTTCCAAACAAAATGCAGCGACTTTCCTTTTTGCCTGGCTTCTTGTCGAGATCATGTTTATCAGGGACAGGGAAGGCAGGCTGTTTAAAAAATTCATAGCCGTTTTTGCAGCAATACTTGCGGTCATCTCCCTTGGTTATATTGGCACCAATGGCTTGCCCAGGGAAGTGCCCGACATTGAAAGAAGTACCTATTTTGTTACCCAGTTCAAGGTGTTCCTTGATTATCTCCAACTGATGATTGCGCCCGTCAATCAGAACGTAGACCACCACGTTCAGTTCAACGATAATTTTTTTAACGCCTCCATATTCCTGGGTTTCCTGGTAACGCTGGCCATTCTTGTAACCGGAATTCTATCGTTCAAAAAATACAGGCTGGTATCCTTCGGCATTTTCTGGTATTTCACAACTGCGGCCGTGGAGTCATCGGTAATCCCTATCCGCGACCCCATGTTCGAGCACAGGCTTTACCTGCCTTTCGTTGGCTTTTCCCTCATAGTGAATGACTTGGTTTATAGGTTTATAGGAAGAAAAAAACTCGCCTATGCCACTTATTTCATGGCAGCCCTTACCTTTATCTATCTGGGCCTGACCATAAGTCGAAACCAGATCTGGAGAACCGAAAAATCGCTCTGGGCCGATTCGGTGAAGAAAGCCCCTGAGAAAGAGCGTAACTATTACTGGCTGGCCGCAGCAAACATTGCGGAAAGGAACTTTGATGAGGCGCTCAGGAATTTCAACCAGGCCATAAGCAACAATCCCAAGTTTGTAATGGCATACAACGCCAGGGCAAACCTGCGGAAAGACATGGGGGATGAAAAAGGGGCCATGAATGATTATAACAAGGCGCTGGAACTCGACCCCAGATATTCAAAAGCTCTCTATAACAGGGGGATTCTGAAAGCTGCCAATAAGAATTACAAAGGTGCGGTGAGGGATTATGACAAGGCCATCGAATACGGATACAGGTATTCTTCGGTCTACTACAACAGGGGTAATTCAAAAATGCGCGACGGAAATTATAAACCGGCCATTGAGGATTATAATATTGCGGTTAAAAAAAATCCCAGGTATGCCCTGGCATTTTACAACCGTGGGCTTACCTATGCCAAAATGGGCAAGCATGAAAGGGCAATTGATGATATCAATAAAGCCGTCAAGATAAATCCGAATAATTACCTTTTCTACAATGGGAAAGCTGTGAGCCAGATAAATCTCGGACAGTATGATGAGGCTATAAGAAACCTGAATGAATCGATCAGACTCAAGCCTGACAACGGCCAGGCATACTACAACCGGGGATATGCCCAATATTTTGGCAAGCGGAACAAGAACGAAGCATGTAAAGACTGGCGCCTCGCCAGGAAACACAATTATGGCGGCGGACAGGCCATGTTGAACAAGTATTGTAAATAAAGGAATGGAATGAAAGCAGATGTGCTGGTCATAGTGCCTGCTTATAACGAGGCTGCAAACATTGAAAAAGTCCTGCGCGACCTTAACTCGACGGAGGGAGAATGGGACGTGGCCGTGATCAACGATGCATCAAAAGACGAAACAAGCGACCTGGCCAGAAAAACAGGACTGGCAACTGTAATTGACCTCCCTTATAACCTTGGCATCGGAGGGTGTGTCCAAACCGGTTTCAAATTTGCTAAGCGTATGGGCTATAACTATACCCTGCAGTTCGACGGAGACGGGCAGCACAATGCCGATGAAATCCATAAACTTCTCGAGATCGTTAAATCGGGCAAGGCCGATGTGGCTATCGGATCGCGTTTCAGCCAGAAACACGACGGCTTTAAATCCTCTTTTCTCCGGAGGATCGGGATAAAGATATTCGAGTTTTTCAGCTTTATGCTCATACGGCAGCGCGTTACCGACCATACCTCGGGCTTCAGGGCCTATAACAGGAAAGCGCTGTGTTTCCTCTCCGAGCACTACCCGACTGATTATCCCGAACCTGAAGTGGTGATCCTGCTTGGCCGGAACGGCTTCCGGATCAAAGAGGCGTTTACCCAGATGCACGAAAGAAAAGGCGGTATTTCCTCCATACCCATTCACAAAGGCCCTTACTATATGACAAAGGTCATGTTATCAATGTTTATGGCATCCATCAGAACAAAAGTTTACGGTCATGAATGACAGTACAATAGGATATAATGTACAGACAACACAGTACATTGCAATTGCTGTAAGTGTTGCCTTGTTTGTTTACATTCTTTACCTGGTAAGGAAAAAAAGGATCAAAGAGGAGTATTCCCTGCTCTGGCTTTTTTCCAGTGCCATTTTCATTTTTTTCTCAATATTCAGGGGATTGCTGGAGGAATTTGCACGCCTTGCAGGCATTGCCTATGCCCCGGCGGCCCTATTCCTTATACTGTTGCTTGCCGTCTTCCTCATCCTGATAGAATTTTCGATCATCATCTCGAAGCTGGCCGAAAGAAACAAAAACCTCGCCCAGGAAATAGGCATCCTCAAAGAAGAGGTCGAAAAGCTAAAAGGCGATAAAGATTAAGATTTTTATAGAACGCGGATGACCCCAGATTAATTCTGAGTTCTGAGTTCTGAATTTTAGGATCTATTTAGAGAAAAGGTTTATAAAACGGTAGCCAAGGACGATCTTGTACATGTTTAACCAATGCATGAACTTTGAATACC
>CAZMOK010000078.1:0-11059 GCA_964567785.1 uncultured Bacteroidales bacterium | reverse complement strand
CTGATGACTGACGACTGACGACTGATGACTGACGACTGACGACTGATATTCAGCTTCCGGCCGGGGTGTAATAAATCCCGCTGTGGATCGAGCCGTCGTCCTCGATCACGCCCCATACTTTATGCCTGTACGTGCCTGCCTGGATCGACTGGTTTGTTCCTTTGCTGTAGGCATGTTCCTGGCCGTTTTCGTCGATTAATACGGTTTTTGCCACCATGCCGCCATTTCCACCCTTGAAGTGGTAAACATCTATGGTGCCGTTCTCAACGGAAAAGCTGCCGGTAGTCGAGGAGCCCGAGAGGTAAATGTCGGCCTGGCTGGCGCTTTTGCCTGACGGGGGACTGTTTTTGTCAAAACCCGATTCCTGCTGTGTGTCGGTAGGGCTTTCCACATCTACTTTGATCTCCCCTCCTGAAACAGGGCCTGATGTCATGTACTTTACTGTTGCCATAATTACGCTGGTTTTTTTATTGGGTTAATAAGACTGGTAAAGGGCCAAATATAAGGAAAACTGGGAATTGAAAAAATCTGAAAAGATATCCTGTATCTGTCCCGGATCTTATAACATGGCTTCCTGATATTTTCCGGATTTCTCACGGTTTCATGGAATGAAAGGCAAACCCGGAGACAATCCCAACCCCGGAGGGGTTATATACTTGTAGAAGGTTGGCAATTATTTAAAACAATTCCCCCTCCCCGTTGCCTCATCTCCCGGAGCCGCGTGGTTTCATGGGGAGGGGCAGGGGTGGGGTTTTCCGGCTGCCTGGCCAAAAACGACAAATATGTCAAAGTGAAAATATAAACGTACAATCTCACGAATCGTCACAAATTCACAGACATCTAAACCATCACCGCCAGCTTCCCGACTTTCCCGGCAACAGACGACATGAGATTAATTATATCTGTTACCTTATCCAACCGGCCCAGGCTCTTTTTTAATTCGGCAGCCTCCTTATCTGCGTCTTCTATCAATTGCCGGTAACCTGCCGCATTCTCATCAAGCTGTATCTTCAGCAAGTTCATGTATTCGTTCCGCATCCGGGTGTAATTGCGCCTTAGCTTATCAACTGCCGCCTGTCCGCCTTCATCAAATGCCTTTGACCTGAGCCTTGCCTCGTTGTTTTCATATTCTTTCAAAGCTTTTTCGAGCTTCTCTTTCAATTCTTCTATCATGGTCCTAATTGTTTTTTTCTACTATTTCTTCAATTTTGTCAAGCGTTGATATTATTTCGGTTATGCCGGGCTTGTCTTTGGAGATCTCTGAATGTACGGTGGTGAGTTCCGTGAGGGCTTTTTCCACATCTTCAATTTCTTTTATGATCTCATTTTTTTCTTCCCTTATTTCCTTTCTCAGTTCAAGCCGGTACATCATCAGCAATACCGCATCGTCACTGTAAGGCAGGTCCAGGTTTCTCGCAATTGCTTCAGGGTTGTATTTGTCTGAGCTTACCTGGTTCAGCCTCCTTGCATATCCATCATACACCTGGTCAAGGTAATCGATCCATATCTCCGAATCTTTTTTCCAGAGTTCCAGGTATGCTTCTGACAGTGCGTATAAAGCCTTGTTGTGTTTTTTGATCTTTTTTGCCTGGAAAGTTTCTGAAAGGTACCCGGCAACCTCAGGCAACCTGGTACTTACCTCCCCCGGCAATTCAGGCAGGCCTGCTATGGAATTATAGCTGTTCTGCAGCGCAGCCAGGGCCTCTTCGTTCTTATTGCCATACTCCTTGTCAGTCAATAAGTTAAAGACCCTGTATGTGTTAAGCAGGCTTTTGTAGGCTTTCTTTCGCAACCGGATCTGTTCCGAATAATCCACAGTCTCCGTGTCAGGAAGGGTCGTGTTGGCCGGATCGCGATTTAATAGTATTTCTACCCTGTCCTGGTAAAATTTGTCTTTTTCACGTTGCTCCGACAACGTTGAATACACATCAAGGGCCTCATTGCAAACCTCCATGCCTGCCCTGGAAGCCTGGCTCCCTAGCTCGATCATCCTGCCTGAAGCACAGGACAAGAGAAACAGGGGGATCAATAAAAAAGCTATTCCTGGTCTCATGAAATTATTATTTACTGGTTCAATACTTGACAGTCATAAAAGTAATTCTCCTCTGTTTGCTTGTCAAGCTATTTGAAAGAATTAGGACTTATTTAACGATCTGCAGGAGCCTGAAGTAAAAAAACATCCTGTTGGTCATGGATCTCAAACTCAACTCTTAAAAAGCTGTTCACAATTTTCCCTCCCCCCGGCAGTTATACCTGACAGTAAACATTAACTTTGCACGCTAACAATAAAGAAATCGAACATCGAACATTCAATTAAACACTAAACACTCAACACTAAAAACTGACAGTGTCATTCATCTACCCAAACATACTCTGGGGGCTCTTCGCCATAGCTATCCCCATAATTATTCACCTTTTCAATTTCCGGAGGTTCAGGAAGGTATATTTCACCAATGTCAGGTACCTGGAGGAACTCAAGCTGGAGAATAAAAGAAAAACAAGGATACAGCACCTGCTGACCCTGCTCATGAGGATCCTGGCCATTGCCGCACTGGTAATGGCTTTTGCACAACCCTATATCCCTCAAAAGGATACCGCGATCGACCAGAGGGCAGGCCACGCCGTAAGCATTTTTGTTGATAATTCGTTCAGCATGGAGGGCCGTACGGGAACAGGCTCCCTTTACGACAGGGCAGTGAACAAGGCCGGGGAAATAGCAATGACCTTCGGTACATCCGATGAATTCCAGCTCCTCACCCACGATTTCGAGGGGAAGCACCAGCGCCTTGTTGCAAGGGATGAATTCCTCGATTACCTGCAGGACATAAACATTACCCCTTCGGTAAAAAATCTATCGGAAGTGATCAGGCGGCAGGAAGATGTCCTTTTGGAAAAGCAGGGGCTCAACAAGTCGGTGTTCATTATTTCCGATTTTCAGAAAAGCATTTCAGATATTGAGGATATTACCGTCGACAGCGCGATCAACCTCTTTTATGTCCCTGTCAGCTCTTTCTCGCAGGACAACCTGTTTATCGATTCCTGCTGGTTCGAATCGCCCGTCCATCAGTTGAACCAGAATGTCAAACTGATGGCCAGGATCAACAACAGGTCGGAAACCGATTACGAGAAAATACCGGTCAAGCTATACATAAACAACAGCCAGAAGGCACTTGCCAGCTTCAACCTGCGCGCCGGGCAGTACATTGACGTAGAACTGCCGTTTACGATCAAGCAGCCGGGTTACCAGTATGCCACCATAGAGATCACTGACTATCCCATTACCTACGATGACAAGTTTTACCTCAACTTCCTGGTAAAAGAGGCGCTTCCTGTAATGGCTATCAATGCCGGACAGGAAAGCTCTTACCTGGATGCCCTTTTTGGCAACGACGAGGCTTTTGATTTCATCAACACCCAGGTGAATACCCTTAATTATGCGGCCTTCAGGAATTACAACCTCATCATCCTGAATGGCCTTGAACAGGTTTCCTCCGGCCTGGCCTCAGAACTGAAAGATTTTGTCGGATCTGGCGGGAGCTTGTTCGTAATTCCCCCGGTTGACCTGGACAGGAGCTCCTACAGGTTGTTCCTGAGGGAACTGGATGCCCCCGGGTATTCGGTGAAGAATACTGTTCAGACAAGAGTTAACTATATTGAAGAGCAGCATCCTGTTTTCAGGGATGTATTTGAAGAGGAGTCGAGAAGGGAAAACGAAAACATTGATCTGCCGGCTGTAAAGACCTATTATGCGATTACCGACAGGCCCGGCACCGGCATGATTACCCTGCTCAGGCTCGAAAACCGGCAGCCTTTTCTCTCTTCAAAGGAATTTGGCAAAGGCAGTCTGTACCTGCTTGCAGTGCCACTCGATGATGCTTTCAGCAATTTTCACAGGCATGCCATCTTTGTCCCGACCCTTTTCAACATAGGCCTTCTAAGTGCCGCCACTGCACCGCTGTACTACTTCATCGACAGTGACGAAGTGATCACTTACGAAGGAGAAAGGCCGCAGGGTGACGATGTTTACAAGATCAGGAAGATCGACGGGGACTATGAGTTCATACCCGAAGTGAGAATGGTCAATAACCAGGCCAGCATCCTTGTTTACGACCAGGTTACCGAAGCCGGCCAGTATGAAATGCATTACAACAATGAGGTGCTGAAAGCGCTCTCGTTCAATTACGACAGGAGAGAGTCGGACCTTTCGTACCTTGATGCTGAAAGAATAATCGAACTTTCCGAGGCTGCCGGGATCAGGTCGGCCCAGATACTCAACGAAGCTGAAACCCCTATTTCACAACAACTCAAGGATATCAAACAAGGGCAAAAGCTTTGGCGTTTATTCATTATCTTCGCCCTGGTTTTCCTGGCAGTGGAAACGTTTTTACTTAGATTCTGGCGATAAAATAATTCAAAATGAGGATACTGAAAGAAAATACAGCGGGGCTGATAATCGACATCCAGGAGCGGTTATACCCATACATACACGAACACGAGCAACTGACCCGGAACACCGGGGTACTGATAAAAGGACTGAAGGCCATCGACATACCTCTTCTGGTAACACAGCAGTACACCAAAGGCCTTGGTGCAACCATCCCCCCGGTTGCAGACGCAATTGGGGAATTTGAGCACCTGGAGAAAACAGCGTTCAGTTGCTGCGACGACGAGGGCTTCAATACCGAGCTGATCGAGCTGGACAAGAAATTCATCGTGATAACCGGAATTGAGGCGCATGTGTGCGTGCTGCAGACAACCATCGACCTCCTGGAGAAGAACTTCATACCCGTGGTGGTGGAGGATTGTATCTCTTCCAGGAGAGTAAACGATAAAAAGGTTGCCGTGGCAAGAATGAGAAGAGAAGGCGCTGTGGTGACCACTTATGAGTCCATTCTTTTTGAGCTGCTGAGGTATTCAGGTACCGAACAGTTCAAAGCTGTTTCAAAACTGGTAAAATAACAGCCTGAAAATAAAGAAATGAGCACTGAGGAGGAAAACAGGGAACTCGAACCGGAACGTAAAGACGACGAAGACCCTTCACAGGAAGAGGAGAAGGCGCGTCACAGAACGATCCATTTATCGGGGATGTACCAGAACTGGTTTCTCGATTACGCATCATATGTGATACTTGAGAGGGCTGTGCCCGATATGGACGACGGGCTGAAACCGGTCCAGCGGAGGATCCTTCATGCCATGAAAGAGCTCGACGACGGCCGGTTCAATAAAGTTGCAAACATCATTGGCCACACAATGAAGTATCATCCGCACGGGGATGCTTCCATTGGTGATGCACTTGTACAGCTCGGGCAGAAAGACCTGCTGGTGGAAACCCAGGGAAACTGGGGCAATATCCTCACAGGCGACAGTTCGGCAGCGCCGAGGTATATTGAGGCCAGGCCTTCAAAATTCGGCCTTGAGGTGCTTTTCAACCCTAAAACAACTACCTGGAAAAGCTCGTATGACGGACGTAACAAAGAACCGCTCACACTCCCTGTAAAGTTCCCGTTGCTCCTTGCCCAGGGTGTTGAAGGTATTGCTGTCGGACTGGCTTCGAAGATCCTGCCCCATAATTTCATAGAACTTATAGATGCTTCGATAGCGATCCTGAAAGATAAAGATTTTGAGATCCTTCCGGATTTTCCCACAGGGGGGCTGATGGATGCAACCAAATACAATAACGGCCTCCGCGGCGGCAGGGTCAGGGTAAGGGCTCGCATCAAGAAAGAAGATAAAAAAACGCTTGTCATCACCGATATCCCCTTCGGCCTTACAACAATATCGCTGATCGATTCCATAGTGGCCGCCAACGAGAAGCGAAAGATCAAGATCAGGAAGATAGATGACAATACAGCAGAGAATGTTGAAATTGTTATCCATCTTGCCCAGGGTGTTTCACCGGATCAGACCATCGATGCCCTCTACGCGTTTACTAACTGTGAGGTTTCCATATCACCCAATGCCTGCGTAATCAAGGACGGAAAACCCCAATTTTTAGACGTTAAGGAGATTCTACGTCATAATACAGATAAAACCGTTCACCTCCTGAAAAGGGAATTGGAAATTAGCCTTGGTGAATTAAGGGAAGAGCTTCATTTTGCATCACTCGAGCAGATCTTCATTGAAGAGAAAATCTACAGGAAAATAGAAACAGCCAAAACCTGGGAGGCGGTGATAAATGCCATTAAAAAGGGGCTGGAGCCGTTTAAGGAAGACTTTGTGCGTGAGATCACCGACGAGGACATAGTTAAGCTCACAGAGATAAGGATCAAGAGGATATCGAAGTACAATTCGATGCGGGCCGAGGAAAATATAGCCAGGATAAAGGGCGCCATTGATGAAGTGCAGAACCATCTTGATAATCTCATTGATTATGCAATCAACTATTTCAAACAGATAAAGAAAAAATACGGCAAGGGCAGGGAGCGCAAGACCGAGATAAGGAACTTCGATACCATAGAGGCCACAATGGTGGCAGCAGCAAGCGAAAAGCTCTACCTTAACCGTGAAGAGGGGTTTGCAGGTACCAGTCTCAGGCGTGATGATTATATATGCGACTGCTCAGATATTGACGAGATCATAGTGCTACGGGCCGACGGCACCATGATGGTTACCAAGGTCGAGAGCAAGTTCTACGTAGGTAAGGATGTTATCCACATTGCGGTTTTCAAGAGAAATGACGACCGTACCATCTACAATATGATCTACCGTGACGGAAAGAAAGGAAAGTATTATGTGAAAAGGTTTGCTGTAACCAGTGTTACCAGGGACAAAGAATATACCCTCACAAAAGGCACTCCCGGATCAAGAGTTTTATATTTCACTGCCAATCCCAACGGTGAAGCAGAAGTGCTTAAAATTTATTTCCGCCCCAGGGAAAGGATGAAGAAAACATCCATGGAATTCGATTTCAGTGAGCAGTCCATCAGAGGGCGGAATGCAAAGGGCAATATCCTGACCGGTAACCCCATCAAACAGATCGTGAAAAGAGAAGAGGGCGTGTCGACCCTCGGCGCGCTTGATGTGTGGTACGATGATACAGTCAAACGGCTCAATACAGAAGAAAGAGGCAAGTACCTGGGGGCTTTTAAGGAGAATGACAGGATCATCGTTTTTACGAAATCAGGTCTTTTCAGGACCTATGGTTATGAGCTTACCACCCATTTCGATTTTGAAGACATCATCCTGATCGAAAAGTTTGATCCTGAAAGGGTTTACACTGTTATTTACATCGACGGGGAAACAGGTGTTCATTATATTAAACGGTTCAACGCTGAGTTCACAGATAAACCTGCAGGTTACCTCAATGAACACAATGAATCGCGTTTACTGCAGTTGATAACCGACACCTATCCCCGTGCCGAACTTTCTTTTGAAGACCGGAAGAACGGAAAACCCCGCGACAACGAGCAGGTGGAGCTTTTTGAAATGATAGCAGTTAAAGGTCATGGTGCAAAGGGGAAACGGCTTTCCACGATACCTGTAACAAAGGTCAGGATGTTAGACCCATTGCCGGAACCTGAAGAAGAGACTGCGGAAGCAACGGAATCAGCGGGTAACGGAGAGAATGAAAGTGAGGAGACACAAAATGCCGAAGAAAGTCGTGAAAGTAAGGCTTCCCCTGAAAAAGAACCTGGTGAAAAAAACAATCTCTCCGATGATGAATCCCGGGAAAATAAGGAAAACCCGGGAGAAGGTCAGATAGAGCTGGAATTCTGACCTGGCCGGAGTTGCAGGGTTCGGAAATAAATTGGAAATTTGTAACACTGTAAGAGCTTAAAAACGAATCAAAAAGAAGAAAAGAAATGACAGATAACAGGGTGCTCGATATTAATGAAGACGTGAAGTGGATCGGTGTGCTCGATCGAGATATTGTGACTTTTGATGTTGTGATGGAAACCAAATACGGCACTACTTACAATTCGTTTTTCATAGATGCCGAAAAAAAGGCTATTGTCGACACTTCAAAAGAAAAATTCTGGGATGTTTACCTGGATAAGATCAAACAAGTGACTGACCCGGCTGAAATTGAATACATAATTGTCAATCATACAGAACCGGATCATTCGGGAAATCTCAGGAAACTTCTCGAGATAGCCCCTAAGGCCACGGTGGTTGGGTCGGGTAACGCTATAAGGTACCTGAAAGATCTCATGATGCCCGATTTTCCCCATATGATTGTGAAAGATGGCAATACCCTCGATCTGGGAAACAAGACCCTGAGATTTATGAGTGCGCCGAACCTCCACTGGCCTGATACAATCTTTACCTACCTGATAGAAGACCGGATATTGTTTACTTGCGATTCATTCGGCTGCCACTATTGTCATGAGGAAATGTACGACAACAGGGTTGGGGATTTCAATGATGCCTTCGATTATTATTTCCAGGTTATCCTTAGACCTTTCAGTAAATTTATGCTGAAGGCCATTGATAAGATCAGACCGCTCGAAATAGATATGATCCTTCCGGGCCACGGTCCGCTCCTGATGACTAAATGGAAGGAATATGTTGATAAATCGGAGAAATACGCAAAAGATTACCTTAATACCCCCGAAAAAAGGAGGGTGTTTATACCTTACGTAAGCGCTTACCATAAAACAGGCGCGCTTGCAGAAAAGATAGCTGATGGGGTCAGGTCAGCAGGCGAAATCGATGTGGAAGTCTTTGATATAGAACATACCTCGCTTGGCGACCTCGACATGAAAATGACTCAGTGCTCAGCCGTGATTGTGGGATGCCCCACCATCAACCAGAACATCCTGCTGCCGATATACAAGTTGTTTTCAGTTATCAGTCCGCTGAGGGATAAGGGCAAGCTGGCAGGCGGATTCGGATCGTATGGCTGGAGCGGTGAAGGAAAGACCCTTATCGGGGAAAGCCTCAAAAACCTTAAGCTTAAATACATGGATGAAGGGGTTTTTGTAAAGTTCTCACCCGACAATGAGGACCACGAGTTAGCCTTTGAATATGGCACTAAATTTGGTAAAGAGATCTTAGCCGAAGATCAGAGCTGACAAGTTGTATCAAAAAAATGAGAATTTCCTTCAGGATATCATTTCTGCTTTGGACAGGGTTTGTTCTCCTTTTTGTTGCGGGTTGTTCGCCCTATAAAAAGGTTGCTAAAGAGTATGTTGAAGCCCCGCCGGGACATACTTTCCTCATACTCAAACCTGACTTCCTCTATAAGGATAACCTCAAGGAATACCAATTAGAGAACGAGGACTCACTAACAGAGGCAGAAACAGATTCAATACTTTTCTTCTCCAGTATATATTTGAAAGAAATTAAAGACAGGGTATTCATCGACACGCTGGTTGAAAACCTGGAAAACAACCTGGAACGTTTCGGATTCAATATATATGCAGAAGACCAGATGGAGGAGTTCATGGCACTCCAGAAACCCGCATACGTTGTAAATATCGCCCAGATTGTTGTCGAAGAATATGTTTATCCTTATGAGGCTGAAGCAGTGATTTACAATGAGGTTGTCTCTGTTAAGGATATAGACCTGAACGCACTCAATATCAACATCTGGTTCGAACTCAATCCCGTCAATACAGAAAATGAAGCTGCCAGGGTTCTTTTCGCCAGCGACCAGATCTATGATGATATGGAAGGGCGGTTCATTGGGGGACTATTTGGCTCAGACCTGAAGTTTGAATATACAGTTGACAGTCTGAAGGTAGACGAGATCTATTATGCAGGGGCAGCCCTGGGCAGAAAATACGCAATGTACTTCAATGATTATTTCCTTAATCGTTACATCCTGAAAAACCTTCCTTCAAGTTACAATTTGGAAGAGTATTATCATTATAATCCCACCTCGGGCAAGTTCTATCCCATCGATGATGAGTACCGTTTTATTGAGATGGACCTGCAATAATTGTACGATGTAGCGGTGTAACGATATAACATTTTTTTCAACTGCCGACTGCCGACTGCCAACTGCCAACTGCCAACTGTCGACTTTTCCAAGGGGTGAGTATAAACTATTCAAAGGAGAAAACACATCAGTTTTGCAATAACTCCTTCGTAAACCGTAAACTGTAAACTGTAAATTTTACGGGGTAAGCAGGATCTTCCCAGCCGACATGTTTTTTACATATTTCCTGAGGCCTTCCTGCACCTCTTCCATTCTATAGACTCCCCGGACCCGGCTTTTCAGTGTTCCGGAGACGACCAGTTCCTGTACTTCTTGTGCCACTTCTTTGTATTTATCAAGGCCAAGCTCGTCCTTCCAGTCGCCAAGATTAAAACCGGTAATGGTCTTATTCCTGAAAATCAGGTCCATATTTTTGACATTTCCAAGCCGCTGGCCCGACAGCCCGCCATAAAGAACAAGCTCGGAGTTATAGGGCATGGCGTTGAATATACTACCAGAAAGCTCACCGCCAACTGCGTCAAAAGCAATGCGTGCATCAAGTTCCAGGGCGAGCTTATGCAGGTTTTCCTGAAACTTATCGTCGTTGATGTTAAGGATATTCTTGAAGCCCTCACCGGCAAGCTCTTCTTTCCTCTCTTCTTTTCTCACAATGTTAATTACTTCAATACCATTCTCTTTTGCAAGGTTGTTCAGGAAACGGCCTATTTGCCCCGAAGCTGCATTTTGTATAAAAGAACGGCATTCCTTCTTAAGCACAAGGGTGTATAGGGCATAAGCAGTGAAAGGATTGATGCAGAGTGTAGCCGCTTCCTCATCCTTCATCTCACTTCTTATTTCAATGCAATTCTTCCAGTCTGTGACGAAATATTCAGCCCAGGTACCATCTTCAGAGGGTTCCTGAAGGAAACAGCTTACCCTGTTGCTTATCAGATCGCGTGCCTCGCGCATGTAGCCGGCATCGACCACTTCTCCGGAAGCTTCAAATCCCGGTACAGCCGGCAATTCCCGTGTAATATTATAATTGCCCAGCATGAATGCAATGTCGGAGGGATTGCAGGGGGCTGCTTTCATTTTGATAAGTACCTGGTTGCCCGATGGCTGCGGTATATCTTTATCTGTTACTTTAAGGCTCCGCAACGCCCTTACAATGTTTGTGTTGTATTCCGGTAGCGTTAT
>CAZMOK010000077.1:0-11107 GCA_964567785.1 uncultured Bacteroidales bacterium | reverse complement strand
TACTTCCTCACCACTTTTCCGCTGCTGATAAGGGTGCCGTGCGAGCGGAGGAAGTAGTAGTACATTCCTGATGGCTTGTCCGAGAGGTCTATTGCAACAGAGCCGCTGCCGCCTTCCAGGGGAAGTTCTTTCACAAGACTGCCTGAAGTGTTGAAGATCATCAGTTTGCCCGAATTATAACCTTCCGGTAAGCTGAAGTCAAAATCAACGACACCCGTTGTAGGATTGGGGTAGATGCTAACTGCATTCTCCTCATTCGCATGCCCCTCGTCCACACCCGTGGCAATGTCGACGATCACGATCTCCATGTCGTCCCAGTAAAAACCATCGCCGGTAACATAAGTGTCGCTCTTGAGGCGGAACCTGAGCAAGATCTCCTCTCCGGTGAACTCTTCGAGGCTAATCTCTTCCTGCACCCATTCATCCATCACACCGTCGTAAACAGGCTCACCGGGTGCCTGGTTACTGTTCCCCGGCTTCGTGTAATTTCCTTCAAGGGGTGTCCATGCCGCCCCTCCGTTGGTCGATACATAAACCTGCACAAAGTCGTAACCTGCCTCGATTTCCCACTTCGCCCAGAATTTCAATACGGCAAATGCAGCCGACGACAGATCCACAGGCTCGGTCAATATCAAAGAGTTGTTTTCGTAATTGCTGTAATTGCCATAGGGAGAATCGGTGATCGAGTATTCACCTGTGTGCGCGTCCTCAGGGGTTGTGTTCCATTCACTGGAAGCCCACTTCTCAAAAGTTTCCCCGTCATCCTCAAAGATCAGCACAGGCGTGCCGTACACTTTGCTTATGGTATCTCTTTCGGTGATATATCCGTTATCGACCGAAAGTACATATACCACATCATCACCTTGCTGGATGCCCTCATCCAGGGTATAAGTTATGGATGCGGTTTCTGTCTGAAGGATATCGAGGTCGCCGAATACAATGGGATCGCCCACTTCTGAAATAGCCCCGTTGACCGGTTCAACGGATACGGTGAAAGTGCCGTCGTCCTGGAGTCCCAGGCGCTGAATCTCAAAATCGAGGTTCCCGCTCATATCTCCAATGATCAGAGGCGAAAGGTCCCTGACCTCTGCATAAACCCCGGCAAGCTTGGCTGCCATAATGTTCTGCCACATGTTTTCCTGGCACTGGGGTATGATCCGGTCGATTTCGGGCCAGAAACCATCTCCCGCACCACCCACTTCAGGGGTATAGGAATAGATAAGGTCTTTTGTGTCCTGTTCTCCATACATCCAGTCGTCGGAGCCGCCGTTGGTGGGATATATAGTGGTGCTTCCGGCACCGTAAGTATAACCGTTCTCTTTGGTCATGATCTTTGCATGGGCAAAGAAAATGTCGTCCTCCGGACAGGGGTCTGAAGTATATCCCCAGGGGTAAAGCAGCAGGTTGCTGTAGGAATGATAGTTTAGCGCGTTTACAAACTCATTCTCCTCACAGAATTCCCGCATGCTGTTAACGCATGGTTCTGAGAATGGTGCTGGTCCCCGGTAGGTTTCGTCCCAGGTATAAGGTGAGGAGCCTGTATTATCATAGCCCCACTGGTACCCGTAATTCCTGTTGGGATCAACACCATAGGAACCGTCCTCGTTATCGCGGCGGTTTTTTCTCCACATGCCGCCCCCGTCAGGGTTTGTCTGGATGTTATAGGCATAGCCGTCAACGTTGATCATGGGCACGAACACCAGCTCAAAATTATCCACCAGGTACTGCACCTCGGGGTCATCGGGATAGTTTTCAAGAAGATGATACATAAAAAAGAGAGATACCTGCATACCGATCGGTTCACGGGCATGGTGCATCCCTGTGTAAAGGATCTCAGGCTCCCCCGTCTCGTTCGTATTGGGATTGTCAGATATCCTCAGCCAGTAAATATCCCTCCCTTCATGGGTCTGGTAGTTAAGAAGGTATTTTTGTGAGATGAGGTCGGGGTACTGGTCGATCATATCGTCGAGGTGGTCGTGCATTTCGTCAATGCTGCAGAAACCGCCCACCGATCCGAGCTCAAAGCCTTCCGGAACGGGCCAGGTATTGTCGAGTGTGTTCCTGGCATTGCGGATTCCGTCAAGGTTTTTCAGTGCTTCTTTGTTCCTTTCAACATAAAACCTGCTTACATCCTCTATGAGGATCTTATAATCCAGGCCTTCGGCCGAAAGCTTCGAAATGTCGTCCTGCGACAGTTCCAGGACCCAGGCCCCTTTGCCGGCGCTGTAGGCGTCGTCAACGGGCAAACCTTTGGCGAGAAGGGTGATCATCTGGTCCCTGTCGGCCCTGACCTCCACCCGTGAATATTGCTGGGCAGTAAGCAATGAAGTGATAAAGAGTGCTGTAATGATTGTAGCGAGAAGTGTTTTCATGGGTTTTTTAAATTGGGATTGTAAAGGTAGGTATTCTTTATAAATTGCCGAAATTCTTCAATTAAACACTAAACACTAAACACTAAACACTAACTCTATTCCTCCTCTTCCCACTCAAAAGTCCTGATCAGGTGGCGTATGTCTTCGGCCAGGAAGTCGATCACGGGACGGAGGGAATCGTTGTTGGGAACAAAATTGAAATAAAGAGCGCCTCTTACGAAATGGGTCGATGAATCGGTGAGGATGAACTGCAACGGCGATGCGGTGCCGGTGCCTTTTATGGAATACACCAGCCCGAACAGGTCGCGCTCAGGTATCTCCACCAGTGAATCGTTGATGGCTTCGGCCTTTGGTATGTGCTTCATCACAAAAGTGCGTGAATCTTCCAGGTACTTGTAAAGGTTTCCGTCGATCTCCTTGTAGCTGATATGCACCTTCCCCCTGAATTGCGGGAAGGCCAGGTTGATCCAGTAAGGCTCTTCTGCGGCAGTCCGGTGCGGCACAATCTTTCCGTAAGCCGGGTATTCAAAGCTGTACGGGAAGGCGCTGTCGA
This sequence comes from uncultured Bacteroidales bacterium, assembly GCA_964567785.1. GTDB lineage: Bacteria > Bacteroidota > Bacteroidia > Bacteroidales > JAGOPY01 > CAZMOK01. Next base: position 8,182 of record CAZMOK010000077.1, on the reverse strand, counting down.
ACCTCACGTACTCTTTTTCAGGCAGGTCGATGCGGAAATACCCCCTTGGTTTCGGGGCAGGGTCGCTGCTGCACGCCGAAAGTATCAGCACTATCAATACCAAATAGATGAAATTCGAGATCTTCACCATTCAGGATAGGGTTTCGGAATTTTTTTCATCTGATCCTTTCACTTCAACGATCAGTTCCTTAATACGACGGTTATCAACCGATTTTATTGTGAAGGTGAACTGCCCGTAGTGGACATTTTCACCGGGGCCGGGGATCTTTCCGAGTATTTCGAGGATCAGCCCTGCAATGGTATCCGACTCACCTTTGATATCATCAAAGATCTTGTCTTCTATTCCGATGATCTTGCAAAAATCGTTCAGTGAAGTTTTGGCCTTGAACAGGAACCTGTTTTCATCGAGTTTCTTGTAGAAGTCCTCCTCTGTCGACACATCATGCTCATCATCGATCTCGCCCACGATCTCCTCGATTATATCTTCAAGGGTAACAACCCCTGATGTCCCGCCATACTCGTCTACGACAACAGCCATATGGATCTTCTTTTCCTGGAACTCCTGGAGCAGGTCGTTGATCCTTTTGTTTTCGGGCACGAAAAAAGCATCCCGTAAAAGTTTCTGCCATTCGAACTCGTCACCTTCATCAAGATGTGAAAGCAGGTCCTTAATGTAAAGTATGCCCTTGATATTGTCGAACGACTCCTCATACACAGGTATCCGCGAAAAACCCGAGTCAGTGATCGTCCTTAGAAGCTCACGGAAACCGGTTTCCATGTCAACCGCCACTACATCGAGCCTTGCTTTCATTATCTCCTTCACGTCGAGATCGGTGAATTTGATAATGCCCTTGAGTATCTTGGTCTCTTCCTCACGTGTTGTATCGTCAGATGTCAGCTCAATGGCATCGGAGAGTTCACTCATGGAGATATCGGAAGACTTGCGCTTCAGTTTTTTATCTATCAGGTTGGTGGACCTTACCAGCAGTATGCTCAGGGGGTAGAACATCCTTACCAGGAAGGTCATGGGCAATGCCATGAACCTTGAAAACCCGAGGTTTTTCTGGGTGGCATAGATCTTTGGGAGTATCTCGCCCGATAGCAGGATGAGAGCGGTTACCACTACTACCTGTATTAGGAAAGCAGCCCATACGGGGAACTCGTTGAAATTGAACAGCTCTTTCGTTATAAAGGTGGATAGAATGACTATTGCCACATTCACAAAATTGTTTGCAATCAGAATGGTTGCCAGCAACTTTCTTGGCTTATCAAGCAAGCTGATTATAACCTGTTCTTTCTTTCCTTTCCCGGTTTTCAGCTCATTCAACTGCGAAGGGGAAACCGAAAAGAAAGCGACCTCTGAACCTGAAATAAGGGCTGAAAAGAATAACAGCAACACCATTGCTGCAAGGCTCAGGAACATTTCGAGGGTGAACGGGTTGAACGCGGAACTCAGTATGATCAACAGACCGTAAGAGTAGGGTTCGATGTCAAGACTTTCCAATTGGCTGAACTTTTACCTGTAATGCTGCCGCAAAATTAATAAAAATGTACGACCATTTAAAAAATCAAACCTGCCCCATGCAAATCAGACTATTCAAAATGAATGGCGCCGGGTAATCCGGAATGATTTGCAAAGGGCAGTTATTAATGGTTTTTCAATTCCATAAGTGGTTAGAAGGGAAGGTCATCTTCTTTGGACGTCTCATCAGGGTCTGTTTTGGCAGCTTCGGTGTTCTGGGTTTCGATAGGACGTCCGTTGCCCTGGTCCCTCCGGCCGCCAAGCATCACCATATTATCTCCCTGTATTTCAGTTGTGTAGCGCTTATTGCCATTCTCGTCGTCCCACTGCCGGGTACGTATCCTGCCTTCCAGGTAAATAGAGTTCCCTTTCTTGAGGTACTTTTCCGCAACTTCCGCTAGACCTCTCCACAGCACAATGTTGTGCCATTCGGTCTGGTCTACCCTGTTTCCTTCCTTGTCCCTGTAAGTTTCCGTTGTGGCCATGCTGAACCTTGCCAGCTTCACTCCGCTTTCGAGATTCCTGATCTCGGGGTCTTTTCCAAGGTTTCCGATCAAAATCGCTTTGTTTACTCCTGCCATAGTTTTACTGTTTAAATACAAAGTTAATGATTAAAATTTCTGACAGGGATTTATCGGCGAGATAGTGAAAAATACCTGTTGAAATGTGAAAAAAATTTTTCAACTACCCCGAAAACCATTCCTGATGGCTTTCCATGAATTGCTCAATCAAACGACTGGTGGGGTATTCGTGGATATCAGTTTTGTTAACGGGTAGTAAATATTTTTTTTCTTTTTTTTGAAAGATTGCCCTTTTTTTGACCATAAAAAACCTTGCATGGATGTTCTGGTGGCTCAGTTTGTGTTTGAACCATTCTGAAGACCGGAGGAATTCAGGACGGCTGACACCCGCAATTTTCTGAACCCCCTCCCTGAACTTCTTGTCGTCCATATCAAAAGGACTTTCAGCCTCAATGAGCGGGAACTCCCATAAGCCTGCCCATATATCTTTTTTCTCCCTTTTCTGCATGAGTACTTTCTCTCCGCCTTCTGCCGTGCTTACCAGGATGATGTAATGAAAATACCTGTCCTTTGAGGCTTTTTTAGGCATTCTGGCGGGCAGTTCACCTACCTTGTCATTAGAATATGCAAAGCAGATATTATTAAAAATGCAACTCACGCAATCGGGAGAAGAGGGGACACAATGAACGGCTCCGAATTCCATTATGGCCTGGTTAAAAAGTCCGGGATCCCTCTTATCCATTTCAGCATCAAGCGCTTCCCTTACCTTCTTTTTCATCCCTGAGGAATTGACCTTATCGCCGATCCCATAGATCCTGGAGATCACCCGCTGCACATTCCCGTCGATCACGGGGTTGGGCTCGTTTCCGGCAAAAGAGGAAACCGCACTCGCGGTATAATCGCCCACTCCCGGAAGCCTTATAAGTTCTTCATATTTCACAGGAAAGGAACCATCAAACTCTTCCATAACCATGCGGGCTGCTTTCATCATATTCTGCACCCGGGAGTAATATCCGAGCCCCTGCCATACTTTCAGCACATCGTTTTCATCCGCGTCGGCGAGTGCAGCAACATCAGGGAATTTCCCGAGAAAACGGGTGTAGTACGACAACCCTTGGTTGACCCGCGTTTGCTGCAGGATGATCTCAGCCACCCACATCTCGTATGGGTCAGCTGTTTCCCGCCATGGAAGCTTACGGTGGTGTGCCCTGTACCATTCAAACAGATTCTCGCTAAAACGGCCCATAATTTGAAACAAATTTATATTGAGATGCTTAGAGATTAAATTTTTGTAATGCTTCTTTTTGTTATTTGAAAAAAATATATCTTTGCCGTTCAAATTGAACTTATTAACAATCTAAAAATATTATAGTTATGACGAAAGCAGAAATCGTAGCAGAAATAGCTAATAAGACCGGAATTGAAAAAGTCGCAGTCCAGGCAAGCGTTGAAGCTTTCATGGAATCTATCAAAAACTCTCTCTCGAACGGAGAAAACGTATACCTCAGGGGTTTTGGCAGCTTTATCATCAAGAAAAGGGCCGAAAAGACCGGAAGGAATATCTCCAAGAACACAACTATCATAATTCCTGCACACAATATTCCTGCTTTCAAGCCGGCGAAGACCTTCGTCAACGAAGTAAAGAACAACGTATCAGTTAAGTAATTAAAAAAGATATTAAAAATGCCCAGCGGGAAGAAACGTAAAAGACACAAGATGGCGACTCACAAGCGCAAGAAGCGCCTGAGAAAGAATCGCCATAAGAAGAAATAATCCCTGCAGCGCCGGTATAATTGCCGGGTTTAGCTGTAGCAGGCCTTATTTTTAGCGCCGGTTATTTCGTATTCCTTCCAACTACATTTATTTTCTGGTGGTATGTGCTGTTCATTTATCAATCCATTTGATTGATGCACAAAATAATCCAATGTGACTAGGGAACTTATTATAGATGCAAGCTCAGGAGATGCTGAGATTGCATTACTTGAAGACAAAGCGCTGGTTGAGCTTCACAAAGAGCGAAGCGACCAGCAGTTCAGGGTAGGCAATATTTTCCTGGGCAAGGTACGCAAGATCATGCCCGGGCTCAACGCTGCCTTTGTGGATGTGGGATATGAAAAGGACGCCTTTCTGCACTACCTCGACCTGGGGCCGCAGATCCGTTCGATGGTGAAATATACCAAGATGAACATGTCGTCGAGGCCCAACAGGATTCCCATTGATAAGTTCAAGCTCGAGCCCGATATTGAGAAAACAGGTAAGATCACCAATGTGCTGAAGGCAAACCAGCCTATCCTGGTCCAGATAGAAAAAGAGCCTATTTCATCAAAAGGGCCACGAATATCTTCAGAGGTTTCCTTTGCGGGAAGGTACCTTGTACTGGTGCCGTTCTCAAACCGGATTTCCGTATCACAGAAGATCAAGAGCCCCGAGGAACGTAACAGGCTCAAGCGGTTGATCACAAGCATCAGGCTGAACAATGTGGGTGTTATCGTCCGTACCGTGGCTGAGGGAAAAATGGTGGCCGACCTTGATGCCGACCTCCGTTCGCTGATGAAAAAATGGGAGACCATGACAAAGAGGCTCAGCTCTTCGAAGCCGCCCAGGAAGATCATTAGCGAGCTCGACCGCACCACCGCCATGCTCCGTGATCTGCTGAACGAATCGTTCAATAACCTCTATGTTAATGACCCCGACCTTGCCGATGACCTGAAAAAGTATATTGACGGGTTCGACCTCAAGAAGAAAGACATAGTAAAACTTTATAAGGGCAAGGAACCTATTTTTGAGCATTTTGGGGTCAGCAGGCAGATCAAGAACTCATTCGGCAAGACGGTCAGCATTAAGAGCGGCATCTACCTGATCATTGAGCATACTGAGGCGCTGCATGTAATTGATGTTAACAGCGGGCACCGGATCAACAAGGAGAAGAGCCAGGAGGAGAACGCACTACAGACCAACCTGGAGGCCGCTTCCGAGATTGCCCGGCAGCTCAGGCTGAGGGATATGGGTGGTATCATTGTGGTCGATTTTATCGACATGACCGAAGCGAAAAACCGGCGGGCGCTCTATAACAAACTGAAGGATGAGATGTCGCGCGACACGGCAAAGCACACGATCCTTCCGCCGAGCAAGTTCGGGCTGGTGCAGATCACAAGGCAGCGGGTACGTCCTGAAACGGATGTTGAGGTCATGGAGCAATGCCCCACCTGCCGGGGGTCAGGCAAGATAACACCAACGATCCTCATTGCCGACGAGCTGGAAAACAGGGTCAAGTACCTTCTCCACGAACAGAATGAAAAATACCTGAAGATCACCCTCCACCCCTATCTTCACGCTTACATCACCAGGGGGTTCCCGTCCATCAGGTTCAAATGGTACCTGAAGTACAAGAAATGGGTGCAGCTCCAGCCACTCACCTCACACAGCCTTCTCGAATACCACTTTTTCAATAAAGAAGAAGACGAGATTAAAATGTGAAATTTACAGTTTACAGTTTACAATTTTCAAAGTAGATTTGGGGAATACGCTATCGGGTCTGGCACTTAAGATATATTAATAATGAAGTGTCCGGAATATCGAATTCCAATGAAACTACTTCGTAAACCGTAAATTGTAAATTGAAAAACGTAAACTAGAAGGGTTTAAACCCGATGATCTCCCGCACTTCCTCTACCGTTTTCCGGGCGCTTTCACTTGCTTTTTCCTTTCCCAGCATCGCCACTTTGTGAAGGTATTCATTATCCCCTTTGATTTCCTCTATGCGGGTTCGGATGGGCCCGGTAAATTCGATGATATCCTGTGCGAGCTGTTTTTTCATGTCGCCATAGCGGATGTTGCAGGCATTGTATTGCTCTTCGAAAAACTCCACAGTATCGGGCTTCGACATGGTACGCATCAATGAGAAAAGGTTTTCTATCGGTTCGGGCTTGGGCTGGTTCGGCTCTGTGGGGCCTGCATCGGTAACTGCCCGCATCACCTTTTTACGGATCACCTCAGGCGGGTCGGCAAGGAAAAGGGCATTGCCCTCCCCTTCCGATTTGCCCATCTTTCCGCTACCGTCGAGGCCGGGGATCTTAATGAGGTTATCGCCGAAGTTGAAAGCTACAGGCTCGGGAAAATAATCAATCTTGTAAAGCCTGTTGAACCTCCGCGCAAAGGTGCGGGTCATCTCCAGGTGCTGTTCCTGGTCCTTGCCAACAGGGACCATATCAGCTTTGTGAATAATGATATCGGCTGCCATCAGCGTGGGGTAGGTGAGCAGGCCGGCATTTATGTTATCGGGTTGCTTTCTGATCTTTTCCTTGAAAGAGGTGCACCGCTCGAGTTCACCCACATAGGTGTTCATATTAAGCAACAGGTAGAGCTCGGCCGTTTCGGGCAGGTCGCTCTGGATGTAGAGCGTTGCCTTTTCAGGGTCAAGTCCGCAGGCCAGATATTCAGCCAGCACCTGCTTCACGTTCCCGTGCAGGTCTTCGGGTGTAGGATGCGTAGTTAGTGAGTGATAATCAGCTATGAAAAAATAGCAATTGTGCTCGTCCTGCATCTTCGTAAAATTCCTGAGGGCGCCAAAGTAGTTGCCCAGGTGCAGGTTGCCGGTTGGTCGTATTCCGCTGACGACAGTTTTCATGGGGGCAAAGGTAGAAATTTACATTTTACGATTTACGGTTTACATTATTCAAAGTAGATGTATGTAAACTGTTTTTAACAGTTGTACAACAGTTTTGTGTGTGGAAAAAGGTGAAAATTGCATTAATTTTGCAGTAATGAACAAAAACAGTCAAGTTATGAAAAGGACAGCAATATTCCTGGGTTTCTTGATTTTCCTTGCAGCCATGCCCTTTGAACAGGCAGATGCACAGAGATTTATCAGGAAGCTCAAGAACAAAACAGAGGACAAGGTCATTGAGTCGATGTTCGGTGAGGATGACAAAGACCCCGGAAGGTCTGACAGCCCGGCCAACACACGCGGCAGTGGATTATCAGCCGAAGAGATCGATGTCATGAAAAACATCGATGATGCCGAAACGGCTTTCAACGATAAGCAATACAGTAATTCCCGCAGCTCTATCCGCAAAGCGATCCAGGGAGTGGAATTGGAAATAGGAGAGAACATTTTGAATGGATTGCCGGAAGAAGTGTCCGGGCTGCCCATCCTGGAAGATGACGACCGGGTCACAAGCTCGGGCATCGGCTTTGTGGGCCTTATTATCGAAAGGACCTACCGCAAGGGAAAACAGGACTTCAGGGTAACGATAGGCAATGACGCAGGTCTCCTTGCAGCCACCAGGATGTACCTTGGCTCAGGGGCTTATGCAACTTCCGATGCTGAAGAGGACGGGTACAAACAGACCGGGTTCAAAGGCAATGAAGCCATTATTGAATATGATGACTACTCGGGCTATAAACTGAGCGTCCCGTTCGGGCAGTCGTCCATCCTGATCACCGAAGGAGTGAACTTTGATACAGAGGGAGACTTTATGGAGGCCTCGAATACGATCGATATTGATGACATAATGAAACAACTGGGAGAACAATGAAAACAAGGATAATATCTACCATAGCATCTGTTATCCTGTTCGTGTTTTTTGCTGCGGCACAGGACGACGTAACGACCAACCTCGACAATGCCAACTCGAATTACAGCTCGGGCGATCTTGAAAACACAAGGTTTGAGCTCCAGGCCGCCCTGAACGGGGTGAACCGGGCCATCGGCGAAGCCATTCTCGACATCATGCCCGAAACCCTCGGAGGCATGGAAATTGCCCCTGAATCGGACAATGTGATGGGCACAAACAATGCTTTTGCGGGGCTAACCGTAAACCGCGATTACAAAAGCGAAACCCGTGATGCTTCTTTCAGCATCCTCAGTGACTCGCCCATACTGGCATCGGTATCATCGCTGCTGAACATGTCGGTTTTCCTTGCAGCAGACGAAAACCAGAAACGGATCAAACTGGATGGCTACAAAGCACTTATGACCATGGAAGAAGACAGTGATGGCGAGTTGTCGTACAGCTTCCAGCTTCCTTTCGGGAACTCCCTGATGAATTTCGATTGCAACGGCGTAAGCGACGAAGATGAATTCATGTCAATCGCTGAAAGCATCCCCGTGAAGGAGATCATTGATATTGCACAGTAG
>CAZMOK010000076.1:0-12038 GCA_964567785.1 uncultured Bacteroidales bacterium | reverse complement strand
CGGTTATTAATACATTTTCCATCAATCTTCAATTTAAATCGATTCAAAATTAGTGATTTTTGGCTAGTAATCACACAGAGATGGATCCGCATGATGAACATCTAAAAAGTAACAGAATATTTCCTTCTACTAAATCCTTAAAAAAAACTCAGAACTTTTAACCACCGTAGCTTTAGCGAAGGTGGTCAGAACTCAAAACTCATTCACTACCTTTACCCCCTCTAAAAAACTCGATCATGGCTTACGGTGAATTTTCGGAAGGATTCAAGAAATACAAAAAATTACGTGATAAAAAGGTTGAAGGGCTCGAGAAGTGTGGCTTTCTCCTCCTCCCCAGCGACCTGATCGCAAAAGGGTTTGACCTGACCGACAGCGAATATTTCAACGAAAACCAGGAAGAGCATGAATTCCACGAACTGGTAAAGAACGGTTGCCGGCTGGTCTATTTGCAGACTTACATCAACAGGGAAGGCGGCCTGTACTACCAGAGCCTCTATGTCAGCCCCGGGTGCATCAAAGAACTGGAAGAGCAACTGGACCTCTGACCAGGTACTTCGGGAAAAATTGGCTATCTTTCAGTTTTCTTCATTAAACCATAATTACCAGCCAGGAAAATGAATATAGAAAAAGAGTCCCAACCACTCAGTAACCAGCAATGCGCCAAAGCCCTTACCATTTTCTGCGGCGTTTGCGAGTACGACGAAAAAAGCCTGAAAAAACTCAGGGAAGGAAACACGTCAGGCTTCAGGGAATGGCAGTTCCATGTCAACCCCGATGGCCTCTCCGAGCAGGAAATGCTCAGGCTCTTCAACGATTATTACTACGAAAGCTTTATCAGCTCCATCTTTCCCGAATACTCCAAAACTGAAAAGAAGTACTATAACGAGGGCTTTGCAGCGCATACCCTAAGGCTGTCGAAAGAGCTCAACAAGGATTTCGACATATCCATCCAAAGGAGATCAGGGACAATCAATAAAAAGGTCAGGATCGAATACGTTGACCTCTTCCTTTTCCCGGGAAATATTGCGTTCTACTGCTTCAAATGTGATTATTCAGGCGAAACTTACGACGATATCACTTTACTGAACGGGTATATCCGGAACAATGCCCTCAATGAGTTTGGTTTTATAAAGGAGAGCCTAAACATACTGAAAACGGGAACGCACGACAGCCTGCTGATATTCGGCAACAAGCTCAAATCGTTCACGCTGGTGGAACTTGACCAGGACCTCAGCCCCGAGGAAGAAAAACACCTCCTGTATGACCTTGCCACCAGTTCACCTGTGGGCTCAGGGTCAGGCGATGTACCCTGGTTCCAGCCAACAGGGGAATATCTCGATGACCTTTGGGAGCACAATGCCATAAGCGTATTCGACAACTGGAAGGGTATATGCCTCTTCGATTCCTTCACCGGGCTTTTCAGGAAAGGGGTGCTGAACAATTTCATCTGGGAAAACGCCTATTTCAACCTTATCTTCCTGCACTCGATCTACATAAAGCATTACCTCTTCCGCATAAATAAAAAGTTCTACCTGGAAGACACCAACAAGCAAAAGCTCGAGGACGAGTTCTATGAATTCGACAAGTACTTCAACCTGAAGCAGATAACCTTCAACTTCCTGCCCCAGATCATCTACAACAAAATACGGTACGGCCTCGATATAGAGGATGAGCTTTCACAATTGCAGACAAGCATCGAGCGAGCCAACAACGTGGAGAAAAGCCGCCGCGACAAAAGCATCAACAATGTACTGACCATCATCGCGCTGCTCACGGTCTTCTCCATCATCTGGGACCTGTCGGAGTGGTTCAACAAGATATTGTTCAATTCCGAAAAATCGTACGTGACCATCAGCGTATCACTGACTGTGGGTGTAACCGTATTGCTGCTGGTATTCCTTTTGAAAAATTACTGGAAAAACTTCCGTAAATGGAGAAAGCGCCGGCTCTGACAAATGAACTGCAGTTCCACCTGCTGAGGCACTTCAACAGGGTTGACGGCGACTATCTCGAAAATTTCCTGAAGGTATCGGGATACAGCCGGGAAGAGGTCAGGGAGCAACTGGAAATACAGGGCTCCAGGTTCCTTTATTCGTTTGCTCCAAACCCGCTTATCCTGTGGAATAAAATAAGTGCGCTGATCGAAAGGGATAAATGTGAGATTTTGCTGCATCCCGGAAGGGAGGTATACTCTTTTCGCTTTGACAAAAACTCGTACCCGGAAGGGATCGGGCTGTGTTATCTTGTTTCCCTGGATGATTTTTCGGGAGAGGATAAGGAGTTGCTCCGCGAGGAGAAGAGAGGGGAGCATACAATAAAGGTAATCCCGGGGATCCCCCCTGTGCCCACATGGGAAATGCACCTGGTCTGGATAACCGGTCCGGAGGAATATATCGCCACTGTCTTCCCGGGAACTTATGCACCACCGTTTCCTGACAGGGAGCATCAAACGGAATCGGAATACGCTAAAAATTCGAAGTTTTGGGAGGCCTATGCAATCATAAAGAATTGATTCCGGGTTTTCCCCTTATTTCTATCCTTCTAATATTTTATGATATTTTCTTGCAAATTATATTTAATGGCTATATATTTGCAACACAACTCCACTTGTGAGAAAATTTTTTCCACAAGCCCCCCTTGGGATACGTTCCAAGGGTTTTTTAATTATATGAATACGACTTTTCTTGTTGATGGTTTTAATCTGTATCATTCTGTGTTGGATATCGAAAATGAACACGGATACAAAACCAAATGGCTAAATTTACATTCATTGTTTAGCTCTTATTTGCCTAATATCTCTACGAAGGCAAGATTGGCTTCTATTTATTACTTTACTGCACTAAGATTACATCTGCAAATGAGTAATCCTGATACAATTTTACGACATAGAAATTATATCAAAGTTTTAAAATCATTGGGGATAAATATTGAATACGGAAAATTCAAAAGAAAATCCGTTTATTGCAATAATTGCAAAAGAAACTTTGTAAAATACGAGGAGAAAGAAACAGATATAGCTATCATAAACAAACTTTGGGAATTAGTTGTAGATGATAGTGATGATGCATATGTAATAATAACAGGGGATACTGATATCATACCGGGCTTAAGAACAATAAAGAGTAAATTTCCACGCATTAAAATTTTTATATTGTTTCCATATAAAAGGAAGAATAGTGAGTTGATTCACTACGCAGACGGACATTTTAAAATTAAAATCTCAAAATATATTAACCATCAACTTAACAATCCATTCATTTTTCAGGATGGAACCACTCTCAATAAACCTGGAACATGGTAAGCCTTGACCTAATCTAATGAGTCCTAAACTAATTTGTTCTTATCAGTATAATCCAAATTCAGATACTTTGTTTATACAACTTGCTTTGGGATTACTTTCTGTTCAATAGAATCTCAATGTATTCGGCAGGGTAATCGGTGATGATCCCATCCCAAAGCCCTGACTTCAGCGTCATGCAGGGGTCCTTATCGCAAAAACCCCAGAGGAAAACCTTTTTGCCGTTCTCATGGAGCATGCGTGCGAATGCCTTGTTGAACGACTGGTTGTGCATGTTGAAGGAATAGATGTAGGAATACTTCTCCAGGCTGAACCGGGTCATGCCCCCGTCAAAGACCCAGGGCAGGAAGCGGTATTTGAAAACGAGCAGCTTGTGTAACCTGATATCCGGAGCTTCAGCGTGCATAATTTCAAGCACCCTGTCGTTGAACGACTGCACCTCGCACCATTCCTCAGCATCGTACTTCCTGATCAGGCCTATGACCTCTTTCTCGATCCCTTCGTACCGGTTTCTCTTTTTCTTGATCTCGATCAGCAGTTTCGATCTGCCGGCAACCCGTTCCATTACTTCTTCGAGCAGTGGTATTTTAGCGCCCCTGAACCTTTCATCAAACCAGCTCCCGGCTTCCAGTTCACTGATCTCTTCATAAGTCATTTCCGGGATCTTCCCCTTTTCATCCGTGGTGCGGTCAACGGTATTATCATGGATCACCACAACACGGTTGTCTTTGGTGAGGTGCACATCGATCTCAATGTAATGGGCCCCGGCCTCCAGTGCCAGGTCGATTGCCGGCAGGGTATTTTCAGGCGCAACACCAGATGCCCCCCTGTGGGCAACGATCTCAATTTCATGACCGGTCATGTCGCCAGTTTCGTTTTGTATCCCCTGGAAGCCAAACGGTACAAAGATAAGGATCAGCATAAGGATGGCCCCGAGGGAGATGGTGATCGTAATTATTGTTTTTCTCATAGCTATACTTTAATCCCGAACAGCCTGCTGAACGACAACCTGACCACACCATCGAACCAGCCGAAATAATCCTTCGCCTCCGCCCCCACCTTGAAGGCATCCATGAAGAAACGGCCCACCTCCCTATCATGCAACAGGCCCCAGATGATAAAGTTACCGAATTTATGTGTTAAAAGGTCCCCAATGCTTTCGTGCGACTGGTTATAATTGACCAGGTCTTCCCTGAAACGCTCCATATCGGGGAAACTGGAGTTGACCAGCTCGTTCTGGATGAAGTAGGCCACCTCTTTCGGGTAATAACTCTTGATGGTCCCGATCATGCTGCAAAGGAATGTCCTCAGGTCTTTCTTATGTTCTTCCCTTTCGGTTTCCTGGCGGTCGAAAGCCTTTATTTCGGACTCATGCTCAAACAGGCTGATCACATATTCAAACAATTGAATGGCGCTGCGGGGCTTGCTGAAATCAGTCACAAGTGTGGCAATGTTCTCAAGGCAGTAATAGAGCAGTTCTTTATCCTCTTCTTCAAAGGCCTTATCGATCAGGTTCCTGAAAACCGGAAGCGGGTAAGGGTCCCCCGGCCTTGTACCGCCATCACCGAAATGCCTGCAGTAAGCTGCGCCGTACCAGTTCAGGGGGTATTGCTTGTATGGCTGTCCCTTGTTGGCCTGCTGGTTTTTATGGGCATAGAAAAGGCCCCGGCACCGTTCCGACCACTCCTCGGTCAGGTCTGAGAACACATCAAAGGCTTCATCGTTCAGTTCATCCGATTTTTCAATGCTGTGGAACAACACGTACAGCATCGACATCTGCATGTAGTCGAGCCACTCATGATCAGGTGGCTTGTTTACCACCTCAATTACCACCGGTTTTATCCTTTCCCATCCTGCCCAGCCCTGGGTCACCAGCACCCTTTCGATGAGGAAATAACTGAAGGCATCACCGGTGTCGATCCCTTCGCCGATCGCTTTGTAATGCTTTTCCAGTCCTTCTTTTGACGGATCGAGGTATGGTACGAGCTCCCTGAATGTACGGCGGTTCCAGGAATCTCCGAGGCCGTCGGCGGGTATCGTTTCCCAGAAGTGCTGGTACTCGATGCCGTTGTTCACATATTCCACCTGCACGGTCGCCTGCCGGCGCAGGAAGAACTTCAGGAACGGCATCACGATCTTGATGAGCGAAAACTTCAGCGTGAGCTTCTTCAGGATCTCCCGCCAGGTATCTTTCACTTCGTTGCTTATTTCATAATCGTTGTTTTCGACCAACCCCTGGATCACCATCAGCAGGCTGAGGCGGCCGGCAGGCTCAACGTACGATTGCTGGAACTCCTTTCTTTTGGAACCCCTGGCGAGGGATAATAACGAGGTATCGAGAATTTTTGAAGAAAGGTGGCCAAGGATGCGCTTACCGATATCCACGTCATATTTTGAGATGTAGTAGATGTAGAGCGACACATTGTCGCGCACCTTTGCCATCGGGTCGCCCATGGCCTCCCACAAAAGCCCGAAGGGTGAGTGTTTTCCTTCGTACAAATTTTTAGAGAATACCGGCGACTTGAATATTTCGTAGATGACCTGCACGGCGATCTTCCTTACCTGGATGACCGGCCGGAGCTCGGCATGCAGGCTTTCGATCTCCTCATTTATGGTTTTTATTTCTTCTTCGGATAACTTTTTCTTGCCCTTAATGCCCTCCTCTACAAGCAGCTCCTTCTTTTCCAGCTCCTCCGAAACAGGCTGCATTTGCGCAGCTTTGTGCTTCAGCAGCTTGCTGATCAGCCGGCACACCTCCTCGTAATTATCCACTATGAGCGAATTGAGGGTGTTCATCACAAGCTGTGCTGCGCCATATACCGTGCTGTTGGCCAGGTCGATCAGGGTTGAGGGATCGCCACCGGTTTCTTCATAGTCCATTACCAGGGCATGCCTCAGGGCGCCGTCGATAACAGCATACCCTTTCATTTCCTTCAGCTCCTCCTCAAAAGCCGAAGCAGGGACAGGCAGCCCTTCCGTTACCTTTTCCGATTCCTCCTCGTAAAAAACATTGGCATACATGTACTCATGGAAGCGCTCGTAGGTGAACCTGAGCTCCGGGTATTTGGGGGTCCTGTCGATGCGAAGGATACCTGAGCCGAGGAGCTGCTTTGCTGGCCTCTTCCACAGGGCAATGTCTTCGTCGAATAATTCGAGGGCGAAATCATGAAGCTCGTCCTTTTCTTTCTTGAAGGCCGTGTACAGGCTGTTCAGCCTGATAGCATCGGTGCGCTTCGATTTCATGGCCCTTGTGAACTCTTTCAGGATATATACCTGCTGCTCCCCGTCCTCACCTGATTCGATATTCTCGAGGCGGCTTGAGAAGAGCCTCACCGAATCGAGCTGGCTGATCTGTACGGGCAGCGGCGCCCCGGCATAGATCTGGCTGGCCATTTTCAGCACCAGCGGATCGGACAGGCGGGAACGCGTGAAGGCAAAATCGGGTTCGAGGAGTGTTTCAAGGCCGGTCTGCAATTCAAATTTAGCCGCATACTTCGGGTAGGCTTCCCTGAATTCTTCATCGGTGAAGCCTTTGAGGGTAAAATCCTGATCCCCATCAGCTCCCGGGATATCGTCAGAGGTAAGGTAGCATCCCAGGTTGAGAGTTTCCTTCTTGTTCCGGATGGCCTCTTCCCACGTATAGGTGCGGCAGGTGATCAACACCTTGAAATTGGAGAATTCTTCTTTTATGAGCAACCTGTCGATGTCCTGCAGCAGTTCCACAGGACCGTTGCTGTCTTTCTTCCCTTCGTATTCAAGGCATTCGTTAATGGCGTCGAAGAGCAGGACGATCTTTTTCCCGTTCCCGGCAGCCATCTTGTTCATCTCTCCGAGCGATCCGGCCATTTTGGAAGCTTTTTCATCGAGGATCTCCTCAAATTTCTTCCCGACACTGATGCCCGAAAAGATGCTGCTGTTAAAGGCCACCACGGGATAGCCTTCACTGATGGCATCTTCAGCCAGTTTACAGATCATGTTGGTCTTTCCCGAACCGGCGCTGCCCAGCAAAACAAAGGCTCTTTTTTCCTCCATTTCCAGGAAGCCATCATACACCTCTCTTATCGCCTTGCGCTCAACATAAAGACCGGGATCGTATTTTTCGGCCTTCATCTGGCTGAAGAACTTTTTCGCCTGGGCCTGGAACCTTTCGAGGTATTCTTCCCAGGTCTTGCCTTTGATCAGCTCGATCTTGTAGTTCTTACCGACTACCGTTTTGCCCATCGCCTCTTCGAGGAAGGTTCTGAAGAGCTCCTTGAACAATTCAGTTTCCCGCTTTTCGGCGCCGGGGTGTGGTGATACATATTCCAGCCGTTTCAGGTTGCCCTGTTTCACCGACTGGAACACGAAAGTGGTCTTTTCATCATCCACTTTGTCCTCCACCACCGGCTGGTAAATGACGAAGGGGGTAACCGGGATCAGCTCTTCGGCTTTGATGTGATCGAACCTGCGGACTTTTCGCTTGACCAGGTAGTACTTTCCCTCTTCGATCTTCTCATCGGAGGCAATGGCCTGCGGTCTGGGCAACTGGCTGCCCTTGAGCGGCACAACGAGGTACTCACCAGGCGTCTCCTCGTCGTTGATGATCTCGACCACACTGAAGGTGGTGTAACCGGCAAGCGGCTGAAAAGCTTCCAGGATTTTGAATACCCTCGGCTCCAGGGTTTCCAGCAGTAACTGGTACTTTTCCTCCGAGAGGAGCATACCGTGGCCCACGTACTTGTTCCTGAAATAACTGATTGCCTGGTATTCTTCGCCCTTTCTGGAGCTCCATCCCTGGAGGACATTTCCCTTAGGCTCAAGCAGGACCTCATCCAGCGACCTGATAAAGGGTTCATCCGGTATCAGTTCGATACTCTTCTTCAGCAAAACGATGAAAATATCGTTGATCCAGTCGCCCATCGAAAGGGGCTTGGAAACGATCTTGGCAGTGACGTTCTGCAAGGTTTCATCAAAAGCTATGTTCCGCTCCTTCATGAGGCTCAGCATAACACTCGAGCCATACTGAAGGGCGATTTCAATGAAATTCATGCTCCGGATGAAGGCCTTGAAATAATTCTGCTGGCTCACGAATTCTTCGTACGTCTCCAGAACGGAGATCATTGAATAGGGATAATCCCGGTAGGCATCTTCAAGAAGGTCTTCGTTCCTGGCAAGTTCTTCGTTCGGGTAATCTGCAACAAATCTCTTAAGCATCAACTGGTCCGGTCAATTAGCGGTTTTCCGCTAAAATAAGCAATAATGGTGCCCTGTCGGTATCAGCGCCTAATTTAGAAAAGAAATAGATTAGGCTTCCACATATTCAATTCGGGGATTTCTCATTAAGTGTTGAAATTATAAATCCTAAATTTGAGCCTTTGATCAAACACCTTTTGATATGCTGTTTTCCAAGGATTCCGACTCAGACAAAACCCGGGACAATAAAGACACGAAGAATTACAAGTTCAACTCACTCAGGGCCTTCGACTGGGACACTGCCAGCACAGGTTTAAGCCGTTACCGGCAGGTGTTCGACAGGTGGGAGCTGAAATACCTCGGCGCGGAATTATCATTCTATAACAAGAAGTTTGATGAAGCCGACTGGAAAGCCAATATAGAGTTCAAGGCCTGGTTGTTGAATGAAGGTAAGAAAGATATTGTAAAGTGCACCATCAACGAAGAATTTACCATCAGCAAAGATGAAAACACAGTTTATATCACCAAAGGATGGGGGGATGACGAGCTGGGCAAATTCTGGAGGAAAGGCGATTACCTGTGGGAGGCATATATAGACGGCGATAAGGTGGGTGAAACGAAATTTTACATTGAAGAGCACGGGATTCACGAAGAAGGTATCAATGAGTATTTTGATGTGGTTTCGCTGAAGCTGTATGAGGGGGCTGATGAGCTTGTGCCTGAAAACGACAGGGAGTACCTGAAAAAATTCGACACTTCCAAAACCAGGTACATCTGGGCCGAGTTCCGGTTTGCAAACCAGATAAGGGAAGACTGGCTTTCGGAATTCTTCTTCAATTTTTATGATGAATCGAGGGAGCTGATAGGGCGTATACCTTCCAAGCAATACATCATTGAAGAGACCCCGGGCGACAGTATTTTCACGATCAACCAGGGCTGGGGTAACAAAAATTATAACAACTGGGTGCCCGACAATTACATCCTCGAGGTGGAATTCCAGGAAGCGATAGTGGCCAGTGTGGCATTCTCGGTCGGGAATGAAGTCAAGCCTGATGTATCGCCGGATATCAGGGATGAAAAAGAGATGAAAACCGGGGACGATGAAAGCGGGGCATACCGTGGACCGAAAACAGAATCAGACATCCCGGCTGAGGAGAAGGAAAAGATCGAAGCCGCCAAAAAGAAGGAGCAGCTTGAGGCCGCGCTCAGAGATCTGGATGAACTGGTCGGGCTGACCACAGTCAAGGAACAGATCAGGGAGCACATTGCCTACCTCGATTTCCTGAAAGTGCGCAAGGAGATGGGCATTGACGAGGAGGAGAAGATCAACCTGCACAGTGTGTTCACCGGAAACCCGGGGACCGGCAAGACGACTGTGGTAAAACTGCTGGGAAAGATTTACAACGCCATGGGGCTGCTCTCGAAGGGGCATGTGCACCTGGTGGAGAGCAACGACCTGGTATCGGGATACGTGAGGCAATCGGGAGGACAGACAAAAGAAGAGATCAAGAAGGCGCGCGGCGGCATCCTCTTTGTCGACGAAGCCTACATGCTCTACCGGAAAGGTGTGGAGAACGACTTCGGGCAGGAGGCCATTGCAGCCCTGATCACCGAGATGAGCGACGGCCCCGGCGACATAGCCATCATGGTGGCCGGTTACCCTGCCGAGACCATGGAGATGATCAGCTCAAACCCCGGTCTGAAATCGAGGTTCAAGCACTATTTTGAGTTCGAGGATTTTTCGCCCGGTGAGCTGATGGCCATAGCCGGTTACGCGGCAAAGAAAAAGAAGGTTAAATTATCGAAAGAGGCAAAGAAGGCGTTCGAGGTGGAACTGATGCGGCTTTACCGGAGGCGCGACAAGACCTTCGGCAATGCCAGGCTGGTGCACAGCCTCGTGGCCGATGCAAAGATCAACATGGGAGTGAGGGTGATGCAAGAGCGGGAGAAGAACGAGATCAACCAGGAAGCCATCACCACCATACAGAAGGAAGATATTGAGGAAGTCTTCAGGGAGAAAAAGAAAACCTATATCGATATCCCCACCGACGAGGAACTTCTGGCCGAAACCATGAAGCAGTTCGACGGGCTCACCGGCCTTGAAACCATCAAGCAGGATGTCCGGGATATGATCAAGCTGGTTAGGTATTACCGGGAAACAGGAAAAGATGTCCGCAATACCTTCCCGGTCCATTCCATTTTCAAAGGCAATCCCGGAACGGGCAAGACCACCGTGGCCCGTATCCTGGGGAATGTGTACAAATCGCTGGGCATCCTTGAAAAAGGCCACCTGGTGGAGACCGACAGCAGCGACCTGATCGCAGGGTACATCGGCCAGACTGCCCTGAAGACCCGGGAGCGGATCACCGAGGCCATGGGAGGCCTGCTTTTTATCGACGAGGCCTATTCACTTACCGAAGGGCACCATCCGCAGTTCGGGAAAAAGGCCGTGGCCACCATCATCAAGCAGATGGAGGACAAGCGGGGTGAGTTCGGCATTATCGTGGCGGGCTACCCGGCCCCCATGGACCAGTTCCTGGAATCGAACCCCGGGATCCAGTCACGTTTTGAGCAAACGTTCCATTTCAGCGATTTCAGTCCCGAAGAGCTCTTCACTATCGCAAAGAGCATGTTCGCCGCCAACGACCTTACCCTCGAGAAAGAAGCCGGCGAACACCTCAAAAAATACCTTGACTACCTCTACCACATAAGGAACAAATTCTTCGGCAATGCCCGCTCGGTAAGGAAGATCGTTGAAAAAAGCTCCAGAAGGCAAAACCTGCGGATGGCCTCGCTCAGTCCTGACGAAAGGACGCCGGAGCTGTCCGGGACCGTGACCATGGACGACCTGAAAGCCTTTACATATGAAACGAAGGCAAAGGGGAAGAGGCTGGGGTTTAAGTATAGTCAGTGAGGGAAAACATGGCGGCATTGAATAATTATCGATTAGTGATTATCGATTATCAATAAAGGCTCATGGGCGCGGGAAGAGGGGAAGGACAGTCGTCAGTAAGTTCTGAGTTCTAAGTTCTGAGTTCTGAGTTTAGGTGGCTGATGGCCTGCCTGCGGCGGATTTCACTCGCTCAACTGTTGGATTCTCTGTGCCCTCTGTGCCTTCTCTGCTACCTCTGTGGTTAAAAAGCGGAGAGGCGGAGTGGCGGAGGGGCTGAGAAGCGGAGAATATCTCGAAATTTCAATCTTGAACCTTAATCTTATACCTTGTGTTTTGAAATTTGAAAATCCTCGCACCCCGTACCTCACACCTCGAACCTATTTTCACTTCACCCTTCACACTTCACGCCTCACGATTCACGAATAATCTTTGAATTCAGTGAGAATAACAATTTGCTAATAGAGACAATTTGACAATAAGATACAACAACATCCCCCTTCAAAGCGGGACTTTAACCATCCGAATACAGCTTATTGATGTCATCGTCGTAATAGCGTTTTTCTTTGACAGGCCGGGGTTCGGGGCGGGGTTCTTCGTTGACGATGTCGGGGTGGTCGAAGGCATTATGGACCTCGAGGAAGCGCGCATAATGTTTGGCAAGCAAGGAAGGTTTCC
>CAZMOK010000075.1:4523-12348 GCA_964567785.1 uncultured Bacteroidales bacterium | reverse complement strand
TGATTCATCCCTTCCGGGCTCCCGGGATAATTTTTAACTTAGCCTCTGTCGTCTTCTTTAAAAAAACAGGAACAGCTATGATCAATTCATTTTCCAGGCCATCTCATTTTTTTTCATTGTTCTTAAGCATTTTAGTCTTTCTTTCTGTTTCCGTCAATGCGGAAACCTATTTTATCGCCACCGACGGCAACGACAGCAATGAGGGATCCATTGAAAACCCTTTTGGCACATTCAGTCATGCCATCGAAGTGGGCTTAACCGGAATATTGGATACAGGCAATCCTTCCGCAGAAAATAAAATTACACTTAATACTTCTCCGAATCCATTTAGTAACAATACTGTTATAAGTTTTAAACTGGATTACTCCGGAGTTGCTGACCTCAATATATATAATTTATACGGGGAAGAGATTTGTTGCCTTTCATCAGCATGGTTTGCTGCAGGGTCTCATTCAATAATGTGGGATTGTACCGATGGGGAAGGAAAGAAAGTAAAAGAAGGAATGTACCTCATTGCACTGACAACAAAAAGAGCTCAACAGACAGTCAAGGTTATAAAAATCAGGTAGAGTAATCAGTGCTGCTGCAAAACCACCTGGTATTTTCTTTTCATTAAAAGGTCTTGGATCAAACCCGGAATTTACTTTTTATTTTGACCATTCCAGCCTGATAAATACTCTTGTAACCAGGATAAGCCAAAAACTTAATTTCATTTAAGTAATTGATCACCTTTCACATATTCATCAAGTGCCTTGTAAAGACTAAAGCACATAATAATGAGTACGATTGCAAAAGGTAACCCCGTAAGTATGGCAGCAGTTTTTAAGGCTGTCAAACCACCACCGACAAGTAAAATTGCTGCAACCAGTCCCTCCATAGAGGCCCAGAATATCTTTTGCCCTACCGGAGCTTCATGCCTTCCCCCGGATGTCAGCATATCTACTACCATCGATCCTGAATCAGAGGAGGTGATGAAAAAACTGGCAATGAGGAATACCACCAATACTGATAGCAGGAAAGAAAATGGGAACTGTTCCAGCATATTGAATATAGCTGTTGATACATTTTCGATCACTGCAGCAGTGATACTTGCCTCGCCGCTTATTTCCTGGAATAAAGCTGTTCCGCCAAAGACACTTATCCAAAGGAATGTCAGCAAGGTGGGGACGAGCAGCACGCCGATGATGAATTCCTTTATGGTCCTTCCCTTGGAGATCCTGGCAATGAATATTCCTACAAAAGGGGACCAGGATATCCACCAGGCCCAGTAAAAGACAGTCCATTTGTTTTGCCAACCACTGTGATCATTGATGTCTTTGTATGAAGATGTCCAGAAACTCAATTCAAAGAATTCATTGATATAGTGGCCGATGTTTTGCACAAAAGATTTGAATATGAATATCGAGGGTCCGAGAAGGATGACAAGAATAAGCAATAATAGGGCGAGGCGCATATTGAACTCACTCAGGCGGCGGATTCCCTTATCGAGGCCGAGTACAAGGGACAGTGTAGCAAAAATAGTAATTATGGTGATCACCAATATCTGGACCCAAACTGCATAATCAAACCCGAAAAGATAGTTTATCCCTGCATTAACCTGCTGTGCTCCGAACCCCAGTGATGTAGCCAGTCCGAATAGCGTAGCAATTACTGAAATAATATCAATGAGGTCTCCCACCCATCCGTATATTTTATTGCCAAAAAGTGGGTGGAACAGGGACCTGACGGTTAAAGGCAGTTTCTTGTTAAAGGTAAAAAATGCCAGTGCAAGAGCCACGATTGCGTAGATTGCCCAGGCATGTACTCCCCAGTGGAGAAAGGTTATGCCCATTGCGTTCCGTGCCGATTCTTCGGGGTTGCCATTAATATCGAGTGGGTTTGCATTGAAGTGTAGAATGGGTTCAGCAACACTCCAGAACAAGAGGCCGATACCCATACCGGCACTGAATAACATGGAAAACCAGGCGGTTCTTGAAAACTCAGGCTTTGAATCCTTACCGCCAAGCCTTATCCTTCCAAATTTACTGGCTCCAATAAAAATAGCAAAGATCAGCAGAAAGTTTACCAGAAGGATGAAGAACCATCCAACATATTTGGATACGGCATTTTGAGCATATTCAAACCATTGTTCCATCGGTTTTCCCACTATAATAGTGGTTACAACCAAAATAGCCACAGCTGTGAAAGATGAAATGAAAACGGGTCCGTTAACTTTAACTCCGAAAAGGGTTTTGCGGTCACTCCTGGTGTATCCTGATCCCATAAAGCTTTTCAAGGTTAATATTTATTGAAAACGATAAATATTGAAAGATCAAGAGCCGGGAAAATCCCATCAGAGGTCCCTTCCACCGGCCCTTGATCAAAGTTTTATTGTTAATAACTGAATTATTTCATAAGCCACATACTGGAATTTTGCGTGTCGCTGCCTCCAAGTCTGCCAACTGCTTCGGCATAATTTTCAGGGTTCAGGCTTTGTTCATTCCCGGGATACAGGAACCTCACAGGTAACATGTCATTGTTTGTATTCTGGCAGGGAGGTGTAACAAAGGGCAATGCAGACCAGTCGAAATCAATTTCATACATCCACCTTCTGATCTCATAATATGGTTCCAGGCCGTGGAAGAAAACTGCCATCCACTTTTGCTGCCAGATGCTCAATAAATTCCCATCATAGGCTACCCCTGAATTTTCATAAAAGTCGGAAAACCCTTCCCACTCAAATGCCTGGTAATCCACATCATAATAACCGCAGGAGGCTTCTATCCCGTTCCTGTAGTGGGTTTCGATATCGGCGGATATCAGTCCTTTATGTGCAGCTTCTGCAAGGATCAGTTCTACCTCGGCATAAGTCATAATGATCCCGTCGGCCTTTTCAGATGATACCGGGTGCCTGGGATAGTCATAATACATAAATCCAATACGGGATCCTGACTTATCGCATCCACCTGTTTCCAGTCCGTTGTCGGCGCCTTTATAAGTTGGTTCAACAGAGGGATCTTCATAAATTTCATTACTATTGAAGGGACGTGCATATTTTCCCAGCCTGGGATCACTGTGGTCTTCCATATACTGCACGGAACTTTTGCTCATGACAACAGCATCAAAGTCACCCTGTTTAAGGGGTACAGTAGGGAATTCATTGGGAAATGTACCGGTGTATACCAGAACAGCATTATCACTGTTCGAAGTCATTATGGGCTCATTGTTGACGATAGACTGAACCTGGGCCGAAACATCCTGCTTGTTCGAAAGGTGCATAAGCAAACGCAGCCTCAGCGAATTGGCAAATTTCTGCCACATAATGGCATCTCCTTCATAGATAATGTCACCACCGATCTGGCCTTCACCAGTTTCCAGCAGTTGATTTGCCTCTTCAAGTTCGGCAAGAAGCCCGTTCTCCCCATTGAATATTTCCTGCTGATTATCGTAAACGGGAAACCAGTTATCATTGGTAACCCCCTTTATTGCTTCGCTGTATGGAATATCTCCGTAAGCCATCGTAAGAGTGGAAAATATCCAGACTTTAATAACTTTTGCGGCGCCCGCCATGGTGTTATTTCCGTTTTCAACTGCCAGTTTTTCCACTTCTGCAATATTTGCCGCCGAACTATACATCTCTTCCCAAACTGTAGGGAAGGCGTTCCAGGAATATACATCAACCTCCGTCCTCAGGGTTTTGACAGTCATTTGTGCAATGTTATTCCCAAGAAGGAAAGATTCCATGACCATCGAATTAACAGAGCTTCTGATGGCAGATGTGAAAAGCACATCTGTTGATACTTCTTCCGGCTGGTTCGGGTTTTCGTTCAGGTCTTCCATCTTTTCACATCCCGTAAAGAAAAGAATAGCGATCAGAAGGAAGAGATGTTTATTTTTTATATTCATTTTTATAAGCTTTTTTCAGGTTTGTAAATCACTTTTAATATTGTTAAAACATGAAGTTCAATGCAAAGCCATAGCTTCTGAGTGAAGGTAATGAGGTGCTTTCATAACCATTGACAAACTGCCCGTTTCTGATAGAATAAGTTTCCGGGTCAATTGTAGGCACTTTTGTGAATAGGAGCAGGTTTCTTCCGACGAATGATATGCTGGCTCCCTGTATTCCCCATCTTTCAACTATGTTTCGCGGAAGGTTGTAAGTGAGTTTGACCTCCCTGAATTTCACATATGTAGCATCGTATGTAGCGGATTCAATGACATCCCTGTTGAACCAGTTACCATAGTATTTGTAGAAATAATCCCTAACAGGAACTTTAACTGTATTTGGCACAAGGTTTCCTTCTCCGTCGTACATCACACCTTCACCAATTACTCCGCCTTCGTCAACCAGGTCGTATATTGGTTCTCCCTGGGCATCATATGAAATATCATATATTCTGCGGCCTTCCAGGGTTGACATATCAAAGTTTGGATCGTCTTCATTGGTGATCGTCCCACCAGTATTATATAACATATGTGACCGTGAATAGATCTTACCTCCCACTTGTCCGTCGAACAATACGCTCAGCGACCAGTTTTTATAAGTGAAATTGTTCTGCCAGCCCCACATGAAATCCGGTTGGTATGTTCCAACTGTTTCTTTTTCGGGTTTCAGGGTAGGAAGTCCGTCTTCGTGTATTATATTGCCCTCACTGTCGCGCGCGAATACAAGCCCCCTAAGCATGCCGAGCGGTTCGCCTTCCACAGCGACAAGTTCAAGGTCGGCACCTCCTTCATCGCCCGGATATACATCTGCAACCAGCGGGTAGCTTTCCTCTACGCCTTCAGGAAGTGATTCGACAACAGCCCTGTTGTGCCCAATGTTCACGATACTCTCCCAGGTGAAATTTTCATTTTTAACAGGTTCGCCAAACATCTGCAGTTCAACCCCGGTGTTGCTTATCTCACCGGCATTGGCAAGCCGTGTTTCTTTTCCGGTGGAGGTGGCAACAGGAAGGAAAATTATCTGGTCTTTACTGAGCATGTCGTAATAGGTTACATCAAAGCCAAATCTCCCGGTGAAGAAACGCGCGTCAACACCGATTTCCCATGAACTTGTCCTTTCCGGCTTAAGATCGGGATTAGCGGCAAAATTTGTAACAGAAAATGCAGGATAACTGCCGAAGAGGGGTTCCGGTTGATAAAAATTGGTCAACAGGTAAGGATCAGTATCGTTACCAACCTGGGCAAAGGCACCCCTGACCTTCAGGAATGAGAGTGCTGAAGTGGTCGACAGATTGAGTTTTTCGGAGATCACGGCACTTAGTGATACTGAAGGGTAGAAATATGAATTATTATCAACCGGAAGTGTGCTCGACCAGTCGTTCCTTGCGGTCACATCAAGGTAAAGAAAGTTCTGGTATGCCAGGGTGGCAAGTCCAAAAAGACTGCTGATCCCCTTTCTTGCAACCGGATTGTCAACCAGGATGTTCGACCTGTTATTTGTAAGGGTGAACAACCCGGGTTTAAGCAGCTGCGGGTTATTGGCTACCAGGATGTCACTCTCCTGACGCATTATATTACCACCTACCCTTACATCGAGTGTAAGGTCAGTTTCAGCGGTCCTTGGGGACCTGAATGATAGCATTACTTCAGCATTTGTTTCCCTGAAATTGATCTTGTCTTCCCTGTAACTGCCAAAGGGGACACCTTTTGTAGAAGTTGCCCTGCGGAATTGGCGCAACTCGTTCTTTATATCGAATCCATAGCGGAACCGTAAGTTTATAAAGTCGGTAAAGTTTACCTTTACCCTGGCGTCACCGATAAAACGATCTTCATTGAATGCATTGGTATTTTCATTGACAACAAACCATGGGTTGTTCACCCACAATTCTTCAATATATCTTTGTTGTACGTCTTCTTGACCGGGCTTCCAATAATCGCGCAGATCATCAATTTCAACTTGCCTTGGATACCAGAGCCATCCGTACATTATAGAACTGCTTTCATCATATCCTGCGTTGGGCACGTTATCGGAACTGCTTCCTACATACATTGTATTCAGATCAACCTCTACCCAGTCGTCGAATAGTTTCCTGCCTATTGAGGTGGAAAGTGTGTTCCTCTTAAGATCAGTATTGGGTACAACGCCCCGCCGGTATTGGTTGGTGTATGATAATCTGAAGTTTCCGGTGCTTGAGCTGTTCGATAATGCTACGTTTGTAGTGGTCAACACACCGGTGCGGTAAAAGTTCCTGACATTATCTTCAGCAGGCGTGAAAGGCACCGGCTCTCCATTCGAATTCCACTGTTTGATAGGGGTTCCGTCTGTTCTTGGCCCCCAGTTCTCACCAAATGCGTCGTAATAATCACCGGTGTAGGTTTGTCCGCCGTTGTAACTGAATTTCCCATAGCCACCAAAACCATATTCGTTCTGGTAATCGGGTAATCTCAATGGTGACTCAAAATAGGTGGAATGGTGCAACTCAACCCCCCAGCCTCTTTTTTTAGTGCCGTCTTTTGTGGTAATCAGTATTACACCATTGGCTGCTCTTGAACCATAAAGTGCTGCAGCAGCAGGTCCTTTCAATACTGAAATGTTCTGGATGTCATGGGGATTGACAATTTGTGCAGCATTACCAAAATCAATTGTGGTTGAGCCGTTCAGTCCGTCGCCCGGGCTAAAAAGTCCGTTTGTGATAGGTGTGCCGTCTACCACAAAAAGCGCCTGGCTGTTTCCGGTAAGGGATGTCTCACCTCTGATAGTTACGTTTGATGAGGAGGTCGGCCCTGAAGAATTGTTGGTAATATAAACTCCAGCAACCCTTCCCGAAAGGTTCCTGATAAAATTGTTGGTAGGCACTGAATTGATCGTTTTGGAGTCGAGTTTCTGCACAGCATAACCAAGGCCTTTTTCTTCCCTCGAAACTCCCAGCGCAGTGACCACCACCTCTTCAAGTTCGGCAGATTCAACCAGTGTTACTTTGATCTTTGATTTGTTAACTATGTTGATTTCCACCGACTCGAAGCCAATGTAGGAAACAACAATAGTTTCATCATCAGGCATTACATCAAGCGAAAAAGAACCATCTGCATCTACCGAGGTGCCCCTGACTGTTCCTTTTATCCTGACATTTGCCCCTACAAGCCCTTCGCCTTCCTGGTTGATCACCATTCCGGTAATCGTTCTTTTTTCCTGTGCATCTGCCTCCGGTATGAAAAGAAGCAGCACAGATATCAACATTAGTTTAAGAAGCTTTTCAATGTAATTTTTTTTCATGATACAACTTTTAAGGTTATTTCAAATTCAAATCAATCTTTTTCTATTAGCCTTGATGGTACCTATGGAATTTCCGGTACTTTCAGATATGCCTGACAGTGACTTCTGGTAAACACTGACAAAAACACGTATCCTGCTATTGCCTGACTTGGAGCAGACCTATAAAGTTTTTGGTTTTCCCGGCAAGGAGAAATATTGAAGTACTACCAGGCTTATTTCGTCAAGGTAATATTAGGTTTCGAAGAGAATGATCAAAATCAACCGCATAATGCCAATTCGCTTTGTTGTCTTCACATCGAAATCCATGAGATAGGTTTTTCTAATGTAATTCAGAACAAACTTATAAAAAGTAATCTACATAGCTCTGATTACTTTAAATTTAAGCTAAAAGTATATCCTTAATAGATTATTAAATATTCTCAGCTACTCGTAGTAGGTAACCCTGGTGATCTTTTGCCAGGCCCCTCTGGTGAAGTCAGGCACCTTCACCGGCATGCCCTGGTTTTCAACCGATATACGGGAGAGTTCTATAATAGATGACCACTCCGCAGCATCATATACATCCTGGTCGAGGGGCAAACCGTTCCTGAGACAATAGATCAGGCGGTAATCCATGATAAAGTCCAT
>CAZMOK010000075.1:0-4423 GCA_964567785.1 uncultured Bacteroidales bacterium | reverse complement strand
GGGGCAAACCGTTCCTGAGACAATAGATCAGGCGGTAATCCATGATAAAGTCCATGCCCCCATGCCCGCCTACCTCCCTGGCTTTTTCTTCAATTTCATCCACTATGGGGTGGGTGTAAACAGCCAGCAATGAATCCATTTGCTCTTTGGGCATAAAATGATGGGCATCAGGTTCCAGGGCAATGCCGCGCCTTGGATATTTTTGTGCAAATCCTTTTGTGCCGCTTATAGTATGCAGTCGGCTGTAGGGTCGCGGGCTGGTTACGTCATGTTGCAGCAGAATGGTTTTACCCTTTTCGGTTTTTATGATCGAAGTGTTCATATCGCCTTTGGCATAATTGGCTTTGGCAAATTCGGAATCTTCCCCGAATTTTTCCCTGGCATAGGCGGTCATGCCAAACTGGTCGCTCGAAACAGAAACAAGGTAATTCATTTTATCGCCCCTGTGTATACCCAATAAGTGACACAAAGGACCAAGGCCATGAGTGGGGTAGGTGTTGCCGTCCTCCTTTTCAAGGTGTTTTAGCCTCCACATGTTCCAGTACCCGTTTGTATCGAAATTAAGCCACCGGAGGTCATGGATGTAGGCCCCTTCACAATGGACAATTTCACCGAACACTCCCTGCTGTGCCATGTTGAGGGTGGTTATCTCGAAAAAGTCGTAATTGCAGTTTTCAAGCTGCATACAATGTCTGCGGGTCTTCTCCGCAGTGTTCACCAGTTGCCAGCATTCATCGATCGTGAGTGCAGCAGGTACCTCTAAAGCCACATGTTTACCCTGTTCCATGGCGTATACCGCAATTGGTGTGTGCAGGTCCCAGTGGGTGCAGACATAGACCAGGTCAATGTCATCACGCTCACAGATCTTTTTCCAGTCATCTTTACCCGTATAGGCGCCAGCTTTCTGTAAGCCCTTTTCTTCAATCAATTCCTGGCATCTTTCCACCTTTTCGGGCACTACATCGCACAGCGCTGTAATCTCGATGTTCTCAAGGAAAGTGTACCTGTAGACAGCTCCGTAGCCCCTCATGCCCAGGCCTATGAAGCCAATCCTGACTGTATCGAGAGGTTCACATCTCAGCTCAATGATGTCTGACTGGCCGGCCGGCCGGGGAGGTTCAGGGAACAAATCGATGGCCCCGGAATTTAACTTTGCCGATGAACTGTTTTCCGGACCAGGAGTGCAGGAGTAAAAAACAATCGCTAAAAAAACGAATGAAAATAATGCCAGTTTGTTCATATCTGAAAGGTCTTATGGGTTAATCGGCCACAGTGCCGGAAATATGGTTCATGCAGCTAATTTAGTGAATCCGCCTTTATTATGGCAACTCAAAAACACCTTATCTTTGTAACAGACAAAAATGGTAACGTTCCTGCTGCATTAAACCATGATGCCTTTCCAAACGTTAGTTATTTGACAAGGGAGGTATTTCCCTTTGGTATAATATTCTTAAACGATCTGTCATGATAAAAAAATCTTTAATTCTAATCTTATCTCTAAGTTTCTTTACGCTTCAGGCCCAGATGGTTTCCATATCTCCTGCCAATGCCGGACCTGAAGAAGCTGTTACCCTTACATTTGACGCTACACAGGGCAACGGTGAGCTGGCCGGTGTGGATAAAGTGTACATACACCACGGTGTTGTCACAAGCAGCGTCACAGGCACCGACTGGGACTATGTGATCGGTAACTGGGGAGAAGATGACGGGGTAGGATTGATGACACCCGTTGATGGCGAGCCCGATAAGTGGGAAATAGAGTTTACGCCCACTGTCCGATCTTATTTCGGAGTGCCTTCCGGCACCAATATTTTCAGGATTTCCTGTGTGTTCCGCAATGCGGATGGCAGTGCAAAAGGGACAATGGCCCCCGGTGAATACGGATGGGGAACGGTTACATCCAACCAGGATATCTACATAAATCTCAATGCCGGGAATTACGTGTCCATTACAAGTCCTTCGGGTTCCACAAATTTCCTTGACCCCGGAGAGGAGTTGGAGATCAGCGCCGTAGCCTCTTCGGAGGTAACGTCCATGAAGTTATGGCTTGATGAGGGTGAAGGCTATACCGAGAGGGCATCGGTAACATCAGGCACATCAATTTCTTACACTTATACGCCTGCAGAGACACTGGTCCTGGGCATCAGGGTGAATGCCACCGTCAATTCAGAAGAAGTGGAGATGGAAAAAATGCAGAATGTGGTAGTGCTGCAGGAAACTGTGGTTGCCGACCTCCCTTCCGGATTGCGAAAGGGGATAAATTATCATGACGACAACGATACCACTGTTTCGCTCGTTCTTGAAGCCCCGGGGAAAGAATATGTGTTCGTGGTTGGTGATTTCACAGGGTGGAATGTGCTGGATGAGTACAGGATGAAGGTCACACCCGACGGTGAACTGTTCTGGACAGAAATTACAGGGCTTGTTCCGATGCAGGAATACGTTTTCCAGTACTGGATGGATGATAACGTCAAAGTTGGGGACCCGTATGCCGAGAAAGTTGCCGATCCCTGGAACGACCAGTACATACCTGAAGAGGTCTATCCCAACCTTCCTGAGTACGACAGAACGGAATACCAGACTGCAACAGTACTCCAGACAGGGCAGGAGGAATTCCAGTGGGCCGCCTCGGAGGATACCTGGCAGGCACCCGATGTTGAAAACCTCATAATTTACGAACTGCACGTGCGCGATTTCCTGAAATCCCATTATTACCAGGACCTGATCGATACGCTGCCCTATTTGAAAGAACTGGGCGTTGATGCCATAGAGCTCATGCCGGTGTCCGAATTCGAAGGAAATGATTCATGGGGGTACAACCCTTCCTATTATTTCGCGCCCGATAAATACTACGGCACCAAGAACGACCTGAAAGAATTCATCCAGGCGGCACACCAGCATGGTCTTGCCGTTATCCTCGACATGGTCCTGAACCATGCCTACGGCCAGAATGCCATGCTCAAGATGTACTTCAACGAAAGCGCCAACAAGCCCGCTCCAGATAACCCCTGGTTCAACGAAGAGTATGTGGGGCCTTACCAGTGGGGGTATGACTTCAATCACGAAAGTGAATACACGAAGGCTTTTGTCGACAGCGTGAACAGGTACTGGCTGGAAGAGTATCACTTTGATGGTTACCGGTTCGACTTCACCAAAGGGTTTACCAATTATGCCCCGGGAGGAAGTATTGATGGTTATGACGAATCACGTATCGCAATCCTCAACAGGATGGCCGCTGAGATATGGCAATATGATCCTGAGGCCTACATCATACTTGAACACTGGGGTCCTTTCCAGGAAGAGGCTGAACTGGCCGAAAGCGGAATGGTTATGTGGCGGAACAGGAGTTACGACCATGTTCCGGTAACTGTTGGCAATATTACCGGGAACTTCAACGGTATGGATGACCTCACCCATGTTTCCTATTTCAACAGCCATGACGAACAGCGGATGGGATAT
This sequence comes from uncultured Bacteroidales bacterium, assembly GCA_964567785.1. GTDB lineage: Bacteria > Bacteroidota > Bacteroidia > Bacteroidales > JAGOPY01 > CAZMOK01. Next base: position 964 of record CAZMOK010000075.1, on the reverse strand, counting down.
CACCTGATCACGGAGGGCCGCTCCAACGAGGCCTATGACATAAAAAATCCGCTGATCGCCTTTGAGAGGCAAAAGCTGGCTGCAGCCTTTACCTTCCTGTACCCCGGGCCGAAAATGATGTGGCAATTCGACGAACTGGGTTACGATATCGATATTAATTTCAACGGCCGGACAGGCCAAAAACCCCAGCCCTGGGGTGCAAATGGCCTTGGATACTACGGGGACCCCTTGCGGCAATACATTTATGATGCTTACAAAGGTATCCTGGATGTCAGGAAACAGGTCGGGCCTGGTAAAATGGATGAGGCAGCCACCAACCATAAGCTAAGCGGTGAAACCAGGCGGCTTAGTTACGATACCGACAGCATCGACCTGGTGGTGGTAGGCAACTACGGACTTGAAAATGCCGTTATCGAAGCTACATTCAGTGAAACAGGGGATTGGTTCAATTATTTTTCCGGTGAAACGATAGATGTGACTGACGTAAACCAGTCAATCACCCTCAGTGCCGGTGAATGGCATATCTTTACTTCGGAAAAGCTTTCGGAAGGAATGCCCGGTGTTGTTGAGGTTTTTGACACCCCCGTTTCCATCACACCCTTTCCATTCACTAAAGATGATGAGATAACCGTCACCTTCGATGCTACCAGGGCCTGGGACAACAATACCTCGGGATTGGTTGGCGCTGAAAAAGTGTACTTTCATTCAGGTGTGATCATACAACACCCCGACAGCACCGAACTTGAAAACGTTGTCGGGACATTCCTTGACGATGGCATTGGCCTGATGACCGAAGTGAGCGAAAACACCTGGGAGATTACTCTGACACCATCTGATTATTACAGTATTGAAGCGGATGAAGAAGTCTACAAGATCGGGATGTGGTTCAGGGACGCCAATAATGACAACGAGGGAATGGGGTTCCGCAACAGCGTGATCTACTTCAATGTTGAATCCGGACTTC
>CAZMOK010000074.1:10689-12585 GCA_964567785.1 uncultured Bacteroidales bacterium | reverse complement strand
GGGTGTTATGAACAATGAAAATGAGGGATAACATAAATAATTTTGTACTTTTGTGCTCCCCTTTCACGGTACCGTGGCCGAGTGGCTAGGCAGCGGTCTGCAAAACCGCCTACAGCGGTTCGAATCCGCTCGGTACCTCGGAGACAACGCCCGTTTATCGAAGCGGGCGTTTTTTTGGTTAAGGATAGGTCTGCTTTTGTTAACCTACATTGATTTCATCACCTTAAACACCTTTTTCCGCCCGCTGTCCTGTTCCACTATCACCAGGTACACCCCTCCGCCAAGGTGTGAAATGTCCATTACCCCATTATTCTGTAATGGATTGGAATAAACCTCCTTCCCGTCAAGTGTACAGATCCTCACAGTGCCGTTTTCCATGCCTTCAATATGCAGGTGGTCTGTAAAAGGATTGGGATATACCCGGATGTCTGAAAAAACAGTCTGCTCTATTTCTGTATAGAAATCAAAATGAACCAGATATCTTTCAAATGAACCCCTGTCTTCAGGGAAAACGAGAATGGAAGCATGTCCCGGGATGCTGAAAGCCTGGTTGACCAGTACCCGGGCACTGTCGTGCATCGGGATCCCGTTCACCACCGGTGTTTCAGCCAGCCCCGGTGGAAGTGTGACCTCATAATCGTAGGTTTCGGGATCGAACCCTTCAAGGGCGTCCCCATCAAGGGTGATGGTTTCCAGGCGGGCTTCTGATGAATACGTTGCGTCTTTGGTCGCATAATCGGCCTGGAGGATCTCACCTGTGTTGATATCCTGGATGAATACAGCCACCAGGAGGTCATCATATTCTTCGATGTTCGTTTCTGATAGATCTTCGAAAAACGACTGGTTGAAAGGTAGGTACTTGTGGAGATCGGTCTCTTCCCCTTGCCCGTCGGGGTACATGTCCATGAGGACATTATGGAATTCGGTCTCCCCGTTAGAGGTGGCATTCCCGGTGGTCACCCTCTCCACCACTGCTGTATGCACTTTCACGTCGAGTGCAGCCTGGTATGCCAGAATATTGGTTTCAATGTCGATGTAGTTGCCTATAATTGAGTAGGTCGACAGGATCTCACAGTGTGAATTGAGTATCACGGCGCTGTCGTATGATTCCTGTACATCTCCTATGTCCACGTTCGCTGCCAGTTCCCCGTTGCAGAACAATCTCGGTATGCCGTTAACACCATAGTATTCACCCCTGACAGTGCATTCGGCGACGGCATACGGATCGCCGCTTCCGGGCCATGGCATCTGGTACTTTATGAGCACGATATCAGGGTGCTCCTCGCACCACGGAACAAACACTGTGTTCAGGATAGGGCATGCCGAACAAGTGCTGCTCGTAAATTCCTCATAGCAGGGCCTCCGCTGAAAGGGAATGACCAGGAACTCGATATCCTTCGACAGTGTATCGTTATGGGGTTTCCAGTCCGGAGACCCGTTTACCCCGTCGATGCTCACTTCCAGTTCATAGGTCCCCATCGGGCTTACCCACCACCGGTCGAACTCAAACACAAAGCTTTCAAATAATCCCAGGTCCAGCCCTGAGAATGTTGAATCGTGGACCACACCACTGTACGATTCGAACGAGACGCTTACATTGTCCACTATCGTGTTGCCAAGGTTCCTTATCCTTCCTTTTACCGGCCACGGGCACTCCACCTGGGCAGGAGTAAAAATGGTCTCCAGTTTGCAGTCGGGATGCTCAGGGTAGAAAAGCAGTACATTGTCGAGGTACCAGTTGTTTATGCTTTCCATATCACCTGTAAGATAGAATGAAAACCGGAAATTATGGCTTGGGGTATCTTCATTTGAAATGAGCACTTCATACTCAACAGGCCCGACATCTCTTTCAATATCAATTTCCCAAACCGGGTGCCATCCTTCCTGCGACCGGGT
>CAZMOK010000074.1:6389-10589 GCA_964567785.1 uncultured Bacteroidales bacterium | reverse complement strand
AAATACCTGCCCTGCAGTGAATTCAATAAAAACCAATACCAATAAGATCGCAGAAAAGAATTTCATAGGATCATTGTTTAATATATATACAGATTATTCAAATATAAAGGAAAATATCCTGTTATCAGGCCATCACTGCAACGCCTTAATTCATGGCGGCATGGCCGCAATGCACGATCATCAGTCATCAGTCGTCAGTCATCAGTCGGTCAGTCAAGTCAGTTGGGTCAGTTTGGCAGTTGGCATCCGGTTTATTAAAATGAGATATTTCGATTCACGACTCACGACTCACGATTCACGAATAACCTGTGAGAAAAAATTCAGACAATTGAGACAATTTGACAATAGAGACAATTTTTAAACTCAAACGCCCATATACATGTAACGATTTAACGATATTACAATAACACCTTAATACCAGTTTTCCGTAGAATTCTTTTAAATATCTAAAAAATTTCATTATTAATTTGGTGTTTATTTGGAAAAAGCATCATAATTTCCTTAGCTTTGAATACCCAAAAACCCGAAATCATGAAGAACTACGCCAGTCTCCACTGCTTATTCTGAATATTGGTTTTTCCTCATCCGGTTAAGGGTCAATGGGTTATTTTGATTAATAATAATTAACCTGGCATAATGATGAAGTCAACGATTCATCTTGTGATTGCTGACTCGAGTGAAGTGTTTATTGAAGGAATCAAATCCTGGTCGAAAGGTTTTGTAAATATCATACTTGTGGGGATATGCAGGGACTGGAATGAACTGAACGGTTTTACAGACAACACTAAAGAACAATTTGTTGTCATCACCCAGTGCAAATGGTTGCAGCATATCAGCAAAACTGAAATAGAGGGGTTCCTTACCCACCACCATAACATCAGGATAGCAGCTTTCTGTAGCAACAAAAAGCAAAAACAGATACTCACCCTTATGGATGCCGGGGTATGTGGATTTTTTAACCCCGGTACCGGCCAGGAAGAATTCATTCACGGCCTGATGGATGTGGCCCATGACCAGAACTTCATTTCAGAAGACCTGAAGGGAATTATTCAATCCGCTCCCAGTTCTTTCAATAAAAACCTCAGCAAAACAGCAACCAATAATCTTTATTTCTCAGGAAATTAGGAAGATCAGGCCTTTTCAGCAATTATAAAGGTCCAGTTGTCGTCGCTGCGCTGCCGGCACAGTGCCTCAAGGTAACCGGCAGCTTTCCCGAGTTCTTCCCCGGCAATACGTTTAGAAATCTCTTCCTTATCAAGCAGGTCGGTTACACCGTCGCTGCATACCAGGATACGGTCGTTTCTCCGAACACTTTTTATTTCGTGATACGAATGCCCCGACGGACGGTGTGAGCCCATAATGCAATTGGTCAGAGTGCCTTTCCTTGACTCATATTCCAGGGTGCCCTTTTTTATCAATCCTTCATTCACCAGCTCCGTTGCAAGGTTATGATCGCTGCTTATAAATTCAATCTTCCCTTTCCTAAAGTAGTAGATCCTTGAATCACCGGCCCATAAGCAACATACGTGCTTTTTACCGGCATAAGCCATCGCAAGGGTGGTGCCCATACCCTTGAATTTCGGATTCTCCCGTATGAAAGCGCTGAAAGTGTATTCAAGGCTGTTGATCAGGTCATCACAGTATTGGTCGTCTTTATGCCTGAGGACATGCGAAATAAAATAGATCTTGACCGTCCTGACAGCCAGTTCCGCTGCTACACGGCCGAAATTATGGCCGCCCATCCCGTCGCAGACAACCAAAAGGAGCCGGCCACCGTCAAAAACCTGTGCAAGGTGCCTGTCCTCATTGTGCTCCCTGTTCCCTTTACCTGTGGCATATTGTATTTTCCATTCTTCTGCCATATACTAAATTTAATGAATTTCAGGCTATTATGCAAGTGTTTTTTATGAAATGACAGGTGTTTTTCCTTGCCAGTGAAATCATCGAATTAAACTCTATGCCTAATTAATGTATTATTCATCAGCCTGTTAACAGAACGTTAAAAACTCCACAAAACGGGTTGATTATTTTCTTTCAGGGTTGAAATGTTGTAATTTTATTTCTGTCAAACTCTTTCTGGTAACATTCCGGATCAAAAAAAATGAATCATGAAAACAATAAGGTTAATTCTGCTTGTTCTGTGTGCAGTTTTCTCATCAACCATCTTTGCTCAAAAGAAAGATGTCCCCATTGCAGTTTCATCTGTAAGTTCAGAAGAAATCCAGCCCTTCAGCCAGGGGACCTGGCGCTATGACCTTAAACAGGTACTCGGCGGTGAGTTCGGCAGTGAAAAGGTTAACGGTGAAAAATCTGAAAACTACACAGATGGCAACCTGGATATTGAGGCCGACTACTTCGTGATCGACAACCTGGCCGTGGGAGCCCGTATTTACAGGGATTGCTACAGGAGTAAAGATATTGGTGATGATATCTCACGTGATGCGGAAACCCAATTCTTTGTTAACGTGGCCTATGGCCAGCATTTTAATAATTTCAACCTGATGGGAAAGATCAGTGCCGGAATAGGAAAATATAATTTCAAATTCGAAAAAGGAGGCGGTTCTGAATACACTTCCGATTATTCAGAAAACCTCTTAGATCTTAAAGCCTCACTGATCAGCCCGATCAGGATCGACAACAATTTTTATTTCTCTCCTGAGATAGGATACCAGTTCTCCTCGTGCAACGAAAAGGACCAGGACTGGAAATATACGGAGAGCGGCCTTTTCGTAGGCTTAAACCTCGATCTGTTCTTCAGGTGCGATGATTACTTCTGCGATATCGGGAATGATTTCTCAAGGCCTGCCGACAGGTACAGGCAAAGCACCACAGTTATCGGCTCCCGTACAAATTTCTACCTGAATACCGGAACTGCGAAAGACACCTATCCCGGTGAAATGGGCGAAGAAATGGAAGATAAATACGGCTTCACCAATTCAGGCCTGTCGGCCAATGGTTATTATTATGTGATCGACAACGTTGCGGTAGGACTTGGGCTGGGTTTCAACATTTCCAATGAAAAGCAGAAGGATTATGATTATAATTTTAGTTCCTGGTATTTCGATATTATGCCGAAAGCTATGGTGAACCTGCCGGTAGATGACAAGGCCCTGCGAAACCTTTTCCTTGATGCAGGCATTGGTTTCGGAACACAGCAAAGAAAAATCGAGGACATGGCCGAGGAAGCAACCACCAACTACAGCCGCCTAAGCTACACTGTGGGGATTGGCTATAATTACTTCATCACCGGGAAATCATGTATAACACCTTACATCAATTACAACGGCCTCTCAAGAAAAGACAAGACAAATGATGTGAAAAGGGCATGGTCGGGCCTGGGACTGGGCATTGCATGGAATGTTCACCTGCCCGCACAGTAGGTCAGGTAGCTGATGCTTTCTGAAATAGCTGGAAATTATTTTTAAATCAAAAATGAAAACAGTGCTTTTTTTTGACTACTTTGCAGCGCCAATTACATCTATTCTTATAAATATATTCATGTGTCATGAGTGAAAAAATCCTTGTTCCCATAGATTTTACTGATCTTTCTGAAAAGGTCGTTGAACAGGCATCGCTGATAAGCGCCGGTTCAGGATTACAAATGGTGCTGTTGCACGTAGTAAAGAGCGACAACGAAAAAGAAGAAGCCAGGATGAAATTGGAAGAGTTTGTTTCAAATCACAGCAGTCCCGAAGTATCAGCATCAGAGATGCTGGTCAGGACCGGATCCATTTTCAATGAAATCCCCGGCGAAGCAAAAGATTCTGCCTATAAGATGATGATAATTGGCACACACGGCATCAAAGGGCTTAAGCAAAAGCTGATCGGAGCCGACATCATCAAAATAGTTGCGAAAAGTGCCGCACCCTGCCTTGTAATCCAAAACGATTACCCGGTAAAACATGAATTCAAAAAGATTATCCTTCCTGTGGCAAGCCATGAAGGATATGGCAAACTGGTGGATTCAGCCTGTTTCCTGGCATCCTCCTTCGGAGCTGAAGTACACCTCTTTTCAATTGAAAAACCTGGCTATGAATGGCCAGATTCCATAAAAAGCAATATCCATATCGCCAGGCAAAAGATCGAAAAGCACAACCTGGTACTTAAGCGCACCAAAGAAAAGCAGACAGTTCTTTCAGTGGGCTATGCCCGGCAGACCCTGCGATATTCGGAGCAGGAAAATGCCGACCTGATCGCTGT
>CAZMOK010000074.1:3219-6289 GCA_964567785.1 uncultured Bacteroidales bacterium | reverse complement strand
GATGCGCTGATCGGGAATACAGAGATACAACAGACCTATACCCCGGCACCCATGCCGAGGGCACTGTACAATGAGTTCCCTGAAATAGAACATATTACGAGAACAACACACTACTGGGACAATGAGGTTAGCTACGGCGACAAGATCTTTGTTGAAAACAGGGTTTGTGCAGTCGACTCCACATTCTTCAAAATATTCACTTTTAATTTCTTACAAGGCGACCCCGAAGGATGCCTTGATGATCCCAATGAGGTTGTTATCACGAAAGAGATTGCCGGTAAGTATTTCCAGGATGAAAATCCAATCGGAAAAGTGCTCACCTTCAATGAAGAAAGACAATTCAAGGTAACGGCAGTTGTTGAAGGCCTGCCTTCCAATTCCCACATGCACCCTGAGATCATGACCTCACTCATTTCTTACGAAGGGTTTTATAATTCGGAGGCCTGGTTCAACAATAATTTTCTGACCTATATAACACTGAAAGAGAATGCTTCGATCAGATCGCTGGAAGAGAAATTCCCAGATTTTGTCAGAAAATACATGTTGGACGAGAGTGTTGTTGAAAAATGGGGCACCAGCAGTAACTACTGGAGATATTATTTTCAGCCCCTCACCGAAATACACCTTACTTCAGATATCAGCGGTGAATGGGAGGCAAACGGAGACAAAGAAAATGTTTACATATTCCTTGCAGTGGCCCTTTTCATCCTTCTCATAGCCTGTGTGAATTTCATGAACCTCACCACTGCCAGGTCGGCCAACAGGGCCAAAGAGGTAGGAATAAGGAAGGTGATCGGTTCCACACGGTCGAAACTCGTAAACCAGTTCCTGGGTGAATCGATGATCACGAGTTTCATGGCACTTATACTGGCCGCCATCATTGTAGAGCTCGTCCTTCCATCATACAACCGCCTGGTAGGCAAAAGCCTCGACCTGGATTACGTGGCCGACTGGTGGATGCTCCCGGTGCTTCTCGGCCTTGCAGTCATTGTTGGGCTTATCAGCGGAAGCTACCCTGCTTTCTACCTTTCCCGTTTCAGGCCTGCTACCGTACTCAAAGGGACCCTCCGGAAAGGATCGGGAAACAAAATGCTGCGGAGTATCCTGGTCATATTTCAACTTGTGATCTCAGTCAGCCTGATAATAGCCACTATAGTCATGTACAGGCAACTGGTGCTCCTGCAGGATAAAAACCTGGGATTCGACAAAGAAAACGTGCTTGTTATCCGGAATCCCCAGTCGCTCGGACAGAATACCGGGCCCTTCATCAATGAACTTAAGCAGAATCCTGCCATTGAAGAGGTTTCCCTTTCACACAGGGTACCCGGTGTGCGTTTCAATAATATCGGTTTCAGTGCCGAAGAGGTTGAAGAATCCTTTACTATGAACCTGTGTGTGGTTGATACTGAATTCGATGATGTAATGAAACTGGATATGGCCAGAGGCCGCTTCTTCAGCAGGGATTTCGGCACCGATACCACAGCTATGGTAATAAACGAGGCAGCGCTGGAACTATTAGGATGGGAAGACCCTGTCGGGAAAAAAGTTTATGATATGTCGGAGCAGGTGAACACATTTCACGTGATAGGGGTGGTTGAAAACATCCGCTACGAATCGATGCACATGAAGGTACGGCCGATGGCTTTCATACTGCTTGAAGGCTTGTACGGATGGGATTATGAATATCTCTCCATAAGATATGCCGCTGGAAAGGCTGTGGAAACAATTACTTATGTTGAAGATACCTGGTCATCCTATTCACCCCAATTACCGGTGGATCATACTTTTCTCGATAAAGTTTACAATTCATTATACAACAATGAAATGCAGGCCCGCACAGTGCTTATGGTCTTTGCCGGACTTGCCATCTTCATTGCATGTTTAGGATTGCTGGGGCTGGCCTCCTTCATGGCCGAGCAGCGGCGGAAAGAGATCGGGGTAAGGAAAGTTTTCGGAGCCTCTATTGAAAATATTTACAGCCTGCTCTCAAAAGAGTTCATCAAATGGGTGGCCATTGCGAATATCATAGCCTGGCCCCTGTCGTGGTGGGCGCTTGATAACTGGCTGAACAACTATACTTACAGGGTAAGCCTGAGCTGGTGGATATTCCTGCTGGCAGGACTTGTGACACTGACTGTTACCATTTTGATAACGAGCTACCAGGGCTTCAGGGCAGCTAATACAGACCCGGTGAACGCCCTCAGGTATGAGTGAGGTTTTCAATGGTTCGTAAGTTTACAGGTTGCAAATAAGCACTTTATAAAAAAGTGTTGCAATCGGCTTCTTTTCAAATTAAATTTGCCCCCAAAATGTATTAATGATGGAACCAAACGAAAAGCAGCCTGTTAACAGGTCCTTTAATGCCAAGACCCTCGTATTCGGATTGATCGTCATTGCCCTGGGGCTCATCTGGCTCCTGAGAAATACCGGGGTCGTATCTGAAAACACATGGGATTATATTTTTTCCTGGGAAATGTTGCTCATAGCACTGGGAGTGATCTCGCTATTCAATGATAGAGGAAAGTTCTGGGGTATCATACTGATTGCCATAGGAGGGTTTTTCCTGTTATCTGACTTCTATGATTTCCCCATCACTTTCAGGAGGGTTTTCTGGCCTGCTTTGCTTATCCTCGGAGGTATTTACCTGATCTTTGGCACAAGAAGGCATTTCACTAAAAGGGGAATTTCCGAAAGCGAAAAAAAATCTGATTATATAGACGAAGTTTCGATTTTCGGGGGAGGCGACAAGAGATTTAAATCTGATAGTTTCAGGGGAGGACAGGTTGTGAGCATCTTCGGAGGGTCGAACATTGACCTGACCCAATGTAAACTGGCTGAATATGCGGAAATAGAGGCAACGTCCATCTTTGGCGGGTCTAATCTGATGATACCGGCCGAATGGAATGTACGGCTTGAAACCACCAATATTTTCGGAGGGTTTGGCGACAAACGGCCACAGGCCGAGATAGATACTTCGAAAACTCTTGTCATAAGGGGGCTGTCACTGTTTGGCGGAGGCGAGCTGAAAAGCTGATATCTTACTATTATTAACGGACTTTGTGGTTTGTTT
>CAZMOK010000074.1:0-3119 GCA_964567785.1 uncultured Bacteroidales bacterium | reverse complement strand
ATAAGGTTTTTCATCTGGTGGCTGCAGGTTGAAAGACTGAAAAAGCAGAAAGTGAAAGGCTGCTTTGCTGAACTGGGCGTTTATAAGGGGTTAAGTGCCAGGATATTGCACCTCATGGATCCGTCGCGAAAATTTCATCTCTTCGATACATTCGAGGGATTCCCACCCGGGGACCTTGAAGGGGAAACAGGTAAAGCGGCAACCTATACCCCGCAGAATTTTGGTGACACAAGTATAGAAAAAGCCGGGATGCATATAAACGGGAATGACAATATAACTTTTCACCCAGGTTATTTCCCCGGCTCGGCAAAAGGACTTGAAAACGAGGTTTTCAGCCTTGTCAATATGGATGCCGATCTCTACAATCCAACGAAGACCGGCCTGGAATTCTTCTATCCCAGGCTGAGTCCGGGCGGTGTTATCCTTGTCCATGATTATAATGACAACTGGCCTGGGATCGTAAAAGCCGTTGACGAATTTTCGGCAGGGATACCTGAAAGCCCGGTACTGATGCCCGACCTTGAAGGCACAGTCATGATTATCAAAAACCGGACAGGCACCTGAAAATAAAAGAACCCGGATGGCAAAGGCCGGTTTTTATTACCAGCTTTATTTGCTGTTTTTCAATATCTTACGACATATACTAAGAAAGGTCTGTGAATAACCAATATAACATTATTGAAAAAAATGTTGTAACCTTATTATATCTTAGCAGTATAAGTGATTTTAGGATTTTGGGTTTAAATTCTGAAGTTATCAGAGCCTGTCCCTCCCCGGGACAGGTTTTTTTATGACGATTTGATGATTTAACGAAGTATTTGCATCTGCCTTTAAATAGCCGTAACTTTATTCTTTCCTGCTAAATGCTTGTTATTCAAAAAATCATCAGCAATGAGACCTTTAATTCCATTAAGAAAAGAATCTAGATCCGGAAGGATTCGATACCATCTTCATAGCGTATTAGTTCTGATCCTGATAATGCTGTTTCAATCCTTAATTACAACAGCCCTGGCCAAACCCCAAAGACTTGACCTTGATCAGCTCCCTAAAAAAGAAATTAACGGAAAAGAATACTATGTAATTAAAGTCCATGCCGGACAGACCACAAGCCTTGAGGAAATCGCAGAAAGAGGGGATCTCGATTATGAACTGCTCAGGGAAACCAATCCGGAACTTACAGACCGTCGCATCAAGGGCAGAACGGCAGTCTATTATCCTGTCCCGAAGACATTCACACACCATCAGCTGCAGACGAACCTCCAAAACCTCCAGGTACAGCCGCAATTCAAAAATGATTACGACAAGCTTTACAACACCCGTCAAACCATAAAATACATGGATATTGGCGGTGAAGTAGTAACCAGGCAGCAATCGCCTAAAGATTTCAAGCTGGCAGAAGGGCAGAATTTCGCCTCCTTTGAGGCCCCGGAGCTCCTGAGAACATTGGATATTGCCTTGTTACACGAAAACGCAGGCGCTAACGAATACATTATTAGGGCCAAAACGGCCGAGAACAAAGAAGCCGATATAATACCTCTGTTCGTTTCGAAAGTACCGGTAGGTTACGACCCGCGGGAAGGCACTTGGAAGACTTCCCTTGAGGTTATCCTGAAGGAAATAAAGGACGGGAAATTTACCGATGAACAAAAACAACTGGCTTCACCAATTATTTACAAGGTCTATGCCTCAGAAGTACCTGTGGATCAATTTGAAGTAGAGTTCATCAATATGGATATCCCCGTCCGTGAACTGAAGCTGACACCTGGCGAGGTCAGGGTTCCGGAAAACGAGAACAACACAGTTTCTTTGGGCCTCAGGGAGATGAACACCGACACCTGGGTCAGGGATGAGAGGCCGGTAGAGCCTTTTATAAGGGTCACATCCCATAAGAGGTCAATACAGGGCTATGGCATAGAAACAACCCTGATCGATCTTGAATTGCTGGGTGTTTCAGACTTTGGGCCGGTACCTGTATCTGTACGGGCTGAAAACGGTTTCGTCGAACCCCAGAGGGTTGAGCTAAGCAGCATGGCCCCTATCCAAACCGTAAGCCTGCGATCGAAAGGCGCAAAAAGGGATGTTGTAACTGTTGCGTCAGACATCCCGTCATCCGCGGATGAGGTTGATTATGTCTTTCCGTGGATCTTCCTGCTTTTTGCCATTCTCGGCGGGATCATCGGCACGCTTATCAGGATGCTGCCAAAAGCAAAGAAAGGGTTCAGGGTAAAGGCCTTTATAGCCGGTGTGCTTACCGGTTTTATTGTAGCGCTGGCTTACTGGGCCATCGGGCTGAACCTGCTGAACTTCAACCTTGATTTTGAATATTTCAACGAAGGCGCCGTTCTTGTTCTGAGCGCTCTTGGCGGCATTGCCGGATCAAGCATCTTCAAGCCGGCAGGTGCTTCCTGATCCTATTTGAGTTAAAAGATTTTCCGTGCGCCGGGTAGACCTCTGTTATGCCCATATTAAGGATCTTTTTCCAGCTTGACTTTACCTCTTCAATATTTTCCGCATAGATGGGAAGGTTGGGCCTTAGCCTGAACAATTTAATGTTGTGCGACAGGCAGCCGATAAAAGCAATGCCTTCATCCAATACCACACTTACGTGGCCTTGTGTATGACCGGGTGTATAAACCACCTGGCCATCAATGCCATACTCATGAAGCGGAAAATTTTCATCAGGAAGGATCAGATCGGGCTTTACGGGCTCCATTTTTATTCTTCGCATTAACGGCGCAAAAATCATATGGGTAAACTTACCCCAGGGTGTGGTCCCCGGAGGCCAGTTGAACATCCCTTTTTCTACCAGGTGCCGGTCCTTGCTGTGGACAGCCACATCACAACCGGTCAGCCTTTTGATCGAAGCTGCCGATCCAGAATGGTCGAAGTCGCCGTGGGTCAGCACCATCAGCTTGATGCTATCAGGTTTTATACCCTCTTTTAAGAGGTCTTTTTCAAATTTACCGGCGATACCCGGCGGCCCGGCATCGATCATGATGGTGCCTTTCTGCCGGATCACGAAAACCCGGTTTATCCCATATCTGAAATAATGGATTGATGTAGGCATGCTCATTCTTTTTATTCAAAGATAGTTGGGAAATAATAAATAGTAAATAGTA
>CAZMOK010000073.1:7644-12987 GCA_964567785.1 uncultured Bacteroidales bacterium | reverse complement strand
CGCAAATTTTCGCAAAGAGCACCCCGCACCCCATACCTCACACCCCGAAACGAATTCATAGAATACGGATTAAGCGGATTTACACGGATTAATTCAAAATTTAGAATTTAGAATTGACTTCCTTCCCCCCTTCTACACCTCCTGTTTTCAGCTCTGCGCTGCCATGCTTAGCGCTTCGTGGCCATAAACATTTCAAAGTCCATGTTGTTACATAGGTAACGAAATATTCATTGAAGATTTCGTACATTTGTGTTCGTAATTTTGAAACAGTCTAAATAAACTTAAAATCTGCTTATGCCTGAAGATCAAGATAAAATATTGCAGGAAGTTACGGGAGGCGAGTATAAGTATGGCTTCTATACCGACATTGAAATGGATACCGCCCCGCCGGGGCTCAACGAGGATATCATCAGGTTCATATCTGCCAAAAAGAATGAACCGGAATGGCTGCTGGAAAAACGGCTGAAAGCATACAGGCACTGGCTTACCATGAAGGAGCCCGACTGGGCCCACCTGAACATACCCCCTGTCGACTACCAGGCCGTGTCGTACTTCGCGGCGCCCAAGAAAAAACCACTGGAATCATTGGATGAGGTTGACCCCGAACTGCTCGAAACATTCGATAAGTTAGGGATCTCCCTCGACGAACAGAAAAGGCTTACCGGCGTGGCCGTGGATGCCGTGATGGACAGTGTTTCTGTTAAGACCACTTTCCAGGACACTCTGGAGAAACACGGGATCATCTTCTGCTCTTTCAGCGAAGCGGTGCATAAACACCCCGACCTGGTGCAGAAATACATGGGAATGGTGGTGCCGCACACAGATAATTATTTTGCAGCGCTAAACTCAGCCGTCTTCACCGACGGATCGTTCTGCTACATTCCCAAAGGGGTGCGCTGCCCGGTGGAACTGAGCACATACTTCCGCATCAACGCGGCCAATACGGGACAGTTTGAAAGGACCCTCATTGTTGCCGAAGATGATTCGTATGTAAGCTACCTGGAAGGCTGTACGGCACCCATGCGCGACGAGAATCAGCTACACGCAGCCGTGGTGGAGATCATCGCCATGAACAATGCCGAAGTGAAATACTCAACCGTGCAGAACTGGTACCCGGGCAATAAAGAAGGCAAGGGCGGCATCTATAATTTCGTCACCAAGCGCGGGATGTGCAAGGGAGTGAGCTCAAAGATCTCATGGACACAGGTGGAGACCGGCTCGGCCATAACCTGGAAGTACCCGAGCTGCATGCTGCTGGGCGATAATTCCATTGGCGAGTTCTACAGCGTGGCCGTGACCAACAACCGCCAGCAGGCCGATACGGGATCGAAAATGGTACACGTTGGGAAGAACACCAAAAGCACCATCATCTCAAAGGGTATTTCGGCAGGCTACAGCAACAATTCCTACAGGGGACTGGTAAAGATGACTCCAAGGGCTGTGAACTCCAGGAACTTCAGCCAGTGCGATTCACTGCTGCTGGGCGACAAATGCGGCGCACATACGTTCCCGTATATCGAGTGCGACAACAAATCGTCGATAGTGGAACATGAGGCCACCACCTCAAAGATATCCGACGATCAGCTATTTTACTGCCTGCAGCGCGGCATAGACACGGAAAAGGCTATAGGCCTGATCGTGAATGGTTACGCCAAAGAGGTACTGAACAAGCTTCCGATGGAATTTGCAGTGGAAGCACAAAAGCTGCTGTCGATCTCACTCGAAGGAAGTGTAGGATGACAGTGTTGGGATTTGAGATGAAGCGAAGCGGAATCCCGTGAACGGAGAGAAACGGGATTTGTGATAATTGTTAATTGTTAATTGTTAATTTAAGCTATGTTGTTAGAAATAAAGGATCTGACTGTTGAAATTGAAGGCAAGGAGATCATCCACGGCCTGAACCTCCAGGTAAAGAAGGGTGAGATACACGCCATTATGGGGCCGAACGGCACGGGGAAAAGCACACTGGCAATGGCCATTGCGGGCAAGGAAGGCTATGAAGTGACCAGCGGCGACATCCTCTACAAAGGGGAGAGCATTATCGAAATGCCGCCTGAGGAGAGGGCCCGCAAAGGAATCTTCATGGGATTTCAATACCCAATTGAAATCCCTGGCGTGAGCCTTACCAATTTCATGCGTACAGCTATCAATGAAACCAGGGAATATAAGGGTGAAGAACCTATGTCGGCATCCGATTTCCTGAAGATGATGGAAGAGAAGAAAAGGCTTGTCGATATCCAGACAAAGCTCACCAAAAGATCGGTGAACGAAGGGTTCTCAGGCGGGGAGAAAAAGAAGAACGAGATCTTCCAGATGGCCATGCTGAACCCCACACTCTCGGTGCTCGATGAAACCGATTCGGGGCTCGACATCGATGCCCTGAAGACAGTGGCCAATGGTGTTAATGCCTTAAGAAGCGATGAAAATGGCACTGTGGTGATCACCCACTACCAGCGATTGCTTGAATATATCATACCCGATTTCGTCCACGTTATCTACGATGGAAGGATAGTGAAATCGGGCACCAAAGGCCTCGCACTGCAACTTGAAGAGCAGGGCTACGAGTGGATCAAGAAAGAAATCGAAGATGCCTGAAAAACTGTTTAGGAGAAAAATATTGTGATGAAACAAATATTGTCCAACGGAAATATCAAGGAAGACCTGATCAGCCAGTTTGAGAGCCAGCAAGAAGTGGTTTACAAAAACGATACAAAGAACGTGGCGAAACTGCGCTCGCAGGGACTGGAAAAGATGCGCGAGCTTCCTTTCCCGACCAGGAAAACCGAAGACTGGAAGCATACCGATCTCCGGCCGGCCCTCGCTAAGAACTATGTGCATTTCCTCGACAGGGAAGACAGCAACAAGGACATCGACCAGATCTTCACCTGCGAAATCCACAATTTTGAAACAGAGCAGCTTTCACTCCTCAACGGCTGGTACCAGGGCGACAAAGAACAACTGAAAAAATATAAGAACGGTGTTGTCGCAGGGAGCCTGTCGAAGGCCATGGAGCAATACCCTGAACTGGTGGACAAGCACCTCGGCAAATACGCCGACCTGGATAAAAATATTTTTCATGCACTGAACACATCATTTTTCCAGGATGGTATCTTTATATACATTCCGGAAAATGTGCAGGTCGAGATGCCGTTGCAGAGTGTGAGCATTGTCAACCACTCCGACAACATTATGCTGCACACCAGAAACCTGCTGGTCCTCGGGAAGAACAGCAGCCTGACCTTTGTCCAGTGCGACGATTCGACCAACCACCAGGCGAGCTTCATAAACTCGCTCACGGAGGTGTTCATCGATGAAAATGCCAGCCTGGACCATTACAAGCTCCAGAACCTGAACGACGACACTTCACTGCTTAACTCAACCTATTTCCACCAGGAAAAGGACAGCAGGCTGAGCACCAACTCCATCAGCCTCAACGGCGGACTTATCAGGAACTACAACCATGTGAAACTGAACGGCAGGTTTGCCGAAGCGGATATCCTGGGTGTTTACCTCATGGACAAGGAGCAGCATGTCGACAACCAGGTGTATGTGCACCATGCCATGCCCGACTGTCAGAGCAACGAACTGTTCAAGGGCATCCTCGATGATGAGGCCAGCTCCGTATTCAACGGCCATATCCTGGTCGACCGCGATGCACAGCACACCAATGCTTTCCAGAACAACAGGAACATGCTGCTCACCGACAGGGCATCGGCCAATGCCAAGCCTTTCCTTGAGATCTATGCCGATGATGTGAAGTGCTCGCATGGCGCCACGGTAGGCCAGCTCGACAATGACGCCCTATTCTATATCAAATCGAGAGGGATTTGCGAAGCCAGCGCAAGGTTACTGATGATGTATGCTTTTGCGGCTGAGATCATCAATCATATAAAGATAGATGCACTGAAGCAACGGATCGACGATATGGTGAAGAAACGCCTGCGCGGAGAGCTTTCCATCTGTGAAAGATGCGTGCTGCACTGCAGCCAGCAGGAAAAAGAACTTAATTTCGAGATCGACATGAGCAAGGTTTGACCGCCGCAAAGTCGCTTCTCATTATTCTGATAGTTGATAAATAGACTGATCATCTGCGAAGGAGCTTCCTGAAAGTTCCTACCTTCGCTTTATAGCAATACTTTAAACTGTGAGTTTCGATTTAAACAGCATAAGACACGATTTCCCGGTACTGGATAACAAAGTTTACGAAAAGCTTCTTGTTTACCTCGATAATGCAGCAACAACCCAGAAATCGAGGGACGTCATTAACCGGGTCTCCGATTACTACAGGAATGAGAATGCGAACATCCACAGGGGTGTACATTATCTGAGCCAGCAAGCCACTGAAGCTTTTGAAAATGCGAGGAAAACGGTTAAGGAGTGGATCAACGCAGAAGAAACACGCGAAATAATATTTACAAAAGGGGCCACGGAGGCCGTAAACCTGATTGCACATTCATTTGCGAGGCCCAACCTTGAAGCGGGCGACGAGGTGATCATTTCAGAGATGGAGCACCATTCCAACCTGGTACCCTGGCAGGTGGTCTGTGAAGAGAAAGGGGCAGTGTTGAAGGTAATCCCTTTTAGCGATGACGGCGAACTGGATCTGGCTGAATACAAAAAATTCCTGAGTAAAAAAACGAAACTGGTTGCCATTACGCACGTCTCAAATGTGCTGGGGACCATTAACCCTGTAAAACACATGATAGATATAGCCCACAAGCAGGGTGTTCCTGTGCTTGTGGACGGAGCCCAGGCCATACCGCACAGTGAAGTGGATGTGCAGGAGCTCGGCTGTGATTTCTACTGCTTTTCTGGCCATAAAGTTTACGGCCCCATGGGCATAGGCGTGCTTTACGGGAAGTCAGGCCTGCTGGAAAAAATGCCACCCTACCAGACCGGCGGAGAGATGGTGGAGGATGTAACGATCGAAAAGACAACCTATAACGAACTCCCTTATAAATTCGAGGCAGGCACACCAAACGTGGCAGGCGTGGTCGGCCTTGAGGCTGCACTTAAATATATTGAAAAGGTTGAGTTGAAGGATATAGAGAACCACGAACAGGAATTGCTCGATTATGCAACCATTGAACTACTGAAAATTGAAGGGCTCACCATATACGGCACGTCCGATCATAAATGCAGTGTGGTTTCTTTCAACATGGAAGGCATCCATCCGTATGATGCCGGTATCATCATCGACCAGATGGGTGTGGCTGTACGGACTGGCCACCACTGTGCCCAGCCGATCATGGACCGGTATGGTGTGCCGGGAATGATCCGCGCATCCTTCGGCCTTTACAATACCCTGCAGGAAGTCGACCGTCTTGTGGAAGCGGTGAAGCA
>CAZMOK010000073.1:0-7544 GCA_964567785.1 uncultured Bacteroidales bacterium | reverse complement strand
TAATAATGAAACCGCAGAGGCTTAGGAGCGAGGTAGCTCGGGAGCACGGGAGCGCGGAGCAGATAATAAGAGGTTAAGAAAATAAGAGGCTAAGATGACTGGAAGAGCCACTTCACACTTCACTCTTCACACTTCACGATTTTAACCCGAACACCCGTCACGCTTCCTTCTTCGCCTTGAACGCCATTGCGTAGAGCTTCATCTGCTTGATCATCGACATGAGGCCGTTGGAGCGGGTTGGAGAGAGGTGGTCCTTGAGTCCGATCTCATCCACAAAATCAAGCTTTGCATTGATGATCTCTTCAGGAGTGCGACCGTCGAATACCCTTGTCATTAAACTTACCAGTCCTTTCGTGATCACTGCATCACTGTCGGCAGTGAAATAGACTTTGCCGTCGCGGTACTCTGCATGCAGCCATACCCTCGACTGGCAACCGCTGATAAGGTGTTGCTGGTCGCGGTGTTTTTCGTCTATTATTTTCAGCGATTTACCCATCTCGATCAGATGGTTGTACTTGTCCATCCAGTCATCGAACAGGGAAAACTCTTCTATAATCTGTTGTTCAGTTTCTTCAACATTCATGGCTATCGGTTTAGTGCAAAAGTAGTGATTTAGCATCAAAATAACCTTTCCTGTGCACCGTTGAATAGCAAGGAGCTTTGAGAAAAATTAGCTATTTTTGCAAAAATTTTGAAACTATGCTGAAACTCGTACTGCTGCGTCACGGAGAGAGTGTCTGGAACAAAGAAAACCGCTTTACCGGTTGGACGGATGTTCCCCTTTCAGAACAGGGTGCAAAGGAAGCCATTGAGGCCGGTAAAGTATTGAAAGAAAATAACTTCAAATTCAAGATCGCATATACCTCCTATCTCACAAGAGCTATAAAGACCTTATGGCTCGCGCTTGAAGAGATGGACATGATGTACATTCCCGAGCTGAAGACCTGGCGCCTGAATGAAAAGCATTACGGTATGCTGCAGGGACTCAACAAAGCTGAAACTGCAGAAAAGTACGGCGATGACCAGGTACTGCAATGGAGAAGGAGTTTCGACACGCCTCCCCCACCGATAGAAGAGGATGATAAACGGAATACAAAGTTCGATCCGAGGTACAGCGATCTGGACGACAAGGATATCCCTCGCACCGAATCACTCAAGGAAGTTGTGGAGAGAATGGTACCTTACTGGGAATCTGAGATCTCTGAAACCCTGAAAAAGGAGAAAGAAGTGCTGGTGGCAGCACACGGCAACAGCCTCAGGGCTGTGGTAATGTACCTTAAAGGAATGAGTGAAGAAGAGATCCTCAAATTTAACATACCCACCGGAATCCCATATGTTTTTGAATTTGACGACAACCTGAAACTGCAGAAAGATTATTTCCTTGGCGATCCCGAAAAGATCAGGGAACTGATGGATAAAGTCGCCAACCAGGCGAAGAAACGTTAAACGACTGAATGGCCAAAAACTGGGTTATACCGGATATACACGGGTACGCAAAAACATTAAGGGCACTTGTAGAAGAACTGATCAGGCCGTCGAGAAGCGACCGGCTTTACTTCCTCGGCGATTACATCGACCGGGGGCCCGATTCGAAGGGGGTGATCGATTACATCATCAGTCTTCAGGAAGATGAATTCAATATCAGACTCCTGCGCGGGAACCACGAGGATTACCTGCTGAGGCTCTACAACAAAGAACGTGTCCCCGGGCACTTCCTTGGCCTGCCTGTTGGAAATTACCTCAGGAAAGAGTGGTACAAATATGGCGGTAAGACGACCATGAGCAGCTTCGGCCTGAAAAATGTGGAGGAACTGCCCGAAGAGTACGTAAACTGGCTTGATTCACTTGAATATTATATTGAACTCGACGGGCATGTGCTGGTGCATGCAGGCCTGAATTTTGAAATTGAAGACCCATTCAGCGACACTCACGCCATGATGTGGGTCAAGGATTTCCAGGCCGACCTTTCAAAGATAGAAAACCGGAAGGTGGTCCATGGCCATGTGCCGGTAAGCCTCGATTTTATTAACCTGGTAAAGGGATCGGAGAACTTTCCCTTCATCGACCTCGACAACGGGGTTTATATGGATGGCAAAGACGGTTTCGGCAACCTCGTCGCCCTCGAGCTCAGCTCCCTTGAGCTTGTTATACAGAATAATGTGGATTAGTTCAGGACCACAACCTTCCTCGTAACCGACGCCCTGTCTGTCTGTATCTTAACAAAATACACACCACCGGGCAAGCGGCTTCCGGAATCATCGCTGCCGTTCCAGTTGATCCTGTGCACCCCTTTGTTCATGCTCCGTTCGATCAGCGTAGCGACCTTCTGACCGCCGAGATTGAAAACTTCGGTCCTGACCATCGATGAGCGAACCAGGTTGAAAGTCAGGAACGTAGAAGGAGTGACCGGGTTGGGTGCGATTACCAGGCTTTCTTTCAGTTCATCAGACAACCTGACGTCTGTTCCGGTCCATACGCCTTCGATACCAAAGAAGGAGAGGATCTCGATCATATAGTCATCCTTTGTGTACTCTCCGTCTTCGAGCCCGCCAAACTCAAAAGAAGAGCCGACAGTCTTGTATTCACCGGCATCATTCATAACGGCGCAGATGTACGACGGGTTGGAGTTTTCGAATACGTCTTCAGCGCCGGGAAGGGCTTCTATGTGGTCGATATAGCTGTTATCACCGTTATAGGCATAGTTCATGTTCTCGCACATCGAGCCTGACATTCCCATCACCTGGATAAGATCACCGGTGCCATCGGCAATTCCGTTGATGCTGAACATAGGATGTACGGGTGTTGGGGTCGAAATCTGGTCGTAATACCAGGTATCGCCGCCTTCCATGTAAATATTCCCGCCATTTGCCAGGTAATCGGCAAGCCGCTGACCCTGGTCGGCGCTAAGGACAGTATTTTCAGGATAGGTTCCCAGGCAAACAAAGACCGAGGAGTAAAGCTCCAGGTTTTCGGGGAAAGCATCGAAATGGTCACTTCCCACACCCAGGTTTTCAAGGCTCACCAGTATAGGTGAAGGTGAAGGTGTGTTCTGGTCAAGGTCGACTACAAGCACCGGTATCTGTCCCACTACGAGGAAAAAGTCGTCCCCTGCCGAAATGCTGTAACCGGCATCCATCATGTAGCTGAACGGTGCCGAGTGGCCTTCCGGCGTGCCTTCGTCTGCTGTTACGTTGAAAGTCACAACTGCGGTGTCGCCCGGCTGGACATCACCGTAAAAGATCGAATCGATCTCAATGGAAATATACATGCTTTCAGAGGAAAGCAATCCGCTGGCGTCAAATGCTTCTGCCGAGCCGGTGTTGATCGTTGAAAGATGAAGCTGGACAGTTTCACCGGGGTCTATCCTGCCGTTACCATTGCCTGAAGTATCGGTTATTGCGTAACCATCGTAGAATAACTCTGCAGCATGACCTGTTATGGTAAATGAACTCATCCAGGTTTCATCGGAGGAAGCCGATTCTGCCTCGAGATCGAAAAGGATCATGTGAAGGTCTTCCAGGTCTTCCGAGGCCAGAACTTCAAAAGCATTTTCAATATATACGGATCCTCCGGCCGGTATGGTGCCGTAATTTTCAAGGCTGTCGATCAGGGTCACGTACTCGTCACCTGTTGAAATCGTTGCTGAAACATCAGTGGCATCTTCAGCCCCGACATTTTTCAGCGCTACCGAAAGATAGGCCTGTTCGGCATAATCCAGCATGCCGTTGCCATTACCGTTCGCATCGTTCACAACCAGCGAATCGAAGATCACATAAGGCCCGTCGGGAGGGATAACCGTTACGGTATCGTAAATGGTTTCCAGGTTGAATCCGGTCACTACCAGCAAGGCATCACCCGGGTCGAGATTGTGGTTGATGGTAACATTTCCCGTAACATCGGTTACCCCACTGTACGTTGAATCACCCTGTGTGAGGGCAACCATGGCACCCTCGAAAGCACCTGCACCGGTTGATACCATAGTGGTAAAGGGAATGCCCGACATAACCACCGTACTTGAGAGCACCGGTGGTATGGGTGTTGCTGTCCTCAATTGCATGGAGGGATCACCGAATGTGTTCCAGGTCTTGGCAGTCTCCCAGTCGCTGTATCCGCCTGACTCAGTGGTCATCAATGTCAGGCCGTTGAAAACAACGGCGCCAATGGTGGTACGCTGCTCTTCGGTACTGATCCCGCTCTGATCGGGGTAGGCGTTATAATCATACCCTCCTATCAGCACATCCATGAAATAGTCCTGGCCGCGCATCGGCGGTGCCCAGGGCTGACTGATCGAGGCTGCCAGCATCATCACAGCCCCGCCGTCCTCTTTTCTCACCCATGCTTCGGCAAAGCAGGTACCCTGGTGGAAATCACCGTTGTTACAGGCAACCGATACGATCCAGGGAAGCATGTTGCCGTTTGTCAGGTTTGCAACATTGCTGTTGCTGAAACCCGAGGTACCCCAGCTCGTCATAGAACCGTGTCCAGTGTAATTTATGACACTTGTACCGGCATTTACCGCATTGGAAACCATGCTTGATGAAGCTCCCGGATCGTAAATGGGATTATAATTGTCGAAAGTGAAAGGATCGAGCTTGTCGTTCCAGATCACATCATTATGCTGCCAGTCGGATTCGCCGTCGTCGCCAATCCCGGCCCCTTCGTTTGAGGCAATCCCGGTGACCACTGAATACCAGGTACCGCCAATTTCCGGCTCCTTTTCATAGTTTATGATCTTATTTACCTGGACGGTTACATCGGCCGGTGAGTTGGCCGAGATCCTTCCGACGGCAATATCTGCATATTCATCATTCCCAACCACACAGCCTACCTGGGGATCCATCGGCGCTCCGAAATTGAGCGTTTCGCACTGGATATCGGCCCAGTCGCCCACCATCTGCACGTACAGCAGGTTATTGTTGGCATCATAGGCATCCTGTACAAGCTGATTGACCTCGGTACCTGTTGCAACAACCTCTTTGATAATGTTATAGCCCTTCTGACGCTTCCAATCGATCCAGGGCTGGATGGCGCTTTCGTCCCTCGCTGTTGTTATGACGAGGATATCCCCGTATTCACCAACGGTAAGGTCATCCCTGCCTGAAAAGTCATCCGGGTAGTTAATAAAAACTGACTTATAGATACCATGCATTTCCCTGTTGATTGAACTGACTTCGTTCAGGAGGGGGTTTACAGGATTTGTGTTGTTCTGTATAAGTTCAACTTTGAATGACTTGTATATCCTGAGTACCTGTTTGGCAGCATTATACTGGAACGGATACAGGTAGGCGCTTACACCCCTGATATCACGGATGATGAAAGGATCCGTCATCTCAGCCACATGACCGGGGTACCATGAATCGGTGATCGAATTCGGGTCAATAACGTAAGGTATGGAAGAGGGGCCCTGGTCCCTGTAGATCACCCCCCTGGAAGGAAGGAGCGGTGCTTTCAGATCGATCTCTTCGTATTCGCCCGGAGTAATTATCATATTAACATTCCTTACCGGGTCGATCATTACCGTGGCTCCCACATAGGGCAGTTCGGCATATCCTTTCTTTTTGGTAAGCGCACTGCTTTCAAAAACAATGGTGGAATAAAGTGTTCCGCCGATGTTTTGAACATCAATGGAGAAATCTTCCATCGTAAAATTGACCTGCCTTACATCGGCCGACTTTCTTTCATAGTCAAGCTGGTAGCCACCGGCAAGCAGAAATGGGATAAAAGCCGTTATAAATAAGAATATAAGTGTAAATTTTTTCATGCTAATCTGTGATTGGATTGATCAACAAAATTACCTTTTTTCAGGTACTTTAAAGACAATTAACTAACGGTTAACATTTAATGACTCCGTTTTACCTATCTCATCAGGAAAAAACTCAACTGCTGGGAGAGAATTTTCCTTGAGATCTGCCTGACGGGATACCAAACGGTAACCGCACCGATCAGGACCACTGTAAGCAGTACCAGGAGGAAGTCGACCAACTCGACCTTTACCGGGTAGGCATCCACTATATAAGAATCACCTGCCCCGCCCAGCGGCACAAAACCAAATTGCTGCTGAAGCCAGGCTATAAGCCCGCCGACAAGCAATCCTGCTATCCCTCCAAAGACCGATATCAACATACCTTCTGCAATGAAGATCCTCTTGATCATTTTCTTGTCGGCACCCAGGCTCCAAAGCACGGCAATGTCCTTTTTCTTGTCAATAATAAGTATTGAAAGCGACCCGATTACATTGAAAGTTGCAATGATCAGAATGAAGGCAAGAATTACGAAAGTGGCCCACTTTTCCGAGCGCATGACACGGTAGAGCAGGGATTGCTGTTCGTAACGCGTCTTCACACTATAGTTCTCTCCAAGGGTTTCCTCCAGACGGTATTTGACCCGGTTAATTTCATCTTCACTGACAACATCCACTTCAATTGAAGTAACTTCATCATCATACTCCATCAGGTTCCGGGCCGCATCGATCGGAATAAAAACATAGTCCCTGTCGAACTCCTGCTGCAGGGAGAAAATGCCTGCCACATCCAGAACCTTCTGGTTGAATGCATTTGTTTGCAATGAAGAATAACTGCGACTGGTACGGCTGGGTATGAAAAGACTCACAGGTGGTGTGTAATCACCTATGTATATCCCCAGGTAATAAGCGACTCCGGCACCTATAAAGACTTTCTCTGAGCCGTTTTGCTGAACGGCGGCATCTCCGGCAACAATGAAACGCGTAAGCGCCGAATTATCAAGGTAACCGGGGCCTACACCTTTGATCTTCACAATATGCTGACTTTCCTCGTGCCGTGCAAGCGCATTCTCTTCAATAATTTCCCAGTATCCCGCAACTCCTTCCGTTTTCAGTAGTTCTCCAAAAGGAAAACCAGCAGTGCTTATCGTTTTACCTTCTGCAGCCTCGATCTTAATGTCGGGATTGAAAGAATTGAAAAGTGAAAGCACGAGCGATTCAAAACCATTGAATACCGAAAGCACAAGTATAAGCGCCATTGTACCTACAGTAACCCCTACAACCGAAATGATCGAAATGATATTTATGATGTTGTGTGATTTCCTGGAGATCAGGTAACGCTTTGCTATGTAAAAAGGGAGGTACAATATCAGGTTATTTGAAAGTGACTGTTATTCGTCATCATCGTCAAGCAGACGCTCAATATTCTCAATATAGTCGAGCGAATCGTCCTCGAAAAACTCAAGCTGGGGGACAATACGCAACTGTTTGGCAACCCTGTTGCCAAGCCTGTACCTGAACTCCCCGCCATTTTGCTTAACCTGTTCCAGTGCGGCAGGTTTATCTTTAGCGCCAAAAAGGCTAAGAAATATCCTGGCTATGGAAAGATCTTTGGTTACCTGAACTTTTGTGACTGTGATCATCATCCCCGGGAATTTTTCCTTCATTTCAAACTGCAAGATCTCACCCATTTCTTTCTGGATAACGCGCCCTACTTTTTGTTGCCTGGTACTCTGTTCCATAGTGCAAAATTAATTAAATATACCACTCACAAGTCGTCCGGTCAACACTCCGGCGTAACATC
>CAZMOK010000072.1:0-13144 GCA_964567785.1 uncultured Bacteroidales bacterium | reverse complement strand
ATGGTCTGGTAGTTCAGTTTGGTTAGAATGCCTGCCTGTCACGCAGGAGGTCGCGAGTTCGAGTCTCGTCCAGACCGCAATTTCAACTCTTTACTTTAAACAGGTATCACGCCCGAAAGTCTTTGCAGAAAAGGTTTTCGGGTTTTTTTATGGCTTTTGGCTTTTATTGGTGAATCGGATGTGCGAGTGTTTGGAATTTCTCTGAGCTCCTGAGTTTCTCCGGCTCTCAGCTCTATAATGAAGGCTCCCTCATCCTTAACCGAATAATAATCAACCCCCAACTCTTCCGCCTCTTCAATCCAACGGTCAATATTCCATGGCTTGCAGGAAGCATCGAAAATGAGCCTTTTAAAATCAAAATTCTTTGCCAGGTCAGGAATGCTTAGGTAAGGATCACCCCGTATCACCAAATAATCAGTCCTGAGCTTTCTGCCTGTATCTATAAAACGATAGTTGGTATCGATCAAAATGATCGTCTTATCAAAAAAACCGATGAAATTTTTTTCCACAAAGAAAAGCTCACCATCAGCAATACAGGTATCCGGAATGGTGACCCATTCGGGTTCGCCGAGCTTCTGTTTCCTCCAGGGATCGGCCAGGTTATACGATATGGCTTGTTTGTCGTTCTTAAGGGCGCTGTCGGAGAGCATTACGTGCCTACCTGATGAGGCAAGTCCTATGGCCGTATGCCCCGGCACATTGTAGATAGTCACCGAAGTACTTTTCGCCCTGCGCAAATAATCAAAACTGCCAAAAGCCATGTAGCATATCATCAAAGACAATAAAATCCGGAACCACTGAAGATTGCCGGTCCTGACAAGAAAAACAAAAGAAAACAGCACTGTATATAAAAGGGCAACCTCTACCCCATTCAATGAGAGCCCTTCCAAAACCGAAAAGGGGAGGCTATTGATCTGCCCGACGGAAAAGTTCAGCGCCTCAAGCCCCTTGCTGAGCAAAATACCGATCAAATCCCTCACCGGTCCGATCCAGCTAAAGATAAGCAATGCCATTGCCAGGTGGAGCAGGATCCCTGCGAGGGGAACCGCAACCAGATTTGAAAGCAGGAACCAGACGGGGAAACGCCCAAAGTAATATATACTCAGCGGCGCCGTAGCCAGTTGAGCACAAAATGACACTGTGAGCAATGCAAGGATCTTGTCGGCGATCCTGTTGGTGGTCCTGGCTTTTTGAAAAATTGAAGGTTGAAGGGATACGATTCCGAACACAGCCAGGTAAGAAAGCTGGAAACCAATTTTATACAGGTTGTGGGGATCAACTACCAGGAGAATGAGTGCTGATGAGGCCAGTGTATTGAAAATATTATGGTCCCTTTCGAGCATTCTGCCACCTGCTACCAGCGAAAACATTGTGGCAGCCCTGGTCACAGATGGGGAAAGCCCGGTCACAAGGGCATAAAACCATATCAGTGATAGGACCAGCACCAGTTTCAGCCTTCTCCCCCACAGGCTCCTGTTCAGCGGAAAGAACAGCATATCGAGCATCAGATAAAGTATACCTACGTGCAACCCCGAAACACAGAGAATATGAACAACACCGGCACCGGCGTACCTGTCGAAAAGCTCGCTTTGTATATCCTGCTTTCTGCCAAGGATCAGTGCAAGTGATACCGAAAGCTCTTCTGCACCGAACCCCTGGGATGTAAACATCTCTTTTGCCCAGCTACTGAAAGACAATGATAATTTTTTAAGGAGAGGTACCCTTCCTTTATCCAGTAAAATATGCCCATCATTCTCAAACCTCAGGATCTTTCGTATGCCCTGGTGACGGAGGTAATTTCTGTAATCAAATGCTCCCGGGTTGCGTGCTCCGGGGGGATCGGTAAACAGTGCATGGCCAGCCAGCAGATCACCCGCTTCGAGCGGTAACTGTGTAGAATCAGCAGCAAAATAGGCAAGGCATGTTGTACCGGAACGGGCAGTTGAATCGGCCAAACCGGCAAACACCCTTGCCTTAACCCTTCCATCATCTCTTATTTTCGGCTCATCAACTATTCTTACCAGGGTGAATCGCATGCTCCCATCAGGCAGTTCATTGACCGGGGATATTCTATCATTGATATCAGATATCTCTGTTAATGTCCATCCGCCAACCAACAGGCCTGTGGCTATTCCCAGACCACTTATCCACCTGAACCTGTAGCCTGTGGTCTTTAATATGAGCAGGATACTGGCAGGTATTACAAATAAAGAAGCAACTACATTTCCACCAGGAGGCTCAATCAGCTTGCTCTCGTGCAATACAATACCGGCTGCGAAAGGAAGGATGAGCCTCAGCATAGGATATTCCCCGTAATAAAACATATGTATTAATAGGCCGGGAAACCTAAAATACCTGTCGGAAGGCCAAAAAATTTATTCAATTCAGGAGGAGGCCCTTTCCCTGGAGCTCTTTTTGATGATATACCCGAAAACAACTGCCGAGGCAAAAGTGAAAAAGCCGTAAACGATGGCTGGTATTGCCATAAAATAGTTATTCAGGAACATAGCGCTGCTGGCAATTGTAATCGCAAGGGCACTGTTCTGTATGCCAATTTCGATCGAGAGGGTGATCTGCGTGGAAATATCTGTTCTCAGCAATCTTGCCAGGATATAGCCCAGCGACATTCCGATAAGATTCAAAACTATCACGTAGGGTGCAACACTGACATAGCTTTCCATTATGCCGACAGGATAGTCACTTTTACTTCCTCCAAGAATTGCTGTGAGGTAAATGATACCGTAGAGAATGGGAAGAATGAACCTGAGCGGCCTTTCCATTTTCTGGGCAAATTCTGTTCTCTTATAACGTATTAATATCCCGAGTGATGTTGGTAAAAGGGTAATGTAAAAGATCTTCAGGATAGTGGCACCGAGAGGGAGCTGAACGGTCTGGCCCTCTCCAATGAATACCAGCAACCCAAAAAATATGAGCAACGGGGTGGTGATCAGGGTCATAATACTGTTAACCGTAGTCATTGATATGGATAAGGCCACATTCCCCCTGAGCAGGTAAGTGATAAGATTGGAGGTGGCGCCTCCGGGGCAGGAAGCAATAATCACAATCCCTACTTTCAGCTCTGGAGGAAGGCCGGCGAGCGTAGCAATTCCAAAAGCGAGGGCAGGCAGGATGACCAACTGGCCTATCAATCCCATCACCAACCCACGAGGCTGTACCAGCACCCTCCTGAAATCTTCAATGGTTAGCGACAGCCCCATTCCGAACATCAACAGTCCGAGTGCTGTGGGCAACAAAAAGGCCGATATGAAATCTACTTCCAAGTGGTATGATAAAAACCGGTTATTTCCTACGGCAAAACTATTATAAATTAATATTGCCGAAAAAAGCTTGAGAATATTTTTTGTTTTCTGAAAAATCCCTCATGAGACATTTAATGAACACTCAGAAGAAGCATATTATTTAGTATTTTAGCCCTTACAGTGCAGAAAAGGATATTGCCCATCATACTGTCAGTTAGGGCGTGCCGGTCGTTACACCCCTTATCAACGGTTTTGAGCCGTAATCTACTATTTCAAAAAGTAACCCCCGATAATTATAATGGAAAGATCGGGCAATATTTTCTCAGGGCGGAGCCATGAAAACCTAAAAAAAAGGATGAGCAAATGGATGATAACATAAGTTACGAGGTATTTAAAAAGGAGGTTGATGCCGGATTGTCGGGTAATACTAAATCATTGCCAAGCAAGTACTTCTACGATGACAGGGGCAGCCTGTTGTTCCAGGAGATAATGAAACTACCGGAATACTACCTTACCCGTTGCGAGCATGAAATATTCGAGGATCACAAAGAGAGAATTGCCGAACAGGTTAAAATGGATGGCCAAACCCTCGATCTTATAGAACTAGGTGCCGGCGATGGAACAAAGACGGAGATCCTGCTTACTCATATGTTTGAACAGCACATCAAATTTCGTTACCTTCCGGTTGATATATCCCAGGAATCGAACAAAAGACTCTACTTCAGGCTTAAATCCATTTTGCCCGAACTGACGATCAAAACAATAAATTCTGAATACTTCAATGCGTTAAAAGACCTGAAGCAAACCGGTTCCAACCCAAAGCTTGTTCTTTTCCTGGGTTCGAACATTGGTAATTTCAGCCCTGAGGAATCCCGGGCATTCTTTAAAACCCTTTCGGAAACACTTGGTAAAGGTGACCTTTTGTTTTGCGGTTTCGACCTTAAAAAGGGACCTGATCAAATCCTGGCCGCCTATAACGATGGTTCAGGCGTAACCAGGGAGTTCAATCTGAACTTGCTTCACAGGCTCAACCGTGAACTGGGCGCCAATTTTGTGGTGGAAAATTTTGACCATTACCCTGTGTATGACCCGGAGTCAGGGGCTGCCAAGAGCTATCTGATCAGCAGAAAAAAACAAAAGGTACGTATAAAGGCACTGAACAAAACCTTTTCTTTTAATGACTGGGAACCTATATTTACAGAGATCTCTCAAAAATTTGACCTCGACATGATAAATGATATGGCTAAAAGAAATGGTTTTTCTGTAAAGGATAATTTCATACACTACAAATCACTATTTGTCGACTCCCTCTGGGAATGCACCGGATGAAGAAGGGAACAGTAAATCTTGTTTGAGGACATAATTATATATCTTTAGCAAATAACAAAAAAAGGAAATAGATGAATGTAGACCCGGCTAAATGGCTTTATCTAAACTATACTCCCAATTCAAGAATAAATGAAGCTATGTGCCAGCTTCACAATGCGGTCCAGTTCGTTGCCCTTGCGGGGAAATATCTCATCCCCGAAAAACCCGACGACAGTCATACGAATATGACCTGGGACAACGAATCCCTGAGTTTTATCGGAAACCTTATAGAAGCTCCGCGGCCTTTCAGGTTCCTTCTAAATTCAAGAAACCTTAAGTTGATGATGGTAAACGGAAACGGCCGTGAGCTCAATTCTCTTCATCTGCCGGGCGTTACAAAAGGATTTGCTTTTGCCTGGCTAAGGGAGCAGGTTTCCTCCATGGGTATCGACCCGAGAAAGGTCAAAAATGAAATGCATTACACTATTCCTGAACATGCAATACAGGACTGTGGGAATTTCCGCATTTCCGATCCTGAAGCTTTCAGAGAACTGGCAAGGCACAGGTCGAACACGAACCTGATCCTTAAATCCATTGCCGGAAAATTCAAAGACAGGTCGAACATAGCGGTATGGCCCCATCACTTTGATACAGGCTTGGTGGTCAATTTAGTACGGGATAACCAGGGACAATTAAAGAAGTCGATAGGCCTGGGTTATTCCATACAGGATGAAACCTCTGATGAGCCATACTTTTACATGAATATCTGGAGTGCCGGAGATGATATTGAGATGAAAGATCTGCCCTCCCTGGAAAAAGGCAACTGGATAACAGAAGAATGGAAAGGCGCCATTCTGAAGATCGGGGATCTTGTCGGCCTCGAAACACCCGGGGAACAGGTTAGGGTAACCACCCGTTTTTTCACTGAGGTGATTAACAAAGGGCTGGATTTGTCGGGCGCAAAATCTGTTAGAAACAATACCCCTGGTTGAACAAAATTACCGGTTAATAAGTTAGTTGCAATACAATACAAAATTCAATCTTATGAAAAAGAACATGGGTAATGCCGACAGGATAATCAGGATCCTGATAGCTGCCGTAGTAGCCATTCTGTTTGCGGCAAATATAATAACCGGCACATTGGCGATAGTTCTGCTTGCAGTGGCAGGGGTATTCCTACTGACAAGTTTCCTTGGTTTTTGTCCGTTATACCTGCCCTTTGGTTTAAGTAGCTGCTCCAAAAAGGAAGGAAGCAAATAGAGCTTGATTACACAGTCAGGTCTTATTTTTTTTCTGCAACGAAAAAGATCCCAAGTTGCAGTATGTCACTTTTTTCCGATATGCTGTAATAATAAATACCCCTGTCCAGACCATTCTGTACTACATACCAGTCGCAACGATCTGATGGCCCGGAATATACAAGTTTGTCCCGGTAATCCTTAATGACAATATTCAGTTCATCACTGCCTTCATATTTCCACAAAAATGTAATTTCCTGTCCTTCATAAAATATGAGGGAATCAGGAGGCTTGATCATTTTAAAGGTCGTACCCCGGATTACAAATTCCTGTAACCGGGAATAGGATTCAGGCAATTCATAGATCTTTCCTTTCAGATCTGAAACTGCTATTTCTGAATCCCTGCCGTAGTGGTCTGAATTGATAATATTCACCAGGGTTATAACACCCACTGCAAGGAATAATGTAACAGAGGCTGCTATAAGTAATATTTTGTTTCCCCTTGAAAAGCCTTTATTACCGTTTTTGTATCGTTTTTGGATCTCTTCAAGTTTTTTAATGAGATCGATCACCCCCTCCTCATCCAGCGTCTCAAGCATTTCCCTGTGTCTTTGTAAATCTTGTTGCAAGCGTTTATCGGACTGAAACCTTGCTTCAAATCCTTTCTTTTCTTGAGCCGACATTTCACCTCTTATGTATTTTTCAATTTCCTCAATGTTTTCCATATGTATTTATTTGCGGGAACTAGTTTTCCAGCTCCCTGTATTCAGGATCATCCAATATTCTCTGGTGCAATGTTTTCAGGCATTCATACTTCCTCTTGATGGCATATTGTTTACTATTGTACTTGAATACAGACATAATCTTGCGATGATCAGCCCCCTTAAGCAGCATTTCAATGATCTTTCTGCAATTATCGCTGAGCGTCCGGAACTGGCGCAGGTAGATCCTTTTCCTTATAAGCTTTTCATCGTCGTAGAACGATTGCTTTTCGGAAGCAAACAGATCCTCCTTCTCCGTAATGGATACATGCCTGCGCCTGAGTTCCAGATGCTGCAACCACAGGTTTTTACTGACCGCATACAAATACGTCCGCACCGCACAGTCAAGCTCAAAACCCATAGAACTCAGTTTTAGGTACAAGACAATAAGGGATTCATGGAAAATGTCCGAAGCATCGTGAGCTGTACCATTGTTGGTGGTTATTAAAAACCTGATCATGGGATAATACTGCTTGTACACGAACTTCAAAACTTCGTTATCCCTCTCTTTTATACCTTCGATCAACTGAGCCTCTGTATACATGTCTGAACGGTATTTATCGGTGAGAGTGGAAAAAATACCTGTTGAAATTGAAAAAAATTTAAAAAAAATTTTTTATAATTTGATAATCAATGTATTATAATCTAAATTTTTTTTCAGAAAAAGATGTTTTACTGACCGGCAGGTATCATTTCCATCAGATCATTCAGGGGTACAGAAAACACCCCTCTTCCGTCGTATTCCTGTGAACGAAGGCTTTGCTTCGTCTTTAATTCTGTGAAATAGATTACCGGCTCGTTGCCTTCTATCCTGATCCTGCAAGACGAAGTCTGGCCAATCCCTTTAATAGAAAATCTTACGATCCTGTTTTTATTTTGAAGCAAAGCCTTCAGGGTACTGTTTCCCGGATCAGTCATCCAAATATTGCCATCCGGATCAGCACAAAGATCGTCGGTGATCTCCAGAAAACTTTTCTTAAAATAAACAGGCCCGGGAACACTGTCGGTCTTATGCAGTACGTAAATGCCTTCTACCGTATTACTGAAGATAAAACGGTCGCCCCACCTGTCGTAGTAAACCCCATTTGCAAGGCCAAATTCGGGTATGGCGAGTGTTGGTTCCTCCCAACTTCCGTTTACAAAACCGGTCATATATATTGCTCCGGTAGGATTGAAAGGGTTAAAATTACTTGATGAAAAGAAAAGAAGGTCCCAACCGGGACTCATTGCTATACCGTTAAGTGAAGGATAAGTACCGGTAATGGTTTCCGGCAGTGTGAATAATGTATCGATCGAAAGTATCCTGCCCCCTTTATGCATCCAGCCATCCGAATTGAATTCGCTTACAGCAATGAGCAAGTTACTGTCCGGGCCGGTTGTTATGCCGGTGAGCATCTCACCCAGCTTTATCTGGCGAACTATCTTTAGTTTTGAACGTTCTGTTCCATTATATTCACTCAGGTACCCTTCCAGGTCGGTCACCCAGAACCGCATGCTGTTTTCGTCGAGGAGGAGGTTTTCACATCCTCTGAGCCCACCGTAAAATTTTAATGAAGGCAGGTCTTCCTGCTTGATCCTGACCCTGCTTTCACTGATCTCATCTGAAAAAATGAACAGGTAAGGTGAGTTCAGCCTCAGAAAAACATAACCGGCAATCACAACCAGTACTATTACTGTTCCTATTATTGCAAGTATCCTGTAGGTGATCCTTATCTCTCTTCTTGCCATAGGATTGAAATATTTCTTTCACTGCAAGGTAGGAAATATTAACCAAACAAGCATGTATGATCCTGGTCGCTAACTCATGAAATGATATTGACACAATTTTTTTTAATTATATCAAATTGAATTTCAATTATTTTCTTATTTTTAATTTCCTTTTCAATTTCCGGGATATGAAGAAACAGAACTTGATTTTCGTCAGGGTGGTATTGATAAGTATAACTGCAACCCTGGTATTCCTTTTAATAGGATTTTCAAATCATGAGCAAGGCGCTACTAATCCCCAAAAAGAGATAATAAATAATTCTGAGGGGGAACTTGTGGTATTATGGACAAGTGGCGACCGTGAGGTGGCGGAGAAAATGGTTTTTCTGTATGTTTTGAATGCAAAAAAGTACGAATGGTTCGAGAACATAACCGTTGTAATCTGGGGCCCTTCTGCAAAACTGCTCAGCGAGGACGATGAATTGCAGGATAAACTTTCTGAAATGATGGATCATGGAGTCGAATTCAAAGCCTGCAAAGCGTGTGCGGATATGTACATGGTTGCACCGAAGCTTGAGGACCTGGGCATTGAGGTCATCTATATCGGCAAGGAGCTTACTGATTACATAAAAGGCGATTACGAGCTGCTTTCGATCTGAAACCGTTCAGTATCTTTAAATGATCAGCAGGGCTGATATTGAAAAAGACCCATTTAAAGGGCAAGTAAAAGTTGATTAGCGATTGGTCCTTTTTTGCCCGATCCTGTAATTGAGGCCTTCTTCCTGGTTGCTGTTCCAGTTCAGGTTATTTGAAACCCAGATACGGTTGTTGTCATCAACAAATAGGCACTCTATACCGTCAAGCTGATTGACCAGGTTGAGCCCCACTTCCCTTCCCATGACAAAAAGAGCAGTGGCAAGCCCATCAGCAAGCTCGGCGTTGGAACAGATCACGGTTACGCTCTTCACCCCCCTTGCCGGCCAGCCGGTCATGGGATCAATAATATGTGCATATTTGCGGCCTTCCACTACGACAAACTTTTCATAATCACCCGAAGTGATCACTGCCCTGTCATTCATACTGAACCATGCAGCTATCCTTTTTGTGTCGGAAGGATCAGCTATACCAATTTTCCAGGGCTTTCCCCCGGGCTGCGTCCCCCAGGCCACAAGGTCACCGCGTGCGTTGACCACACCCCCTTTAACACCGTTATTCCTGATCAGGTCGCGGGCCCGGTTTGCGGCATAACCCTTTCCAATTCCCCCGAACCCTATTATCATCCCCCGCTCCTTCAAAAAAACAGTGGTGTCTTCCTCGTTCAGCACAATCCCTTTGTAATCAATCAGCCTTATAGAGTTCCTGATTGCCTCTTCCGTTGGCAATTCCACCATAGTACCATCAAATCGCCAGATATTTTCTATAGATGAAAAAGTGATGTCGAAAGCGCCTTCGGTTAATTCGGAGACTCTCACTGCCCTGTGAATAAGTTCAAAAAGTTCGATATCAACCTTTACCGGTTTGATAC
The DNA here is from genome assembly GCA_964567785.1 of uncultured Bacteroidales bacterium. Classification (GTDB taxonomy): domain Bacteria; phylum Bacteroidota; class Bacteroidia; order Bacteroidales; family JAGOPY01; genus CAZMOK01. Next base: position 3,345 of record CAZMOK010000072.1, on the reverse strand, counting down.
CCGCATTACTATTTACTAAGGCTGTCTGGGAGTTTTCTTTCCATGACGATATAAGACTCTCTATCCTCCGGATCTCATTAATAGCAAGATCGATCTGATGCAGGGCACCGCCTTGAGAACATATGGTTGTATAAAGCTGTCTTTGAAACTGTCCGGCACAAGGACCAGCAGGGGAAGAAAGTTCCTGTTAGTGATAAGACAAAAAAAAGCCGGAACCTTTTTCATTTTCCTACAATGATAAGGGTCCGGCGAAGATAAATAAAGCTGTTGGCTAGTTAAGGAACGAATTATACATCCAGGCCATTTTCTCTTTTTCGCGGATGTAGTCGCTGGCCAGGGCGTTCGTCCCTTCATCGCCCATTTCGTCTGAAAGGTCGAGTATTTCCCTTTCTTTTACCAGGAGTATCCTGAAACTGTCCAGTATCGACTGTACCGTTGTTTGCGGATCGGTCGCGTCTTTCACGGGCTTTATCTCCGAAGTTTCGAGGTAATCCCGGAAACTGTGCATTGGGGTTGCATTCAGCGTAGTTACCCTTTCTGCAATCTCATCAATTTTTATGATAAGATCATCGTAGAGCTCTTCAAACTTTTCATGAAGCTCGAAAAACTTATCTCCTTTGATGTTCCAATGGAAACCCCTTACATTCATGTAGAAGACCTGGTAATTAGCCAGCAGGTCGTTCAGCATGTTAGCCAGTTTTTCCGATTTTTCCTTTTCAAGTCCTATAAAATTCAATTTTTCCATTTCTACTTATTGTTTTTAAGGTTATTAATTTATTTACTGATTTTTTCATTACTGAATTTACCCGTTATCTGAAGCCTTATATTAAGGATCTCAAATCCGGGGATCTTTTTTCGTTCAAAATATTTTTCCAGAAGATCATCCAGCTCGTTGTCGGAATAATCAGCGATCCGTTCAGAGTCAATGGAATAAAGGTGGTGATGATTCCCCTGCACCGCATCATACCGCATTTTCCCGGTATCAGTCTTCACTCTTTCAATGATACCCTTGTCAACAAGGGTTTGAAGCGTTTTATAGACAGTCCCCTGGGATATTGACGGATTTTTCTGACCCACCCTTTTGATGATCTGGTCCACCGTAGGGTGGTCGAGCTGTAACACTGCCTGAAGGACCACTATCCTTTGAGGGGTGATCTTCAGCTCCGAATCTTTCAATATTTTTAGAATTTCCTTCATTATATTATCTACCAAATAGTAACAATTCCTATTTAGTAATGTTCACTATAAAAGGAATGATTTCACAGCAGGGAATCAACCTGCAGTCAATAGGAAAAGAGATCTTTAAATATAATGGTCAGGAGTACCCTCAGAGGTTAAGGATGCTGGCTTCATACTCAAAATATTCTTCCAGCGCAGAGTTGTTGAAATTGATGAGGCGCTTGGTCGACCTGATCGTTGTCATTGGGATATTGAGGTATTCTTTGGCCAGTGTGATGCAGTTCAATTCAAAATTCTCGGGGGCCATGAGCCTGTTCACAAGGCCCAGCCTGAATGCTTCTTCCGCACTGAGCTCATCTGAAAGCATCAGTTCAACAGCTTTTGAGTGACCTACATAATGATCGAGGAAAAAGGGTAAGCCGCCGGCCGGATGGAGCCCATATTTTTTATGCGAGAAATGAAACCTTCCGCCCGGTGTTGCGAACCTGATATCGGCAACCAGTATGACGCCGATAAAAGGGGTGACAACGGTGCAGCTAAGGGCTGAAAAATAAAGCTTACGATAATTGACCAGGAACTTTACGAACTTGTTCAGGATGTTTATCTCCCTGAAACGAATGTTCTTTTCGATGATATTGGCTACCTCTGAATTATTATCCTTATTGTCGGCTTCCTTTATGAGCCCCTGCATAAAGGTATCATAAGCCTCTGATCCCAGGCATTTGGGCGCATTGGTCAATAAGAGGCCCTTCACTGATTTATCGTATTCTGTCTCTTTGATAAAATTGGTCAGAAGCTGGCTTGCATCCAGGTTGGTGATCAGTTCAAAGACCTGGTTCTTGAATTTAACTATGGCAAGCTGCTCGTCCTTCGAAGCCGTAAAGTATTGGTTGTCTATAAGTTGCTCCATCACATCAATGATATAAGATTCAGATACAATATATAAAATAAAATCGAAATTGCAACTCACCCCCTACCCCCCCCTCTCTCCTCTTCCTGCGTCGGAGCAAAGAGGAGAAACAAATCAAAAATCGACCATCGACAATCCTACCGCTCACTCCTTATTGACCATAAGCTTCCCGTTTCCCTCATAGACTTTAACCTTTATGTTCCAGCCTTCTTTCCAGTCGAAGGTCATGTTGAATTTCTCCCCCATGTGAAGCCTTTTAGTCCTGAAGTCGATGGGTCCCTGAATGTCATCGGGTTGTTCCTTTCCTTCCTGGAACTGGTGGAAGCTGAATTTCAGCGGGGTTTCGCCTGTATTTTCAACAACGAACTTGTGATATACAGATTCAGCTATCGGAAAGCTTATCAACATCCCCCGTTCAATTTCCATTTCGACCGGAACGGATGCATCCACAGTTTCCCATTCTGAAGGAGGCTCCGGTTCAGGGATTACCGGCCGCAACTGCTGATCGACCTCCATAAAATCATCAGGCACGACAAACAGTGAAGGGTCAACTTCCCATTCAGTGATGTCTTTCAGTTTCATGAACTGGCCCCCGCCACCATAGTAGGCCTCGATCCTGACGGGAAAGTTCAGCTCTTCGGAAAACCACTGGGTGTATAATTTCTCATCTCCCTGGTAAATGGATTTTTTCACACACTCATAGCCCTCCATCTCTTCCTCGCCTTCAACCTTCTCTTCGCCATAACTCACATAAGCATTGTAGCCCTGCACAGGATCGTTCTGCCTGCTCATGCTGCCGTCGGTATCGGTATAATGGACCATCTTGTCCTTTAACATGAGAATGGCTGTTTTCCCTTCTTTGGGGTCCACGATCACCGCGCCTTCAGCTCCGTCGATGGTGAAATCGTAACGGTAATGGTCGAGGTCGGAATGCACTGTGAAGAAGAATTCTTCATTCTGCATGCTGTTCACCATGGTTGCCTGCCACTGGGAGATCCCTGAAAGAGGTACCAGGAAACAGAAACTCAGTGCCAACAAATAGAAATAAGGTTTCAAACCCGGCTTTGATATGGTTTTCATAAGGCAATTAATTTTTGATAAGACCTGAATACATTGAGAACTCTCAAATATATGGAAAACGGAAAGAGAATGCAACCGGATTGCACGATTGAGTGATTGAATGATTGCGCGATATTCGAAGGGAATTGTCAAATTGTTTGTTGTTATTCGTAGCAAGACATTGTTAGACATAGCAA
>CAZMOK010000071.1:0-13479 GCA_964567785.1 uncultured Bacteroidales bacterium | reverse complement strand
TCGATATTAAGCCTGCCATTTTTCCTAATTTCGTAAGGTAAACCGCAATTGGAAAAAACTCAATCACTGTTACAATGAAAAAACTACTTGCTCTCTTTGCATTATTGGCTCTTACTTCTTCATTACACTCCCAGCTTCCTGAAACCTACGACCTGCGCGATGTGAACGGTGAAAACTATGTCACCTCCGTCAAAAGCCAGCAGGGAGGTACCTGCTGGACGTTCGGCGCCATGGCCGCTATGGAAGGCAACCTGCTGATGACCGGAGTGTGGACAGCAGCCGGCGAGGAAGGTGAACCCAACCTGGCCGAATACCACCTCGACTGGTGGAATGGGTTCAACGACCATAACAACGACGATATCGACCCGCCCTCAGGCAGCGGCCTGGAAGTCCACCAGGGCGGCGACTACCTGGTCACGTCAGCCTACCTCTCAAGGGGCGAGGGCGCTGTGAGGGATATCGACGGACAATCCTACAGCACGCCGCCCGCCCGCCATCTCGACAGCTACCATTACTATTATCCGCGCGACGTTGAGTGGATGACGGTAGGGGATGACCTCGAAAATATCGATCAGTTAAAGCAATACATTATCGACTACGGGGTGATGGGTACCTGCATGTGCTATAGCAGCTCCTTCATAAACAATAATTACATCCATTATCAACCTCCCGGCTCATCTGCAGACCCAAACCACGCCATTGCGATCGTGGGATGGGATGACAACAAGGTGACACAGGCCCCGCAACCGGGTGCATGGCTCTGCAAGAATTCATGGGGAGAAGATTGGGGCCTCGACGGTTATTTCTGGATCTCTTACTACGACAAGCATTGCGGACATCATCCGGAAATGGGCGCCATCACTTTCAGGAATGTGGAACCCATGCAGTATGAATATGTATATTACCATGACTATCACGGCAACCGTGATGTTCTTGAGGAGGTAAACGGGGTTTTCAATAAGTTCATCGCCGGGGGTGATGAATTGCTGAAAGCTGTGAATTTTTACACTGCTGCCGATGATGTTGACTATATGCTGGTCATTTATGATGATTTCATCGACGGGCAACTGGAAAATGAACTTTCCCAGATAAGCGGAACGCTCGAAACCAGGGGGCTTCATACCCTCGACCTGGATGATTTTGTCACAGTGAGCGAAGGGGAGGACTTTTACGTCTACCTTTCACTCTCTGATGGGGGTTATTCTTACGACAGGACATCGGACGTACCCGTGCTGCTCGGCGCCAAATACCGTACAATTGTTGAGTCGGCAGCCAACCCGGACGAAAGTTATTACATGCCCGACGACGAATGGCTCGACTTTTACGATTATGATGATCCCTCGGGCTTTCTGCATACAGGTAATTTCTGCGTGAAAGTGCTGGCGGGTATGACAGGGATGAAGGTAAGCCCGGGCCAGGATTTCGAGCCACACGGGGAAGAAGGCGGACCTTTTGATCCCGCCGAAATGGTCTTCACCATTGAGAACAGGGGAGTAACCCCATTTGAATACGAAGTGATAAATGATCCGCTGGTCGACTGGCTGACCATTACCGGGCCCTCACAGGGAACGCTCGACGGCGGGGAAACTGCTGAAATTTCCGCAGAGGTGAATTCGAATGCCGCCAGCCTGCTAGAAGGCGCTTACCCCACAGCCCTGCAGTTTGTGAACACAACCGATCATGTTGGCGATACGGAAAGGGATATTGTCCTTTTGGTTGGGGAGCGCACTGTGAAGTTTGAATGGACGTTGAATGAAGACCCGGGCTGGGATACGGAAGGTGACTGGGCCTTTGGCCAGCCGGCAGGACTGGGTGGTGAACATGGATATCCTGATCCAACAAGCGGTTTCACAGGTGATCATGTTTATGGCTACAACCTGCAGGGTGACTATCCCAACGGACTGGATGAAATGCATCTCACCACTACGGCCATTGACTGCTCCGGTCTGTACGGCCTGCAAGTGGAATTCAGGAGGTGGCTGGGCGTTGAAGTGCCCGAGTACGACCATGCCCACATAAGGATCAGCACCGACGGTGAAAACTGGACCAACCTCTGGAGCAACGATGCTGAATATGTCGGCGGTTCATGGGATGAAGTGGTGCTGGATATCTCCTCGGTAGCTTCTGACCGGGAAATGGTTTATTTGCGCTGGACCATGGGCACAACCGATGGTGGCTGGAGGTACTGCGGCTGGAATATCGATGATGTCAGGATAATGGGTATCGAGGATGTTACAGTAGGCATCGCAGAAATTGAACCTGAAACACAGGCTTCGGTCAGCAGCTACCCTAATCCGTTCGTCTCGCAGACATCCATAAGTTACGAGCTTGCCGAAACCATGCAGGTATCGATCATGATCTATGACCTTCAGGGCAGAAAGATCAGGTCGCTTGCTGATAATAAACAAACGGCCGGGGTGAAGACCGTTAACTGGGACGGAACTGATGATTCCGGGACCAAAGTGGAAAACGGCATTTATGTTTGCGTGCTCAGGACCGGAAACACTGTTACTGCAACTAAGATCTTTGTGGCAGGCAGGTAAAGGCCTGATGGATGTCAGTCTGCCATTACCCGGTAAAGGTCGTTCAGTTTTTTGACCCTGTTATCACACCGACAACCCTGTCGATCTCTTCACCGGTGATGTCATGGTACAGCGGGAGGCATAAAATGTTATCTGCTGTTTTCCCGGCCACAGGAAACGATTTCTTCTCATGCCCGCTGAATAGTGGGTAGGATGATACAAGCGGATGGAAATAGGTCTTGGCCTGGATGTTATTCAATTCCAAATGTCGGGCCACTTCATCACGTGCTGTTCCGAAAATATCCGGATCAATAACTACCGGTAAATAAGTGTAATTAGGTTCTACATTTTCGGGTTCAGTGATCACTCTCAAACCGGGGATACCTGACAGAAGCTCCCTGTATCTGAGGGTTGCTTTCTTCCGGCCTTCTGTCACCTGGTCGATGTACTTCAAATGAACCAGGCCGTAGGCAGCTTGAAATTCGTTCATTTTTGCATTCAGGCCGAATCCTGTTAATTCACCGTCCGGCCCGATACCTGAATTCCTGAGGCCGTCGATCAAATTCTTGGTTTTGAGGTCGTGGCAAATGACCGCACCTCCTTCAATGCAATTGAACACTTTTGTGGCATGCAGGCTCAGTACTGACAGGTCGCCCCGGTTCAGCAAGGAAGAACCCTCTTTTTTAACACCAAAGCAATGGGCTGCGTCATAGATAACTTTGAGGTTGTATTTCACGGCAAGTGCTTCAATCTTTTCAACATTGCATGGGTTGCCATAAATATGAACCGGCAGGATGGCGCTTGTTGCCGGTGTGATGGCCTTCTCAATTTCATAAGGATCTATATTGAGGTCTTCTTCATTAATATCGACAAATACCGGTTCAAGGCCATTCCAGTGTATGGCCTGTGCTGTAGCCACAGAAGTAAAAGGTGTGGTTATTACTTCCCCTTCCAGGTCCAGTGACTTTAAGGCAAGGGTGAGGGCCAGGGTACCACTGGATACCAGGGAGATATATTCAACCTCCAGGTGATCGCACAGTTTAGCTTCAAGCTCTTTATGGATGGAACCACCGTTAGTGAGCCACCTGGAACCCCATATTTTCCGCAGGTAAGGTTCCAGCGCTTCCCTGGGGGGCATAAATGGCCGCATCGTCAGTATTTTATTCACTTTAGCTGATATCAGTTTCAAGTTTCTTCTTCAAATTAACAGCCCCCGTTTTTCCTGCAGGCCTCAGCATTTTTCTAAGCCGGGTTTTCCTGAAAAGTACCACCGGCAGGCTTACCAGGTACCAGATATTGATATTGATGATGCCCCTGAGCCGGTTCTCCTGCCCGAAAGCACCCGGAACAAGCAAAATAATCCCGGCCAGTGTAATGATCCCGAATGCGATGAGGTAAGCCGTACTTTCGAGCGCCCTGATGGCTGTGACCACATAACTGAGTAATAAAAGTAAGGGAAACAATAACCGCATGTATTTGTGCCAGAACAGCATAAATAGGTGTTTGGCCCCAAGTGCCCTCACAGGGCCGTTCTTCCTGAGTAACTGGAAAAAACCCTCAAGGTATCTTTTTGCCCTGCCCGGGGTGTTGAGCGAGGAGAAATTTTCATCCCTTATCGTACAATCACTGTTTAGAAGTACTGACCGGGTCCTCAAAATACTCAAACTCAGGTAAAGGTCGTCAAGTATTATGTCCTCAGGGATAGGGGTGAAGCATTTCTTTTTTATGGCATAGAGCGGACCGTAAACCCCGATGAGGCTGCCGGTCTGGCTTTGTCTTGATTTTATCAGGTTTTCAAATTTTCTGATCCACGAGCAACAGCCGCTCTTGTCGAGGTGTGAAATGCAGGCGGAGACGGCACCGGTATTCTCATATTTCAGGGGTTCTGTTATTTTCCTGAGGATACCGTCTGAAAGGTCCTGCCGCTGGTCGCAGAAAACTACATAGGGGTATTTCGCAATTTCCACTCCCATGTTCATCGTATGGGGGATGCCTTTATGCTCTTTTTTGAATAGGATCTTAATAGTATCCTGATTTTCAAATTCCCTCAATACTTCCCGGCTGCCATCGGTACTGGAATCATCAATTACAATAAGTTCCGCGTTGTTGAACAGGGCCAACTCACGGAGGATGAACCTTATCTTTTCCTCCAGGTATTTTTTTCCGTTGCGGGAGAGAAGAATAACAGAAACGGCATCTATTCCCTCACATTCCTTCCTGCCCGGGTCTGCAGCAGGGAAAGCCCTCAGCAAAAAAGGGTGTGCAAGGTAGAGGAGTATGAGTGAACCGGTTATTATGTATATGATCGTCATTACTGGTTTATCTTCCCGTAACTATTTATTGTTTTTCTTGATGACTTTGAGCCGGTATATTGATTTCAGGATCATGTATAACCTGTTACCCACCTCTTCGGGGAGCAGCTCCTGTATCTTCCTTGAAGTTTCCTTGGCAAAGTCGAACATCCAGTTCTTTTTGTCCTGGTTGCTGTAGTATCCCTGCTTTTTGACCAGCTTCAGGGCCGTTAACCGGTCTTCGTAGGGGAATTCGGGGGTTTCAAATACAATTCTCGGTTTAATGGAGTGGAAATCGTGGATCTTATCAACCAGCAGTTTACCGTTGTTCTTAACATAATCCCACTGGGCAGTTCCTTTGTAAGGCAGAATGGCATAGAAATTTGTATAATCACACCGTACCTTCTTTGCAAACTCAATAGACTCTTTAATGGTTTCAAGTGTTTCCCCAGGACTTCCCATCACATACTGCGACATGATCTCTATCCCTGCATCCTGCAGTATTTTAATGCCTTCCGATATTTTTTCGATCGTAGTCCCTTTACCTATTTTCCCTAGGATGTCATCATTTGCAGATTCAATTCCTATCGACACGTTGTAGCAGCCTGCTTTCCGCATTTTTCGTGCTGCTTCAGGGGTCATGATATCGGCCCTGAGGGAAACTGACCAGAGAATGTCGATCTTCTTCTCAAGCAACAGGTCGCAAAACCTTTCTACCCTGGCAAGGTCTATATTGAAGCTGTTATCGCCGAATACAAAGATCTTCTTGCCGTAATTCCTGATCAGGAACTCTATCTCTTCCACCATCTTTTCCGGATCTGTGGTCCTGTAGGTCTGGTCCCATATCGAGCTGGAATTGCACCAGGCACAGCCATAAGGACAGCCGCGGCTTGTGACCATCCTGTGCAGCGGGTACCTTCCCATCGGGAAAATGTCGTAGGCAGGAAGGGGTAGTTCATTCAGGTCTTTTATCTTTTCCCTTGAAGGATTCACAACAGGTTTGCCGTTCCCGTTCCGGAACATGAGACCTTTGATGTTTTCCAGCTTTCTTTCGCCTTTCAGATGGGAAATAAGCTCTGAAAAAGTGATTTCACCTTCCCCGTAAACGGCAAAATCGGCAGGGGTTTCCTCAAAGATCTCCTCGCGCATCGTGGTAACATATGGTCCTCCGAGGCATACAGGTGTTTCCGGATGTTCCTTCCTGATCTTGTTGAAAAGGTTTTTGACTTCGAAATATACAGGCGAAAAAACTGTGATACCGATGAGGTCAAATTCATTTTTGAAGAACATTTTGGTTTCTTTGGATGAGGCTACCCTGGTATCGAGCACACGGAACTCCAGGTCGTCGTGGAACTGCCTGGCATAGGAGGCAAGATACGCGAGGCCCAGGTGGATCGTTCTGTACCTTCTGTCTTTGTTAGGAAAAATGAAACCAATCTTCATGGCAAACGAATAGTTGGTTACCAGTTAATTTCTTTTCTGTCCCTGAAAAATTTGCCGGTAGGGATCTTATCCTCTGTCGATAACCAGACTGCGGTATCCGCCCCCTGGCTAACGTCCCTGTGTGCATCCGGTCCGCCCATATCTGTTTTCACCCAACCGGGGCACATGGCATTAACCTTTATCCCATCATCCTGTATTTGCTTCGAAAGCATCAGGGTAACGGCATTAAGAGCTGTTTTTGAAAGCCTGTATTCAGGGTAATCGCCCGAGAGCCTGCTGATTTCACCCATGCCGCTGCTCATGTTGATGATCCTGCCATCATCGCTCTGCTGAAGCAGGGGTAGAAAAACCTGCATCATACGCCAGGGGCCGTAGAGGTTCACATCCAATACGGTTTTGACATTATCCACAGGGACGTCGGCTACATTTTTTCTTTTCGATACCAGGCCGGTGTTCCTCAGAAAGGGTAAGATCTTTTTACCGATTTTCCTGGCGCCGCCCATGTTTTTTTCGGCGATATTCTTGACCCTGTCGAGCAGTTTGTTTTCTGTAGTCCCGGGTACCTTGTTGATGCCGGCGTTATTGATCAGGACATCGAGCTTTCCGAATTGTCCCGATACAAAATCGAACAAGCTTAAGATATCATCTTCTTGCGTTACGTCGAGTTTTTTAACTATTACGTTTTCATTCAGGGTACCGGCTGCTTCCTCACCTTTTTGGACGTTTCGTGAGCCTAATATGACCGTATGGCCGAGCTCACTCAGTTGCCGGCATATTTCGAGGCCTATTCCCCTGTTGCCCCCTGTTACAATAATTGTTTTCATGTGTGGTAAAGTAGTTTTTTATAGGTTCTGTATGCTATTCTGTTAAATATCAGTGATCCGATGGGCAGCAACATCTTTCTGTTGGTTACAGGGAACCTGATTACGGATGCCAGTAAATTACGGCTGAAATGGTGGCAGCAACCGTTGCAGATCTCCCTGAACCTGTCATTGTTGAGCTCATCCCTCAGGTCGTGTGTCGCTTCCTCCCAGAGGGCCAGCAGCCCTTTTTCCCTGTTCTTATGGATGGTTACAGAAGAGAGTGCCAGCCCGCATGGCTGTATTCCGCCATCGTAGGCTATATCTATTATTGCGTCCACTTCCCGGCAATAGAACTTTTTAACGATTTCAGAAAAAAACCACTTTCCATTGCCCGATACCGAAGTTTCCAGGTAATGACCTATCCAGGGCATGATCCTGTAAATGTTTGTGTTGATGTTGTGGGTCTTTTCAAATTTGTGCATTCTGCGGAGGCGGTTCATTAGGACCGGGATGCCTTCGGGAGGTACATTGATCCGGTTTTTTTCGGTAACGGGCGCGCGGTCGGGGTAGTTGGAGAAGGTGATGACAGGCTGGAAAAGCACCTGTTTTATCCCTTTCTTGTATGCGGTTGTGAATATTTTGTAAAGATCTTCATAATTATACTTTGATATGACGGTAAGCACAGTTACAGGTATCCCTTCCTCCTGGAATGTTTTAATGGAGCGTAAGGGGTAAGAGAGAGAATTTTTTTTGCCTCTTATGAGGTCCTGCAGGCTTTCATCGAATGAGTCGATGGAAATATTTATGAGCGCCTCATTTTCTTTCAGTATCCTGAGCTCTTCCCGGCCAAGTTTAAAGGCCGCCATCCCGTTGGTTGTTACCGTACATTGAATATTCTTTTTTCCTGCATATTTCACGATACCGGTCAAACCCGGGAACAGGAACGGCTCGCCGCCACAGAACGATATTCTTTTAATACCTGTCCGTGCCATTTCATCAAGTATCCATTCAATATCCCCGGCTGTCAGGTTATCTTTACGGGAAGAGGGGATGTTTTGACCTATTTCACAATACATGCATTGCTGGTCGCATTTGGATGTAAGGTTCACGGTAACCATACCGGGCCGGCTTCTTCCCAGTGTAAGAGAGGTGAGTTCAGGCAGGTAGTTATATTTGAGTTTTGATGCCAATAAATTAATGAGCGTAAAAAAGGTTAATTAATTGGTATGGGAAAGATACTAAAAAATATGGGAGGGGAGCAATGTTTTCAGAGACGACGTCTCATTTTTTGCAAAACTTTAAGAAAGCACGATGTCGCTCCAAACGTCTCGCAGACATCCATAAGTTACGAGCTTACCGAAACCATGTAGATATCAATCATGATCTATGACCTTCAGGGCAGAAAGATCAGGTCGCTTGCTGATAATACACAAACAGCCGGGATGAAGATCGTTAAATGGGACGGAACTGATGATTCCGGGACCAAAGTGGATAACGGCATTTATGTTTGCGTGCTCAGGACCGGCAACTCTGTTACTGCTGCAAACATCTTTATGGCAGGCAGGTAATGCCTGCTCTTGAAACCTTCCGGGATGGAATGATCCCGGAAGGCTCCTTTCATAAGTTTACTTTTTATTTGTTGTATTCAACCAGCCTGACAGAGAACATAGGCCTGCTTACCACCAGTCCACCTTCAACTTCTTCAAAGGCTTCAATGTAAGGCATCCATCCCATTGCCATGGCAATGGGGATCATCCGGGGCACCTTTCCTGAAAAAAGAAGTTTTGGTTCATTCCTGGTTATCTCCGCCGCAATCTCATCATCGGACCTTCCACTTTGCTTCATTGCCGAGCGGTATTCTTCCACCTGGCTGTTATACAGGTCGGAATAGACAGGAACAAGAAGTTCACAATCAAATGAACCCGCTGGGCAATCAGCGGTTTCTTGCCTGTCGCTTTTTTTCCAGCTTTTTATCTGTTGTCGTGCTCCTTGTTTGTCCATCATCATATTGATCATGCCCATTTTATCACTGAATTTGGCCTTATCCAAAGGATCCAGCTCATAAGTATTTCCATCTTCATCAGTGCCTTTTACCTTCAAAAGCTCCATTTGATCGGGATCGATAAGATAGTGAACTTCATTCCTTTTAAAATGTTCCTCTATCCACAGATTATCCTTCTCCTCGCCTGTAACCTTTAGCTCCAGGATTTCCGGTTCTTCACTTTCATCTTCTTCCAGTTCATATTTTACCATATCACCGGTCTTTAGATCAGGGCTAAAACGGTATTTAAGTGTATATTGGACTACCGCAGTCCTCATATCCTCATCCTCGAAATCCTGCGCAAAGGAATAATTGAGTCCGCCTGTTAGCAGCAATATTGCCATTACCAATGGAATTGACAAAAGTGTTGGTTTGATCTTATGTTTGTGCTTGAACATCATTTTAATTTTTTATTGTTCTACTATTTCTACTCTTCTGTTACGGGCTCTTCCTGTTTCAGTTGAATTTGATGCAACAGGTGCCAGGCAACTCATACCATGGGCTTCCAGTTGGCCGGCATTGATCCCGTAATTGGTTGTCAGCTCATGCATTACAGCTGTAGCCCTGTTGATTGAAAGTTGCAGGTTGTTGGTATAATCACCCTGGTTGTCGGTATGCCCAACAATGAAGACGATTTTATCGGGATGAGTTTTTAAGTATTCCGATATGTTTGTCAATGCAGCTTCCGATTCAGGTTTTAGTTCGGCTTTCCCGGAATCGAAGAAGAGTCCTTCCAGGACGGCATGTCCTGTCAAATCAAGTCCTTTATCTATGGACTGTGCTGTGACAAGCCCTGTTTTTATTTCCTTTTCTTCGATTATATCCATTGAAGTGAGTATCCAATCGAGATCGTCGTCGGATGAAATATAAAGGACAACATAAACATCTCGTCCTTCATTCAACCCTTTGGCAACAAGGTACCTGAAGCCCATTCTTCCGTCGGGATGAGAGAAAGGTCCTCCCATTTTATTAGTCTGACTATAATAAACATTGCGCCAGAAAGTGTAATCAGGAGGTTGTTGCGTTTTGTCCGACCAGGTGAAGAGCGTATCAAAGTTTGCTTGTTTGATTGCTATTTCATAATTTTTATATATTTCGAAAACTGAGTGATCGCCGGTTGTATTATATTGTATTCTCGTTATTTCACCTTCCAAATTTTTCAGTTTTTCAGGTCTTCCGTTTTTAAATCCAAGAACAAGAGTGTACTGGTCATAGTTCTTGTGATCGTAGTATTCAATTACAGAACCTTCAAAACGAGATATCATAGGATGATCTTTACTGTCTTCGAAATCTGTTTCCCTCTGTGCAAAAACACTGCTGCCCGCTAATAATGCCATTAAAATAATAACCAGGCTATTAATAATTGATTTCATGGTTCCCTCCTTTGCTTGATTCTTATAGCAATTTTCAATGTTTCTAACTGTTTGTCAAAAAGTTGATTAATTAGTGCTGCAAACAGGAGGGCTGCGAGGGGAGGTATTAATAAATCGCCATACTTCTGATAAGTTGTCCGATCTGAAGTTTAACTTCCGATACTGAGTTAATAGGTAAGGCATTATATCCCCCCAAGCTTAAACATCAGGTTAATTTGTTTTTTGGGAAAAGCTAATTAGCCCGGGTGGTTTGATTTAAATATAAAATATATACAAATATAATAAATATAAGTTTCGTCTCAAGAGACGACGTCTCATTATTTGCAAATCAAAAAATTTAAGTTACTGGGAAAGAATAATTTAAAAAAAGACGATGTCCCTCAAAAAGAGGGACGTCGTCCCTGGCAACACGATAATTAATTATCTTTCATTACTATTGTTCTGCCATGAACTCTTTCTGTTGAATCCATAAACTTTCCTGAAATGATATCCGTATATAGAGTAGGTAACTGCGTCTGTCAATAACCCGGGGTGGTTAAAAAGAGTCCATATCATGAATTTCCAGTATTCCATTCGGCCCCTGTTTACAATACCGATAATAAATATTGACCTGATGAAAGCAACAAGGGAAATAAATTCAATTTTTTTAACGTGTACTTGTTTTTGCCTGTAGTTCCTTAGAAACTTCCTTATTCTTTTATAATAGGGCTTTGCTGAATAAATATTTTCAATGATGTCTCTGTAGCCCTTTAACAGGTCATCATTGTTCATTTTAGGTATGAAATTCATCGAAAAGTCTGTGTTGCTTCCTGTTGCATCTACAGTTAGCCTGTTTTCTTCTTTCAGCCTGTTGTAAAGTGTTGTGTTTTTTGGTGCATTCAATAACCCTACCATTGCTGCCACAATCCCACTTTGCTGAATGAAATTGACCTGTCTCTGGAAGATATTAGGGCTGTCGCTGTCGAAGCCTACGATGAAGCCTCCAGAGACCGCCATCCCGGCTTTTTGTATCTTTTCAACACTTTCAATCAGGTTCCTGTTTTCGTTCTGGACTTTTTTACAGTCGTGGAGAGCTTTCTCGTCGGGGGTTTCGATACCGATAAAGGTTGATTCAAAACCGGTGTCTGTCATTAAATGCAATAGCTCTTCATCATCAGCAAGATTTATGGATGATTGTGTGTTGAATGAGAAAGGAAAATTGTTTCTTTCCATCCATTTCTTCATAGCCGGGACCAGCTCGTTCTTGACTGTTTTCTTATTGCCAATGAAATTGTCATCTACTATGGATATGGGCCCCCGCCAGTTCAGGTTATAAAGGGTTTCCATTTCTTCGATGATCTGTTCGGTGGTTTTCATCCTCACCTTATGGCCGAGCAGGGCCGTTATCTCGCAAAAGTCGCAGTTATACGGGCAGCCGCGGGTTACCTGCAGGTTCATGTTGGCGTAATCCTTCATCGACAGCAGGTGGTAATCAGGTACAGGGCTTTTTGTCAGGTCAGCGTAATTTTTTGTCTGGTACATCCTTTTTGTTTTGCCTGATTCCAGGTCCCTCAGGAAAGGTTTAATTGTTATTTCTGCTTCATTCAGGATAAAATGGTCGATCTGAGGATAATTGGCATATTCCTGTGTGAACAATGGTCCGCCGGCCACGATCTTTACATTGTTTTTCAGGCATTCCTCAATTACTTTGTCAACCGATTTTTTCTGTACGTACATGGCACTCAGGAATACATAATCTGCCCATACAATATCACTTTCCTTGAGTTCTGTGACATTCATGTCAATCAGCTTTTTTTGCCATGAGCCGGGAAGCAGGGCCGATACAGTTATCAGTCCCAGGGGTGGCACTGCTGCTTTCTTGGAAACGAATCGTAATGCATGTTTGAAACTCCAGTAAGTATCAGGGTATTCAGGATATATAAATAGGATATTCATAATAATCATTTTATTATCCAAAGATATCCTGTGCTGTTCCTTACAAAAAAAATATGTGGCTAATACAAGCCATTTTGGGGTGAATAGCAGCAAAAATTGGCAGATGGTAAAATATCGTTGTGAATGCCATTCACCACTCAGGGTTGAATGGTCTCCTTCAGCTTAAGCAAATACTGTCTCGAAACCGGGAGTTGTTTGTCTATTTCTTTGATTGTCAACCAGTAATTATTATTTATCCTATTAAGGCCCTCGATATACTGACTGTTCACAATGCAGGTTCGGTGGCAACGGATAAAATCAGGATATGACTTTAATTGTTGCTCAATATTTCTCAAACTGCTCCTCAGGAGCTTGTTTTCATAATTTCCCGATTTTTCATAAGCTATTTCAACGTAATTATCAGCAGATTTGATGAATGCTACATCCGATAAAGCCACACTGAAATTCTCTGAACCTGTTTCCGAAATGAACTCTATTGTTTTATCAGGGGCTTTATTTTGGTGTTCGTTAAACTGTTGGATGCTTTCACTCAATTCTTTTTTAAGGGATTCATTAACTGCCTTTAACTTTTTCACCTCGTCGTGCATCCATAAAATAGCCGAGGGTACAAGGCAAATAACGAGTACTTTGAAAATAATGTAAAATGAAGAAGCGATAGATCCAACGTAATGAAGGTAAAAAGCGAACGCCAGCGAACTTATCAATGTGATGGTGAATCCACTCATGTAATAAGGCAGGACGGTTTCAGTTTTTTTAGGGTTTAAATTCTGGATAATCGATGATAACCCGATCCTAACCAAGCTCATGACAATGAATACGATAAATCCCAGACCTGCAACGAATATGAGGCGGTTGTTGAAATCGAAGCTATCAAGAGGGAAAGGTTGGAAAAAAAGAATGAAGAGAAAAACCCCTATGCTGATCCCGAGGAACAGTCGAAGCTCTTCTTTCAGTGCTGTCATAAAACTGGCCAGATCAAACTTCATCAAAAGAATTCAAAAAGGGGTTAATGATCAGTTCAATTCATAAAAATACGAATTCTCGACGTGAAGATAAAATTGATGTATCAAT
>CAZMOK010000070.1:0-13563 GCA_964567785.1 uncultured Bacteroidales bacterium | reverse complement strand
GGGACCGGGTAGCGGGTTATATAATGTTTGCAAAATGCGAAGTTTTGGAGAAGGGGATCGGGTAGCGGGTTATATACTGTTTGTAAAATGCAAAGTTTTGGAGGCGGGGACCGGATAGCAGGTTATATCATGTTAGCTAAGAGCAGGGTTTTATAAAAGGAAATCGGTTACCGCTTATCCCTCAGCCGGTACAACACCACATCCTGGTCTTCATACAATTTCTGCCAGGGAACTTCGCATTCTGGTTTACTCTTATCAATAAGCAGGAACGAAGCCCCCCGGGCCGAAAGGGAATCAACAACAACAGGATCGCAGGCTTCCCTGCTTTCAACCGACCACCCCTCCCTGTCGAGGAAATACATGAGCCTGGGATCGAGGCCCCCGTTCACAATGAAAAGATCGTCGCTGTAACTGTGTTCCTCTGCAATTTCTTCCAGGTTGAGAAGATAACGGTTTGCATCGCCGGGAAAGAAGTCGTGGTACTGGTTCAGCATCCCCTCCAGAACAACAATCCCAAGCAGTACATAGGTCAAAACAGGCCTCCTGATCCTGCTCAGCCCATAGCCGGCCATTAAAGCCATGACCGGCACGAAGGGAATGATATAGTAATCGTGGGTGGAGAAAATAATACCGGCCTTCACTGCGAAAACCAGGAAAAGCAACAAAGTGGATAAGAAAATAAAAACCAGTATGCGATTTTTCTCCTTTACAGCAAGGATCAGTCCGAACAAAAATATTGCAAAGCCTGCATACGACCGCAAAGCGGCAAAAAGGAATTTATCCAGTGATTCGCCCGAGTGGTTTGCTATTTCTGTAATGCCTTCGGCAAACGACCTGGGAAAGTACAGCGGATTGTTGTATTCAGCTATTAAATGAGGGACCCAGTGAAAATACCAGACACCAGCCACCGCTATGATGATCAGCGATATAATGGAAAAGAACACTTTCCTCAGCAGAGGGAACCTTCCCGCCACCAGTGGAAGGAAAAGAACAGGGAAAAGCACGGCCGATGGGATCTTGTTGAGCACACCCAGGGCACCGGCCAGCAAATAGATGAAAAGTGAAAGCCAGCTCCCTGACCTGAAATAATCAAGGGCAAAATAGATTCCGATGATAATAAGTGAAACACTGAACGTATCGGGCATGATCTTCCGCGAAAACATGAACCACGTGGAAACCATCAGTACGACAGTACTGAAAAATGCCTCCCTCCTGCCTATCCATTCCCTTATAATAAGAAAGAAAAACCATATCCCGAGTGTACTGAAGACCAGGTTGATCAAACGGCCGTACCAGTGATCGTAACCAAAAATATTAGATACAGACCATATGAGGGAAGTCATGAAATGGAATTCTGAGGCGGTCACGTTCCGGTCGGGGCCCATATAATCCACCTGCGGATACAGGATGTTGGGCCCATTTTCATGAAAATTCTTTGCCACCATGGCAGTGTAGGCCTGCCGCCAGCTATGCGAGGGTTCGATCGGGGGCTGTGTTATGCCGACCAGGTGCAGCAGGAACCAGGTAAGGATCCAGAATCTTATATCACCGAATATATTTGAACTGATGACCGCCAAAACAAGATCATTTTGTTGGCCTGATAAGCACATCAATGGCGCCTACCCCGAACTTGGCCAGGGAGGCGCTTTGGTTTTCAAGGGTTTCATATTCCTGCAGCCTTTTGATCAACGCTGATTTCAACGCCCCGTTACCCACTCCGTGGATAAAGGTCACCTTATGGTAATTTGCCCCGATGGCGCTCTCAATGCACCTTTCAAAGTACCTCAACTGATAGTTCAACATCTCATGCGGTGTCATTTTTTTCATCTCTTCATCGTCCACCAGCTCCTCCATGTGAAGGTCCACAACCGCTTCATGCAGCCCTGTCCGGTATTTGTCGATAAACGCACCCGGTTTCTGCACTTCAGGCTTCCTGGCCGGCGGGGGCTCTTTTTCTTCTTTCTCTCCGGCACCCTGCACACCGGCTACTGCCGCCATTGTGATCAACTGCACAACCAGGGACCTCTCTTCAATGAATTCCGACTCCGTATAGGAATTTTCGCTTACCAGCCTCTGGGTCTTGACCTTGAACTCCTGGCTCACGGGCTTCAGGATCTTGTCAGGTGTATCGGTATGGAACAGCAACTGCACTATCCCCTCCTGCCACTCGTTGAGCTTTTCACGCTCAATGGTGTCGAGCAGGATCTTATGCCTTGGTGGGATCACATCGTAATCCGCCCCTTCATATCTATCTTCTTTTTTCATAAAAAGGCTGAAGATCACATCATAGCCTGTGTGGTTGACCAGGTAGATATCAAGTTCGCCGGTCACCAGCCATTTCTGGTCGTGGGGAACATAGGCAAGGTAAATGCCCGGTTCATTTTTTGTGCGGAAAGAAAAGTTGACCAGAGGAAGCAGCCGTGATTCCTCTTCAGACTCCTCCCCAAATTCACTATCGGCTTTTTGAGAACCTCTGCTTTCAGCTTCCGGTTTAAAATCAACACCCAGGTCCTCTTCGAACATGGAAGCAGCCTTGCCCTCCGTTGCAACCGGGATAAGGTCGCCCGTCATTACGGGTATTTCAAACCCATCACTGATCATTACGTTCACCATCGTGGGACTGATGATCTTTGTAACCACTCCCCCGCCTTTCTCGTTCAGGAATTTAACCTTGTCGCCTATCTTGAATTTCATCTCGATCTTTTTTGCAAAGTTAAAGGTATAAATATGGGAAAGGGAATCTATGATTAATAATTAACAATGAACAATGAACAATGAACAATGAACAATGAACAATGAAGATGTGGGGGATTGTCTCTATTGTCAAATTGTCCCTATTGTCTTTATTGTCAAGCAGGTTCTGGGTACTGGGTGCTGGGTCCTAGGTGCTGGGATTTTAATTCTAAATTTTAAATTTCTGTGCTTCTGAGCCTTTTCCCCTCTTCACCAACAGCTAACAGCCAAAGGCCAAAAGCCATTTAACTCAGAACTCACTGACGACTGACGACTGATTTGACTGACCCGACTGAACTCAATCCAGTTCTTTCAGCAGTTCCGATTTCAGGTAGTAAACACCTGAGACAACAATATCAGTACCTTCAGTCAATCCTTCACCCGGGATGATCTCGGTGTAGTTATTTGTTTGTATACCGGTGGTTACCGGGATGCGTTGGAAGGTATGGGTGTTTTCATTATCATCCAGCAAGATGAAGAGATAATGTTCATTTTCCCCTTCCTCAAGGACTGCAGAATTTGGCAATGAAAGCGCCTCCTTTTCATTCACTTTGACACTTGCCGCTGCAAACATTCCCGGATAGACATCAGGTAGCTTTTCAAGCAGTTTAGCCTGGACCTCAAGAACCCTTGACCCCCTTTCCATAAAGCTCGAAGTCGCCACAACTTCTGCCCTGTGCGGGATATCGTTAAGGTTCGAAAGGGTGAATACCACCTTCTGACCTTTTCTAATCAACGGTATGTCACTTTCAAAAACCTTTAGCTCCAGGATCATTTTATCCAGTGAAACTACATCAAACAGTTTTTCATTGATACCCACGTAAGTTCCGGGAGAGGCATTGATCTTATTGATCTTCCCTGAAATAGGACTCTTAAGGTCGATAAAATTTGAGATCTCGCCCTGTTCCACCTTGTCTGGATCGATGCCTATCATTTTTAACTGGGTATAGGAGGCCTGCTTTGATGACCTGGCAAGCATGAACTCCGATTCTGACTTCAGGAAGGCTTTTTCGGAAGTAATGTTTTCCTTCCTCAGCTCCTTTACCCTCTCATAATTATCCTCAGCAAGCCGGAATTCATAAAGATCCTCAAGGTATCCCTGCTGCGCCTGGATTATTGAGGGATGACTGACACGGCATAAAGGCGTTCCTACGTTGACAATTTCGCCGTATTCCACGAAAATAGTTTCTATGATGCCCTCAGTCAGGGTGCTCACAAAAGCCTGGCCTTCCGGCTTCACTGCGATCATCCCGCGGGCATCAACCGATGATGCCAGCTTTCTTGTTACCAGGTTTCCGGTTTCTATGCCCGCCCTCTTATACTGTTCTGAGGTGAGGCTGACCGTGTTCTCTTTTTTATCCTCCTGTTCATTGACTACCGATTCCTCTTTAGGGGCATCCTTGCAACCAAATAAAAGCATTGAAACGGTAAAAGCAAGGATCCCTGCCTTGAATAATATTTTCATTTTATCAATCAATTTTGTTTTTTTCAGAAATAATTGTTTCAAGGTCTATAACAGCATGATTATAATCCTTTAAAGCATCGTAATACTCCATTTTTATGTCGATCGCATCCGAAATGTTCTCAATGTACTCGATCAGCCCGATCTCCCCCTCCGCAAAGCTTTTCTGGGCCTGTTCCATCATAATATCGGCCAGCTCCAGGGCTTCCCTTTCATAATAGCTGATCATTTCGAGGTTCATCCTCATTTCCCTCCTCAACTGTGCAACACGGTTTTTCACACGGTTCACCTCCTGATCGAAGGAATTCCTGGCCATGTCGTTCCGTATCCTGGCCGCCTTGATGTTACCATCATATTGCCAGAACCAGAGCGGGACTTTCAAACCCACTAGCCATCCCTGGAAGCCGCCGGTAAGGTCGAGCGACTGGCGGAAATACCCAAACCTCAAACCAGGAAGGGCCTCATTCCGCCTGGCCCTGATAAGCGCCTCAGTTATCTCTATCTCCTGCAGCGACGACCTTATGGAAGGGCTCTCCATAAGCCACTCCTCCTCCCTGAAAAGGGGTGGGTTCAGCTTTATATCATCCGATTCTTTGAAAGCCAGTAATTCATCTGAGTTCAGGATGGTCTTCAGGTCATCTTCAGCAGTGGCTACTTCAGCATTCAACTTCTCTACTTCCAATCGTATTTTAACGGCCTTGGAGCTGGTGAGCAATTTACTGACATAGTTTATATCACCGGTTTCATAACGGATCTCTGCAATCCGCTCAAAATTCCCATGCAGGCTGTCGATAAAGTGCATCAACTCCTGCTTCTGCTTCAGCATCATCCACCGGTAATAGGTCTTTTTGACCATTCCCTTTACCATCAGTTTCATGTTGTGAGCTTCGATCTCGCTCAACTTCATCAGTTCTGAATGGTAGTTGGACCGGGAAGTATATGCCGTAGGAAATTCCAGGTCCTGGGAAAAATAGAGGTAATAATCTATGAGGGGGGAATTGATCTCCCCTCTTGTATATTCGGCTTCCGGGTTGGGTATGTTCACTGCCGCCCTTTTTTCCATTTTCGCTTCGAAAACTTTCAGGTCGGCATTGGTTACCAGCGAGTTGTTCTCGAGCGCTATATCTATCATCTCGTCAAGGCCAACCTTTTTCGGTTCCTGGGCATTTAAGTTTGCACTGCCTGCCAGCAGCAATACCAGCACTGCAGAAAACCTTGTCACCTTTCTGCCCTTTCTTCCGAACCCCCTGTAGAAAAGCACATAAATAACGGGTAAGACAACCAGGGTAAGGAACGTTGCCGTGATCAGGCCACCGATCACAACAGTGGCAAGAGGCCGCTGTACCTCAGCCCCGGGGGCTGTGGATGTGGCCATAGGGAGGAAACCGAGGGCTGCAACCGAAGCAGTCATCACAACAGGGCGCAGCCTGATCCTTGTGCCATCCTTAACTCTTTTGACCACATCTTTCACCCCTTCCTTCTCCAGGTCGTTGTACTGTGCAATAAGCACAATGCCATTTAGGACAGCCACACCAAAAAGTGCTATGAAACCCACTCCCGCAGAGATACTGAAAGGCATATCCCGGAGGTACAGGGCCCAGATCCCGCCAACGGCAGCAAGCGGTATAGCTGTAAATATCATGGCAGCCTGCTTGAGGGAATAAAAGGCAAAATAGAGCAGTACGAATATGGCAATTAGGGCAATGGGGACAGCAATGCTGGAGCTTCTCCTGGCATTCTGCAGGTTCTCGAACTGTCCACCGTAAGTGAAATAGTACCCTGCCGGCAGGATGACCTGTTCTTCCAGTTTGCTGTTTATTTCCTCGACAAATGATTCCACATCACGGTCCCTGATGTTAACACCGATCGTAACCCTTCTTTTTGTATCGTCACGGGAGATCTGCATCGGCCCTTTTTCATAGGATATATCGGCCACCTGCTTCAGCAGGATCAACTCTTCAGACGGACGGTTGATCCTGAGATTATAAAGGCTTTTTATCCTTTGCCGGTAATCCTCCTTCAGCCTGACAACCAGATCGAACCGGCGCTCTCCCTCAATGACCACACCCGCACTTTCACCGGCAAAGGCTGACCTGATCACTTTGTTGACGTCATCAATGTTCAATCCGTACCTGGCCATTGCTTCCCTGTCGTACCTGACCACAAGCTGTGGCAGACCTACGATTTGTTCAACCCTCACATCGCCGGCACCCTCTACATCCTGGATTATAGCAGCGGCCTCGTATGCTTTGTCATACAGCAGGTTCAGGTCTTCACCATAGATCTTGACCGCAACATCCGACTTCACACCGGTCATCAGCTCATTGAACCGCAACTGTATCGGCTGCTGGAACTCAAATGACAATCCCGGCAGCACTTCCAGGGCTTCTTTCATTTTCTCAACCAGGTCTTCCCTGTTGTCGGCGGTGGTCCATTCCTTTTTGTCCTTGAGGATGATCATGATATCTGCATCTTCCACCGCCATCGGGTCTGTAGGGACTTCGGCAGTACCGATCTTTGAAACCACTTCAACAACCTCCGGAAACTGATCGAGCAGTATCTTTTCTGCCTCCGTAGCCGATTCGATACTTTCCGAGAGGGAAGATCCGGGGCTCAGCGCCATCTGGGCAGCGAGGTCGCCCTCTTCGAGTGTCGGAATGAACTCACCTCCCATTCTGGAGAAGACCCAGAAGCTCACTGCAATGATCACCAGGGTCAATCCAAGGAAGAAATTCCGGCTTTTCAGGGCAAAATCAAGTACCGGAGCGTGGGCCCGGTTCAGGAAACCGATGATCTTATCGGCAAAGCTGGTGCCTGACGTGATCTTTCTGCTCAAAAACAATGAAGCCGCCACGGGCACATAGGTCAGTGACAATATCAGGGCGCCGAGAAGTGCAAAGCTCACGGTCTGTGCCATAGGCTTGAACATCTTTCCTTCTATGCCGGTAAAGAAAAGTATGGGAATATAAACTATAAGAATTATGGTAACACCGAAAACAGCCGATCTTCCGACATTTCCTGCCGCATTGAGGACCGTTCCATTCATAACCGAATGTTCAATCCTTCTGCCCCGGTATCGATGTTCGAGCCGCGACAGAATGCCTTCTGTTACGATCACGGAGCCGTCGACGATAAGTCCGAAATCGATGGCCCCGAGGCTCATGAGGTTTGCAGATACACCGAAAAGGTTCATCATCGAAAAGGCAAACAACATAGAGAGGGGTATTACCGAAGCGACGATCAGGCTGGCCCGTAGGTTCCCTACAAGCAGGATGAGGACAAGTATTACGATAATGCCACCTTCCACCAGGTTGGTGGTAACTGTCCTGATGGTTCTATTTATCAGTTCAGACCTGTCGAGGTAAGGATGGATATGTAGCCCTTCGGGCAATGTATTTTGTACCTGTTCAACCCTGTCCTTGACATTCTGAATGACTTCAGCCGAATTGGCGCCTTTGAGCATCAGGGTGATGCCGCCTACTGCCTCTCCTTCACCGTTGCGTGTCATGGCACCGAACCTTGTGGCCCATCCCATTTTAATCTCTGCCACATCCTTTATCAGGATAGGCACGCCTTCAATGTTTTTTATGAGGATGTTCCCGATATCCTCTTCATTCCTGATAAGCCCTTCGGCCCTTATATAATAAGCATTTGGGCCTTTTTCTATGTAACTCCCACCACTGTTCTGGTTATTTGCCTCCAGTGCATCAAAGATCTCTATGATTGAGAGGTCCATGCCCACCAGTGTCCTGGGATTCACAGAAACCTCGTACTGCTTCATGTACCCGCCGAAACTGCTTACTTCTACAATACCGGGAATGCCAGAAAGCTGTCTTTTTATGATCCAGTCCTGGATGGTCCGCAGTTCAAGCGGGGAATATTTACCTTCATAACCCGGATCAGGTTCTATAACATACTGGTAGATCTCACCCAGCCCGGTTGTCACCGGCATCATTTCCGGGTTTCCCAATCCTTCAGGAATTTCTCCCTCAGCTATCGTGATCTGCTCGCTCACCAATTGCCGGGCAAGGTAGGGGTCTAGCCGGTCCTCAAATACAATGGTGACCACCGAAAGGCCAAACCTGGAAATAGACCTTATCTCGGTAACATCCTGCAGATTGGCCATTGACATCTCAACTGGAAAGGTAATGAGCTGTTCAACCTCCTGGGGTGCCAGCGAAGGGCTCACTGTCACGATCTGTACCTGGTTATTCGTTATGTCAGGGACGGCATCAATGGAAAGTGTGGTGAAGTTATAAGCGCCCCAGGCTATTAAAACTAAGGTTAAAATCCCTATAATCAGTTTATTATTGAGGGAAAACCGTACAATTCTTTCAATCATCGCAGATTCAATATGGTTTTTGATAAACCGTAAAATTAAACATATTTATAAGACCCTGTGGATTCAGGAACCCTTCCGGATATTTGTTTTTTTACAGAACCCTCCGTTTGAAAGACCTGTCAGGTCGAAATAACCTCCCGGGGCCCGGCTCTATTTAGAAAGATATCTAAATAACATGTATACTTCATTAAAACAGCTATAATGCTTAATTTTGTAAGAAACCAGATTAATTGATGAAAAAAGCATTGCTTCCGATCATTGTTGTGCTTCCTTTCCTGTTATTGGCACAGGAGGAACCCGATACGGCTATATACCTCAAGGAATTCGAAATAGTCGATACCAGGCGTGAAACGAACCCTTACTCCACGGAATATTTTGACGAAATGAAGATGCGGTCACTGCCGGTAAGGGATGTCGGTGATCTTTTAAGGTCCACACCGAACATTTCAGGAATACGCAAAGGCGGGATATCCATTGATCCGGTGATGCGGGGCTTCAAGTTCAGCCAGATCAATGTGCAGTTGAACAATGGGCAGAAGATCGAAGGGGGTTGCCCCAACCGCATGGACCACCCGGCAGCTCACATAGATCCTGACGATATCCGGGAAATGGAAATAATCAAGGGCCCCTATGCCCTGAGATACGGACCAAATTTCGGCGGCATCATCAACATGAAAACACTGAAGCCGCTGACTACAAGGAAGTTCACCGTAAAGGCAGGCGCCCTGCTGGGATACGAGAGCAACTGGAACGGGCTGAAGCAGCAGGTATACATCAACGGGGGCAACAGGAAACTTTTTTTCAGGCTTACGGCAAATCATAAAGATTACGGCAACTACACCGATGGCAACGGCAACGAGGTAAGCTCATCCTTCAAGAGATACAATATCTCCGGGCAGGCAGGTGTTGCCCTGGCAGACGGGCACAGAATCGTGACCTCGATCGACCAGTCGTACGGAAGGGATGTCATGTTCCCGGCCCTGCCCATGGACGAACGAACGGACGACACCCGCCTGATGTCGCTCGATTACATTGGTGAACTATCGAAAACGATTAACCACCTTCATTTCAAGGCCTACCACTCCGATGTGAACCACCTGATGGATAACAAGCAGCGCCCCTTCTCAGATACCGTAGTCGCCGAATCCCTGATCAGGGCCATCAATTACGGGTTCAGGGCCGAGGCAGGGATCTGGACGGGCAAATGCCAGCTCTATGTGGGGGCCGACATGGAGAACATTGAAAAGGACGGCGAAAGGACCAAGTATTTCATCCTCCAGCCCACCTTACCGGTAAAAAAAGAGGCCCTGTGGGACAATGCCTATATCAGGAACCTCGGTTTTTTCGCCGAACACAGGAAGAGTTTCGGGGACCTTTCGCTGGTATCTGCCATCAGGCTCGATTTCAACCATGCAACCTCGAATGATCTCATTAGAGAAGCCAACAATGGTAACCCGGTATACCAGAACGATTCCACAACTTCAAACCATGTTAATTTCAGTCTAAGCGTGGGCGCCGATTACAGGCTCAGTGATAAACTGTCGCTGAACCTGGCGCTTGGAAGAGGCGTAAGGAGCCCCGACATGAGCGAGAGGTTCATCATCCTGTTGCCGATCGGTTACGATCCGTATGATTATTTAGGCAATCCCAACCTCAAGCCCGAGGTGAATTACCAGGCCGACCTGGGCCTGAAATTCAGCGACCCGGAAAAGGTGGGCTCTGCCAAACTGAACTTTTTCTATTCGTATGTTGATAACTACATTGCCGGCGTGCTTATCCCTGAATCACAGGTCAAGCCCCAGACAAAGGGAGTCCTGGGGGTGAAAGAGTTCCGGAACCTCGGCAACGTGCACCTGGCAGGCTTCGAAGCCACCTGGTCGTCGCCCGAAAAATTCAGGTTCGGCTGGCAACTCATGGCATCCTACACCTACGGCGTAAACCCTGAGGCCATAGTCTATTTAAAAGAGGGCGGTGAAGTGATCGATGAAAGCATCGAGGAGAACGACCCGCTTCCGGAAATTCCGCCGCTGGAGGGCAGCATCAACCTCTTTTACAAATTCCTCGACAACAGGCTTGTACCCTCACTGAACCTGAGGCTTGTCGCTCCCCAGGACAGGATCTCGGTTGCACTCGAGGAAACCGAAACCCCGGGATTTGCGGTGGCCGACTTCCGCCTGGGATATACACATAACGAACACCTGAGCATCCATGCGGGTGTGAACAATATTTTCGACAAAGGATATTACGAACACCTCAACAGGAGACTTATCGGCACTAAAGGGAACTTCTACGAGCCGGGCAGGACGTGGTACATTACTATGAGATTTGAGATTTGAGATTTGAGATATAAGATTTTAGAAAAAAGCGATATGAAACCTTCATTATTAATTATTAATTATTCATTATTAATTAAATACAGTTTGCTCCTTATATTGATAATGATGCTTGCGGTTTCGTGC
The DNA here is from genome assembly GCA_964567785.1 of uncultured Bacteroidales bacterium. GTDB lineage: Bacteria > Bacteroidota > Bacteroidia > Bacteroidales > JAGOPY01 > CAZMOK01. Next base: position 2,567 of record CAZMOK010000070.1, on the reverse strand, counting down.
CGGAAGGAAGAGCATACAGTCATGTACCGGGTCACGGAAGCTGATTCGGGGTTCGACCTCAATTACCGGGATGCCTCGGGTAAACTCGTTAAAACCAATATTGAGACCCAGAGCAGTGAGGACGAATGGACGTACGGTTTCATGGCAGAAGAGGGCGACATTGTTTTCGTTTCGGCACGGTACAAAGACCCTGAATCGGCCATCAAGGTGCAGGTGCTGATCGACGAAAAGATTTATAAGGAGGGCTCGAGCAATGGGGATACGGTGAAATACGTTACCGTATCAGGGACAGTTCCCTATTGATGAATTCATGGAAAGGAAAATAAACATATTGCTGGTCATTCTGGCGGCAGCCGTTCTTGCCCTGCCGGGTTGCGAAAAGGAACCCGGCCCGGGTGATGAAAAAGAGGATGGGGCCGGGAAGATCTATATTGAGTTCCTCCACCATGCGAACGGAGAGCCACTGATCTTCGACTCCCTGATGTATGAGAATGCCGCCGGGAATGAATACCTGGTGAACGAGATCCAGTATTTTATCTCGGACGTCACGCTTCATTATGAAGACAATTCCACTTACCTGGTCGATGAATGGAAAGACATCCACTATGTGGACACCGACCTGGAAGACACCCACAAGTGGAATGTTTTCGACGACATTCCCGCGGGAACGGTAAAAAGGATCACCTTCGTTTTCGGGATCAGTGAGGAGAAGAACCGGTCGCTGATGTTCACCGACCCGCCCGAGTCGCTCATGTTCTGGCCCGAATACCTGGGCGGTGGCTATCATTATATGAAACTGAACGGCAAATGGAAAACCCCCGAAGGAATTATGCACCCCTTCGACTTTCACCTTGGTATAGGACAGGTCTACGACAATGAAGGCAACATAACCGGATTCATCCAGAATTACTTCACAGTGGAACTGGAAGAACCGGGTTTTTCACTCTTTACGACGGGGGAGGGTGAAACCACAGGCATTCAACTGGTCATGAACATCGGGAACTGGTTCAGGGACCCGAACACCTACGACCACAACGACTGGGGGGGCGATATAATGCAGAAGCAGGAGGCCATGATCCTGGGATGCGAGAACGGGCACGATGTATTCACCATCGGCGACATAATTCAACCGGGAAAATGAGAGCAATGCTCAAAATATCAGCGCTGTCATTATTGATCTTCTTTTTGTTTTCCTGCAAAAAGAACCCACCACCCGAGTGGTTACCGGCCCATGAAACTACACCCTATGAAATCGAGATTCCTTATGGTTTCCCGAAAAAGCTGAACATCCCTGAAGACAACCCCATGACGGTGGAAGGTGTTGAGCTGGGCCGTTACCTGTTCTACGACGGCAGGATGTCGGGACGCACCCACCCTGATTCGCTGATGAGCTGTGCCACCTGCCACATCCAGGAGAACTCCTTTGAAGTTGGCGTTGACCACCCGAAGTACAAAGACGGGTTCACTTTCGGCATCACCGGCATACAAACACCCCATGTGATGCTGCCCCTTATCAACCTGGTGTGGAACCACCAGGGGTATCTTTGGAACGGCTATGTAAGGGATGACAACCCCAACCCGTTGCACCGGAACATCGAGGCGCTGGTCTACATGGGCATAACCGCGCCGCACGAGATGAACAGCGACACCAACAGGGCCAAAGAGGTGATCCAAAACATTCCAGGCTATCCCGAACTGTTTGAAAAAGCCTTCGGAACCCCTGAGGTCACAGTCGACCGCATGAGCAAGGCCATAGCCCAGTTCATCAGGACCCTGATCTCAGCCAATTCACGTTTCGACAAGTACATGCGGGGGGAAGTACAGCTAACCCCTTCGGAACTGAACGGGTTCGTCTTATTCACCACGGAAGAAGGCGCTGATTGCTTCCACTGCCACGGGGGGTTCGGCAACCCGCTCTTCACCACTCACCTCTATTACAACAACGGCAAAGACAGTGTTTTCAACGACAACCGCGACCGCTATGCCATCACAGGCGACCCCATGGACAGAGGCGCATACAAGGCCCCTACCCTCCGTAATATCGAGCTCACAGCCCCCTACATGCACGATGGGCGGTTTGCCGATCTGGATGAAGTGATAGACTTTTACTCCCACCACCTCATCAATACACCCCAGATTGATCCCCTGATGCACCACGTGGCAAACGAAGGGGTCCAGCTCACCGACAAGGAAAAAGAAGACCTGAAGGCGTTCATAAGGACGCTGAGGGACGATGATTTCCTCACCAACCCGGCATTTTCCCGGCCGGAAAAGCTACCTGACGAACAATAGGAATTTTATCATGTGCACATGTTCGCATAGCGCCATGTTCGCATGGGACATTGTTAGGAGCAGGAACAGGAATAGGAATAAGATCAGGAACACTCTATGGTACTTTCTTACTATGCATACTATGAGTACTATGGGTACTATGTATGAGGAACAGGATTAGGATTAGGAATAGGATTAAGATTAAGATTAGGATTAGGAGTAAGAGTAAGATTATAATCCAGGACCTCTGATATAAAGACTTCCAAGATCCCGGAGGGAATCTCATAATTAAAAAA
>CAZMOK010000069.1:0-13764 GCA_964567785.1 uncultured Bacteroidales bacterium | reverse complement strand
CTGGATGACATCTGGAAGACACCTGGATGACATCTAGAAGACACCTACTTCTAAATCACTGAACCACAACCTTTCCCGACCCGGAGAACCCCGCAGAGATAACCTTTACCAGGTAAACTCCGGAGTGGATGACATCCCTGTCAATTTCCCATTTAAAGCTAAAAGATCCACCAACGCCAGCAGCATGATCCGACTGGTGGACCAATTGCCCGGAAGAGCTGTAAATATGGATCAATACCATTGAGTTTGCCGGGACCTCACAACTGATATTGACAAAATCTGCAGCGGGATTTGGAGCCAACGACAACCTCAAAGAATTTTGCTCCGTTTCATCAACACCACCCCACAAACACAGGTCGTAAATGCTTGCCCATATTTGCCGGTGGCCGCCCTTTTCAACCTCCCAGGTGTTGATGACGTCGTGATAGCAAACCCCGTAAATGTTACCCTGGAACATGCGGATGTTGTACTTGGACAAGGTGTCAGCAGTCAGCGAGATATACTCGGAGAGCTGTGTGCTGAAAAATCCGTAATCATGGGCCATGACATTTACATAACCCGTATCATGCTTGATAAAGGAAGGAAAGGCCCCGTCAAGCCAGTCGTGTACAGGGATCAGAAAGGTAAAGATGGCAGGGTGGGTCAACTGCTCCTGGTAGAAATCGAACTGGTATAACTGTTCTTCGTAAGGATCATAAATATGAACGGTATGACCTGATGAGTTTTCGTGGTCCCAGGTAAGGATAGAAGGGTTCATTCCATAAAGGGAAGTGGCAAACTGAAGGCTGGTGTTATTGCCTGAGTCGGAAATTACAATAGGGTCATTCCACTGCTGGTTTCCAATATCATATTCCTTGAGATATATTTGTGTACTGTCATTCACGGTTTTTTCCCAGGCGAGGTCCTTGCCAACCGACCAGTCAAGGGATTTAAGAATAACGGGGTTTGCACAATTACCGGTATCGACCACTTCCACTGGATCGAATTGATTGTTTTCAAGCAACCTTGTAAAAAGAATGGAATCGTTTCTTTCCCAGACCATGTATCGAAATTCATTGACCCTTAAATGCTCATCGTCTCCAACCTCCACAGATAACGGGTACGGATTACTGAGATCACCTTCGGTGTAAAATCTGTAAAAAATATCGAGGTTGCCGTTTTCATTTGAATGGTACAGAAGCACCCATGCAGTGTCGAGTCCCGGGTATGAGGTAATGACCCGGGGATTTGAATACTTTACGCCCGGCGTATGCAAAACTTCCACAGGGTCGTCAAGATCGTATATCTTTCTTGAATAAATAGCGATGGTGTTAGCGTCTATCTTTTTCTCCCAGAAAGCATAGAAGTCTTCACCTCCGTAAAAACCAACATTACCAACCGTTATATTCCGGTTGTCGGTCAGGGTATCGCTCACCAGAAAAGGGTCGCTCCAGGCATCTTCCTGTTGTGCTGTTGCTGTTGACTGTATAAAAAGTACTATGAACGCAAGGAAAAACAGAAATAAGGCATATGTTTTCATGGAAGGATTTAATTTGGTTCCTTCCAAAGGTAATGAATAGAGGAGAAGATTTCAACAAAGGTGAAAACTCAGAGTACAGAATAAAGATTCAGAATAAAAGAGCAATCCACCTTTCAAAGCTCAACCCTCAACTCTAACAGTGTAGTCTTTACCAACAAAAATATTAGCCGAAGGCTTGAGCGCCTGCACCATCTTATGCTCCTGCTCGAGAACCGACATCCGGTACTCATTCTGGGGCTCTTTTCCCCTTACTATCTGTGCCTTTTTTGTATCGTGATAAGTCAGCTCAATGAAAACCCTAAGGTCAAGCCCTTCGGTCTTTATGGCATAGAGCCCGTCAATGACGAGCATATCCACCACATCGAAGTGCGTGATGAGCTGATCTATCTGCTCGGTTACAAGATCCACACATGGCATGGTTGACCGGCGGCTGTACCTGAAATCTTCAATATTCCTGTAAATGGTATCCCAATCGTATTCATCGTACCCTACAACTTTCTCAATACCGTGACGCTTTCGCCACTCGGTGCGCTCGAGCGGATGTACTTTGTAGTAATTATCGATGTGGATGGGCTTAGCCATTATACCTTCTTTACGAAGATTTTTTGCTACAACATGCGCCAGTTCAGTTTTTCCGGAACCGGATTCACCGGAAATTCCCACCATCAATTTGGCTTTTTTCCTCTTTACGATCTCCTCAACTATTATTTCACCAGCCTTACGGTGTTTTTCTTCAATGAGCAGTACATCTCCCAGCATAGCAGAAAGGTTTTAATTATTATCGATTTGTTGTAAATGTCTTAAAACTTAAATTCGTTAAGCTTGTTGGTCTCCACCGTGATGATCATATCATTCATTTTGATCTCTTCCCGCTCTTCATCACTCTCAATCCTTATCCTGATCTTATTGTGGAAGATCTCACATTCGTATTCATCATCCTGGAAAGTAAATCCGAAGCTCACAGATCGCCAGTGATCAGGCAGATTTGGACTGAATGCCGGTATATTTCCGGAAAGATCCAGGCCGGCGTATGCCTTCAATGCAATCCAGACCGTACCTGCCATAACTCCTGCATGGATGCCTTCACCCGTTGTTCCTCCCTGTACATCCTTGAAATCACTTTGCAAAGCATCCATATACAGGTCCCAGCTTAGCTTTTTGTCTCCTATCATGTTTGCAAGCCAGGCATGCACAACGCGGCTCAATGTTGAACCGTGGGAGGTACGCTCGAGATAATATCTCAGGTTTTTCTCCACATACTCCCCGGGCATATCATATCCCATCTTACTGAGAATATCATCCACCTCTTCCTTTTCAAGGTTATAAAAGGTCATAAGGGTATCAGCCTGCTTTGACACTTTATACTCATCGGGCGATTTACCTTCTGCCTTGAGTATCCTGTCCATCCTGTAGATGTTGCCGTATTTTTCACGGTAATGATCCCAGTCAAGCTCTTTCAAGTCCAGGTAACCTTTGTACTGTGATATGATCCCTTCAACAGATATTTCGAGGTGAAGGTTTTGGGCTATATCATCCCAGCTTTCCGGTTCAGCCGACTGCATGTCTATTTTACTGAACACCCTGTCCAAAGCATCTCCATCTGACCTTTCAATGATCTGTTTTGCTTTGCCCAGCATCCAGGCGACCATGATATTGGTGTAAGCATTGTCTTTCAGCCCGCCATCCTTAGCTCCGGGATACTTTTCGTGGAACTCGTCAGGCCCCATCACCTTATCAATTGAATATCTTCCTGTTTCTTCGTCCTTATAGCATTTGCTCACCCAGAAACGGCATATTTCAAGGAACATCTCGGTGCCGGCATCATCCATGAAACTTTGGTCGCCTGTTACAGAAAAATACTCCCATACATTGTAGGCTATGGCCAGTGAAACATGCCGCTGCAGGGAACTGTAATCTGGTCCCCATTCACCTGAAACAGGGTTGAGGTGGAGTACCTGTGTTTCTTCCCTGCCGCTGCTGCCGCTTTGCCAGGGGAACATGGCTCCCTGGTACCCGTGCTCACCTGCATATTTCCTTGCTTCGTCGAGGCGCCTGTACCGGTACATGAGAACTGACCTTGCAGTTTCTTTGTAATGCAGGTTGTACAGGGGCATAATAAACAATTCATCCCAGAAAATATGCCCGCGATAAGCTTCACCGTGCAATCCTCTCGCAGGAATGCCAAAATCGATATTTGCATTATGGGGCGAACATGTCACCATCAGGTGGTAAAGGTGCAGCCTGATAAGTTTCTGGGCAAGACGGTCACCATCTATCTTAATGTTGATCCTGTCCCAGATCTTCTCCCATTGCTTTTCTGAATCCTTCAGGATATCATTGAAAGTTAAAGGTTTCCTGATCTCGTCGATGGAAGCCTGAAGCATGTCTTCCGCCTTATCATTCTTAGAATCGTGGAGAGATACTATCTTGCACAGCGTGAGAGAATGATCCTGTGGGGTATCGAGCGATACCTGCAATATGGAACGGCCTTTTGAATGTCCGGGAGCCAGCTTAACATCCGCTTTTTCCTCATTGTGGAGAATATTTATCCTGGCTGCTGCTGTGAGGTGTATATCCGATTCGGTAGTCTTAACCTCAAGAAATTGTATGTCATCCTCGTTGCTCTCAACCAATGGTTCCAGGTGATCCTGGTTAAGCTGTCTGTATCTCTCCACACCGTCGTTGATGTGATTGCCGGTCAGGCCGGATTCAAGTGTGATCTTTCCTGAATAATTAAGCGGTGTAACAATATATTCTATGGCTGCAAGGTGAGGATTGCTCATGCTCGCTATTCTTCTCGAGTCAATCCTTGTAAGCCTCTCCTCATTATCCCTTAGGATTATTTTTCTGTAGAGGACTCCGTGGTTGAAATGCAGCACCCGGTTTATTTCAATTATCTCGCAGTTGTTTATGTCGATCCAGTCGCTGTCATCTATCCTGAACCTGAGGTGGGTCCAATTGATGCAATTGACCAGGTCTTCGTTTTCAACTTCTCTTCCGCCAACTTCTGATACCAGCCTGTTATAGACGCCTGCCATGTAAGTTCCCGGATAATTTATATCACACGGTGCGGATTCTTCCATGGCGCCCCTTGTGCCGAAATATCCATTCCCAACGGTAAGCAGAGTCTCTCTTGATTTTTCCTTACCGGGGTCGTAATCAAGGTATGAAATCGACCATTGGTCCTGGTGGAGCCCATTCCTGAACCAGTCTACAAGCCCGTCGAAATTGATCTCACCCATATCAGATACAACGAGGTCAGCACCATTCCTCAATAATTCTTCCTTATTATTTTCCCTTGCAATTCCAAGGACAAGCCCGAAGTTGCCTTTTCTTCCTGCGCTGACACCCGAAACGGCATCTTCAACAACAATTGCCTGGTCGGGCTGGACATCAAGGTTTTCTGAAGCTGTCGTAAAAATATCAGGCTCTGGTTTTCCCTTAAGGCCCAATTCGGCTGAAACCACTCCATCGACCCTCGTCTCGAAGAGGTCTTCGATCCCAGCTGCCCTAAGCACCGGCTGACAATTCTTGCTTGATGAGGCTACTCCTATTCTAATACCTATATCTTTTAGTATTTTAATGAGATCAACCGTAGAGTCATATACTTTAACCCCCTCCTTTTTGAGCGTTTCGTTAAAAGCGATGTTCTTGCGGTTCCCTATACCGCATACTGTTTCGGTTTCAGGGCTGTCGGACGGGTCACCCCAGGGGAGTTCAATACCCCTCGATTTCAGGAATGAATCAACTCCTTCGTACCGTGGCTTGCCGTCCACATAATTCAGGTAATCTTCCTCGTGTGTGAATTCCCTGAATGGTTCACTATGTTTTTCTTCCCTCTCCTTCAGGTAATTATCGAACATAGACTTCCAGGCAGCGCTGTGAGTAAGGGCTGTCTGTGTGATTACCCCGTCGAGGTCGAATATTACTGCTTTAAAACCATATTGTGGCATTGTTCTACCCTTTCCAGATTAGGTTGATATTATATTTTGAACCATTGGTAATCATAACGTCTTAGCTTTACATATCCATCATTTATCAGAGCTTCTTTACCCATAAGGTCTTTATTCGGGGCCTTTGGCCCGAAGGGCCATTTTACTTCCATCTCATTATCACTAAGGTTATGAAATACAACTATCTGTTCATTTTCAAAGGATCTTTTAAACATCAGGACCGTTTCCATTTCCAGGCCTTTTCTATCAACAGCTTTCAGCCAGTCAATAGCACCTCTTCCGAAAGCTTTGTGCTCGTTCCGGATATTCAACTGACGGCTCAAAGAACTGAAGACCTTCGATTCAAAACTGCTTTCATCTTTGAGTTTTTCATCAACCCTGTCCCAGTCGATCTTACCTCTCACGAGGAAACGGGTATCGTCTTTCCCTGTTAATTTGATCATTTCACGGTAGTAGTCCTCGTCGTTCAGCTTACCGAATTCATCACCGTAATAGATTACGGGAGTACCTGGAAGTGTAAGCATGATAGAGTAAATGAGTGAAATTTTATCCGGATCCCGGTCCATCAGTTCACTCAGCCTTGCGGAGATACCCTGCCCTTTCCTGAAATCCCACTCGGGCTTCTTACAATAGGCGTCGTGGATATATTTGCGGTCTTCTTCACTCACGTATACAAGCTCAAGGCTAAGTTCATCGTGGCATCTGAGGAAGGTGAACCACTGGGCTTCTTCAGGTATTTCAGGGGTAACTTCGGTACTCAGGGTTTCCCTTACAGGTTGTATGCTTTCTGCTGCAACCGCCTTGAACATCTGAGGCATGAGCGGAAAGTGATAACCCGCATTGCATTCATCCCCGTCACCGAAATATTTAACAACCTCTTTAGGCTTCTGGCAGGCCTCTGCGAGGAGCAATGTGTTGGGTCTCATAAATTCAAGAACCGCCCTTAAGAACTTGACCAGGACATGTGTCATGGGTTCGTTCTCACAGGCAGTACCCTCCTCTTTCCACAAGTAAGGTATGGCGTCCGCCCTGAAGCCATCAATGCCTCTCTTCAGCCAGAAGACCATATTCTTCGACATCTCGACGAGTACTTCGGGATTTCGGTAATTAAGGTCGGGCTGGAAATCAAAAAAGCGGTGAAAGAAATACTCCTCGCCGTCTTTTTTCCAGTTGCTCTCCTCTATGCCGTAAAAAATGATCCGTGCATCCTTGTATTTCTGGTCATCCTTGTTCCAGATATAATAATCACGAAAAGGATTGTCCTTTGATTTTCTGGATTCCCTGAACCAGTGGTGTTCGTCAGAAGTATGGTTTATGGCAATATCGAAGATCAGTTTGATCCCTTTTTCGTGGGCCTTCTCCAAAAAACCATTGAATATTTTGTCCTGCTCACCGATCGTGAAATTTTCAGGCAATGACAACAAGTCATGCCTGATCTTCCTGTAGTCACTGATATCGAAGCCGGCATCTCTCATGGGGGACTTCAGAATAGGTAGTAACCAGAGGCAGCTTACCCCCAGTTCAGCAAGGTAATCCAGCCTCGATTCCAGTCCGTGGAAGTCGTCCTTGAACAGGTCAACATAAAGGGAATATACAATAGCATCCTTGTACCAGCCCGGGCCAAGTGAGGGTAAGTTGAATGAAGTTTTTTCTTGTTGCAGTTCATCTATAAAAGAATCAAGTAATGATTGTCTTTTTTCGCCATAAATGGCTTTCCACAAAGACCGAATGCTTGAAATGCTTTCAGAACTCATTAAATAACTGTTAAATGAATTAATTATCAGATACAGCTCTTGACTTATCTGTTCTGACCAAAAATACAAATAAAACAAAAGTGACCCGATGATTACCCGTATCTTTACCAATCCTTAATACTAAAGAAACAATGAACAGATCAAAGATCGGAACAGAAAGGTTTACACAAGGATATAATTGCGCACAGTCGGTATTTTCTGCTTTGGCCGAGGGTTCGGATATCAGCGTGGAACAGGCCATGCGGATCGCAGGTAACTTTGGTGGCGGCATTGTCGACAGCGGCAGGACCTGCGGTGCAGTAAGTGGTGCCCTAATGGCCCTGGGGCTGAAATATGGCGCATCCTCAAATAGTGATTACAGGAATAAACTCATCCTCAGGGAGAAAACTATGGAGTTTTTAGTCCGTTTTGAAAAGGAATTTGGTTCACTCGAGTGCAGTTTTCTCAAGAACCAGTTCCCCGATCCTTCCGACCCTCATAAGAACTGCCAGCTCTATGTAGGCAGGGCAATAGAGATAGTGGAAAGGATCAATCGATAAAGCCCGGTCCATTATCCCGTTCCGGTTGCCGGCCACCTTGCTCAAAAATCTAAATACTAAGTACTCAGCACTCAACAATTAGATCTCAACTCTAAAAGAATTATCTTTGCCTGCTCCTGAATATTCAAATTCAAACAGATATGTACAAGCAACTCCTTTTATTTCTGACCGGGATCTTTCTGTATTCCCTTAGTTTTTCACAGGAAAGGATTGATAGAATAGAACCGCCTTTCTGGTGGAAAAATATGGCTGAACCTCAGCTCCAGCTTCTTGTTTACGGTAATGAGCTTTCAGAGTTGAACGTCCTCATTAACAATCCCCTGGTAAAACTTAAGAATGTCCATACAATTGAGAATCCCAATTATCTGTTCATCGACCTTGAGATTGTAACAGAAGGACTTTCGGACAAACGACAATCTCATTATTTCGACATTACTTTCGAGTATCAGCGGGAGGTGGTGCAAACACTAAGGTACGAGCTGAAGCCAAGAAAAGAAGGTTCGGCGGAAAGGGAGAGCTTTGATAATTCGGATGTTATCTACCTGCTTATGCCCGACAGGTTTGCCAACGGTGACCCCGCTAACGACAATCACCCGGAGATGCTTGAGAAAGTTGACAGGACGAATCCCAGTGGACGGCATGGGGGCGATATTGAAGGCATCAGGGAAAGGCTTGATTACCTTAAAGATTTTGGAGTGTCTGCATTGTGGATTAATCCGTTGCTGGAGAATAATATGGAAGCATATTCCTATCACGGGTATGCAATTACTGACTTTTACCGGGTTGATCCCCGGTTCGGCAGCAATGAAGATTACGTGGAACTCGTTGAAGAATGCCACAACAGGGGTATAAAAGTGATCATGGACCAGGTTTTCAACCACTGCGGAAGTAATCACTGGTGGATCAAAGATCTTCCGGCGGAAGACTGGGTACACCAGTTTCCTGAATATACCCCGTCGAACTACCGTGGGGAAACAATAATGGACCCATATGCTTCCGAGGCTGATAAGAAAAGGATGCTACGGGGCTGGTTCGACAAGACCATGCCAGATATGAACCAACACAACCCATTCCTTGCAAATTATCTGGTACAAAACAGTATCTGGTGGGTTGAATATGCCGGGCTCGATGGAATCAGGATGGATACCTATCCCTATTCCTATGCAGATTTTATGAAAAGGTATGTTATGAGGATGGATGCTGAATATCCCAATTTCAGGATACTGGGGGAGGCATGGTTGCAGAAGGAAGCCCATACGGCATATTTTCTGCGCGATACCATGGAAAGATTCGGTTACAATACTCATCTGAACACAGTTACTGATTTTCCGATGCATTATGCCCTGGCGGACGCTTTCAATGAAGAGGATAGCTGGACTGAAGGGCTTGCGAGGCTTTATTACACACTTACCCAGGATTACCTCTACAGTGATGCGATGAGTACGGTCGTTTTTACTGATAATCATGATCTGTCAAGGTATTTTACCCTGGTGCATGAAGACCTTGATAAATGGAAGATGGGTATGGCTTTTCTATATACAACAAGGGGCATCCCCATGATCTACTACGGAACGGAGATCCTTATGACCGGTGAGGAGAGTGAAGGCCACGGGTATATCAGGGAGGATTTCCCCGGGGGTTGGCCTGGCGATACTGTAAATGCTTTCGTTTCAGAAGGGAGGACAGTGGGTCAGGAAGAGGCTTTCCAGTACCTGAAAATGCTGATCAACTGGAGGAAGACCAAAGAGGTGATCCATTCAGGGGATTTAATGCATTTCATCCCTGATGACGGACTTTATGTGTACTTCCGTTATAATGATGAAGATGCAGTGATGGTTGTGATGAACAACAATGAATTGGATTCCCGCGAAGCAGAACTAAGTGATTATGAAGAGATTACCGGACAGTATTCTGTAATGAAGAATGTTATGAACGGTGAGGAGAAACCGCTGGAGGGGGTTTTAACGATAGGGGCGAAGAGTGTTTTGATCTTTGACCTTGAGTAGTCTTCCAGATGTCTTCCAGATGTCTTCCAGATGACATCCTGATTATGAAAAAATAAATCTTCTTTAGTATATTTGCCTGTTGTCTGTGATAGTCCCGGGTTTTTCTTCTGGTCTTTTATGCCCGGTCAAATTCTTTTCATATGAAGAAATTCTTACCTTTTATTATTGTTGCTTTTCTTTTTTCCTGTGGAGAAAAGAAAATGCAAACCTTTCCGGAGCAGTTGCCCATTGTGGGATTAGCCACTCCAGTTAAGCTTGAACCAGGAAAAACTGAGATCTATCTCTCAGATTACCTAACTACCCCCTCTTTAATTGATTCGGTTTTTATAGCAGGGGAGAAAATTGAAACCGGGAAAGATAAATCAAGGGTATTTTACCGGCAGCCTGCTGATTTTGCACCTATTGATGTGATGGAAGTCTATACTTCCAGAGGGAAATTTTCAGTTCCGGTGATGAAATCGAAAAAGATGAAATATGAGTTTGTATTCGATCCGGAGGGAAAGGATTATAAAACCGTAGGCCTGGCCGGAGAGTTCAACGGCTGGACAGATGTCAGGACTCAGCTTACCGAAAAGGAAGGCTTGTGGAAGATAACCCTCTATCTCGACAGGGGCAGGTACCAGTACCAGGTTGTACTGGATGGCATACAGCAACTTGACCCTTCAAACCCAGATTCTATAAGTAACAATGCGGGAGGATTCAATTCAGTGCTCATAGTTGGGGAGGAGAAAGGTGCTGAAACACCCTTTATCTATTCTGACGAAAAAAACAGGAAGGAAATCGAAATTGAAGTGGAAAATGCTGCAGATGTGGTGATAGCCTTCTGGCAAAATTATCGACTGAACAGCGAGATGGCTGAGCTTGACGATGTTGGAGAGATCGAGATCACCATACCCGGTCAGTCGGAAAAAGTAAAGAGATCATATATCAGGGTTTGGGCATATAATAGCTCCGGTCTGTCGAACGACATACTGATTCCCCTTGAATTCGGGAAAGTGCTTGATGAGCCGGGCAATCTTCAAAGAACCGATTTTCATTCTGCAATTATCTACAATGTTTTTGTCGACCGGTTCTATAATGCCGATACAACTAATGATTACCCTCTCAATATTCCCGAAGTGTTGCCTCCTGCCGATTACCACGGGGGTGATATTCAGGGGGTACTGCAAAAGGTTGGAGAAGGTTATTTTAGCGACCTTGGCGTGAATACAATATGGATCTCACCTGTTGTGCAGAATGTTGAAGGCGCCTATGGTTTCTGGCCCGAACCGGAATCAAAGTTCTCAGGGTACCACGGTTACTGGCCCGTCTCTTTTACACAGGTGGATTACCGCTTCGGTTCTTCCGAAGATCTTCAGGCCCTGGTGGATGCCACCCATGCCAACAACATGAATTTTCTGCTCGACTTTGTTGCAAACCACGTTCATGAAGAACATCCTGTAATCAAGAAGAACCCTGAATGGAAGACAGACCTCTACCTTCCCGACGGTTCACTGAATACCCAGAAATGGGATGAATACCGGCTTACTACATGGTTTGACACATTCCTGCCCACCCTGAACCTTGAGATCACGGAAGTGACGGAAATGCTCTCCGATTCGGCAGTTTACTGGATAGAGACTTATGGCATGGACGGTTTCAGGCACGATGCCACTAAGCACATTCCTCTGAAGTTCTGGAGGACCCTTACAAAGAAATTAAAAGAAAATGTGATAGAAAAAGAAAACAGGAAACTATACCAGATTGGCGAAACCTATGGCAGTCCGGGACTGATATCCGGTTACCTTGGCTCGGGGATGCTCGATGCGCAGTTCGATTTTAATGTATACGACGCAACACTGGCAACCATAGCCGTGGGGGATGTTGATTTTACTATCCTGAAAGACAGGCTGATGCAGAGTTTCGATTACTACGGCTATCATCATCTTATGGGTAATATCACCGGTAACCAGGACCGTGGCAGGTTTGTTTCATATGCCGGGGGCGACCTGAAATTCGGCGAGGATGCCAAACTGGCCGGCTGGACAAGGGATATTGGTGTTGGTGATCCGTCAGGTTACAATAAATTAAGGTTGCTCATAGCCTTCAATATGACTGTTCCGGGCATACCTGTGATCTATTATGGCGATGAAATAGGGATGCCCGGAGGAAATGATCCTGATAACCGAAGAATGATGCGTTTCACCGGCTTGAATGCAGAGGAGCTGGAAACCCGCGAAACAACAGCCTATTTAGCAAAGCTCAGGAGGCAGAACCTCGAGCTCGTGTATGGGGATTTTATCATTGTGCATGAGCAAAACGGGGTATTCAGCTATGCAAGGAAGTACTTTGATAAAGAAACCCTGGTGGTGCTTAACAATAACGGAAGCGAAATCGAAGTTGAGGTGGTATTGCCAGTTGCCCTGGAAATGAAAAAGACAGAAGGGCATTTTGGCCACAAATATGAGCTCAATGATGGCACACTGAATGTCACTTTACCCCCATATTCTTTCGAAATAATAACATCAGGTAAATAATTCACTTTCTAAAAAATAAAAAACGAAAAATGGAATCAATGTACAAGTTCATCACAAGGAAATCATACCTGTTATTATCGATATTGGGAATTGCCCTGATCAGTATTTTATTTTCCTGCGCAGGTCCTGAACCTAAAGAGAAAGTCCGGGAAGAGGAACCGGCTCACCCTGAATGGTCAAAAAATGCCAACATTTATGAAGTAAATATCAGGCAATACACTCCTGAGGGTACTTTTGAGGCATTCAGCGAGCACCTCCCCAGGTTAAAGGAAATGGGCGTTGACATCCTCTGGCTGATGCCTGTTCATCCAATAGGGGTTGAAAAAAGAAAGGGTACAATGGGTAGCTACTATTCGGTGAAGGATTATAAAGCCGTTAACCCGGAATTTGGTGATATGGAGGATTTCAAGGCGCTTGTTAATGAGATACACGAACTTGACATGAAGATTATCCTCGATTGGGTCGCAAACCATACGGCCTGGGATAACCGGTGGATTGAAGAGCATCCCGAATGGTACACGAAAGATGAAGAGGGGAATTTCATTGCTCCATACGACTGGACCGATGTTGCAGATCTCAATTACGACAATCCCGAAATGCGGATGGCTATGACCGATGCCCTGAAGTTCTGGGTAGCTGAAGCCGGCATAGATGGCTACCGGTGTGATGTGGCCGGGGAAGTACCGTTGGATTTCTGGGATAATGCCATAAGCCAGCTCAGGGAGTTGAAACCCGTTTTCATGCTCGCTGAATCGGAAGTGCCGGAACACCACGAAGTGGGCTTTGACATGACCTATGCCTGGGAACTGCATCATTTGATGAACATGATCGCCCAGGGAAAGGCTCCGGCCGATACACTAAATGATTACCACATAAAGCAGGACACTCTTTTCCCTGATGATGCCTACAGGATGATCTTCACCTCCAACCACGATGAAAACTCCTGGAACGGAACTGTTTTTGAAAGAATGGGCGACGGTGCCAAAACCTTTGCAGTGCTTTCAGTAACCCTCCCCGGGATGCCTCTGATCTACAGCGGGCAGGAAGCTGCTATGGACAAACGGCTCGAGTTTTTTGAAAAGGATGATATTGAATGGGGCAATTTTGAATACCAGGATTTTTATGAAACCCTTCTTGACCTTAAAAGTAAAAATACTGCCCTTTGGAATGGTGAATACGGCGGCAACCTGAAGTTCCTCAATACAGACGCCCCTTCGTCAGTGGTAGCTTTTGTAAGGCAGAACGGAGCAGACAAGGTTCTTTCTGTCCTGAACCTTTCTCCAGGTGAGCATGACATAATCATCGAAACAGGGGATCACTCTGGAGCCTACACGGAATTGTTCTCGGCAAATAGCATTGAAGTTGCACCTGACTTCAGCCGCAAACTGGGCCCCTGGGAATATATAGTGCTCGTGAAATAAGAGATGTCATCCGGAAGACATCTGGAAGACATCTGGAAGACATCTGGAAGACATCT
>CAZMOK010000068.1:7025-14539 GCA_964567785.1 uncultured Bacteroidales bacterium | reverse complement strand
AGCGATATCGGGATCGGCAGTAAGTTCTGAGTTCTGAGTTAACCCGCAACCCGTAACCCGTAACCCGTAACCCGCAACTCGTAACCCGCAACCCGCAACCCGTAACCCGTAACACGAACACCCCATATTTTATTACTTTTGCCCATTCAGAATTGTTTCAGGATGAAATTGACAGCAGTAAACGACAGGAAAACCGAGAAGATCTTCCTCGATGTGCCCAGGGAACTGTATAAATACGACCCGAACTGGGTCTGCCCGCTCGATGATGAGATCAGATCGATCTTCAACCCCGAAAAAAACAATTATTTCAATAAAGGGGATGCCACAAGGTGGTTCTTAAAAGATGATGATGGCCGGCTCATCGGACGCATCGCGGCTTTTTACAACGAGGAAAAGGCAAACAATTACACGCAGCCAACGGGCGGGATCGGGTTTTTTGAATGCATTAACGATAAAAAGTCGGCTTTCAAACTGTTCGACACCGGAAAAAAATGGCTTGAAGACAAAGGCATGGAAGCCATGGACGGGCCGGTCAATTTCGGTGAAAACGACACTTACTGGGGATTGCTGGTTGAAGGCTTTACACAGCAGGCCTTCGGAGTGAACTATAACTTCCCTTATTACCGCGACCTCTTCGAGGCATACGGTTTCAAGCCTTTCTTTGAACAAACCACCAAACATCTCGATCTTTCAAAGCCTTTCCCTGAAAGGTTCTGGAAAATTGCCGAATGGGTAATGAAAAAACCGGGTTATTCCTTCGAGCATTTTAAAAGCAGCGAGGTAGAGAAATATGCCGGTGACATTATCAAGATATACAATGAAGCCTGGGTGAACCACGAGCACTTCTCCCCCATCGACCGGCAGACCATCATGAGGCAGTTCGAAACGGCAAAGCCGATCCTTGAGGATGAATATATCTGGTTTGCTTATTACGAAGGTGAACCCATCGGGTTGCTGGTGATGTTCCCAGATGTGAACCAGATATTCAAATATTTTAACGGCAAGCTGAATTTCATCAACAAACTGCGGTTTCTCTATCTCAAGAAGCAGAAAAAGATGGACCGCACCCGGATCACCATACTGGGAGTGTCGCCTAAATTCCAGAAATCAGGAATTGAGTCAGCCATTTTCTGGCACCTGCGGGAGCCCGTCCTCCAAAAACGGAAATATATTAAAGAGATAGAGATCTCGTGGGTAGGTGACTTCAACCCGCGCATGATGTCGTTGCTGGAGGCCATGAATGCCAAACCCGGCAAAAAACACGTTACATTCCGAAAACTGTTCAATGACGATGCAGAAGAGCAGAAAGCGGAGAAAGTGATGCCGGAGGGTTGAGTGATCAGTGTTGAGTGTTGAGTGTTGAGTGTTTAATTTTTGTGGGTCCTGACGACTGACCTGACTGACTCGACTGACCTGACTGACTCGACTGACCTGACTGACTCGACTGACCTGACTGACTCGACTGACCTGACTGACTTGACTGCCGACTAATTCTCTTCCGCAGACAATTTCCCGCTGCCAGTGCGTTAAATATTCAACTAACTTTGCCTTACCATGAAAAGGATCTACTGGCTGGTGACAAAATCGTATATCGGACCGCTCATCATGACGTTCTTCATCGCCATGTTCATCCTTCTCATGCAGTTCCTCTGGAAATACATCGACGACCTGGTGGGGAAAGGCCTCGAATGGTACGTTATCGCTGAATTGTTGTTCTACGCCTCCTCCACCTTCGTTCCGCTGGCACTTCCACTTGCAATACTGCTCTCCTCCATCATGTGCTTCGGCAACCTGGGTGAGCATTATGAGCTGGTTGCCATGAAATCTGCAGGGGTGTCGCTGCGGAAAATAATGAAGCCGCTTGTCATCATGTCGTTCATCCTCAGCCTTTTTGCCTTCTATTTTTCAAATAACGTCCTCCCTGTCACCAACCTTAAGTTCAAGTCGCTGCTCTACGATGTAAGAAAGAAAAAACTGGCTGTGAACATAAAAGAAGGTGTTTTCTACAACGATATGGACAACTTCGTGATAAAGGTGGGCCGGAAAGACAGCGACGGCAAGACCATCTATGATGTGAAGATATGGGACCATACCGACAAAAGGGGCAATACCAACATCACCGTGGCCGACTCGGGGCTGATGGAGCCTGCCGCAGACGGACAGTACCTTATTTTCTCGTTGTATAACGGGTATAATTACGAGGACCAGACCGACCAGAAGGATTACCGCACCAAAAGGCCTTTTCAGCGCACAGAGTTCAGGGAGCAGGTCAGGATCTTCGACCTGTCGGAATTCAGCCTTAAGAGGACTGATGAGGAATTGTTCAAGAACAATTACCAGATGCTGAACATTGACCAGCTTAACTTCTCGATCGATTCCCTCCAGAAGGCGCTGGAAGAAAGAAAATCCAACCTCGCCGAGAATTTCATCAGGAATTTCAACTTTTACCTTGCCCAGTTCAATGCCGGGGAAGGTTACGACACCCTGGAAGTATCAACTGAAGTTCTTCCGGATTTTGAGACAAGCGGAAAGAAGAGGATAATCGGCAATGCGCTGGGTTCGGCCAGGAATCTCAGAAAAACGATAGGCTTCTACCTGGCTGAATACCAAGACAAACAAAGGTACATCAATAAGCATAAGGTTGTTTGGCACCAGAAATTCACCCTCTCCTTTGCATGCCTGATCCTCTTCTTTATTGGAGCACCGCTGGGAGCTATAATAAGAAAAGGAGGCCTAGGACTTCCTGTTGTAGTTTCGGTGCTGTTCTTTGTTTTATACCATATTATTTCAATGATAGGTGAAAAATCGGCCAAACAGGGCGCCATGGACGTGGCTTTTGGCATGTGGCTGTCTTCAGTCGTATTGCTTCCCATGGGCATCTATCTTACCTACAAGGCTACCACTGATGCACCTATCATGGACCGTGAGATCTGGAGTAAACTGTTCGGCAGGTTCAGGTTACATAAATTATTAAGAAAGAAAAAGCACCGGAAAGAGAGTATAAGCGACTAATCCCTTGAAGTTCGTTCCCAGACCCCTGAACTTATCGTTCCCATCGACCGGAAACATCCCAACAGCAGGGCCATGTTCATGAAATAAAAGTGGGTTACCAGCCTGAAGGGCCTTACATGGATCCTGATCCTCTTCAGGACTGAATCAAGGAATGGGATCAGCATCAACAGTAATTGAAAAGCCAGCGGAATGAAATAGAAATCGTTCGTGAAAACAAGGAATACATTCGTGGCAAGCGCTACGATCATAAGAAAGGGCCCTATCCACCTGATCACTTTGTGCGACCAGAAAGCAAAACCATACCTGGAGGAAAAAAGCAGCTTGCGGAATGTCCTGAGGTTCTGCCAGTTTCCGGTACCGATCCTGACTTTTCTCCTGAATTCCACCGAAAGTTTATCGGGCAGGTCTTCGTAAACCCTGGCATCGATGTCGTTCACAGCCAGTTTCCCTTTTTCGAAGATCTTCATGTTGATGTAGAAATCGTCGACAAGGAAATTAGGAGGCACACCAGGGAAGTCTTCCTTCCTGATGGCATAGCAACCTCCGAAGGGGCCCATCATGGCGCCCCAGAGCCGGCCTTCGTTATTCTTGATCTTCACTTCCCTCGAGATATAGGCTTTTTCCTGGTAAGAGATCCCCTCATCAGTCATTCCCCTGTTCACCATATTGGTATCTACGAGCCCGATCCTTTTATCCTTGAAATGCCTGATCATCCGGAACAGAGTATCCTTGTCGAACATCACATTTGCATCTGTGAGCACAAGGATCGAACCGCTTGCATTTTCAACCAGGTCGTTCACCACGTTGCCCTTACCCCTTCTTTCTTTGAAATCGAAAACCTTTAAAGAGGAGTGTGAACCGGCAAGCTCATTGAGTATCTCTACGGTGCGGTCGTCGGATGCATCTGATCCTACAAGCACCTCCAATTTATCGTATGGGTAACCGGTATCGTAAATACTTTCGATCTTTTCCGCGATAACATCCTCCTCATTGAAAGCTGAAATGATGACCGAGACCACAGGAAGGTCTTCGTCGCCGGAATAGGTAATTCTGTCTTTCTTACCTGTTACCGAAAGAACACTCAATATAACAGGATAGATTACATAGGTGTGAAAGAGCAGCAGTACTGAAAGCCAGAATAAGATCTCTATTGTCATCCGGTCTGATCTTGATAGAATTTGAGCAAAGAAGATGCGATGGCTAAATTATCAAAGTTTTTCTTAATAAATGAAACAGCCTTCTTCCCCATTTCAGCACATTGCTTCTCTTCTTTTAGCAAACCATTGAGTTCATCCACAAATTGACCCTTATCATTTGCAATGATGATATTTTCCCCGGAGGTTACAGGTATGCCTTCGGCGCCGATCGAAGTACTGACTATGGCCTTGCCCAGCGCCATGCCCTCGATGATCTTGATGCGCATCCCGCTGCCCGAAAGCAAGGGGACCACCATTATTGCCTTTTCATTCATGAAAGAGTAAGCATCTTCCACTTCTCCCAAAAATACCACACCCGGCTGGTCGATCTGGGAAATGAACAGTGGTGCGTTCCTTCCGGCAATGTAAAAATTTGTACCCGGGTTTTGCCTGAAAACCAACGGCCATACCTCCCTCAGGAACCACAGCAGACCTTCCCGGTTCGGCATCCAGTCCAGGGCGCCAATATGGAACACTGACGGGAATTCCACATTTTCCGGAGCCGGTACCAGTTTCGAGGAATCAATACCTGTAGGGATAACCTTCATGGTAAGGTCACAGCCCAGTTCTTTGAACCTCCGGGCATCGCGTTCGGTGATCGGGACAACCATATCCGGTTCATTAAGATAGTGAAGTTCCATCTTCTTTATCCGCTTTGCGAGATCTTTTAAATACAGGTTTTTGAGCCCTGACTGCTGCTTCACGGTCCTTTCCCATATTTCATGCTCAACATTATGGGCACGCATGGCAAGAGGTACCTGGCTGTATTTCCTTATGGCTTTTATATAAGGGGCGAGATAGAGCCCCTCAAGCTGGACCACATCAAAACTTTCCTCGCTGAGAAGTGCTGACAGCCTTTCCTCGTATTTCCGGCTTACGAACCGCTGTGCATTATACGGGAATTTTTTGAAAAGGAAATTAAGGATGAGATCAACCGGTTTGATCCTTGTATCCAGGTATTCTGTCAGCACCCTGATCCCTCTGATCGTTTCGGCAGGGATCTCATCAGGCGGAAAATAATGTTTGGAGGTGTTCATTGCCAGCAAGGTAACATCGTGCCCAAGGTCCCTGAAAGCACAGGTAAGGCTGAAGGTAGCTATGGATCCACCGTCTTTCGGCGGATAGGGCATCTTGTTGGCAAGCTGAAGTATCCTCATAAATATCAGGCAAAGTTAACCGAAATACAGAGTGTTGCAAGCAGCAGGCAGCAATAGTGACCACCAATGCCGGTTGAATATGTACCGTCCATTCTCAATATCAACCAAAACAATAACTTATCTTAACTTTGCAAACTCGTAACCTTCTCTTCGGGGAGGGCCAAAAGAGCTATCAGCCAGCAGATAACAGCCAACAGCAAAAAAAAAATGATCAAAACAAAACCATCGATACCGAAAGGGACAAGGGATTTCACTCCTGCCGAGATGTACCGCAGGAATTTCATATTCAACACCATCAGGGAAGTTTTTGAGATCTATGGGTATATGCCCATAGAAACCCCTGCCATGGAAAACCTCACTACCTTGCTTGGAAAGTACGGAGAAGAGGGTGACCGCCTGCTTTTCAAGATACTGAATTCGGGCGATTTTCTCGGCAAGGTCAAAGAAAAAGACTTCCTCGAAAAAAAACTGAGCGAGGTTACCGGAAGCATAAGCGAAAAGGGGCTCAGGTATGACCTTACCGTGCCTTTTGCGCGTTTTGTGGTACAGAACAGGAACGACCTGACTTTCCCGTTCAAAAGGTACCAGGTACAGCCTGTTTGGAGGGCCGACAAGCCCCAGAAGGGCAGGTACCGTGAATTTTACCAGTGCGATGTGGACGTGATCGGCAGTGATTCACTCCTCAATGAAGTGGAACTCATCCTCATCATAGAAGAGGTGTTCAAGAGGCTGAACATCAATGTAGGCATCCGGCTCAACAACCGTAAGATACTCAGCGGCATAGCCGAATACATGGGCGAATCCGGGAAGTTTACTGACATTACTGTGGCTATCGACAAGCTCGAAAAGATAGGCGCCGATGGTGTTATAAAGGAATTGAAAGAAAAGGGCATTTCCCCGGAAGGCATTGAAAAGTTGCAGCCTTTCCTGGAATTTAAGGGAGACCTTGAACAGAGGCTGAAATTCCTTTCAGACAAACTGAAAAGCTCGGACACGGGAATGAAGGGCGTTGAGCAATTCCTGGCCATCCACCGGTACCTGAAGGAGATTGGAAAAGAGGGATTGTGTGAGCTTGACCTTACACTTGCCAGGGGGCTCAATTACTATACGGGCAGCATAATAGAGGTGAATGCCAGCGACATGAAGATCGGCAGCATTTGCGGCGGCGGCAGGTATGATGACCTCACCGGGATCTTCGGCCTTCCGGATGTATCGGGGGTGGGCATCTCTTTCGGCGCCGACCGCATTTATGACGTGATGAACAACCTCGGACTCTTTCCTGAAGGTTCTGCAGTCTCAACGGAAGTGCTGCTGATCAATTTCGGCGACGAAGAGGAAAAATTTGCGCTTCAGAAGTCGACGAACCTTCGTTTGAAGGGGGTGAAAGCAGAACTTTATCCCGATCCTGCAAAGCTCAAAAAACAAATGAAATATGCCGATCAGAAAAATATCCCCTTTGTGGTAATGGCCGGAAGTGAGGAAATAAAAAAAGGATTTCTCACGGTGAAGAATATGCAAACGGGCGAGCAGGATAAAGTGAAGTCAGATGACCTTTCGGAATTCATCCTCGAAAAGCTGATCCATCAGCCGTAATAAATGCCGTAAACCCTGCCAATTGTCGATTTTAGCTCAGCTACAGACACATGCTTGCTGAAACGGTTGAATTCTTTTCCTTCGAAGAAGAGAATGAGTACCGGATAAGAAAATGCCATGTATGTGGCAGCAATATCGCGGTACTCTTCCGCATTTATCAGCAGCAATTTCATTTCAGGAAAATCATTTTCGATAAGTTCACTCACCTTTGGTCTTAATTGAATGCACGGGGTGCAGTTATCGCTGTAAAAATATACCAGCACAGCATCTGTTTCCTGAAGGAAGTCGTGCAGCTTTTCCGGTGTGTTGAAATTTTTGTCCATAGATTCTAAGGTCGGAACATGCAAAAATAACTGTTAATTTATTCACAACAAAATCCTTTTTCATATCTTTACACCTCCAAACTGATTTGGATAATTATTATGTGGAACTGGCAACTCAGCTTCAAGATAAAGATCAACAGAACAGCCCTGTTCGATGTAAGATTTAAGATTTAAGAATTCTGGCTTTTATCTTATATCACTAAGAATCAAAGCATTATTAATTATTAATTATT
>CAZMOK010000068.1:0-6925 GCA_964567785.1 uncultured Bacteroidales bacterium | reverse complement strand
ATTATTAATTATTAATTATTCATTATTTACTATTTACCATGACATATATAGTTAAAGGCTCAGGACTTACCATTGAAGATGTTGTTAACGTAGCCCGTCACGGCGAAAAAGTGGAGCTCCATCCGGATGCCGTGGACCGGATCAATAAATGCCGTGCCATGCTTGAGAGAAAGATAGAAGCACGTGAGATCATGTACGGTGTGAACACGGGAATAGGCGAGTTTTCGGAAGTGGTTCTCACTGATGAACAGGTCAAGGATTTTCAGAAATACCTTATCTATAATCACGCAGCAGGGATAGGCGATCCCATGCCCGAGGAATGGGTAAGGGGTTCCATGCTCGGCAGGATCAACGTCCATGCCCACGGTAATTCGGGTGTCAGGCTCGAGATCACACAGACACTGGTGGAAATGCTGAACAGGGGGGTAACCCCGCATGTTTGCCAGAAGGGTTCGGTGGGAGCCTGCGGCGACCTGGCACCGATGTCACAGATAGCATTGTTAATGCTTGGTGAAGGAAAAGCTTATTATAAAGGTGAATTATACGAGGGTACCGTTGCATTTGAAAAAGCAGGTATTAAAGTACCCGGTCTTCAGGCCAGGGACGGGCTTGCCGTTATCAACGGCTCGAATGTCCTTACGGCTATGAGCGCCATTTTCATTTACGACACTGAGCGGTGGCTCAAGCAGGCGGAAATCACCGCTGCCATGTCGCTCGAGGCACTGAAGGCAAACATGAGGCCCTACACTTCAAAACTTCACGAAGCAAGGGGATTTCCCGGCGCCATCAGAAGCGCCGGCGCCATTAACAAGCTTATTGAGGGAGGCGACCTCAAAGAAGGAAGGATCAAATGCAAGGTACAGGATGCCTATTCAATGAGATCGACCCCACAAGTAATAGGCTCAGCACATGACTCTCTGAAATGGGCCAGGTCGCAGGTTGAGATCGAGCTCAACGGTGTAGGCGACAACCCTGTGTTCTTCCCCGATGAAGACCTGCAGATTTCTGGTGCTAACTTCCAGGGCACCCCGGTGGCCTTGCCAATGGACATGGCCGGGGCAGCCGTCACCATGATAAGTGTTCTATCGGAGCGGCGTATGAACAGGCTCAACAATCCTGCTCTCAGCGTAGGGTTGCCCGCATTCCTCACAAAAGGCGCAGGAATGTTTTCAGGCCTTATGTTGAGCCAATACACAGCCGATATGCAGATAGTGGAGCAGCGTATCCTTTCGGCGCCGGCCTCTATTCAGTCGATACCTGCAGCAGCCGACCAGGAAGACTTTGTTTCCATGGGAATGAACGTGGCGCTGAAAAACTTCCAGATACTCGACAATGCCTACGGTGTGCTGGGCATAGAGATGATGGCCGCGGCTCAGGCGCTTGATTTCAGGGATTACAAATTTGGCAGGGGCGTGACCAAAGCACATGAAACAGTGAGGAAATACGTTGATTTCCTCGACGTCGACAGGCCGCTCTACCCCGATCACAACAAAATGAAAGAGCTTGTTAAAAGCTGCGAAGTGCTCGAGGAGGTGGAAAAAGTAACCGGCAGCCTTGGTTAGGCAAAAGACCTTATTTATTACCTTTGGTCTTCAGCTTTGCCTATCTGATGGACAGAAAACTAATCAGGAAAAAAATAACTTCCTACGGGATCAGGCTGTTGTATATCTTCAGCCTGGTCTTTTATGGTCTTAACCTCTTCTTTGCCGTTACACTGGTGGTCTATTCAAAATGGATAGGCAATCCTGACACCGGTTTTCACATTCCCTATCTTGAAACCGGTCATGAGTACCTTATAATAAATATAACAGGCGCCGGAGTGCTGATACTGATAATCGCAGGCGTAGTTCTTTTAATGCGTGCAAGGATGGGCGGGGCCTATCTTTTCTATGCCGGGAATATATTGATGATCATCTATTTTCTCATCAGGCCTGAACCCGACTGGTACACCTCTGCAATTGTACTGCTGCTTTGCCTTTTATTCCTTGTTCCCGTAAGGCTAATTGGAACTCATTCTAAATTACTTTCCTCTAAAACCGGGAATTCACCTTCTTCCCACTCATAAAGTTTCTGACTCCTAATAACTTATACTGGAATACCTGTTAACATTGTGTTAATTAAATGTTAAGATAATCTTGCTATACATGACTTTTTATTTTATTATTGCATTAAGAAGCGAAATTCATTTAGTTATTAACAAAAAATTTGTTCTATGAGAAAATTTACGATCCTCCTTGCATTCTTGATTTTCGCTGGAATGCAAGCTGCATTTGCGCAGCTGGAAGTCAGGGGTACAGTCACTGACGCCTCTGATGGCACAAAACTTCCCGGAGTGTCTGTAGTTGTCCAGGGGACTACCGTTGGAACGGTTACAGACGTTGAAGGAAAGTACATGCTGCAAGTACCTGAGGGGTATAACGAGTTGATTTTCTCTTTCGTTGGTATGATCTCGAAAGAGGTTACTATTGACGGGAGAACTGTAGTCGACGTAGCCCTTGATCCCGACATACTGGGTCTGGACGAAGTGGTGGTTACGGCGATCGGTATTTCCAGGGAGAAAAAAGCCCTCGGTTATTCCGTTCAGGATGTGGGTGGCGAAGAGCTCAACAGGGCTCAGAACACCCAGTTGATCAATTCACTTAACGGCCGTGTGGCCGGTGTTCAGGTTACCAATTCATCAGGTTCCGCAGGGGCCGGAACTTACGTTCAGATCCGTGGCGCCACATCAATTATCGGTAACAACCAGCCGCTCTTCGTGGTTGACGGTGTGCCCATCGACAACTCGACCAGTGTGGCCAATGATGGCTTCACGGACGACGTCGCCGGTGTTGCCCGTTCAAACCGCGCCATCGACCTTAACCCTGAAGATATCGAATCGGTATCAGTACTTAAGGGCGGGGCCGCTACAACACTTTACGGTTTGAGGGCCACCAACGGTGCCATTATCATTACCACGAAAAAAGGTAAAGCCACACCGGGCAAGAGAGTCAACGTGAACTTCTCCCAATCGGTAGGGTTCGACCAGATCAGCCAGAGGCCCGACCTGCAAAAGCAATATGCACAGGGATTCGGCAGCTGGGCATCCGGTTCTGCTCTTTCCTGGGGTCCGTGGATTGACACCATGGGCTATTCAAAAGACCCGGAAGTATGGACCAACCCGGGGTTCGATGTGGATGGTGCTCTTGTCAGTAAAAATTCACCTTACTATAACCCCGAGCTTGGAGAAGTCAACACCTACGATCATTATGATTTCTTCCGCACCGGTGTTACTTCCAACACGAATATCAGCTTCTCAGGCGGAAGTGATATTTCGAACTTCTATGCTTCGGCATCGTATATGAACCAGAACGGTATCGTTCCTAACAATAATTTCCAGAGGCTTACCGCACTGATCAAAGGAGAAACAAAGATCTCGAAGAAGATCACGGTTTCAGGCCAGGCAAACTACATTGAATCCGGCGGCGACAGGATTCAGCAGGGTTCCAACGTTTCGGGTGTAATGCTCGGACTGTTGCGTACTCCTCCCACGTTCGACAACTCAGCCGGATGGAAATTTGCTGATGGCAGCCAGAGGAACTACCGTTCGGGCGGCGGATATGACAACCCTTACTGGACAGTGAACGAAAACCTTTACCAGGATAAAGTGAAGCGTGTAATTGGTAACGTAGCATTTAACTACCTGCCAACAGACTGGATCTCCGTTACATGGCGTGTCGGTACCGACATGTACAGCCGTCTTGCAAAGGATCACTTTGCTATCGGTTCAAGGGCGTTTCCAACCGGGCAGGTTTATGTTGACCAGTTCCAGAGCAGGGACTTCAACTCCGACCTCCTGATCAATTTCGACAGGGAGCTGTCAGAAGATTTCAGGCTTAACCTGACACTGGGTCACAACATATACGAACAATATGGTTCACGTACATTTGCGACTGCCAACGGGCTGGAACTGCCTAACTTCTATAACCTGAGCAACACTTCGACCATCTCGGCCGGGGAAGCAACAACCAGGATAAGAAGGGCCGGCTTGTTCTTCGACCTGGGGCTTGACTTCAAAAGCATGCTCTTCCTGAATGTCACAGGACGTAACGACTGGTCGACCACACTGCCGGAAGGGAACAATTCATTCTTCTATCCTTCAGTCAATGCCAGCTTTATATTTACAGAACTGCCTGGGCTTAAGGATAATCCGGTTCTTGGCTTTGGTAAGATCCGTGCTTCATGGGCGCAGACTGCTAATGACACCGATCCCTATAATACAGCAACCTACTTTACCCAGGCATTCCCAAGCGACGGTTGGGTCCTTCCGCTCGGCCTTGAATTCCCGCTTCTCGGGAAAGCCGGTTTTACACTCAGCAACTTGCAAGGTAACGCTGACCTCCTGCCTGAAACCTCAACCATTTTTGAGGTAGGTGCTGAACTGAAGTTCTTCAATAACAGGTTGGGTATTGATGTTTCCTACTTCAATACCAATGCCAAAGACCTCCTTCTCCCCGTGGCCATTGCTGCATCCAGTGGTTTTACAGATCTTTTCCTGAATGCTGCCGAGATGACCAACAAGGGATGGGAAATCATAGCTTACGGAACTCCTGTCAAGACTCAGGACTTCTCCTGGGACATCATGGTGAACTTCACAAGTATCGATAATACCGTTGATAAACTGGCCGAAAACATAGAAGATGTATTCCTCGGCGGTTTTGTTGACCCGCAGATCCGCGCCGTTGCAGGTGAACCCTACAGGAGCATCTACGGATTCGACTGGATGAGGGATGAAAATGGTAACGTGTTGATCAACGATGACCCGGAAAGTTCAGGCTACGGTTTCCCGATGGGTGACTATGAAAGGATGGTTTCCCTGGGTAAGGTTGATCCTGACTTCACAATGGGTATCACCAACACATTCCGCTTCAAAGGCCTCATGCTGAGCTTCCTCTTCGACTGGAAGAGCGGCGGCCAGATGTGGAACGGTACCAAGGGAGCTATGTACTACTTCGGTGTACACGGCGACCAGGTATGGAGAAATCCCGAAGACCTTTATGTATTTGAAGGTGTTAAGGAATCAACAGGTGAGGCCAACGACATAGAAGTTGTCAGAGACGTTAACTGGCACCTCCTGGGTGAAGGTAGCGGCTTTACCGGACCTACAGTTCAGTTCATTGAGGAAACAAGCTGGTTCAGGCTGCGTGAGCTTACACTTTCCTATGAGTTTGGATCAGGTGTTATTGGAGAAAACGGTTTCTTCAAGAACCTGTCAATCTATTTCACCGGAAAGAACCTCTTGCTCTTTACCGATTACACAGGTGTTGACCCCGAAACCAACCTGCTTGGCAACAGCAATGCCCAGGGTATGGACTACTTCAACATGCCTGGTACAAAAAGTTATATTGTAGGACTAAGGGCAGGTTTTTAAGCAATAGTATTTGAAAAATTAAAAAACAATGAAGATTATGAAAAGATTCATTAAATATACAGGAATCCTTATCCTGACAGTACTTTTGCTGGGTTCATGCGAAGAATGGATCGATCCGGAAATAAACATTGACCCGGATAACCCCGCAGAAGTTTCACTGGCTACGCTCATGCCTGCAATCCAGGCCCGTATGGCCTTCAATGCTGTTGGAGGTAACGATCTGGTCCGCACACAGGCCATCTGGATGCAGCAACTCGACGGAGTGATCAGGCAGTCGCTTGCAGAAGCAAACTACCAGCTCCGCTCAAGTGATGTTAACAACCTCTGGAATTCCAATTATGCAGGTTCGATGATGGACATTAAAACCCTCATCGACCAGGCAAATGCCTCAGACCCTGTTGCTCTCCACTTCAGTGGAGCAGGCAAGATAATGATGGCAATTGCACTTATGCAAACGACAGATGTGTGGGGTGATATCCCCTATACGGAAGCTTTCCAGGGCGATGAAAACATTGCCCCGGCTTTTGAGTCACAACAGCAGATCTATGAAACCATCATGACACTTCTCGAAGAAGGTGTAAATGAATTGGGTCAGACCGATGAAAGTCCGACACCTCTTGATGGTGACTTTTTCTATGGCGGAGATGCTCAAATGTGGATCAAAGCAGGTTATGCCTATATGGCTAAAGCTGCACTGCACCTCTCGAAGGTGAATCCGGGCACTGCTTATTCAGATGCCATGGGTTATCTTGAAAATGCCATCCAGTCGGCCGACGAAGACATGCAGTTCGAATACGGGACTGCCAACACCGAAGCCAACCCTCTCTACCAGTTCATGCGCGACAGGGGAGACGTTAGGATGGGTGAATTCTTCGTCGAAATGCTGAAAGCCCGCCAGGATCCAAGGCTCCCGGTATTCGTATCTCCCGACGCAAACGGTGAATACACCGGCTCTGCAGCCGGTAGCGCCAATGCCGATGCTTCAGTTCCCGGCCCGGCTATTGCAGGTGCCACAGCACCCACCTATTTTGCCACTTATATGGAGATGCTACTTATCATGGCCGAATGCCAGTATGAAACAGGTGTTGATGAAGCAACTGTTAAAGAAACGTTGCTGATGGCCCTGGAGGAATCTCTCAATAAGTATGGCGTATTCAACCAGGACTATATAGACGGATACGAACAGCAGTGGCTCAGCACACTTTCCGGTGAAGACCTCAAGAAAGAGATCATCACACAGAAGTACATATCGCTCTGCTACCAGTCAGAAGTCTATAACGATTTCAGGAGGACCGACAACATCATGGAAATCCCTCCCAATCCGAATGGATTTGAAAATGATTTTCCAAGAAGATTCCCCTATTCTACTGACGAACTTACCTATAATAGTAACGTACCCTCAGGTGTTACAATTATGGATCGTGTTTGGTGGGATCAATAGGAGAATAGCTATTTGAATAACACGCTGTTTGAAAGCCCGTCGATTTTCCGGCGGGCTTTTTTATTCATCGGATGACT